>CAYVYW010000013.1:0-51169 GCA_964456065.1 uncultured Geobacteraceae bacterium
AATCATGAGCAAACCAAACTTAACTACCTGTCCGAAAAAGCGGGAGTATTATACTTTACCTATCGTACTCTATAGCCCCTTATCATCCATGATTTGGGATTTTGTTTTAGGTGCCGTTGGTACGTAACTAAAAAACCATATTCTGTAACGGTTTTTAGCTTTTTGTTGATTTAGGTATTGTTGAGTTATTTGCTAGGAATGATGAGACGTATTTACTTTTTTGTGGTAGCATGGGTACATCAGCACTGATGTGCTGATGGCGGTAGCGTGTCTAGGGTAGGGGGTTGGACAGGGTGTTGGTGGTTGGTTGTTTAGTTGTGCCCGCTGTTGGGGTTTAGCAGGCGTCGTTTATGAAAAAAACAGCCTGTTTTATAAGGATCTTCAATTTGACATATTACTGTATCCCCTTGAGTTTGAATATTTAGTGATGTCACACTTCGTAGTAATTGGTCGGTATCAGGAACGGTCATGTTTATGTATAGTTGAGTATTTAATTAACACTACATACAACAAAAGGTAGCTTGTGTCATCTTTATCACAAATTCCCCTCTCTGCTTATACCGCACTTTCAGTTAGCTTTGCGATTTCTGTGCTAATTGTCCTTACCAGTCGCTGGCATGGGCATCACAGTTTTGACCACAGTCATGGGGTGCAGAAGGTTCATAGCAACCCCACCCCCCGTATTGGTGGTGTAGCTATTGTGGTTGGATTGATTTGTGCCTATGGGGTCGCACGGCCTGAACGCAAAATGCTACTAGGGCCAGTATTGTTAGCTGGTGTTCCAGCTTTTGTGTTCGGTTTTTGGGAAGATATTACCAATAAGGTATCTGTTCGAGCTCGTTTACTTGCCACTATGGCGTCTGGAATTTTAGGATATTACATAACCGGATACAGTATTACACGACTTGGTATTCCGGGTATCGACCAGGCATTATCTATAGTTGTCATCTCAGTACTCTTTACGGCTTTTGCCATTGGTGGTGTTGCCAACGCCTTAAACATTATTGATGGTGCGAATGGGTTAGCCTCTGGTTTTTCTGTTTTAGCGTTCTTAGGTTTTACGGCTCTTGCCCTGAGGGCAGGGGATGTCAATCTTGCGTATATTTCACTGACACTTGCAGCTGCCATAGCAGGTTTTTTCCTAATTAATTGGCCCTTTGGAAAACTGTTTTTGGGTGATGGTGGATCATATGTTAGTGGTTTTTGTTTAGCGTGGGTGGCGGTTATTTTAGTTGAACGTAATTCTACCGTTTCACCTTTTGCCGTCCTGTTGGTTTGTCTCTATCCAATCATTGAAGTGCTTTTCTCCATGTATCGTAGGCATCAGCGTTCAATGCACCCCGGGCACCCAGATCGGCACCATCTCCACAGTCTGGTGATGCTGCGCTATATGAAGAAGCTGATGCCTCAAGGGCGCTATAATTCGGCCACCGGTATTTGTATGGCAGGATTTGGCATTCCATCAGCGTTGTGGGCCTATTGGTCGATGGAGTCAACCCTCCTGTCGACACTTGGAATAGGGCTTTTTATATCGTGGTATATTGCTGTTTATGGACGAATAGTTTGTTTTCGGCCTTGTTTGCCGTGGAAATTGCTGTTTGTGCCCGCTAAGCATCGCTAGTTTTTTGTGTGCTGAGCATATGTGACTATGAACGTGTGTATTCAGTCGGTGCTCTGTTATTGCTTGCTGGTTCTTGTGTGTAATCCTTAATACTTGTTTTTAAATAACGAACGAACTACTGAATGATGTGACGTCATCTGACAATGTGGTCATGGTTTTTATTTATATTGTATTCTCATTTTATATGATTTATGCTTGTTCAAAATTGAACACAACTTATTTCAACTACGACATGCATGGCCTATGCATTGCCGTGCGGTAGCCGTGGTGAAGTGCTGGTTCACAATCTCTTATTTGTGCCCTATCAATGAGTAGTAATCGACAAATATCCAAAGAAGATACATCCTTTCGCGTCTTACACATCCTGCAGAAAAACCCTGACATCACGCAGCGCGAGTTGGCCGAGCGTCTCGGGGTAAGTGTTGGGGCATTGAATTACTGTTTACGTAGTTTGGTTGATAAGGGCTTTGTTAAAGTGCAGAACTTTAGTGCATCGCAGAATAAATGTGGGTATGCCTATATGCTCACACCACAAGGGATATCAGAGAAGATTACTCTTACTAAGGCGTTTCTACAAAGAAAACTGAGAGAGTATGATGCTCTTAAGGCCGAGATAGCAGCAGTATCTAATGGTTGTGATGCAGATGAGCTTTTGACAGTGCACCAATTGTTCGAACGTTAAGGATGTCCTTGTCACGAGACAACATCGAATAAATGTACATGAGAACGAAAACAAAGGCGTCAGCCACGGTTTTAGATGCTGGTGTGCAGCTACTTGGAACCATCAACTCCTTACCTTTTCAGAAGTGATTGCTAAACGGCATTAGCGTGCAAATGAATAAAATAGTGAGAAATAATAGGTGATTGCACTGTCGGTCGCATTCTTGGTTTCTTTGATTGTTACCTTACTTGTGGTTCGGTATGAGCACCTGCATGCGCATGTCACGGCGGATCACGATCTGGATGGTGTACAAAAGTTTCATTCAAGGCCTGTGCCTCGGGTGGGCGGGATTGGAGTCATGATTGGCCTTTTGTGTGGTGAAGTGGCCGAATTTTCCCTGGAACCCGAAGTCGCAGGCTTTGGGTTTTTAGTCATTGTGGCCGCCATTCCTGCATTTGCAGCTGGACTGATTGAAGACCTGACCAAACGCGTTAGCGTGAGTAAGCGTTTGCTGGCGACCGCCTTTTCGGCGGCTGTCGGCGGGGTGGTCTTGGGTGGGGGGCTCGCGCTTAGACCTCCCCGGTGTTGATTATTTGATGGTCTTTGGGGCTATCTCCGTTCTCGTGACCTGTTTCGCCGTGGTCAGTATTGCAAATGCCTTTAACCTCATCGATGGTTACAGTGGACTGGCGGGGATGGTGGCTGTCATCCTTGTTGGATTGGCATATGTGGCTGATCAAGTCGGCGATAGAGCAGTTATGATTACCGCCTTTGCAGTAACTGGGGGGATTCTGGGGTTTCTTGTTTGGAATTACCCTCGGGGTTTGATTTTTTGGAGAATGGCGGGGCTTATTTGATCGAATTTTTGGTAGCTAAACTAGCCGTATTGTTGGTTTGGTTGCTAGAAATCCGCAGGTTTCACTTTGGTTTCCGCTCTTACTCGATTTTATCCGATTTTTGAAACGGTCTTTACGATCTTTCGCAGAGTAGCAACTGGGAAAACGCACCCCGGTTTGCCGGATGCGGCGCATCTGCATCAGCTCATCTATCGTCGTGTTGTGTGCTGGGCTGTATGCGATGACTGCACGAAGAAAAAATGCAACGAAATGCTCTCACATCGCCTTATTTTTGGGTTATGGCATCGTTTGCGGTAATTCCAGCAGTCTTTTTTTGGAAAAATACTTTTTTGTTGCAGTTATCTGCGTTCGCTTTTGCGAGCTTTTATGTTTGACGTTACCGGACTATTTATAAGCGTCGAGTGCCTAAATGGTTGTCTGTAAAGTGAAAAATTATAGAGTTGAGATCCACGCTGGTTGTGATGAAATTAAGAGGGGATGTAAATGAAACAGCAAAAGAAAGCGGTCGTTTTGGGTGGAGGGGGGTTTATCGGTGGCCATCTGGGGCGCGCTCTTAAAGATGCTGGTTACCGTGTACGCATAGCTGACCTTAAACGGCATGAGTATTTTTCAGAAGAAGAAATCTGTCATGAATTCATCGTTGCAGATCTTCGTGATCCGCAATCGGTTGCTCTGGTGATTGATGATGAAACAGAGTGGGTTTTCCAATTGGCAGCAGACATGGGTGGGGCGGGTTATATCTTCACAGGTCTTAATGATGCCAATGTTATGCACAATTCTGCTTTGATCAATCTGAATGTAGCTAAAGAATGTGTCGTTAAGGGTGTGAAACGCGTATTTTATTCCTCTTCAGCATGCATGTACCCTGAGCACAATCAGTTGGATCCAGACAATCCCAATTGTGAAGAGAGCTCTGCATATCCAGCGAACCCAGACTCTGAATACGGTTGGGAGAAGCTATTTAGCGAACGGCTATATCTTGCATTTCATCGAAATCACCAACTCGATGTCCGTATCGCCCGTTTTCATAACATCTTTGGGCCGCAAGGAACTTGGACGGGCGGCAAAGAAAAAGCTCCAGCAGCAATGTTGCGTAAAGCCGCAGAAACGCCAGATGGAAAAACTATTGAAGTCTGGGGTGATGGCATGCAAACTCGCAGCTTTTTATTCATTAATGAATGTATTGAAGCAGTTTTGAGATTAATGAGCTCTGATTTTCTTGGACCGGTCAATATTGGCTCAGAAGAAATGGTGTCGATCAATCAGCTCGCCGAGATGGCGATTGAAATTTCTGGCAAGTCTTTAAAGGTCGAAAATATCGATGGAGAAGACTTTGTTAAGAAATACAGATTCCAATGTCCAACGGGTGTGCGAGGACGTAACTCTGATAACAAGCTCTATCTTCAACAAATTGGTTGGCAGGTGTCTCAGCCTCTGCGTGTAGGTATGGAAAAAACATACGATTGGATAGCTCAACAGGTTATTCAGGCCAATAGTAAAAGCGACGATTGATATTTGAGGATGCCCGTGTCTAATCTAACAAAACAGCTTAAGTTATGAAGGCAGTGATACTCGCAGGGGGGCTCGGGACGCGCATTTCTGAAGAAACGCATCTTAAGCCGAAGCCGATGATTGAGATCGGCGGCAGGCCGATTCTCTGGCACATTATGAAAATGTATTCGGCGCATGGGGTGAATGATTTTGTCATTTGCTGCGGCTATAAGGGTTATGTTATCAAGGAATATTTTGCCAATTATTTCCTGCACATGTCGGATGTCACTTTCGACATGAGTCACAACAAAATGGAAGTGCACGAGCAGAAGGCGGAGCCTTGGCGAGTAACTTTGGTGGACACGGGTGATGAAACCTTAACCGGTGGTCGCTTGCGGCGCGTGAAGGACTACGTCCAAGATGAGGAAGGTTTTTGCTTTACCTATGGTGACGGTGTTTCCGACGTTGATATTAGTGCCGAAATCAGATTCCATAAAAGCCATGGTAAGCAAGCAACAGTGTGCGCCGTTCAACCGCCAGGACGATATGGTGCGCTGGAGCTGGCCGGAAAAGCCGTGCGTGGTTTCGCGGAAAAGCCCAGAGGTGACGGTGGCTTAATCAATGGCGGCTTCTTTGTGCTTTCACCACAAGTGCTGGATTTGATCGATGGGGATAAAAGCACTTGGGAGGCCAGCCCCTTGGAGACGTTAGCTAGACAGGGTGAATTGATGGCCTTTGAACATGATGGCTTTTGGCAACCTATGGATACCTTGCGAGACAAGAATCATCTCGAAGAGTTATGGGCATCTGGCAAAGCTCCTTGGAAACAGTGGTAATGCTCGCAGATTTTTGGCTTGGCAAGCGAGTACTTTTGACCGGGCATACTGGATTCAAGGGCGGCTGGTTGGCTCTGTGGTTGCAGAATCTCGGGGCAGAAGTCGTTGGTGTCTCTCTGCCACCCGTAACCACGCCCAACCTGTTTGAATTAGCACAGGTGGCGAATAGTATGCGCAGCCATTTTTGCGACATCCGGAATGCGGTCAAGTTGGCTGAGTTGGTGCAAGATTGCCCTCCTGAAATTGTCTTTCACTTGGCAGCGCAGCCCTTGGTGCGCGCTAGCTATAAGGATCCAGTTGCGACCTATGCGACCAACGTCATGGGTACTGCACACCTGTTGGAAGCACTGCGTGGTTTGGATTCAGTGCGTGTGGTTGTAATGATTACCACTGACAAGGTGTATCGCAATTTGGAGCAGCCTTACCCCTATCGAGAAAACGATCTCCTTGGCGGACATGATCCTTACAGCGCTAGCAAGGCAGCCAGTGAAATAGTGATAGCCAGCTATCGCGATGCCTTTCTTCGTAAACAAGGCTTGGCAGTGGCATCTGCCCGGGCGGGCAATGTCATCGGTGGTGGTGATTGGTCGGTAGATCGCTTAATTCCCGATGCAGTACGAGCTTGGCGAATGGGGGCAACTTTGGAGATTCGTCGTCCTCAGTCTATCCGACCTTGGCAGCACGTTCTGGAACCTTTGCACGGTTACCTCGCCCTTGCAGAAAAGCTTTGGCATGAGCCGACGCTGGCGGACGCTTATAATTTTGGGCCATACACCCACGAAGCAGCCACTGTGCATGACGTAGTAGAGCTGGCGCGGCGGTTTTACGGTATGGGAGAAGTCCATTATGGCGATGGCACAGAGGGTCCACACGAAGCAGGTTGGCTTGCGCTAGAGACAGCCAAGGCACGTGTAGAGCTTAATGTTCAGCCGAAATGGAATTTAGCTGAGACTGTCGCACGTACCATGTCTTGGTATCGGGACCAAAATCAAGGGGCAGATGCTCGAGAACTGTGCCTAACTGAAATCACGGCTTACCAGTCGTGCAAGGTGGTGTCGTGAACCGCTTTTCAATTACGGATTTGCGATTGAACGGGCTCAAGTTAGTGACACGACGCTGTATTGGCGACAGTCGTGGCTTTCTGTCGCGCGTGTTCTGCGCAGAAGAACTCGTCGAAGCAGGTTGGAAAACGCCGCTGGCTCAAATCAACCACACCTTTACAGCTAAAAAAGGTACGGTGCGTGGCATGCACTTTCAACAACCACCCCATGCTGAGATGAAGTTAATCTCTTGCATTCGTGGGGAAGTCTGGGATGTGGCGGTTGATATGCGAGCCGGGTCATCCACCTTTTTGCAATGGCATGCTGAGCACCTTTCGGCTGAGAACGGCTGCGCCATGTTGATTCCTGAAGGCTTTGCGCATGGATTTCAGGCGCTTAGTGACGATGTCGAATTGATTTATTGTCATTCACGAGCCTATGTCTCCGATGCCGAAGGCGGTTTGAACCCAACAGACGAACGTCTTGAAATTACATGGCCATTAACTATTGCCGAGCTCTCAGTACGCGATGCTGGTCACCCACTAATTACAGGTGAGTTTAAAGGAGTGCAGATTTGAAGTGCCGTCATTGCGGAACGCCGCTTGAACATACCTTTCTTGATCTGGGTTTTGCCCCGCCATCAAACGCGTATCTGACTGAGGTCGACTTGGCTCGCCCAGAAAAGTACTACCCACTAAAGATCAAAGTCTGCGACCAATGCTGGTTAGTGCAAACAGAAGATTACGCGCAGGCCGATGAGCTCTTTAGCCCGGACTATGCTTACTTCTCCAGTACATCGACAAGCTGGCTAGAGCATGCTGAACGCTACACTGTTCAGATGATCCATGAGCTTGGCTTGAGTTCTGACAGTCTGGTTATCGAAGTCGCCTCAAATGATGGGTATTTACTCAAGAATTTTGTAGCGGCGAATATCCCTTGTCTTGGGATTGAGCCCACTGCCAGTACTGCTGATGCTGCAGAAAAACTGAACGTTCCCGTCTTGCGTGAATTCTTTGGAGAAGCACTCGCCAAGCGCCTTGCGGGCGAAGGTAAACAAGCCGACCTGGTCGCTGGCAACAATGTCTATGCCCATGTGCCAGACATCAACGACTTTACGTGTGGTTTGAAGCTTGTGCTCAAACCGGGTGGAACCATCACTCTGGAGTTCCCGCACCTGATGCGTCTGATCGAGCATACTCAGTTTGATACCGTCTATCACGAACATTTCTCCTACCTCTCGCTGCATACCGTCAGCCGTATTTTTGAAGAGGCTGGTTTGCGTATTCGAGATGTTGAAGAGCTTCCGACTCATGGGGGTAGCTTGCGTATATATGGTTGCCATGCCGAAGATGTACGCAAAACCTCTCAAACCGTGAGCAATCTGCTCACAGAAGAGAAAAAGCGTGGTTTGCAGTCCCTAGGGGTTTATCAAGAATTCCAGGCTAAGGCAGACAGGGTGAAAGACGATCTGCTGAGATTTTTGATTGAACAAAAGCGCCAAGGGAAAAGGTTGGCTGCTTATGGTGCAGCTGCCAAAGGCAATACCTTGCTCAATTACGCGGGAGTTAAGCCGGATTTGCTGCCATTCGTGTGTGATGCCGCAGCAGCCAAACAAGGCAAGTATATGCCGGGAAGCCATATTCCAATTTTGTCGCCCGATGCTATCGCAGAACAAAAGCCGGATTTTGTCGTTATCTTGCCTTGGAACATTGCGGAAGAAGTGATGAAGCAAAATAGCTTTATCAGAGACTGGGGCGGGAAGTTTGTGACTGCAGTGCCGGAATTGACCATTCAATGAAACCAAGAATTCTTTACACCAAACCTTCCATCACTGACCTGGAAGTTAAATACGCTACTGATGCGGCCGCAAATGGGTGGGGCGATCAGTGCTACGCCTATATCAACCGTTTTGAAGAGCTTTTCAGGCAGCATTTAGGGGTGAGATATGCGATTGCTACCTCTAGCTGCACAGGTGCATTACACATGGGCATGGCCGCTCTTGGCATAGGGCCGGGTGATGAAGTTGTTATGGCCGATACCAACTGGATCGCAACAGCATCCCCTATTGTCAATCTTGGGGCTAAACCGGTTTTCGTCGATATCCTTCAAGACTCGTGGTGTATAGATCCAGAAAAAGTCGAAGCTGCGATCACACCGTGTACCAAAGCCATTGTTGCCGTCCATCTCTATGGCAATCTATGTCACATGGATCGCCTGCTGGCCATCGGCGAGAAACATGGCATCCCCATCATTGAAGATGCGGCAGAGGCCATCGGTTCCGTCTATCATGGCAAACGCGCCGGTAGTATGGGTAAGTTTGGAGCCTTCTCCTTTCACGGCAGCAAAACACTGACCACGGGCGAAGGTGGCATGTTCGTTACAAACGATGCTGATTTGTACGAGCGAGTGTTGACACTCAGCAACCATGGCAGAGCTCGTGGTCAGACCAAGCAGTTTTGGCCAGATCTTGTTGGTTTTAAGTACAAGATGTCTAATTTACAAGCTGCCATTGGTTGTGCTCAGATGGAGCGCATAGAAGAGCTAATACGAAAAAAACGCGACATTATGAAAACTTACCGTAATCACTTGGATAAGTTACCGGGCGTGAGCATGAACCCAGAGCCTGAAGGCACAGTTATCGGTGCTTGGATGCCAACGGTGATTTTTGCACCTGAAACCGGTATTTCACGTGACAAATTGCAAGCTGCTTTCTCTGCAGAGAATGCCGATGCTCGCGTTTTCTTTTGGCCTTTATCTGGCTTGTCGATGTTTACTCCCGTTAAAACGAATGTAAATGCTTGGGATATACCAGAAAGGGCAATGAATCTTCCTAGTTATCATGAAATTCTTGATGCGGATTTAACCCGAGTTTGCAGTGTAATTGATCAACTGGTGGCGAAATGATAAATAATGATCTTATAATAAAGTTGAAAAAACAAGCATCTGGCGCATTGAGTATCCCAGTTTGTGATGAAAATGATGTTAGCATAGGAAAGTTGATGCTTGTAACAGAGAATGATGTTCATAACGAATTCTACATCGGGTCATTAACCAATTGGCGCAAGAGATACATGAAGTATTTTTTGACCCAGTTTGAGGCTACAATCAACCGTACAAAAGCTTGGCTGATAAACACGGTGATTCCATCCAATAACAGATTGCTATTTTTAATATTTGACGAAAATGGCCGATTGGTTGGAAATATTGGGATTGCGAATATTGAAAGCAATAAATGTGAGCTAGACAATTTGATTAGAGGGGAAAGGGGTGGGCATCCGAGATTGATTTATCATAGTGAAATCGCATTGCTGAAGTGGATTTTTTTTGAAAAATCATTTGACTTTGTGAATTTGCATGTCTTTTCAAACAATACGCCAACTTTAAAGTTGCATGCAACTGTTGGCTTTAAAGAAATTAGCCGTAAATCATTATATAGATTAATCGATCATAAAGGTGAAATATCTTACATTTCGGAGAGTGGCTTGAGAGCGGCAGAGCTGGCGCCTTTTGAGTATGTTGAAATGGGAATGAGTTCAAAAAAATTTCATTCTATACATTCATTAAATAAAAGGTAAAGAAAATGAACGGTGATGTAAAAAAACTCTGGATTGAGCGGTCGGAAAATATAAAAAAATTAGGCGATGATGGTGAGTGCGTTAAGTCGGCCATCGAATTCCTAGTTAAAACTTCAATTTATAAATATTCTTATAATTTTGATTGGTTGGGTCGGCCAGCAATCCAGTTGCCCAATGATACTTGGGCTATGCAGGAACTCATTTGGAAAATTAAGCCTGATTTAATAATAGAAACAGGTATTGCGCACGGAGGCTCTCTGATCTTTAGTGCATCCATGCTTGCATTATTGGATATGTGCGAGGCCATCGAGACGGGGACTGTGCTGGACCCCACAAAATCTAAACGTAAAGTGTTGGGCTTGGATATTGATATTCGCCAGCACAACCGTGAGGCGATTGAGGCTCACCCCATGTCCTCGCGCATCCAGATGATTCAAGGCTCCAGTATTGTGCCAGAGGTGATTGAGCAGGTGAAGGCTGTGGCCAAGAACTATCAACGCGTACTGGTATGCCTTGACAGCAACCACACGCACGACCACGTACTGGCTGAGTTAGAAGCCTACGCGCCACTGACCAGTGTTGGTAGTTACTGCGTGGTCTTTGACACAATTGTTGAAGACATGCCAAAGGCTATGTTTCCCGACCGTCCATGGGGTCCAGGGGATAACCCGAAGACTGCCGTTTGGGAATACCTGAAAACACACCCCGAATTTGAGATCGATAAAAGTCTTCAGCATAAGTTGCTGATCACCGTCGCGCCGGATGGTTATTTGAAACGTGTTTGTCAGTAGATGGCGCGAATGGGCGAGCCAATAAAATCAATTTCAAAGTTCGTTGAACGTATAACTTCGGCAAGCACCCATCATGACCATGAGCTATTCTGGCGTGGGCATTCGGATACTGCGTATAAGTTAGTGCCAAACATATATCGAAAATCAGACAAGTTGGTTGCCAAAGAGCATTTGATACTAAAAGAGGCAGTCATTCGTCATCCAGAGGAGTTTTCCGCCCGATCAAGCTATTTTGAAAAGCTGTCTTTGATGCAGCACTATGAATTTCCGACAAGGTTGCTTGATTTAACGGAGAACCCACTTGTTGCACTTTATTTTGCTTGTAAAACAAGGCCGACAAAAAATGGTGAAGTTATACTGTTTCGTATTAAAAAAGATTCGGTTAAATACTACGATAGTGACACTGTTTCAGTCCTGAGTGCACTGTCGAGCCTTCCACCTAATCGTTTTGCTGGACTGAACCAGGAGCTTTACAACGCTATCCTTGCAGATGATGGCAATTCTTTGCGCGAAATTAAGAAAAGACTCATTCAGAACAGAACGAAGGCCCCACTCGGAACGCTGACCGATTATCTCTCTGGTGCGGGTCGGCCAGAACACATTAAAAAGCGCCTTCGAGAGATATTTAATAATTGCTCGCTGATCGATTTGCTTGTTTATGAGGTTCAGGCCGAGAAACCACATTTCAGAAAATGCGTTCTCCCCGATCATTTTCATGATGGAGTGGTCTGCGTTAAGTCGAAATATGATAGTCGCCGTATAGCTGCGCAGCAAGGCGCATTTCTTCTGTTTGGGATCAGGGATGGGGACAAGAAGAAACCGGCGAATTTGGAAGGTAAGGTCGAGATTGAGAGGTTTCCCATTGACCGAGCAGCAAAAACCGAGCTTTTAAAACAATTAGAAAGAATGGGTGTAAGCCAAGAGCGCCTTTTCCCAGAAATGATGACCTCGGCAAAAGTTATCAAGGAAAAGTTAAACGTCTAGAAATGATTCGACGCAATCTAGTTGCCAATTATATCGGCCAGGGCTGGACGGGCCTGATGGGGTTTGTATTCGCCCCGCTATACATTAAATGTTTGGGCGTTGAGGCTTATGGTTTGGTAGGGGTGTTCACCTTGTTGCAAGCTTGGTTAAGTTTGCTCGATATGGGGATGACACCTACCATTGGGCGAGAAATGGCGCGATTTATGGCAGGTGTACACAGTAGCGAATCTATCAGAGACCTGCTGAGAAGTATTGAAATTGTTGCGCTTGCTATTGCAGCGCTGATGACGTGTGCTGTGATATGGGGAGCAAAGTGGATAGCCACGTCATGGCTGAAGGCCGATGGGTTGCCCATAGAAGTGGTTATGCAAGCCTTTGCCATCATGGGGTTAGTAATTGGATTGCGGTTTATAGAAGGTGTCTATCGTAGCGCAATTGTTGGACTTCAGCGCCAGGTGATTTTTAATGCGGTGAATGGTTTGATGGCTACCTTGCGTTGGGGCGGGGCAGCAGGAATTCTGATTTGGGTATCACCTACGATCGAAGCATTCTTTTTGTGGCAAGGTGTAGTATCAGTTGTAACGCTGGTGATCCTCAGTTGTATCATCTATGCAACCCTACCCAAAGGAGAGCGTGGGGGGCGGTTTTCAGTAGAGGCACTAAACACAGTTTCAGGGTTCGCGGGTGGAATGCTCGGAATAAATATTCTAGTGCTTTTGCTTACGCAGGTAGATAAAACACTACTCTCTACGCTCCTACCACTGGAAGATTTTGGCTACTACACTTTTGCGGCCTCTGTGGCTGGAGCGTTGTTTATGCTCATAGGCCCTGTGACGCAGGCTTTTTACCCTAAGTTTTGCGAAATGCATGCGTGCGGTAACACAGAGGCACTCTCTGAGAGTTATCACAAGGGGGCGCAGTTAATCAGTGTGATCGCAGGTAGCGTGGCCATTGTATTGATATTTTTTTCAGAAACTTTTCTTCGGCTTTGGACGCAAGATTTACACTTGGCTGAGAGGGTCGCTCCTTTATTGAGCGTTCTGGTTCTTGGGAACCTTTTGAATGGCCTGATGTGGATTCCTTACCAAACACAATTGGCATATGGGTGGACGAAGCTTGCCTTGTACACAAATCTTGTAGCAGTGGTTTTCATTATTCCTGTAATCATGATTGTGGCGCCGAGGTATGGTGCCATTGGTGCAGCTTGGGTTTGGGTAGTGCTTAATGCCGGATATGCATGCATATCAGTCCAATTCATGTATCAGCGAATATTACCAGAAGAAAAATGGCGCTGGTACAAATTAGATGTATTTGCACCCTTGCTACCTGCAGCCTTGGCGGTATTTGCACTCACCAAATTGACAGAACCGTTACAAAATGATCGACTGGGGCAAGTCGCAAGTTTGGCACTGGCATCGTGTGTGGCTGTTTCAATCGCGGCTCTGTGCGCTCCCGATGTTAGATATTTATTAGTTAAAAAATGTCGAGCTAGTTGGCATTTGTAAAAAAAAAGTTGATTTAAAAGGTGAAATTAAATTGCCGAAGATAACAATTGGGATACCAGTTTACAACGGTGGGGCCACGCTGGAAGAAACAATTATGAGCTGCGTCAAGCTCCCTGAGAATTTATTCAAAATCGTAGTGTCTGATAATTGTTCAGTTGATCAGACCTATGAAATTGCGCAGCGCTACGCGAAAAAACAAAAAAACATTAGCGTCATACGCCATGAAAAAAATTTAGGAGCCTCCAACAATTTTAGGTTTTTGCTCGACGGGTGTGAAACCGAATATTTTATGTGGCTTGCGGGGGATGATGTTATTACATCGCTGGATTGGGATGAGGTTGAAAATTGCTTTTCTAATTATCAAGATGCTATTGCTGTTGCACCATATGCATTGGTTGAAAATATGGGGGGAGAAATTCCAGACCGCGGCAATAAGGATTTAACAGATTCAGATCATGTAAAAAACTTGTTGAGTTATTTGTGGAGACCGGGAGTTAATAGCAGGTTTTACTCAGTTTATAAAACGTGTGCCTTGAAAGATGTTTACAATAAGACATTCGGTGGCAGTTCGGGTAACTTCTACGCATCAGATATAGTTTTCTCGGCAACTATTTTGAGTGCGCGGCCTTGGCCGCTAGCGAATGGATATGTACTTTCACGTAAAGCAGGTACTTCATCAGACGGATGGAAGCTCAGAAAGTCATACGCTTTAACGTTATTGGGTGCGATTTTCCCATCGCCCAATTTTATCAAGCTAATCTCGCGGCAAGTAATGGGGTGCAGAAAAATACCGGTGGTTATTGTGGCGTCAATTCTTTACATGAGATATCTGATTGGTCCAATTAGACATCGCCTGAACAAAGTCTTAAATAAGGCTTGATTTAGATGTTAACTGCATTCCTTCTGCTGCCAATAATTGCTGTGGGTTTGGCTGCACCATTTGTGAGTGGAGGCTTTGATTGGTTACCAGATTGGTATGAGTGTGGGCAGCTATCAGAAGTTAACGATGTTGCTTTTTTATTATTTGCAACACTAACTGCAGCACTGTTCTATAGATATGAAAAGGGAGTAGTAATTCAGCATTCAGAGGCTAAACAAATTGTGAAAAGAGTGAAAGTTGCTTCAATAGCCTCTGTTATGGTTTTGGTATCGGTTTACGCGTCAGGCATTTCTCTAAATATTAGAGATTTTTGCCAGATGTTCTCGGTGAATACATTGTTCAACATAACTAAAGTAATGGTTGTTTTGTATTTCTTTGGTGCATTCGGGGCTAGTAAAACCTTTGATGTTGCTTTAGCGATCATTGTAGGTGCGTTCAATGCTTTGTCAGGTTCCAAGGCAAGTATGTTAATTCCGGTACTAATAGCGATAATGGTAATTAAAGACAGGGGTTATGGGGCTTTAGGTGTGCTATTCCTTGCGTTGATGCTCGGCTTGAGTGGTGTAATCCCTCATTTTTATTTTGTGCGATATGCAGACATTGGACTAAGTGCCCATCAAACAGCATACATTTATCAATCAACTGGGATAGATTTGTACCCATTCCATCTTCTGACCGTTGTCAACGCAACAGAGGGTCGTTTTGGCTTTAACCCTGTTGTAGAGTACTTGATGAGTACGAACTTTGCTGCTGGCTATAATTTAACGCCTACCATTGTTGGTGAAATGATGGGGTCAGGTATTTTTATCGGCTTCATTATTCTGAACTGTCTAATGGGTTGCTTGAGTATTGGTAGGCGATTCTTTTTGAGTTATTCTACCCCTGCTGTTTATGGGGCATGGTTTTTTACGTTTGCTAGTACTTTGCAATCCTCTTTGTTAGATGTCTTCTTTTATAATCTATATTTTATAACGGCTTTGGTGTTTGTTGGTATTGCAAAGCGGGGAATCAATCTCTTGGGAAATTTGCGCGGGAACTTGTGTGAAAATGAAAACATTAGTAATTAGGTTCGGAAGTATTGGAGATTTGTTCTCCGCATATGCTTTTTGTCGCTCTCGAAATGGTTATGACTTATTTTGTTGCAGAAGCGTTAAAGCTTTTTTCGGTTTAGAATCCGATCCTGTAGGCTCTGCGGTTGCGTTGCTACCGAATACTTCAATTGTTAAAATTCTTGGTGGGAATTTGTTCTCTCTGATAAGAGTTATTAATTCTTCAGACTATAAAAGAGTGGTGTTTTTTTGTCAAAGTGATCGCGGTGTGAGCTATAAGTTAGCTCGTTATGCTCTGGCGATACTGAAGAAATTTAAAATAGTCCCATATAGATTGGTCTTGCAGAGTCTTTTTCATGGTGGTCAGTATTACTGGCAACTCAATGATATGTCAGTTGTAAAAGAGATTCTGTCTTCCATGTCTCGTTCGCCTGTGGTTTCGATATTTTATGATGGAAAAGAACCCTCAAAAAATTTAAGCTGTGATTCTGTCTTCGAGATTTGTAAGGTTTTAACCAAGAAATTTGAAAATCCAAAAATCAAATTGTATGGACAGAGAAGATTGAATTTGCCGTTTCACGATCATTGCTTAACAAATTTTACAGGAATTACAGAGATGTCTCAAATTGTTGATATTGTGGCTTCAACTGATTTGGCGATAGTTGCTGATTCGGGACCTATGCATATCCTTGCCTTAGAGAATACCCCTTGTATTGTATTCATGGGTGGGCGTCTGCCCTTGCTGAACTGGGCGCCTCTAAAGAAATCGAATTATTATATTTTTGATGATGAGTTGGAATGTTTGGGCTGCATGAAACACTCTTGTCCGAAAGGAGACAATGTGTGCGTTAACTCAAATAAGACATTACATGTATTTAAAGAGTTATTTGATTCTGTCGGTGGGTAGTAGTGGCTCGAGTAAAGCCTAAGACTTGGGTATTTGCCTGTGATTTTTCATCTAGTACGGGGGAAGGCTTTTTAGCTCATTCCATCGTAGATTTGATGCGGTCTCGCTATTCTGTGTTGGTCTATTCGGATGCCGTTATGCATTGGTTGCGGCAATATCCTTTACTGCGGGATAGGCTGCTGCCTTTTTATATTTTTATACTCTGTATAGTGCAGCGCTTAGCTGGAAGGCGCGTTGTTTTATTGAACTATGTTCCGATATGGAATTGCTTGAATAGTTTTCTGACACGGTGCGGTGTTCGCCTAGGTCCTATTACAGGGTCAGCTTTAATATTACCAGCGCGACCCAATTGGCGCGTTCGACTCGCGCGGTTACATATACAAAAATTGTTAATCGCTGCTACTTCGTTTGTGCTTTCTAATCGTGATGTAGTCTGGTGCGCAACCCCGAGCGTATATCAGAGTTTGAAAAGATCTGGTTTTCATCAAGTATATTTTGGTTTCCCTTTCTTGAGCCGGATTAAAGTCCAGGAGCCTTTGCCAGTAGTGTTCGATGTCTTTATATACAGTGGGACTCATGGCATTAAAAATCATGATGCAGTTTGTAAGTGGCTGCAGCACACTGTTTCAATAGATTTGAAAGTTTGCTATGTGGGACCGAAACTGCCTAGCATGTATTCGCACGTTCAGTCGTTTGAAAAACTGCCAGAAGATACGTTCAATAGCATGCTGGCTCGTTCGGCTGTGTATATCAGTTTCTCGTGCGAGGATGCAGGAATAACCGGCTTCAAAGCACTGGCCTTTGGAGTGCCGGTTCTGTGTCCATCTCACAGTGGCTTGGCTTACGCATTGAAATATTCTGATACACACTGTTTTGCTGATCCGTTTAATTCGCATGATATTTTGCAAAGGTTAGAGCGACTTTTGCCTGAGGCACGTCATCGGAATAGAAGTAGTGATGCATGCCACGCGGCTTTTTATCAACTTCAGGAGCAATCAACCACCGCTGCTAAAGCTTGGTTGGCGTCATTATGACAATTAAGGTGATTGATTCAGTTTCGGCTTCACAAATTTTGGCGGGACGTTCTGGCAGCGGCATGATTTTGTCAGCCCTGAATTTATTTATGTTAGGTTTCCTAAAGGATCACTCTCGCTTTCCAAAGCACACATTATTCTGGTGTGACGGATTGATGGGCTCCATGTATTTGCGTGCCAAAGGTGTTAAAATAGAGCAATTGCGTGGCGTTGAAATGCTGAAGGCTATTTTAGAGGCGCACAAAGGAAAAAATGTTAATGTGCTAGGTTCGTGTAGCGAAAATGCTTTTACTCGATTAAAATATATGAATCTCGTTGTGAGTAGACATTTCAGCCTAGATGCGTTTGATTTAGAAAGTTTTGAAGCGGCTAGCTTAGTTTTGAACTCAGAAGTTGTCATCATTACATTACCGTCTCCAAAGCAAGAGTTGTTAGCAATGAAGTTAGCCGCTCTCCCATCGAATGCTGCCGTTCACTTTTATTGCATCGGTGGGGCGCTCAATATGTTAGCTAACCCCGAGTTCGACTGTCCAAGAGTACTGCAAAAGCTTGGTTTTGAGTTTCTGTTCCGTTTGCGCACTGATACGCGCCGTCGCTTACGTCGCCTGTTATCAAGTGCTTCAATGGCTTTTAGGAACATTTCATATTTAAGACGCCAATGTATAAAGGTGGTTTTGGATTAAAAGTCTTCCTTTTTTAAAACCTGAATTCAATTTGTAAGTGCAACTTTGTTGGGTAGTATAAGTGGATAAGCTGCGATAGTATCAGCGCCACCTAGACTCCCCAGTCAAAGAAGCGCTGTTGAAGAACTACACACAGCTTACCCAGATCCAACGATATCAGATTTATGCGTTAAAGAAAGCAGGAATTTCACAAACGCGTGACCGTTTCCCCATAAACTGATCCAAAAAATTGTGTTAGTCTTTCGGCATCCGAGAGGAGGCACAATGAAGAAATCGAGATTTACCGAAGAACAGGTAGCTGCTGCGGTCAGACAGGCTGAATCGGGTGTTCCCGTAGTAGAAATATGTCGCAGACTTGGTATTACGGAAGTCACGTTCTATCGTTGGAAGAAGCAGTTTGCCGGCATGGGTGTAACATAACTTAGAAAGTTACGGCAGCTCGAAGATGAGAACCGTAAGCTCAAGTCTTTGGTTGCCGATATGACCCTTGACAAGCATATGCTGCAGGAAGTTATTGCAAAAAAGCTGTAAGGCCGGCACGCAAGCGATTACTAGTGGAGTTCCTCATGGTTGCCTTCAAGATGAGTGAACGCCGTGCCTGCCGACTGATACGACTGGGGCGTTCAACAAAACGCTATAGTCTCCGGCGCGACGAGCAGACAGCATTGCGGATCCGGCTCAAAGAACTGGCTGCAGCCCGTCCACGCTACGGTTACCTGAGACTGCATATCCTGCTACTTCGAGAAGGCTGGCATATCAACAAGAAACGGGTGTATCGTCTGTACCGGCAGGAAGGTTTGGAACTGCGTCATAAGAAACCCAAGAAGCGTATTTCAGCTTTACGGGTAGTAGCACCCAGGGCGAAAGCTCCTAATGAGTGTTGGAGCATGGATTTTGTTTCTGACTGCCTCCATGACGGGAGACGTTTCCGGGCATTAACGATAGTCGATAACGTAAGCCGTGTTAGTCCGGCAATTGAGGTTGGTAAGGTCAAATATGCAATCGATAGTTTCTGTGGTTTTATCTGGAGGTGCCGGTACGCGTTTGTGGCCGGCATCTCGCGAAAGCCACCCAAAGCCGTTTATGGAACTGGCCGACGGCCAGACGCTGATTGAAAAGACTTATGCTCGTGCCAAGGCTTTAGGCTCGGAAGTGTTGACAGTCACCAATCGTGAGTATTACTTCATGAGCCGTGATGAGAAAGAACGGGTAGGCGCTTCTGGTAGCTTCCTGCTAGAACCTTTCGGTCGTAATACTGCCCCGGCCATTGCTTTGGCCGCCAAGATGATTGAAGCCAAAGAGGGTGCAGAGGCTGTTATGTTGGTTCTAGCGGCAGACCACCTGATTGCAGATCAAGCAGGATTTGCCTCTGCAGTAGCAGAAGCATCGAGGCTGGCCGCGCAGGACTATTTGGTGACCTTCGGTATTATGCCGACTGCGCCTGAAACTGGTTTTGGTTACATCGAACAGGGCGAATCCTTGGGTTCAGGTAACAAGGTTGCCCGCTTTGTTGAAAAGCCAAATCAGGAAACGGCCAAAGGATATGTGTCTTCGGGCAAATATCTGTGGAACTCGGGTATGTTCTGCTTTAAGGCAGGGGTGTTTCTTGCCGAATTAGCCAAGCATGCGCCGGAAGTTTCCAAGGTAGTTGATGCCTGCTGGGCTGCCATGCAGCCATTAAATAATGCTCAGATGGCTGAGATTCCTGCAGAACTGTTCAAGACTGCCCCAGATATTTCTATTGACTACGCCGTTATGGAAAAGTCAGACAACGTTGCGGTGGTGCCTGGCGACTTTGGCTGGAACGACATTGGTTCTTGGAATGCCATCCGTGATCTGGTTGAACCGGATGCCGGTCAGAACAGGGCGCTGGGCGAAGCTATCTTTGTCGATTCGACGAATACGTTTGTTCAGTCGGAAGGTCGACTGGTTGCGACCGTGGGTATTAATGACGTCATGATCATTGATACGGCTGATGCGCTACTGGTGGCGCACCCGGATAAATCGCAGGACGTGAAGAAAGTCGTCGACCAACTCAAGAAAGATGGCCACGATGCCTTTAAGCTTCACCGTACGGTTGCCAGACCATGGGGAACTTATACCGTGCTCGAAGAAGCGCCGGGCTTCAAACTAAAGCGCATTGAAGTGAAACCGGGCGCCAGCTTAAGCCTGCAGATGCATCACCACCGCAGTGAGCACTGGGTGGTGGTTAATGGCACGGCAAAGATCACCAATGGGGATAAACAGATCCTGATTCAGGCCAATGAATCGACTTATATTCCGGCCGAGCAGAAACACCGCTTGGAAAACCCCGGCATTATTCCGTGCGTGATGATTGAAGTGCAGTGCGGCTCATATCTTGGCGAGGACGATATCGTCAGGTTCGACGATAAATACGGTCGCTGATTAAGATCCCTGTGTCGAAAAAGCCCGCAAATTTTGTGGGCTTTTTTAGTTTTTTCCTCCTGAAAATATTTGCCCCAGGTAAGGTGTTCCTTGATGGCAATACTGCTCTTATCCAGGGCACTGGCTTTCGGTAGCCATCGGTTGATAGGTTCGTTATCTTCGTGCGTATAGCCGTAGGTGCCGGGTAAACAGTTAGTCCTTGTTGTTCGAAGAGCTTAATTGACCTTCCCCCATAAAACTGACCCATTGCAAACTTAGTATTTTCGGTCTAGAACCTCACAAGGGAGACTAGACATGCGTCGGAAGCGATTTACTGAAGAGCAGATAATCGGCATTTTGAAGCAAGCCCAAGCGGGTGTGAAGATTTCAGAGCTTTGTCGTCTTCATGGCATCAGTGATGCGACCTTTTATACGTGGCGCAGTAAGTTTGGCGGCATGGAGGCATCAGATGCCAAACGGTTGAAGCACCTTGAGGACGAGAACAAGAAGCTCAAGCAAATGCTTGCAGATACGATGCTTGAGAATCAGGCTATAAAGGACGTTCTCACAAAAAAGTGGTAACGCCTGCCGCCAAGCGAGCTGTGGTACGTTTTTTACTTGAGAGCTACCGATTCAGCGAGAGACGGGCCTGTCTGATAGTCGGGCTGTGCCGAGGCAGTTATCGGTACCAGGCAAAACCAAAGGACGATGGGGCTATTAAAAAGCGCTTACGTGAGCTTGCTGAATTACGGCGCAAGTTTGGTTCTCCGCGCTTACACGTTCTGCTTCGTCGTGAAGGGTATCTGATCAATCACAAGCGTACAGAGCGCCTTTACAAAGAGGAAGGACTATCCCTCCGTCTCAAGAAGAGTAGAAAGCGTATTAGCCATGTTCGCGTGGCAATGGATCGCCCAGAGCGTGCTAATCAACACTGGTCGATGGATTTTGTTTCAGACAGTCTCTATAGCGGTAGACGCTTCAGGGTTCTGACGTTGGTTGATGACTTTAGCAAAGAGTGCCCGCTTTTACTGGCAGATCATTCTATTACCGGTAGCAGGGTTGCGCGTACGCTTGATTACGTTACGCAGCTGAAGGGAGTGCCAGAAGTCATTACCGTTGACAACGGCCCTGAATTCATAAGTAAAGCGCTTGATCTTTGGGCATACCAGAACAATGTAAGGCTTCGATTCATTCAACCCGGAAAACCAGTACAGAATGCCTATATTGAAAGCTTTAACGGCAAGTTCCGAGATGAGTGCTTGAATGACAATGTGTTTATCAACCTTCACAGTGCCAGAGAAATCATTGAGCAATGGAGAGTCGATTACAATACGGAACGACCTCATAGTTCACTGAACAACATGACACCAGAAGATTTTTTACGAACAATGACAATAGAGCAAAAGACCGAAACAACTAGGCTAATGCTGGTACAATGATTGGGGAAAGGTCATAATGGCACGAGGTAAGTGCCATGCTCGGGCAATTGATGCTCTCTAAAGGGAACGTCGGTAATTTTCATGTTTAGTGCGCAGCCATTTATATCAGCCTCCCGAACTGCTGAGGTATGTATCATGCCCAACTTTGATGTATTCATCAGTCATAGCAGCAATAACAAGGAAGTTGCTCGTCTTACTTACTACAACGGTATCGCTAATGGGCTCAGACCGTGGTTTGACGAATCGATGTTCGCGGTGGGTGACAAGATGCTGTCTACCCTTGAGTCAGCTATTCAAGACAGTGCAGCATATCTTCTATTTGCAAGCCAGTAAGCCTTGAGCTCAATCTGGGTTCAACATGAAATGCGATTTGCCGAAGCGCAGAAAGAGAAGGTTCCTGACTTCAAACTGATTGTCGTCAATATCGATGACTGCGAGTTGCCTGAAACGTGGAAAGCTTCTCTCTACGCTGGTTGGCGGTCAGAGGATGAACCGGGTTCCGTGATAAACCTCCTCGAGGCCATGCTGGGGCGTAAGTTTGCACCTTGGATCACGGGTGCGTCATTTTTGTCTTCAAAACCGTCTTTCATATTTTTGAATGAGAGCTTAACGTTGGCCGAGCATAGCCGAAACTGGGTTCTGTATTACTTGGGACACGTGAAAGGACTCTTGCAAACAGTAGCGACCGTTGGCAATCCCGCTGAGCATCACGATACCCTGCAAAAGCTACTTGGACTTTCCTTGCTGGAAAAAGTCCCAGTGATTCAGGCGGGATGGATTCCCATTGAGCCAGGTGTTTTTGAGCACATCCATGCGAACCGGATGCGAACCCCTCCTCGTATAACTGCCCATGGCTTGCCTCCTCAATACAAGGTTAATCTTTTGACCAACAACGAGGTGTTTTCACAAATGACTATCGTGGATTCGCAGAGCGGAGAGGTTGTCAGGCATGCAGCACCGTTTTCGTTTAACACTGAATTCGATGCAGAGCTATAGGATGCCAATTTCATCGTTAGTTGCTATAGGACGAGGTGACTCAGGTCAGGAGAGAAGCTGAACAGAGACACGTTTTACGTAGCACTGTGAATAGTCTGACGATGTTCGGGTAAAGTATGCGGATGGCTGACTGAACTGGTCAATTCGACTGATGGTTGTCACCCTTGGAGTGATTGGCGGCATGGAGCTTGGTTGATCCCCGCAGTGCGACTTCCTCTAAGGCTTCAACCTCTTGCAGCCGGTAGCGCACCTAGTTCCCCAGTTTGAGAAACACCGGTTCGTCCTACTCGGTACGCCAGCGCTTCAGTGTGGCCTCACTATCCGCCATCGTTTGGCCAGTTTGGTCTGTATCATGCATCGTTCTGTCTTCATGTGCGTTCTTCCACTGGGTTTGTCGGGACTGATATGAAGGTGCTGTTTGCTGAAGAACCAAACTAAGCCAGTTCCCTGATTGATTCTGTCAAGTGGCAAACAGGATAGAAATCATAGAGCATTATACGGGAAGAATAATCAGGAATAATAATCGTTGTGCCGGTGTGGAAATGGCTATTGCATTGAGTTGCTTCCATTCTCAGTCATGATATTGTCGTGTACCTATCGAACCAAAACAGGTACCATGTCCTCATAGCATCATCTACAGAACATTTTGGGGAGATTTTATGCAGAGCTATTCCCAACAGTCAGAAAAACAAGGGTATGAACAGCGACTCGCCGGTTATGCCTGCCATGATAGCGGCTCTCGTGGTCGTCGCTACGATGAAGGCGATGGTGATGACCGCTCAGTCTTTGAACGTGACCGTGACCGGATAATTCACTGTGCTGCCTTCCGACGCCTTGAGTATAAAACCCAGGTGTTTCTGAACCATGAAGGGGACTACTACCGTACACGGCTCACCCATTCTCTAGAAGTTGCCCAGATTGGCCGTGCCCTTGCCAGACGCCTACACCTCAACGAAGATTTAACGGAAACTCTGGCCTTAGCCCATGACTTAGGGCATACCCCCTTTGGACATACGGGTGAAGAAGTACTGAATACCCTCATGCAGGGGTTTGGTGGTTTTGAGCATAACTATCAGTCCTTTCGGGTTGTTGATGAGCTTGAAGAACGCTATCCTGATTTTGATGGATTAAACCTATCCTGGGAAGTACGCGAAGGGATTTTAAAACATAGCTCGCCCCATGATGTCCCTTCCTCCGTCTTTGCAGAGTTTTTACCTGATCAGGTACCGTCAATTGAGGCACAGATCATCAACTATGCCGACGAAATCGCATACAATAATCATGATATTGATGATGGTCTGAAGTCTGGCTACCTAACCTTAGCGATGTTAAATGACGTTCCGTTGTGGCAGGACATGGTACGCCAGGTACACGAGCAGCACCCATCCATTGATTCAAAGCGTCTGGTTGCTCGAACCGTGAGTCGCTTAATCGGTATGCAGATTGCGGATTTGTGCCAGACCATTCAGGAAAACCTGGAAACGTACTCTATTACAACAGTGGAAGACCTACGAACGGTCAATCGGGTTATAGTTCATTTCAGTGAATCACTTGAAAAGCAGAATCTGACTTTAAAGAGATTTTTAAAAGAAAAACTGTATCGGCACCATAAAGTCGATAAAATGCGGGTCAAGGCCGAGCATGTCTTAAGTAAACTGTTTGAGACCTATGTCCAGCGACCAAATCTGTTGTCTCCCAAATACCATCGGCGCATTGACAACAACGGACTGCATCGAACGGTTGCCGATTATCTGGCTGGTATGACCGATCGTTATGCACTTGATGAGTTTAAGACTCTTTTTGAGACCTTTGAGCGGGTGTAAGGTATAGGCATGGATACCATGATGACTGATGAAGTAACAAAAGAACAAACGCGCTATGATTTTTTTGCCTTTCTTGCCCGCATGAAATATATCAACCGCTGGGGATTGATGCGTAATACCCAGATGGAGAATATTCAGGAACACTCCTTAGAAGTGGCCCTGATTGCCCATGCACTGGTTTTGATTAAGAACGAATATTTTGGTGGTAACTTAAGCCCTGAGCGTGCTGCACTATATGGCATGTTTCATGATACATCAGAGGTTTTTACCGGTGATATGCCGACACCGGTGAAGCATTTTAGTCAAGAAACCAAAGATACCTTCCATGCTCTGGAAGATCGAGCCAGAGAGCGCCTGTTGTCAATGTTGCCCCGTGAGTTATCACCGTATTACCGTCCGCTTCTTTTCTTTGAAACCATGGATGACGTCTATCGTCCCATCATCAAGGCTGCTGACAAGATTGCGGCCCTTATCAAATGTCTTGAAGAAGAGAAGTCAGGTAATCGTGAATTCCGTTTGGCCGGTGAAGAACATCTGGCCAGCCTCAAAAAAAGCCCCCTGCCTGAAGTATGCTTTTTTGTGGAGAAGTTCTTGCCGGGCTATGGGCTTTCCCTTGATGAACTGAATCTTTAGCCGTTCTCCCCACAGGTTTTGCGGGTGCGTACTTCGGGGTGCGCACCATTCAAGCCCTTTAGGCCTGCTGTTTTCTGGGGCAGGTACTCCGCCTTACGATATTTCACTTGAAACTTTCCGTTAGTGATACCATAATAGCAATAAGTGGCTTTATGTCGACTTAAAGGATATTATGATATTACTTAGCACGGCAAAAGCACAGAAAAAACTCGCCGAACAGGCGCGTGCACGACGGCTCCAGATGGCATTAACGCAGGAAGGGCTTGCCCTGCGCTCTGGTGTAGCATTGGCAACACTGCGTAAGTTTGAACGAACAGGCACCCTCTCACTGGAATCATTTCTAAAGCTTCACATGGTTCTGGGTGGGTTAGAGGATATCCTCAAAGCGACGCAAGTCAAAGACACGTTTTTCTCATCCATTGATGATGTGTTGAAAGAGAGCGGCAGCACCACCCGCAAAAGAGGAAAGCGTTCATGAGCAGGTTAAGATCAGTCAAAGAAGTAACGGTTGGTCTTAACTTCGGAGACAGCCTTCACTCTGTTGGGCGTTTAGCCATTCGAGATCGTCAGATTTATTTTGAGTACGATCAAAGCTTCATTGAAGATCGGCTTGAGATCTCACCTTTGCGTCTGCCTCTTAAGCCTGGGCTGCAGCGTTTTAATTACAATCTATTTGAGGGACTTCCAGGTGTCTTTAACGATAGCGTGCCTGATGGCTGGGGACGATTATTGTTTGATCGTTTTGCCCGATCCCAGGGGATGGTACCAGCGGATATCACACCACTTGACCGTTTGGCGCATGGAGGATCAGATCTCCTAGGAGCGCTTGTTTTTGAACCTGATTACAGCGCAGACGACACACACGGGAACATACACCTTGATATTCTTGCTTCGCAGGCACAAGAGGTTTTGGACGGCACATCAGATGATGTTTTGGCCGAGCTGCTAGCCCTTAATGGATCTTCGGCTGGCGCACGTCCCAAAGCGCTGATTGGTATACATACTCAACGCGACCATATCATCCATGGTGTCCATGATGTGCCAGAAGGCTATACCCCATGGATGGTAAAGTTTCCGAATAGTCAGGACGGCCTTGATGCCGGTGCGATTGAATATGTCTATGCTCTAATGGCTAAAGAAGCCGGCATTGCAGTGCCTGATGTGCATATCTTCCCAGCGCAGCGTGGTGCAGGTTATTTTGCTAGTAAGCGTTTTGACCGCGACCATGACAAACGATATCATATGCATTCAGCTTGTGGCTTGTTGCATTCAGATTTCCGCGTACCTTCCCTTGATTACGAAGATTTGATCACACTGACTGGCATACTAACGCGTGATGTACGCGAAGTTGAAAAACTCTATCAACTGGCTGTGTTTAACGTGCTGGCACATAACCGTGACGACCATTCAAAGAATTTCAGTTATTTGATGGATAAGGACGGTCAGTGGAAAATCTCCCCAGCCTATGACCTTACCTTCTCATCTGGCCCACGTGGTGAGCAAAGCACAATGGTTATGGGCGAAGGCCGCAATCCTAAACTTTTGCATCTCTTGAAACTTGCAGCAGAAGCTAAGATTAAAAAAGAACGTGCCGCTGAAATTATAGAAGCCACAAAATCCAGCCTGTCCCAATGGCAAGTACTTGCGAAGCACTATGGCGTTAGCAGCGCCAATATTGAGCTGATACAGAAAAAACTAAACGAGAAAACAGAATAATTGCTCCTGATTTCTCAGAAGATGAAGTTTGGGCATATCTGCGCAAGGTACTGTTTACTATCTTTTCAATAATCACCTCTACCTTCCAGTCATTTACGGTTTACCCGTGGGGGCTAGAGGGTTGTATTTGCTTTTGTGATAGAGAGGCGTAACCAGATGCCGTTAATGAGGCCTTTTATCTCATGTTTCATGGGACAAAAGGTCTTTTTTGTGGTATACGAAGCAGTAAATAAGCAGTTTTTCATTGGTTATGGAGACCTTCACCCATAAAGGTGATTCATTGCAAACCTAGTGTTTTAAGTCTAGAACCTCACAAGGGAGACTAGACATGCGTTGGAAGCGATTTACAGAAGAGCAGATAGTCGGCATATTGAAGCAAGCCCAAGCGTTTGAGACAGCATGAAAGATGAGAACGAGAATCAAAGATGCTTGTTGCATTCGGTAATGCGCCGGCTGGCCTGATCAGTGACCTCAACCAGCAGTTGATGGGGGTGGCATCGTTGCACGTTCGCGCCTTTGAACTCGATACGGCCGCCAAGCATGCTGTCTACGCATTGGTGACATTGATTGCCGCACTGCGCAAAGTGATCAACTCGCTGTGTGACAGTGCTTGGAAAGCCAGCCTTGCGGGCCGGTCGGGTATGCATGACGTACCTGATATGAAAGAGTTCTTTCAGTTTGCCTGGGCGGACAGTCAGTACGTATATGCGAAAGCGGATGTGGCCCTGATATGAGTAAACTCCCTATTAACCTCAATGATCTGCTGCGGCAGCGCACCGTTGAGGGCGAACGCATCGAGTACAAGACCGGGTGGAATCCGGACGCGATCATCCGCACCCTGTGCGCTTTTGCCAACGACTTCGAAAACCTCGGCGGCGGTTATGTGGTGATCGGGCAGGATTGCGACGTCAACGGCCAGCCGGTATTCCCACCCGTGGGGTTGGCCGACAACCAGCTTGACAAAATTCAACAGGAATTGCTGGCCGCCTGCCAGTTGATTCAGCCGCATTACTTCCCAGTGTTTAGCATCGAGGAAGTCGAGGGTCGCAAGCTGATCGTGCTGTGGGCGCCCGGTGGTCAGAACCGACCCTACAAGGCACCAGAAGCCGTCACCGCCAACAAGAAGACGTGGCGTTATTACATCCGGCGCTACAGCAGTACTGTCGAGGCCAAGGGCGAGACTGAACAGGAGTTATTGAGCCTGGCGGCCAGGGTGCCGTTCGATGATCGATACAACCAGTCGGCACTGATTGGTGATCTGTCCAAGCCGTTGATGCAGGCCTTTTTGCAGGAGGTGGGCAGCACGCTGGCACAGGATACGTCCGGTCTTTCGGTCGAGGCCTTGGCCCGGCAGATGAATGTGGCGGGCGGACCAACCGAATCACCGTGGCCCAAGAACGTGGGCCTGTTGTTTTTCAATGAAAAACCAGAGCGCTTCTTCCCAGGCGTGCAAATCGATGTGGTCTGGTTCCCCGAAGGGGCGGGCGGTGATCGCTTTGAGGAAAAGATTTTCAAGGGGCCGCTGGCACGGATGACGCGCGAGGCCTTAAGCTACATCCAGCGCAACTTCTTGCGCGAGACCGTCATCAAGCACCCGGACCGCGCCGAGGCCACGCGGGTTTGGAACTTCCCTTATGCCGCCATTGAGGAGGCCTTGGTCAACGCGGTCTATCACCGGTCTTACGAGGAGCGCGAGCCCATCGAGGTGCGCATCAGCAACGAAGAACTGGTCATCTTGAGTTTCCCCGGCCCGGATCGGTCGATCCGGCTGGAGGATTTCCAGGCCGGGCGCGCGGTCAGCCGCCGCTATCGTAATCGGCGGATCGGGGAGTTCCTGAAAGAACTGGAGATGACGGAAGGGCGCTCCACCGGTATCCCAAAAATTTTGAAGGAAATGGCGAACAACGGCTCGCCCGCGCCATTGTTCGAGACGGACGATGACCGTCTATCGTTCGTGATCCGTCTGCCACGGCATACTTTGTCCCTTGTCCCATCAGTTGGCGGTGGGGAAGTCACAGGGGAAGTCACAGGGGAAGTCACAGGGGAAGTCGAACGCCTGTTGCACGCCGTGGTCGGCGAGATGTCCCGACAGCAAATCCAGTCTGTGCTGGGCCTGAAAGGCGAAGAACACTTCCGTACCGCGTATTTGAAACCAGCACTGATCGCGAAGGTGATTGAGATGACCCTACCTGACACCCCGCGCAGCAGTAAGCAGCGCTACCGCCTGACGGCCCTCGGGCAACGCTGGCTGGAGACTCAGGGTAATAGCGCGGGCTGAGTTATGGGGAACCACCCGCTAGCCCGCACTAACCACCAGGAGTGCTATCTAGCCCCAACTCGGGTTGCAGAGACGGGCAGGCATCCACCACTAATTTTGGTGTCGAACGTTTCTCGGAGACTAAAACCTATCGTTTTTAGCAAAAGGTAGTATCTTGATTAGGAAACAACAATAGGCTAGTAAGGGAGATTCCTTGGTGATTAGTATCTTCGGACTCTCTTTTAGGCAGCTTTTAGGGGTATAGACGCATAACCACATATCCTTAATGAGGCCTTTTATCTCATGTTTCATGGGACAAAAGGTCTTTTTTGTGGTATACGAAGCAGTGAATAAGCCGTTTTTCATTGATTATGGGCATCATCATCCTGAAGATAGTGTTGCGTTTCCCTCCAATTAACAATGGTATGTTAGGAAAGTGTCTATGCGTTATTTAACCTCTGGGGAGTCCCACGGCCCCCAATTGACTGCAATTATTGAAGGACTACCCGCAGGACTTCCCCTCGCTGAAGAGAGTTTAAACGAGCAACTTGCCCGTCGTCAGCATGGCTATGGCCGCGGTGACCGTATGAAAATCGAACGTGACACCGCAAAAATTGTCTCGGGTGTCCGTTGGGGTAAAACCATGGGGTCACCGGTTACCCTGGTGATTCAAAACCGTGACTGGGAAAACTGGTTGGAGCGGATGTCGCCACTGGCTGAACACGAAGGGATGGCTGAAGCAGTTACGAGGCCGCGTCCCGGACATGCTGACCTGTGCGGTGCCATGAAGTACGACCATCGTGATGTGCGTAATATCCTTGAGCGCTCAAGCGCCCGGGAAACGGCTGCCCGGGTTGCTGTTGGCAGCGTTGCCCGTGCTTATTTAAAGGCACTTGGTATTGAAGTCGGTGGGGTGGTGCGCGAGCTCGGTGGGGTGGTTGCTCGTGAGTCACAGCTTCCCCATCAGGAACAATGGGCTGTTGCAGCCCAGTCGGAGCTTTTTTGCTGTGACCCGGATGCTGAACATGAAATGAAACGTATGATTGACCATGCGAAGTCAGCCGGGGATACCCTTGGTGGGGTCGTTGAAGTTCAGGTAATTGGCCTTCCTCCCGGTCTTGGCAGTCACGTCCAGTGGGACCGTAAACTTGATGGGCGGCTGGCTGGTGCATTAATGTCCATTCAGGCCATTAAAGGGGTTGAAATCGGACTTGGTTTTGAGGTTGCTCGCCGTCCTGGGTCAAAGGTTCATGATGAGATTGCCTATGATCAAGCGGTACTGGCTGCGGGCGCAATGAGCGGATACGTTCGTCCCACCAATAATGCCGGTGGCCTTGAGGGGGGCATGACCAACGGACAGCCACTGATTATCAGGGCTGCTATGAAGCCGATTCCGACACTCTATACACCGCTGCAGTCGGTTGATATTGAAACCCGTGAGGCGTATGAGGCTTCAGTTGAACGTTCCGACACCTGTGCCGTTCCCGCAGCACTGGTTGTTGCGGAAGCGGTGGTATGTATTGAGTTGGTGACCGCCATGCAGGAAAAGTTCGGCGGGGACTCCCTTTTAGAGGTTCAACGAAACAGGGAACAGTACCTTGAACATGTCAAAGCATTCTAAATTGCAACAATCCATTGTTCTCACCGGTCCCATGGGGTCGGGTAAGAGTACCGTGGGACGTAGATTGGCGGATCGTCTCAGTTTGCCATTCTACGACCTGGACACCCTGATTGTTGAACACGAAGGATGCTCTATTCAAGAGCTATTTGAAACCCGGGGTGAAAGTGGATTTCGTACTATTGAGAGTACCGTTCTTACTGACTGCCTGACGAAAGGGGCAATGGTTCTCTCGGTTGGCGGTGGAACGGTTTTGCGCGTTGAAAACAGAACCTGTATGAAAAAGCTTGGCCTTGTGGTGAATCTACACTGTTCGCTTGAGGTCCTGGAGGAGCGTTTAAGCCGTTCAACCCATCGTCCATTGCTTAATACCGGCGAACCGCGCAGACAAATTATTGAACGGTTACTTTCAGAGCGCGAGCAGTATTACGCTGATTGCGATATCAGGGTTGACGCCGGTGATGGTGACCATGCCCAGGTGGTCGGGCGAATTGTGACTGAAATTGAGAACTATCAACAAAAACGGCGTATTGTGACTGTTCCGCTTGGAGCCGAGCAGTATGATATTACCATTGCCAATGGGTGCTTGGAGGGTATCGGCGCAGCCTGTCGCCGTGCCGGACTAGCCGGGCAGATGGCAATTATTACCAATCCGACGGTTGCTCCTTACTACCAGGCGGTTGTTGAAGCATCTCTGAAGCGGGTAGGGTATGACGTTGTCACTATCATAATTCCCGATGGCGAAGAGTATAAAAATACGCAGACACTAAACGGCATTTACGATGGGCTCGTTGATGCCGGCCTGGACCGGGGTAGTGTGATTGTAGCGCTTGGTGGTGGGGTTGTTGGTGATATGGCTGGTTTTGCTGCTGCGACCTATATGCGGGGTATTGCGTTTGTTCAGATTCCGACAACGCTCTTGGCACAGGTGGATAGTAGTGTTGGTGGAAAAACCGGTATTGATCATCCACGGGGTAAAAACCTGATCGGTGCTTTTTATCAACCGAAACTGGTCTTTGCTGATATGGCGACCTTGGTAACGCTTGAAGAGCGTCACTACCGTGCTGGCCTGGCAGAAGTGGTGAAGTACGGGGTGGTACTGGATAGTGAGCTGTTTGAGTTTTTAGAACGTTCCGTTGCAAAATTGCTGGTACGTGATGCAACAGTCCTTTCCGAAGTCGTTGCACGCTGCTGTGCTATTAAGGCTCGGGTAGTGACCGAAGATGAAAAAGAAGCAGGGATTCGTGCGGTGCTCAACTATGGCCACACCCTCGGCCATGCCTATGAATCATTGGCGGGATACCGAGACCTGGTGCACGGCGAGGCGGTTGCTATCGGCATGGTGAAGGCTGCTCGTCTGTCGGTTTTAGAAGGGTATGCACGCGAGCACGACTACCAGCGTATTGAAGCGCTATTAGTGGCTCTTAAATTGCCGGTGCAGGCACCATTGGTAGAGGCTGAAACCTTAGTCCGTGCTGTCAGTACCGATAAAAAGAACCGCTCCGGATCCATTACCTTTATCTGTAACAAGGGGATTGGTGATTTTCAGATGCACCGGATTACGCCCGACCAACTGGTAGACCGGGTTGGTGGAGAATACCCATGACGACCCCTTCAGCATACGTGCAGCAACTACAGGAAGCGTATGGCGCACAGCCTAAAAGCCGAAGCTTTGTTCCTTTGTGTGAGCAGTTACTCAAGGAAGGATTCTCTGAAGAGGCTTTTCGTGTTGCACACGAGGGAGTAGCGTCTTTTCCGGGCTATGTCGCCGGCCAGGTGGTTTTGGCAAAAGCCTGTCACGCGACGAACCGTATTTCCCAGGCAATGATGATTTTACGGTTGGCCCTTGAGGCAGTGCCTGAACAAAAAGCCGTATGGGAGCTACTTGCCCAGGTATACCAACAGCAGGGAGATTATAACAAGGCAGCCGGCATTCGTGAGGAAGCACGTACCGTTGGTGTGGTAATCGGGGAGTCAAAGGATGTCTCGCGCGAGGCGGCACAATCTATAGATCCTCTCTCACCAGCGTTGTTGCCTGTGTTAGAGTTGACCGAAGCAGATGTTGTAACGGGTGGGGATGTCGCGTGTGCTGATACGGATGAAGATGCTGATACTAGCCAGCAGACCCCCTTCTATACGGTAACCCTTGCCGAGTTATATCTGGCACAGGGGTTTCCTGATAAAGCATGTACCATCTATCAGGAACTTTTAAAGCGTGACCCCCAGAATCACGACTTAATTGTACGACTCGCCCAGTTAACCGGTGAACCGGTAAAAAAACCGAGCGAGCCCGTTTCTAAGGCAGAATCTCTTTCACCCGATGAACAAGAAGCTGTTTCCATACTCACCTCATGGCTTGATAACCTCACCCGAGGGCCCAACGAGCAATAGCGGACCTTAGAGGTGGTTGGTTTTTTTACTAACCGTATCCAAACCAAAGAGGATAGGTCCGAAGCTTTCAAATGGCAGATCTTAACGGCTCATCTCGTCGTGTGATGGTGTCAGTTCTTCACTCAACACCCCCAACATCAATATAAAAACCCCAGTAGCCACAGTGGCAGTATGCGTTCATGCCCCACCTCGATACCATCGCGGACAACCCATGCATGTTCTGAGCTATACATTTGTTTTTTGTTTTTATGCTTTCCGCCTATTTCGAAGGTATAGGTATTGTCAATTATGAAATCGCCATACTGTGGCACCGCAACGGTATGTTTTGTTCTCAGCATGCTCATGAAAAACGTTTCGCGAACTGACCCGATATTGGGTTGTTCAAGACCCGATAAGGCATAACAAAGATTTGTGTTGTTGAGATAAATTTTAGCAGGTTTTTCCATGCTTCGTAGACCTTTACCAAATTTTGGTACGGACAGGATGATTCCGGCATCTTCAAGCAGATGCAGATAATGCTTGAGGGTGCGTTCATCACGTATTCCAATACGTTCTTTGAGGTGTTTTAAGTCTGGAGTAAAGGGTACTGATGCTGAAATGACAGCAAGTAGTTTACGGATGTTATAGATACTCGTTCCTGTTAATGTTCTATGAATGGCAGGTAGATCTGACTCCAGTGTGGTGCGAACACTTTGCTCCAGAGTCACATAAAAATCTTTCGTATCGGGATGCTCAAGGTAATACGGATAGTAGCCGTGTTCGAGATAGCGTTTAAAAAGCTCGAGTACTTTTAGCCCCTTTTTCTCAAGAGTCTCTAAAATGACTTCTGAAATTGTGCTGTGATTGTGGAGGAGCGATTCAAGGCTGTAGCTGTCAAGTGTACAGTCTGTGTGCAGCCCGATGAATTCACGAAATGACATGCCATACATGGTAGAGACAAGAGCTCGCCTACTAAGATCGTGGCTTCCTTTTGTTATTTCAAGCGCTGAACTCCCTGATGCAATTATTTGCAGATTAGTAAACGTATCATAGATGCTTTTAAGCTCCATTGACCAATTGGGGTATTTATGAATCTCATCTATCGCAAGAACAGCACCGCCGTGGTTATAAAATTCCTCTGCAATCCGGTATAGTGACGATTGGGATACGAGGAAATGGTCAGCTTGTACATACAATACCGGTAATGTCTTTTCTTGTTTTTGGGCAATATCCGATAGGTATTGCGTTATTATGGTCGTCTTGCCAATTCCGCGTTGTCCGATCAGTATGCAGAAACGGTTGGTAAAATTGGGGGCTTGGTTAAGGTAGCGTTTAAAGTGCCTATTGCGCAGGCGCAAGAGGGTTTTACTTAATGGTGCTATCTGCTCGAGCATGGTGCTCCCCCAGTATAAAATAGTATTGCATTACTATTTAAATCATTAAAAATAGTAATGCAATGTTTTTTGTCTGTTTGCCTATCGGTTATACTTTATAACATGCCGATTTTATGGTGAAGTACTGCTGGGCACGGCAATGGTGTTGTGATGAAAAGGACCATGCGCATTGAGTCCAATCGATTGTTTGGAAAATTTTATTGGATTCCTGTTTTATTGTAATCTGTTGTGTGGCATTATAGCAAAACAGACAGTCAAGCCCTGATGTCAGTGGCTCTAAGGAGTGTAGCCTATGCATATTTCAGTTATAAATGGACCAAACCTCAATCTTCTCGGGACTCGTGAGCCCAAAACCTATGGTACGACGACCTTGGAAGATATTTATGGCATGCTGGCAGAAAATGCGCGGGAGCTTGGTGTCACGATAGATTGTGTACAGTCTAATAGTGAAGGGGAATTGGTTGATTTAATTCAAGCCTGCCGCGAAAAGTCTGATGGTATTTTGATTAATCCGGCAGCGTATACCCATACCAGTGTAGCACTGCGTGATGCCTTAGCAGCCGTAGCGATTCCGTTTGTTGAAATCCATCTCTCTAATATTCACCGCCGTGAGCCGTTTCGTCACCATAGCTATCTGGCTGATTTGGCCATTGGGCAGATTTGTGGCTTTGGGGTTGAAAGCTATCGCCTTGGTCTGCAGGCTCTTTTTAGTGCTATTAAAAACAAACAGTGCTAAAGTGACCACGTGAGCGGTAAAAACGATATTTGTATTGAGGACCGCGTTTCAGTCATGCTAAAAGATAGGCGTCGCCGGGTCATGGAGTCGCTTCTGGCCCGTGGGATAGAAGGATGTCTGATTGAAGATCAGGTATACCTTCGCTACCTGACCGGTTTTACTGGTAGTGAGGCCACAGCGCTGTTGCATGGTACTGATTGCCAGTTGCTGGTGGATTCACGCTATCTGGTACAGGCAACGGCTGAGTGTGATGACGGGGTAACGGTTATACAGCCGGACAGTCGTAAGACTGGTATTACGTCATGGTGTCAAACATACAAACCCAAGCAACTTGGTTTTGTTGATACGGCGATTCGCTATGCTCGCTTTGCTGAGCTTGCTGCACAGCTTGATGCTGTGACGCTGGTAGGGTGTTCCGAGCAATTACAGCAGGTACGTGTTTGTAAGGACTTACTTGAAATTTCGGCACTTGCATCAGTAGGTCAGCTGGCTTCACAGGCATTTGTTGAGCTGATTCCCAGGGTTGGCGCTGGTGTCTCAGAAGTGGATCTTGCCATTGAGCTTGAGTTTTTAATGCGTCGCCATGGTGCAAGTGGCCGTGGTTTCGATTTTATTGTTGCATCTGGGTATCGTGGTGCACTCCCCCATGGGGTGGCTTCGAAGAAGCTGCTCGAGCAGGATGCATTGGTAACCTTTGACTTTGGTGCGGTCCTGAACGGCTATCATTCCGACGAGACCGTCACGCTCCCGATTGGGAAGCCATCAGATCGTCATCGTAGCATCTATATGCTGGTGCGTGATGCCCAGGAAGCAGCACTTGAAGCAGTACAACCTGGTATCTCCTGTGTGGCTCTTGATGCTGTTGCTCGTGATGTTATTCGACAGGGGGGATATGGGGAGTACTTTGGTCATGGTCTCGGCCACGGTGTTGGCCTTGAGATTCATGAGGCTCCGACAATTTCTCCACGGGGCAGTGGTGAGCTTTTACCGGGTATGGTGATAACCATCGAGCCGGGAATTTATATTCCGGGGTTTGGTGGGGTGCGGATAGAAGATACGGTATTAGTAACGGATACTGGGTACCAACGGTTAACCACGGTCCCCAAAGAGTCCTGGTAGTTGATAGAAGAGACCATGAGAGCCCCCTGAGGGGGCGAACGTCGTTATTACGTATAAATACAGATAGCAAGGAGGCTGAACATGGACGCAAAGGATCTGAAAAGCCTGATTAAGATGATTATGGAGACAGACATTACGGAGTTCGAGATGGAGAACACCGAGGAAAAAGTGGTTATCAAGCGTGGTAGCCGTACCGAGGTCATCCAGATGGCAGCTCCTGCCGTAGGCTATGCAGCTCCGGCCGCACTGCCTGCAGCACCGGTAGCGGCTCCTGCCTCCGCACCAGTCGCCGCAGCGGCTGCTAAAGAAGAAATCAGTGGTGAGACAATCACCTCCCCAATCGTTGGGACATTCTACCGTGCAGCATCTCCCGAGGCTCCGGCATTTTGTGAAGAAGGCCAAGTGGTAGAAAAAGGACAGGTTATTTGTCTGGTGGAAGCGATGAAGATGTTCAACGAGATTGAGGCTGATTTTAAATGTAAAATAGTTAAAATCTGTGTTGACAATGCCCAGCCGGTCGAGTTCGGTCAGCCCTTGTTTGTCATCGAAAAACTCTAGGAGTTTGTCATGTTCAATAAAATCCTGATCGCTAACCGTGGTGAAATCGCGATACGGGTCATACGGGCCTGTAAGGAGATGGGAATCAAGACCGTCGCGGTATACTCTACGGCAGATGCGGATTCCCTGCATGTCAAGCTAGCCGATGAGTCAGTCTGCATCGGACCGGCACCAAGTGCCCAAAGTTATCTGAACATCAATGCAATTATCTCAGCCGCAGAACTAACCGATGCTGAGGCGATTCACCCCGGCTATGGCTTTTTGTCCGAAAACGCCACCTTTGCCGATGTTTGCGAGAAATGCGGTATTACGTTCATTGGCCCTTCTGCTGAAAGTATGCGGGTTATGGGAGACAAGATTTCTGCTCGTCAGGCAGTTATCAACCATGGCGTACCGATTCTGCCGGGAACCAAGGATAGTGTTAGCTCCGTTGATGAAGCAGTGAAAATCGCCAAGGAAATTGGTTTCCCCGTTATCATCAAGGCAACAGCCGGTGGTGGCGGTCGTGGTATGAAAATCGTTCACTCCCAGGCAACGCTGGCCAATGCCTATGCAACGGCCCGGGCTGAGGCGAAGGCCGGTTTCGGGAACCCGGATGTTTATATTGAAAAATACTGTGTCGAGCCACGCCACGTTGAAATTCAGGTGCTTGCAGACAAACATGGTAATTGTATTCACCTGGGAGAGCGGGATTGCTCCATTCAACGCCGCCACCAGAAAATCATTGAAGAGGCTCCCTGTCCAATCCTGCCACCTGAAACCAGAAAGGCGATGGGGGACGCTGCGGTAGCAGCTGCGAAAGCGGTTAACTACTGTAGTGTTGGTACGGTCGAGTTCCTGCTTGATAAGAGTGGCGCCTTTTACTTTATGGAGATGAACACTCGGATTCAGGTTGAGCATCCGGTTACGGAAATGATTACCGGTGTTGACCTGATCAAGGAGCAGATTCGTTCAGCTTTTGGTGAAAAACTGCGCTATACGCAGGATGATATTAAAATTAATGGTCACGCAATTGAGTGCCGGATTAATGCCGAGGATCCGTTTAAGTTTACGCCATTTCCGGGTAAAATTACGGCCTATCATCAGCCGGGCGGCTTAGGTGTTCGGGTAGACTCTTTCGTCTATGACCAATACACCGTTGTGCCACATTATGACTCCATGATTGGTAAGCTGATTGTTCATGCCGAAACCCGCGAAGAAGCGATTCGTCGGATGGCACGCGCCCTTGACGAGTACATCATAGAGGGGATTAAAACGACCATCTTCTTCCATAAGCGGATTATGACCAACAAAGACTTTATTGATGGTAATGTTGATACATCATTCCTTGAAAAACTGGTTTTTGAGTAACCACTAGGAATACAGAGGTTTTGTTGGAAAATAGTACGTTTGATGACACGGGTGTGTTATAAAAGCGGGGTAGGCCAAAAGCCTGCCCCGCTTTATTGTATGTTGGTGTTTCTAGGAGTCAATCAATGCGTTACCGGTATTGTGCTGCCATTATTAGCTATTGTATTATGACCTCAAACGTATCTGCTGCTGACATCCCGCTAACGCTGCAGGATGCATTAGTCCGTACGACACAGCAAACGCTCGATTTACAGATTGAACGACTCACTCCCCAACAGTCCTTTCAGGAGTATCGAAAAAGCAAAGGTATTTTTGATACCAACCTTAATCTCTCACTTAATCACAATCAAACCAGAGACGTGGTGTATGATATCCCGTCAAAAACAAGTCAGACCTCCCTTGGTATTTCTCAGCTCTTGTCAAGTGGTGCAACAGCGACGTTGAGTGCCACAAATAATTATTATGCTGACCAGTATAGTCTTGGTGGGACCGAGAGCTATTGGCGCTCTGGCCTTTCACTCTCGATCAGTCAACCCCTTCTAAAAAACGTTGGACGTGACGCAACCATGCTGAATATTGATGTGGCGCGGCTGACTAACGACAGTAATCGTGAACAGTACCGCACAAAGCTGATGAATAGCCTCGCCACAGCCAGAATAAGCTATTTCACCCTCTATGGTCTGCGGGAAGAACTAACGGCTCGCAAAACCTCGCTAAAGCTTGCTCAGCAGATAGAGCAGGAGACAAAGGCACGTATAACAGCCGGTGTCTTACCGGCAATGGAGTTGTTAAATGCTTCCTTTGGCGTCGCAACGAGGGAAAAGGATTTAAATGATACGGAGCGCCGTTATCGCGACCAGGAAGAGACGCTTGTTCAGTTGCTGCAGCTACCGGTAGGAAGTAGCCTAAACCTCCTGGATAGTCCAAAACAGAGAGCTGTTTCGTTAGTTACCAGTCAAATGATTGAACGTGCCCGTACGAATCGTGCTGAACTTTCACAACTAACGAAAGAACTTGAGGCGATTCGTCTCCAAAGTACGGTTGCCCATAATCGTGTACTGCCTGACTTGAACTTTACGGCCAGCGGATCATCTAATGGCCTAGAGCGTAACTTTGATCGAACCATGGATCGGGTTGGTTCCGTAGATCGGCCTGCCTGGGAGGTGGGGATTAAACTTAGTTACCCACTTGGTAATCGTGCTGCTGATGCTGAATATCGTAAATCACTGTTAGCGCAACAACAAAAAGGGCTTCAGCTGAGGCAACAACAAGAGCTGATTGATAATGAAGTGCGGGCTGCCATACGCAACCTTGAAACAACTCAAAAGCAGTTAGAGGTAGCTAAACGTGGTCTTGGCTATGCCAAAGAACGCTTCGCCGCCTGGAAGACTAAGGTTTCTGTTGGTATGGCCACCAATAAAGACCTTTTGGATGTTGAAAATGATTTGACGACTGCTATTACCACTGAAATCAATGCACGGGTTGCTTATGAGTCGGCGCTCACGACGGTTTGGAAAAGTAGTGGCATGTTAATCGAGGAAGTAGGCTTTGAGCGTAGTACCGTTATGCAAGCGGTTTTGGGGCATGAATAAGATGCTGCGGGTTGGTAAAATCACGTATGCAAACTGCACTCCGATCTTTGATGGTTTGGAGCGTATGAACCTCCCTTATGTTGAGATTGTTACGGGAGTCCCATCTGAGTTAAATCAGGCCTTGGCACAGGGTGAAATAGATGTTTGTATTTCCTCGTCAATCGAGTATCCACGGCATGCTGATGACTATCTTATTCTACCTGATTTCTGTATCGGATCGGATGGTCCCGTTGAGTCGGTTTTGTTTTTTAGCCAGGTACCGATTGAACAGCTTGAAGGACAGGAAATTCTGGTTACGAGTGAGTCAGCAACATCAGTAATACTGCTTCAAATTTTATTAAAAAAACACCTGGGACTCAAGAATGTTTCGGTGCGTCCAACAAAACTCCCTTTTGATGAGGCGTTATCAGAAAGCAAGGGGGTTTTGGTTATTGGTGATACCGCTTTGAAAGCCTACCTGAATAAGCCGACTCATGCTACCTGTTATGATCTGGGGGAACTCTGGAAAAAATATACCGGATTACCATTTGTTTATGCGCTATGGCTGGTGAACCGGAATGCTGTTTCATCAAAACTCGATCTTTTAGAAAAGTTTAAAGAAGCCCTCAAATCCGTACATAGTGTCATGCCTCAGAATATGGTGGCTATTGCCAATCGTTCAGATGAGCGCTTGTGGGTTGGTATAGAAGCACTGGTGCACTACTGGAGTAATGCTATTCAGTATACAATGGCAGATGAACATTATAAGGGATTGGCTGCTTTTTACCGTTATGCATTCGAATTAGGTTATCTTTCAGACGCTCCATCATTACATATTGTTTAGTAAAATGTAAGAAGCTGTGGCTTTGCAGATCAATTACCAAACGTTATAATGGACTTAATATGTGAGTGGAGTAAACGTGGCTTATTTTTGGTATCTTGTACATACAAAGCCTAAGGAAGAATGCCGAGCACTGATAAATCTTGAGCGCCAAGGGTATACGGTATATCTCCCGTATTTAACCACAGAATATCGCCAAAAGGGGATATTGGATGTACGGCAGGAACCATTATTCCCGCGATATCTGTTTGTCCAGATTCCTGCTGTTTTAGAGGAGCACACTTGGGTGCCAATTAGATCAACGCTCGGTGTTTCATCTGTTGTCAAAATCGGTGATGTTCCCGTTCATGTCCCTCAGTCACTTGTAGATGCGTTACAAGCTTTAGAGCAAAGCCAGACGGAACCTAAAGAGTTTTTCTCCCAAGGAGATCGAGTCGTTATTACCCATGGGCCATTCACGGGCGTTGAGGCAATTTTTAAGCTTAAAAAAGGAAATGAACGAATTGTTGTATTAATAACAATGCTTAATAAGCAAGTTATGTATCAGTGTAGCCCGGGTGATATCAGCAAGCTTGATAATTTGTAATCCTAACATTTTTCCAGATTGGAGTGCCGGTACGATGCAACAGATAAGCCAAGAACATCAAGATGAGATATCACTTCTTGATCTCATGCTGGTAATAAGTAAACGGTGGAAGATGATTGTGGTACTTGCACTTGTCACTGCATTTACTGCAAGTTTGATCGTAATACTTGTGCCAAGAACGTTTCAGTCAACTGCCAAGATAGTCGCCTTTTCACAGGAAGAAATACTGCCAATTGGGGTGGTTCGGTCGGAACGTGGTGGAAAATTAGCAGGTTTTGATGGTGTAACTCTAAAACAGCAAAACATGCCGATTATTATAGATTTGCTTCAGAGCGAACCGCTTCTTAATGTGCTGGCGAAACAGTTCGGGCTTTCATCAACCAAAGTGGTATCTGGTTTGATGAAAGCTAAAGCCAGTAAGAGTGGAGTCGTTGAAATAACGGTTGAACATTCAGATAGTCGAGTTGCAGCTAACATTGCGAATGCGGCTGTTAAGGAGTTGGGCAATCAAGCTTATAATATTAATCTCATAAGAAGTCCTATTATTACTGCTGAGCATGATCTTGATACACTTCGATCTGACGATAATGTTGTGTTGAAACTTCTTCAGCAGGCAACTCCTGCAGCAAAACCGATAAAACCAAAACGGACAATGATAGTTGTTTTGTCATTTGTTTCAGCGCTATTTGCAGGAGTTTTACTTGCCTTTGCTTTGGAAGCTGTTCAGAAATTATCTCCAGACGACAAGCGGAGATGGGAACAGATAAAAAAGTTTGGAAGATAATGGATAGGATATAAACCAACTTTGGGGCTCTTCATGCATGAAGAGCCCTTTTCTTTGCTAAATAGTATCTACAGTGCTCAATTATACTCTTTATAGGCTTGATTACGCCTGACAATATACTCTCATAATACCTTTTGTACCATCCTCCTGAATTTCATCAATTATATTCAAAAGCCATATACGTATGTGACAAAATCAAATGCCTAAAAAGTTAAGATTTAACAAGATGTTATGAGATTGCGTAGCTTTATGCTGCTGTTGTCGCATGATAATTTAATAAGTGTTATTACGGTAAGTAATCAGGATAAAATTATTCATACAGGCCTCACTATGATAAATGAAGAACGCTACTATGATGATGAGTACTATGATGAAGGTATGTCATGGTTAGAAATTTTCAGGTTCTTGTGAAACACTGGAAGATGCTGGTGAAGGTTCCCTTTGCAGTTACTCTTATTACGGCACTCGTTAGCTTGCTGATACCTAATAAATATACTGCAACCACCCTCATCTTGCCAGGCGCTGCTCACACTAACCACGATAAGCTTCTTCAAAACGCATCTGTTTGGTCTCCTCTAACCATTGTGTCTGATTCATCTAGCACCCTATGTGGGGAATACGATAAATCGGACAGATTATAAGCTAGCTACAAACCCGTCGGAAATGACAGGGAAACGGTCTGGTCTTTGGCAGCATATTGATACATATGAGATAGAGTAGATGACTAATTTGTTCTTAAAAAACTGCTTGAATTATAAGATGATATAAAATAATATATAAAAAGTAAGAGGGCAATGTCTGTCGATGTTGGAGGTTTTATGCGAAAACAAACTATACGTGAGCGGATGCTACGGTCTATTGCCATGCGCAAAGGCGAAGTGGTTATGCGCTCTGACTTTCAATCTATGGGAAGTGCAAGCCAAATAAGCCGGGGGCTCAAAGAGCTCCTTGCTGCTGGTGTCATCGTTCGTCTTGGGTATGGGGTCTATGCTAAAGCACGCACCAGTTCTCTCTCGGGTAAACCGGTCCCGCGGGTAACCTTGGAGGAGTTGGCCCAGGAGACCCTGATAAAGCTTGGTGTAGACGTACGGCTTGGTCGTGCACAGCGTGAGTATGTCGAAGGCAGGACAACGCAAATCCCAGTACATGTGTGCTTTGATACAGCCGATCGACGTATTTCTAGGAAGTTAGGAATTGGTATTGCTATGGTGCGTTATGAAAACAATTTCCAAGCTCGAGTATGATGTTATTGTTGATGTTCGTAACGAAGGTTTAACGCCACTACCACCGAGCGTTTTCGAAAAAGACTTGCTCGTTGCTGAAGTCCTCAAGGTTGTTGCGGATTCAAGCGTCTTCGATATCCAGCCGGTTTTTTGTGGGGGGACCTGTTTGTCGCAGGCGTATCAATTGATACAACGCATGTCTGAAAATATCGATTTTAAGCTCATTGTTCCGGAGGGGCTGTCGCGTAATGCCAGGAGTAAGCAGCTTAAGAACTTAAAACACCAACTTGTCGCTAACCTTGTTGAAGTCGGTTTTCATGTCCCCGTCGATGAAATACGGGCCCGTAATGAAAACAGTTTTGTTGCGATGAATATTTATTATGAAAGCAGTTTTGCGCCGGTCGCAAGTCTACGCCCGGAAATAAAATTGGAGTTGACGGCGCGAGCACCGAGGCTACCGACGAAGAGCCGTACCATCACAACGCTTCTTGAGGAGCTGGTGCCTCTTAGTCGTGAAGAGATTTGTCTTGATTGCATTAGTGTAGAGGAAACCCTTGTCGAAAAGCTGGTTTCATTTTTAAGAAGAACCGCTGAACATCGTGCGGGCTACAGTCGTGGGAGTTATGATAACCGCTTGGTGCGCCACCTCTATGATGTGTATGCCATCGCATCTGTGGAGCCTGCGCTGTTAAATGATACGCTGTTGGAGCATTTTGCAGTACTTGTTCATGAGGACGCTCGGCAATTTGAAAACCAGTTTCCCCTTTTTGTTGAAGACCCTTGCGGTCAGATGCGGCTTGCACTTTCTGCACTCGAGCAGGACCAAACCTATGAAAAAGAATACCAGGCCTTATTGCAAGAGTTGGTATTTGGCGCACAGGTCCCGTTTGGTGAGGCACGGCGTCTCTTTGCTACTATGGCAGAAACCGGTCTTGCCTATTTAGAGAGGCGTGGTTAATCCGTAAAAATCCGTTTTTGTAGTCGGCAATAATCTGACCATGGTCGAAGCAAAGCTCAGTTGGTAGGGTTGTAAGGTCAAAAAAGACAGCATCGTCTGCATCATCTGCCGCACGGGGGGTGCCAACCCCTGCGGCAATAAAGACAGTCGTTATGGTGTGCTGCCTCGGATCACGCTTAGGGTCCGAATAACAGCCCAGTAGACTGAGATTTCCAAGAGTAAGACCGGTTTCTTCCAAAGCCTCACGCCGTGCCGCAGCTTCAAGGGTTTCTCCATAGTCAACAAAACCACCCGGTAGCGCCCAGCCATAGGGTGGGTTTTTCCGCTTAATCAAAAGGATACTCTCCCCCCTTGTAATAATTACATCAACCGTTGGGACGGGATTTTTATAGCGGGGAGTGCTCTTTTGACAGTGGGGGCAGGGGACCTGTTCAATAGTACTCATAACGCCTCTCAGCATCAGTGCTGTTTTCGATGCTATGAAAAATAAAGTGTAAAAAGTAAAAAATAAAAAATAAAAAAAGGGGAACTCATGTGAGTTCCCCTTGATGCTATACCAGATACTGCTTCGTACGGAAAATTATTTCTTGCCGCCGGAAGCCTTCTTGGAAGCTTTGAGTGGGTTGACCCGTACGTCATCAACCTTGATCTCTACTTTTGCGTGGGTAGCAAAGTTGCAGATACCATCGATCCATTTTTTAGCAGGTGCCGGAAAGACACTGCAGATGTTACCGATACCGGTCTCAACAATACGCTCACACCCTTCGCAGTTTTCTGCGATGGTTTGGCAGGAGCCACCCGGAAACACACAACCACTTTTAGCCATGAAGGTACACTCGATACCAGGACGTACGGTTTGACACTGCATACTTCACCCTCCAAACGATATACATGCAATCTGATGATTGAACACGAAAGAATTAGTCAATAGCACAGAGGGTTCTTGCTTGTCTAGCTTTTTCTAGACGTGGTGTTGTTCGTCGCCATAAAAAACTTCTCGATTATCGTCTCTTTCGGTGCTTGACGGTTTTTTTCTGCTGTAGTAGTCTAACAAGAGTAAAGATGTCCTGTTTAAATTTTCTGTAAAGGAGTGGTCATGGCACAGATTGCTTTTGGTACCTCGGGTTGGCGTGGTGTATTGTGCCGCGATTTTACCTTTGAAAACGTCCGGATGGTAACGCTTGCTATTTCCCGCTATCTCCAGAAGACTGGTGAAGCAGCCAAGGGTGTCGTGATTGGTCGTGATACCCGTTTTATGGGGGCTGCCTTCTGTGAAGAGGCTGCCAGCGTTCTGGCGAATGAAGGTATTCCGGTTTTTCTGTGTGACCGGGATGTGCCAACTCCGGTTTTGTCTTTTGAAATTCTCCGTCGTGGTACGGCAGGGTGTATCAATTTTACCGCCAGCCACAATCCTCCAGAATATAACGGTGTCAAGTTCTCACCATCCTGGGGTGGTCCGGCACTACCGGAGACCACCAAGGAGATTGAGCGTCTGGCCAATGCCATGACTTCCCAGGATGTGGCTGGTATCCCTTCCTTTGAAAAAGCGAAAGGGTTCGGGCTCATTACCATGATTGACCCGCGGCCGGATTATTTGAAAGATCTCGCGACCAAGGTGAATCTTGATGCGATTCGCTCCATTGGCTCTCTAGCTTTAAACCCGCTCTATGGGACGGCAAGGGGGTATCTCGATACGCCACTTCGTGAGCGCTCGATTCCCTGTACAATTATTAACGACCATCTGGATCCGTACTTTGGCGGCGAACCACCAGAGCCCTCTGAAGCCCATATACACGATTTTATCGAAGTTATTAAAGCGAATCCCGCCATCCGTCTTGGGCTTGCCACCGATGGTGATGCGGATCGTTTTGGTATCGTTGACGGTAACGGTCGCTTTATTGAGCCAAACTATATCATTGCCTTGTTGCTTGACTACCTGATTACCCACCGCGGCCTTACCGGTGGTGTTGCCCGTAGTGTGGCCACCTCGCATTTTGTTGATGCCGTGGCGAAGAAACATGGTGTCGAGGTGTTTGAGACCCCGGTTGGTTTCAAATTTATCGGTGAGTTGATTGCAGCCGATAAAATTGTTATTGGCGGGGAAGAAAGTGCCGGGCTTACCATCAAAGGGCATGTGCCGGAAAAAGATGGCATTATTGCCTGTCTCCTGGTAGCTGAAATGGTGGCTACAACCGGTAAATCGGTTAGCGAATTGTTAGAAAAACTGTATGGAGAAGTAGGTACCTTTATTACCCGTCGTGATAATCTACGGCTTTCGGAAGAGCTTGAGGCTGCCTATCCTGCAAAGGTGTCATCGCCGCCAAAAGAGCTTGCCGGCCAGAAGGTTGTCAAGGTCGTGACCATCGATGGTGTTAAACTAATTATGGAGGATGGTTCTTGGGTCCTCTTTAGGAAGTCCGGTACTGAGCCGGTGGTTCGTCTGTATGGTGAGGCGGCAACCGATCAGCAGCTGACACAACTCATGCAGGCAGGTAAAGCATTTATTCTGTCCTGATTTTTTAAAAGATTCCGGCAGCAGCATCTGCTGCACGTAGCCGGCTGTCGTACCATTACTAACTATCGTATAAGGAGCTGTTTACCATGTGGGATTATACATCAAAAGTTAAAGAACATTTTTTGAACCCTCGTAACGTTGGCGAGATTGAAAACGCTGATGCGGTTGGTGAAGTGGGAAGTCTCGCCTGTGGTGATGCATTGAAGCTGTACTTGAAGCTTGATGACAACAAAGAAAAGATTGTTGATGCTAAGTTTCAGACCTTTGGTTGTGCCAGTGCGATTGCCTCTTCATCTGCGTTGACCGAAATGGTAAAGGGTAAAACCCTTGATGAAGCGCTGGCGGTCAGCAATCAGGATATCGCTGAGTTCTTAGGCGGGCTTCCTGAAGAAAAAATGCACTGTTCCGTGATGGGGCAGGAAGCGCTTGAAGTGGCTATTTATAAGTACCGTGGTCTTGAAGTGCCGGAGCATGACGCAGAGCATGACCACGGCCATGCGTATCCCGAATATGAAGGAACGTTGGTTTGTAAATGCTTTGGTATCACGGATACCTTCTTGAAGCGGGTCATTGAGACCAATAATCTCACCACCGTTGAACAGGTCACAAACTTTACGAAAGCCGGTGGTGCCTGTGGTGGCTGCCTACCCAAAATTAAAGAGCTGATTGATGAGGTCTTACACGCAGGCAGTGCAGGCCAGCAGGCAAAGCCAAAACTTTCTAACCTTAAAAAAATGCAACTGGTTCAGGAAGTTCTCGAACGTGATATCCGGCCGATGCTCCGTGCAGACGGTGGTGACCTTGAACTGATTGATATCGATGGTGATGTTGTGCAGATATCCTTTCGGAAAGCCTGTGCAGGATGCGCCTCATCAGGCAATACCGCCCGCTTCGTTGAGATGAAGCTGCGTGAGCTGGTCTTTGACGGCCTGCGTGTTCAGGAGGTGTAACGTGCAGGAAATCTATTTCGATAATAATGCCACAACCCGGGTCGATGATGCGGTTTTCGACGAAATGCGTCCCTATTACTGTTCACTCTATGGTAACCCGAGCTCGATGCACTATTTTGGTGGTCAGGTTCAAAGTAAAGTGACTGAAGCCCGTAAGCGGGTTGCCGACCTGCTTGGTGCAATGCCGGAAGAGATTATCTTCACGGCATGTGGGACAGAGAGTGACAATACGGCTATACGTTCTGCACTTGAAGTCCTGCCGAATCGTAAACATATTATTACCAGCAGGGTTGAGCATCCAGCTGTGTTAACCCAGTGTAGAAACCTTGCAGCAAAAGGTTACCGGGTAACGGAAATTGGAGTTGATGGTGCCGGTCGACTGAATATGGATGAGTACCGTGCAGCCCTTGATGATGACACGGCGATTGTTTCATTCATGTGGGCTAATAATGAGACCGGGGTTATTTTTCCGATTGATGAATGTGCTGCCATGGCAAAACGTGCCGGAGCACTCTTTCATACCGATGCCGTGCAGGCTGTTGGTAAAATTCCGCTGAATATGGCAACGTCGTCCATCGACATGCTGTCATTGTCAGGGCATAAACTCCATGCCCCAAAGGGAATTGGTGCGTTATATTTGCGTAAGGGGACACCGTTTAAACCTCTGTTAGTTGGTGGTCACCAGGAGCACAGCCGCCGTGCCGGCACTGAAAACACGGCTGCCATCATCGCGCTGGGGAAAGCCTGCCAGTTGGCTGCGGAGCATATGGAAGCCGAAAACACCGTGGTTAAGGCAAAGCGTGATCGTCTCGAAGAAACGGTTATGGGAAGTATTCCCCATGCCCGTGTCAATGGTGGTGGTGCTGACCGCTTGCCGAATACAACCTCAATAGCCTTTGAGTTTGTTGAAGGCGAGGCCATTTTACTACTACTCTCCGAGTTGGGCATTTGTGCTTCCTCTGGCAGTGCCTGTACATCAGGCTCCCTTGAGCCATCCCATGTTCTGCGAGCAATGGGAGTGCCGTTTACCTGTGCCCATGGTTCTATCCGTTTCTCACTATCGCGCTATACTACCGATGCAGAGGTCGACGCCGTTATTGAAGCCTTGCCACCGATTATTGAACGATTGAGAATGATGTCACCATTTGGTCGTGAGTTTTTGAAAAAATAATCACGTCTGAAGAGTAACGGACGATACCTGATTCGTCTTGTACGTGATGTTGTATAGTTCGTAAAAAATACGAGGGAAGTGGGCATGAATAGAGTGACCGCTTCCCTCGTGTTCTATATGGTTTCGTGTTTCTCGTCAGAGCTTGTATATGGCTCTGGCATAGCACTATTGGTTAAGATGATTGGAGAGGGATTGCTTTAATCCCTTATAGATCTTTAAATGCGGATACCCGTTTTTTTAGAGTTGCATATTTGATGACCGTGTTGGGTGTGGTATTGTTTTGATAGACTCGATACTGCAGCCTGCAAAGGCCGGAGGTTAGAAGCTATGCCCTATGTCAATATCAAGATAACCAAAGAAGGAACGACCACTGAACAGAAAGAGCGCCTGATTCAAGGGGTGACAGAGCTTCTTCAGAAAGAGCTTGGCAAAAATCCTGCGACCACCGTTGTTGTCATTGACGAGGTTGATACCGACAACTGGGGAATCGGTGGTGAATCTGTTACTCAACGTCGGAGAAGGGGGCAGTAATGTCGCACGAAATGATCTTTGACCTTTGTGTTGTCGGTGCTGGCCCGGGTGGCTACGTTGCAGCAGTGCGTGCTGCCGAGCATGGGATGAAGGTTGTCGTTATTGATTCCCGCCAGACACCGGGTGGCGTCTGCTTACATGAAGGCTGTATTCCGAGTAAGGCCTTGTTGGACTCGTCTGAGTTCTATCAGCAGGTGCGTGATAAGGCCGCTAAGCATGGGGTGGTGGTTACATCTGTCGGGCTCGATCTTCATGCCATGATGACACGTAAAAGTGAGGTTGTGCAGCGACTGACCGACGGGATTTCTTTTCTTTTCAAGAAACAGAAGGTAACCAGTATCCAGGGAACCGTGACGGGCATTCTAAAGGCCGCCCATGGCTTTGACGTTTTAATTTCCGATGGGTCTCTTCAGTCCATTTCTGCAGCTAAGGTCGTACTTGCAACTGGGAGCCGACCGATTGAGCTTCCCATGGCACCCTTTGATGGCAAGAGAATTGTTTCATCAGCAGAGGCTTTGGCTTTGGCTGAGGTACCTACACACCTCGTGGTGGTGGGTGGGGGGTACATCGGTCTTGAAATGGGTTCGGTCTGGAGGCGGCTTGGTGCTGCGGTAACCGTGGTTGAAGCACTTCCTCGAATAATCGCCAATAGCGATACCAGTATGAGCGCTACGATCCAGCGCTCACTAAAAAAGCAGGGGATGGTTATTAAGACGTCCACTCGCCTCGAATCTGTTGGGGTTTTGTCAGACGGTATACGGGTGACAACCAGCTTTAATGATACTCGTGAAGTAATGGACTGTGACTGCTTGCTGGTTGCCGTTGGAAGAAAGCCAAATACGGAAGGTCTTGGTCTGTCAGCGTTGGGGGTTGAGATAAACCCGCAAGGAAGAATTGTTGTGGACAGTGCCTACCAGACAACGGTTGAGGGGCTCTATGCAATAGGAGATATTGTCCCAGGTCCAATGCTCGCTCATAAAGCATCAGAAGAAGCCTTGGTCTGTATAGAGCGGATGGCGGGCAATGATCTGCCCGCACTAGAGTATCAACTGATACCAGGGGTTGTCTATACCTGGCCGGAAGGGGCTTCTGTCGGGGTAACGGAAGAACAGCTGAAAGCATCTGGTCGGGGATATCGTAAAGGGGTGTCTAACGTAATAGCCAATGGCCGCGCAAAAGCAATGGACGAAAATGATGGTCAGGTGGTCGTATTGGCAGATGAGCGTTCTGGTGAGATCTTTGGTGTACATATTGTCGCACCGCGGGCTTCTGAGATGATTGCCGAGGTAGTAACGGCTATGCGCTTTAAAGCTACGGTACAGGACATCGGGTTTATGTTCCATGCCCACCCAAGCCTGTCTGAGGTTGTGAAAGAAGCGGCATTGCAGGCTGTGAATGGCGAGAAATGACTAGTATTACAGGTTAGGCGAATCGTTGCTGAATAGATTTCTGATTTTATGAGGGTATTCCATACGTTACGCGTTTTTATCGCACCTGTTTTAGAAAAATGAAAAATAAAGAAATTTCAGTTGACACGAATCAAAGAACCTTGGTATACAAAACGTCCAACTTTTTACCGCAGAGCTTCCAAAGCAAACAGTAAAAAAATGGAAAAAAGATGTTGACAAGATGATCCTCTTCGGGTAACTTGTCAAATCTGACGCGACGAGCGGCTTTTGTTTCGTCGATCTTTGATAACCGAATAGCAGAAGGTGTAATGAATTGCGGGCC
>CAYVYW010000014.1:0-49379 GCA_964456065.1 uncultured Geobacteraceae bacterium
CCCGACACCCAGATTCGTAGTCTGGTACTCTATCCAGCTGAGCTACAAGCGCAAAGTATTCTATTAAAGTGGCGGAGAGAGAGGGATTCGAACCCTCGATACCGGTTTCCCAGTATACTCGCTTAGCAGGCGAGCGCCTTCGACCTACTCGGCCATCTCTCCTTGAAAAGGACTTACAGATATACAATAATATACAGTGAAAAGCAACAGCTAAAATGATATAGTGCTGAATATTCATCCTGAAACGGAGATACTCCATGAGTACTGAATTTATACCAAAATGGATTGCGTGGGAGACAACACAACGGTGTAATTTGCGATGTGTACATTGTCGTTGCTCTTCAGAAATGACTTCATCAGAGGGTGATTTTACCACCGATGAAGGTAAGCGCTTGCTCGATGAAATAGCATCGTTCTCATCGCCTGTTGTCGTGCTTTCTGGTGGTGAGCCACTTATGCGTAAGGATATTTTCGAGCTGGCAGCCTATGGCACATCATTAGGCCTGCGTATGTGTATGGCAACGAATGGTTCCCTGGTAACGGACGAAGTCTGTAAAAAAATGAAGGAAGCTGATATAAAGATGGTTTCCCTTTCCCTCGATGGTTCAACCGCTGCCATTCACGATGATTTTCGACAGTGTCAAGGGGCGTATGATGGTGTGGTCCGGGCGGCCGAACTCTTTCGTTCCCATGGTCAAAAGTTTCTCATAAACTCATCGTTCACGAAACGTAACCAACACGATATCCCAGCCACGTTTCGCCGTGCCAAGGAGCTTGGTGCGACCGCATGGTACATGTTTATGATTGTACCGACAGGCCGTGGCGAAGAGATTATGAATGAGCTGATAAGCAAAGAGGATTATGACGAGATCTTGGAGTGGCATTATCAACAGGAAAAGCAAGAGGATGATATATTGATGCGTCCCACCTGTGCACCCCATTACTATCGTTTCGTTCCGCAGCGAGCCAAGGAAGAAGGGATTGCCTTCCAACGTCGCAGTTTAACCTTCTCAACGGGTGGTGGCAAAGGTTGTATCGCAGCCCAGAGCATATGCCTTATTGACTGTTATGGGAATGTGAAGCCTTGCTCTTATTTCCACCGTATTGCTGGTAATATTAAAGAGTCGTCATTCAAGGATATTTGGGAAAATGCAGAGATTTTCAAAGATCTTCGCGATTTCAAATCCTACAAAGGGAAGTGCGGGTCATGTGAGTTTATCAATGTCTGTGGTGGGTGCCGGGCAAGGGCTGATGCTGTATATGGTGATTACATGGCTGAAGAACCATTCTGTAATTATATCCCCCGCAAATTTTGTCCTTAAAGGACTTTGGGGTTGACAGTATAAAATAAAATAGATTATAAATAGAGTTCTTCGCCTAGATAGCTCAGTTGGTAGAGCAGTGGACTGAAAATCCACGTGTCGCTGGTTCGACTCCGGCTCTGGGCACCATGCTTTTAAAGGCCACGCATAATGCGTGGCCTTTTTCTTTTTCATATCTTTTTTGACTAATGTCACATTTTTAAACCCCTGATTGGAATACAGATGAGTAAGCATAGCCTTTGGCTATGCAAGGGGGGATTATGCGTCGTTGGTTTATTGTTGGAGGAGCGTGTCTAGGGCTGGTTGGGCTCTTAGCTGGTTGGATCTTCTTTACCCAAAACAGCGATGACGAGAGATTGGTGGCCCATGGCACGGTCGAAGCGACCACTGTAACGGTTGCCACAAAAGTAGCTGGACGGCTCTTGACGCGCTTGGTCGATGAAGGTGCAAGTGTTACGCAGGGTCAAGTAGTTGCCCAAATGGAGCAGCATGATCTACGTGACGAATTTTCGCTGCGCCGTGCGGAGCGTTTGGCAGCCCAGGCACAACTTGCTGATCTCCGGGCTGGAAGTCGCCCCGAAGAGATTCGTGCTGCTGAGGCGGCGGTTGAGCGTGTGAAAGCAGAAGCCACGCGAGCGGGGCAGGATGCTGATCGTGCTGAGATTCTGTATGCTAAAGATGTCATACCACGGCGTGAGCTTGATCTTGCCCGAGCTGGGCGGGCAAGTACTGCTGCAGCGGTTACAGAAGCTCAGCAGCAGTTGCAGTTGGTACGTCGTGGAGCTCGCATAGATACGATCCGGCAGGCCCAAGCCCGTCTGCACGGTGCGGATGCCGCACTCTCCCTGGCGCGAACACGTGTGAAGGATGCACAACTCATCTCTCCTCTGCGTGGTGTCGTCCTTACGAAACATGCTGAACCTGGTGAATTTCTGGCGTTGGGTGCCCCGATTGTAACGGTTGCCCGTCTCGATGAAGTCTGGGTACGAGCCTATATTCCTGAGCCGCACCTCGGCTCCATACACCTTGGTCAAAAGGTGCGGGTAACAACAGATACCTCACCACGCTCTCCGTTTGCCGGCACGGTTTCTTTCATTGCCTCTGAAGCAGAATTTACGCCCCGCTCAGTGCAGACGGAAACGGAACGGGTGAAACTTGTTTTTAGGGTTAAGGTTACCATTGCAAACCCGCACGGAACTTTAAAGCCAGGTATGCCGGCTGATGTTTTTTTCTAACCCATCTATAGCGGGTCATGCCCCCGCCGTCATCACCAAGGGTCTGGTTAAGCGCTTTAAACAACTCGAAGCAGTGGCTGGTATTGATATTAGTGTTCAGTCCGGTGAACTTTTCGGGCTTGTTGGCTCGGATGGAGCTGGTAAGACGACAACACTCCGTATGTTGGTGGGTGTATTAACGCCGACAGCAGGTCAGGCAATGGTATTGGGTGCGTCTGTCAGCGACCTAGAGCCTGTTCGGGATTCCATAGGGTATATGAGCCAGCGTTTTGGTTTATATCCCGATCTAACGGTTTTAGAGAACATCCGCTTCCATGCAGCCATGCATGGTATGCAAGATAGTATATGGCGAGATCGTGCAGACCGCCTACTTGCCATGAGTTCATTAGCTCCATTTGTTAATCGCAAAGCCCACGCACTCTCAGGGGGGATGAAGCAGAAGCTTGGGTTGTGCTGCTCCCTTATTCACAAGCCCCAGATCCTCTTTCTTGATGAGCCTACGAATGGTGTTGACCCTGTTTCCCGCCGCGACTTTTGGAGGATCTTACAGCAGCTTCGCAAAGAAGGAGTGACTATTGTGGTGGCAACATCCTACCTGGAGGAGGCAGAGCGCTGTGATCGTGTAGCACTCATGCACCAGGGACGCCTTTTGTGTTGCGGGTCGTCAGCAGAACTTACTGTCGGTCACCAAGCGTCAATATATGGCACATCATCCCTCGAATCGTTGCTTATTACGCTGACAAGTGCTGGGGAGCCTCCGAAGGTCATGCCGTTGCGACAAATTCCAGCTCAGGGGGAGTATGCATTGGATCTGCGTGGTATTAGCAAGAGTTACGGAGCCTTTACGGCCGTTAATGCTCTATCATTGCAGGTAGCAAAAGGTGAAATTTTCGGTTTTCTCGGACCGAATGGCGCTGGTAAATCGACGACGATTAAAATGATGTGCGGTATCCTTACACCCACCGCAGGAGATGGATTCGTTGGCGGTTATTCTATTTGTAGCGAATCAGAGAGAATAAAAGAACATATAGGGTATATGAGTCAGCGTTTCTCTCTCTATGAGGAGCTAACAGTACAGGAGAACATAGCTTTTTACGCTGGTATGTATCGTCTTGGCAGAGACCAGACCCGTAAACGTATGGCATGGGTCCTCCAGATGGCAGGACTATCTCACCGGGCTACGAGTCGAACTGGTGACCTTTCAGCAGGGTTGAGACAGCGCTTAGCGCTTGGTTGCTCTCTGCTTCACGAGCCGCCTATTCTTTTTCTTGATGAACCAACGGCCGGCGTTGATCCTGTGAACCGGCGACGATTTTGGCACCTAATCTATGAGCTTGCCGCAGGTGGTATGACCATCTTTGTTACGACGCACTATATGGATGAGGCGGCTTACTGTGATCGACTTGCTATGATGTACCATGGTTCGGTCATTGCGCTTGGTACCCCAGCTGCATTGCAAGATGCCTATACAGACCAGCGTGGACGGCCAAGCCTTGAAGAACTTTTTGTGCGTCTCGTTGAAAAGGATGATCACAGCCACAAAGCACAGGAGACGATACATGCGCATTGATGCCATGCAACGAGTTGCTGCTGTGGCGCACAAAGAGGCATTACATGTACTCAGGGATCCTCGAAGTTTGCTTCTGGGGATTGTGATGCCGGTTATTATGCTCTTCTTGTTCGGGTATGCCTTGACGCTTGATATCGATCGTATTCCGATTGCTGTTTGGGATCAAAGTAACACGGTCCAGAGCCGTGATCTGGTAAGCCGTTTTTCTGGTTCGCCTTATTTTGTACCGGTACTGGTAGCGAATGCGTACGAACCGATTGAGCACGCCATGGACAACGGGAGTGTTCTGGGCGCCCTGATTATTCCTGTTGGTTTGACGCCCGAGACATCTCACCCGGGGCGCCAGCACGCGGTGCAGCTACTGTTGGATGGAAGCGATCCCAATACGGCAACAGTGGTGCGTGGCTATGCTGAGGCTGTCGTTACTGACTGGGCTTCTGCCCTTGACCAGACGTGGTATCGCAGGCGTATCGGTAGTCGGCCTCCGGTAGCGGCACTCGAACTGCGCCCGCGGCTATGGTTTAATGCGGATATGGTGTCACGCAACTTTATTTTTCCCGGTCTCATACCGGTTATCATGATGATTGTTGCCGCTTTACTGACCTCGCTCAGTATGGCACGGGAGTGGGAAAGTGGTACTATGGAGCCGCTTATTACGTTGCCAGTACAGCGCTGGGAACTGATTGTTGGAAAAATGGTTCCATACGCGGCTATAGGGGTTGTGGATCTACTCCTTTCCATAGGTATAGGGTATGGATTCTTTGATGTACCGTTGCGGGGTAGTATTGTGCTCCTGATTGGTCTCTCTCTTCTGTTTCTACTGGGGGCGCTGTCCCTGGGGATGCTTATCAGTGTTGTGGCCCGAAGCCAGCTCATGGCAAGTCAGTTGGCGTTAATGGTGACAGTACTGCCTGCCTTTCTGCTCTCAGGCTTTGTCTTTCCCGTTGAAAATATGCCAGTGCCTATTCAGGCGGTAAGCCGTCTGGTGGTGGCCCGCTATTATGTAACTATTCTGCGGGGAGTTTATCTGAAAGATGTTGGTCTCGAAGCGCTCTGGCCGGAGGCGCTGTTTTTGACCTGTTTTGCTGCTGTGGCCATGAGTGTTGCGGTGGCACGATTGAAAACACGACTGGAGGGCTGATGCTACGTCGCCTCTATGCTATGCTCATCAAAGAGTGTATTCAAACCCTGCGTGATCCACGTATGCGGGTGGTGTTATTTGTTCTACCGGTGGTGCAGACTATTATTTTTGGATTTGCTGTTTCCCTTGAGGTCAAACAGATCAGAACCGTTGTGATTGATCGTGACCACTCTCCACAAAGTCGCCAATTCCATGACACCTTATTCCGTTCGGGCTACTTTGTGCCGTCACAGGGGGTTGTAACACAGACTGCTGCAGAACGGGGCCTGGACACAGGGCGTGTGCGTCTCCTCGTGGTAATCGAGCGTGGGTTTGCAGAAAAGGCTCTGAAAGGAGGGGCGCAGATTCAGGCCCTAATTGACGGGAGCGATTCGAACACAGCTGGTATTATACGTGGCTACCTCACGAGGATCGTAGCGGCCGAGAATAAACGGCTTGCTGGTGTTACGCCATCCCCGAATAGTACAACCTCTGTTGAGCTTATTTCCCGTATTTGGTTTAATCAGGACCTTGCCAGTCCACCGTTCTATGTGCCTGCTGTTATTGCCAATATCCTTTTCATCATAACTATGCTGCTTTCGGCCATGGCAATTGTACGAGAAAAAGAGGTGGGAACTATTGAGCAGATTATGGTTTCTCCTATACGGCAATTTGAATTTATCCTCGGCAAAACCATACCGTTTCTTATAATAGGTTATGGAAACGTAACGCTCATCAGTCTGGTTGGATGGCTTGTTTTCAGGGTTCCAGTACGCGGAAGTTTACTGGTATTGGTAGGTATGACAGGGCTCTTCCTGATGAGCTCTCTTGGTACCGGCCTGTTGATCTCTACGGTGAGCAGAACACAGCAGCAGGCCACCATGACAGCTTTTTTTATCATGTTCATTGCCATGCTTCTATCTGGTTTTGCCTTCCCGGTTCGTTCGATGCCGATGCTGATACAGTGGCTCGCCGCTCTTAACCCGGTACGCTGGTACATGGAGGCTCTACGGGGGCTCTATATGAAAGGAGTGGGGTTAGCAGTGCTTTGGCAGGCGGCTGTTGCGCTTATGCTGATTGGTGTAACCGTACTCAGTATTGCCAGCTTTCGTTTTAAGAAAAGTGTCAACTAAGGTATAGCCTCTTGGGAGTGGAACAGAGAAGCGCTATCTGGTATAATGTAAAAACCTTATGTAGGGAGTGATGATAATGAAAAAAATTGTAGCCTGTATGGTAGTAGTTATCAGTTTAATGACTGTCACGCCGTTGGTTGCTGCGGAGGAGTCCCAGCAGCGAGACCCGAAGAAACAGGCTGAACTGCTGGATAAAATTAAGCTGCTTGAACGCCAGATAAGCGAATTGACAGCACTGAAGGAGAAACAGCAGACCAAAGGGGCGAAGCAGGAACAGTGTATGAAAACGGTTGGCGTTGAAAGTTTTTGTAGCTGTGTGGTGGATAAGCTTCCTGCAGGCGTTGATTTTAGGCAGTATGTCAATCTGCTGCTGATTCCCGCCAAAGAACTCGGATATGCCACAATGGCAGAAGAACAGAAGCGTGATGTTGACCAAGCTATGGTCGCTTGGGCAAAATGTGTCAGTTATAAAGGGGCACCCCAACCAGGATTTTTGGACGGTATCCTTTCAAGAGACACACTCTTCTAAACAAAAACGGGGCGCCCCATGGGCGCCCCGTTCCAACACGTTATGCTGAAGAGAATTATTTCTGATAGCCAAGTTTTGTAGAGATTTCCTCAGCAGCGTTCATCACAAGTGGTGTCAGTTCATTGGCGATGCGCTCATCGGTAAAGCGCATAGAAGGCCCTGAGATACTCACTGCCCCAATGATGCGCCGGGTATAGTCACGAATAGGGGCACTTACGCAACGAACCCCCTCATCCAGCTCCTCATTGTCAACAGCATATCCCTGCTCGGCAATAATAGCCAAGTGGGCTTTTAGCGCTTCACGGTCAGTAATGGTGTTGGGGGTAAAACCCTGTAGCTCAACTGCAGGGAGATACTGATCTATTTCCTCGGAGCTCATGTGGGCAATTTGCACTTTGCCGGCTGCAGTGCAGTACGCCGGTAAACGGGAGCCAACTCTTGGTACTACACGTACGGTTTTGCTGGTTTCCACACAGTCAAGATAGATGATATGGAATTCTTTCATAACCGCTATGTACGTTGTTTCATTGCAGTTGTCGACAATGCTCTCAATCACTGGCCGTGATTGACGCAATAAGCCCATTTGCTTGATGAAAGTCTGGCCAAGCTCAAGCGTTTTAAGACCAAGCCGGTAATTCTCAGTAACCCGGTTCTGCTCAATATAACCACGGGACTCAAGAGTGGCTAACAACCTGAAAACGTTATTTTTATGTAATTTAAGGCGTTTTGAAAGTTCAGTAACGCCAAGCTCATCTGTTTCACCATGGAATTGTTCCAAAAGGTCAAGAGCATGGGAGACGGCTTGGATAAGGTATTCGGATTTTTCTTTTTTTGCCATAATGTCTGTACTTCCTGGGGCGGTGCCGGTACAAAAGAAACGATAAGATACGACGAATAGATGAATGTTATAATATATAGAAACTTGTTTTATAATTGTCAAGTATGAATAATTGCATTATATTTTACCCAAGGATAGCCGAAAATTACGTGTTCTAATCCTAACTTTTACGTTTAAACGGGTACATGCATGTTGAACCTACGGAAAAAAATCCTTGTGGCAATTGACGGTTCTCCGTATTCCGATAAGGCTGCTGAGGAAGCAATCCGTATGGCGGCTGGTAGTCGTAGTCAGTTTAAAAGTAAAGTTTATGCCTTAATGGTGGTTCCAAACGCTCAGAGCAGTTCATACTCGGACTTTGTACCGGTTAAGCCTTTGACGGAAACTGAGCAGTGGGATGATTTGCGAAAGCGTATATTCTACATTATAGAAAAAAGTGCTGCTGAATATGATGTCCCGTTGGAGTTGATTGTTGAGGCTGGTGAACCGGCTGAAAAACTTGTGGAATTCGCAAAGCAAGAAGGTATTGACGTGATTGTTATCGGCAGCTCAGGCAAAGGTTTTCTAGAGCGTCGATTAAAAGGCAGTGTCTCTCGCAGTGTGGCTGAGTTGGCCACCTGCTCGGTTTATCTTGTACGAGCCTAGCCCGTATCATCAATCCAAAATGAAAGGTTTTCTCCCATGCGTCTGTTTTTGAGCACGCTGCTAATGCTCTGTTGTCTGCTGCCCCAAACGATTCACGCTGCATCACCGCCTGTTTCGGTCCCCATTCTTCTCTATCATCGCTTTGGACCAACCGTGGCTGATGGTATGACCATTACCACACCGGTATTTGCTGCCCATATGCAGTATCTGAAGGATAACGGCTATACGGTTATTCCATTGAGAGCGCTTGTTGACTGGTATCGTGGAAAAGGGCCGGCTCCTCGTCCCAAATCAGTAGTCATCGTTGAGGACGATGCCCATAAGTCGGTGTACAGTGATATGCTGCCGATTATTAAAAAACACCGCTATCCGGTAACAATTTTTGTTTATCCGTCAGCAATTTCCAACGCCAAATATGCAATGACCTGGGACCAGTTACGATCCTTGAAAAAGACTGGCTTGTTTGACATTCAGTCCCACAGCTATTGGCATCCCAACTTTAAAAAGGAAAAGCGTAAGCTTGACCCAGCTGCCTACGACAAGTTGATTATGGACCAACTGACCAAATCAAAGCGAAAGCTCGAGCAGGAAGTCGGAGGAGCGGTTGATCTTTTAGCATGGCCCTTTGGTATCTATGATGAGCACCTCATTCAGAAGGCTTTCCAGGCAGGGTACATCAGCACCTTTTCCATTGAGCGCCACCATGCAACGTCAAAAGATTCTATCCGATTACTGCCACGCTATCTGTTAGTGAATGCTGATAGTGGTAAGGCTTTTCAGCAGCTGCTGGAAGGAAATGCTGTCAAGCGTAACGTCGCCTACTAAGGCGTTTCTGTCAGCCGACAGCTAGAGGAATAACAACGAACAGGCCCGGAGATCGCTTCGGGCCTGTTCGTGTAAAATAACATCGTCTGGTGATCTGCTAACGGCCTGCCAGCTCTTTGGAACGTCGTACAGCAGCATCGACGGCATCCATAATCGTGCCATTAAAACAACCGCTTTCAAGCTGGTGCAGAGCGGCAATGGTGGTGCCACCGGGCGAACTGACCCGTTCCCTCAGTAATGCTGGATGCTCACCGGATTGCTTGACGAGTTGTGCAGCTCCGAGAACGGTCTGTACCGCAAGGCCGTGGGCAATATCACGGGGCAGACCGTTTTTGACCCCGGCGTCAGACAGGGCTTCAATAAAAGAGAAGACGTAGGCGGGGCCACTTCCTGAAAGTCCCGTTACAATATCCATCTGTCCTTCAGAAACCTGATAAACGCTGCCAAGGGCATTGAAGAGTTCCATGGCTACATTGACATCCTGAGGCGTTGCGGCACGACCGGTACAAAATGCTGTGGCTGCCTGCTGCACGAGGGCAGGGGTGTTCGGCATGGCACGAATAACGCGGGTGCCTGCGGGAAGGGCCTCTTCTATAGTAGTTGTCGTTACCCCGGCCATAATGGAAAGCACGAGGCAGTCCGGGGGGAGGCTGCCACCCAGTTCCTGCAGTACCCCCATGGCCACCTGTGGCTTAACGGAAAGGACAACTAGGTCCGCGCCTGCTACGGCCAGTTTGTTACTGGAGCAGGTACGGATTTGCAGATTTACTTCCAGCTGCTTCAGACGGGCTGCAAGAGGATCGCTTGCAATGATTTGTTTGGCAGGGATCTGCTGTTCGAGTAGCCCCACCATAATTGCTTCGGCCATGTTACCGGCACCCAAAAAGCAGATTTGTTGTTTTGCGAGCATGCATTCCTCCTAAAACAAGATACTGTTGTCTATCATAGCAGAACAATGAGTACAACTGCCAACTGGGCGATAATTAACTGCTGCTGCTTGCCAAAACAGGCATTTGCATGCTATACAGAAGCGCGGTTAGATTCTCCACCGACACTTTTCGCCGACAAGGGAGTTATGATGAGCCAGCGTAAACCTGAAATTGCATTCAACTATATCTACAACTATACCTACAATCCTACCTACACCAATGGCGTGCAAGGTGGTTTCACCCCCCGTGGTGAGCTGGTTATGCACTTTTATCATGAGCGCCCGGCCCTGCCAAAGGAGTTGGTCCATGAGATTTCACCGGAAGGCGGCATTGGACCGCTTGTTGACTCAGATCCTAAAAATCTCAATAGTACCATCGTTCGCTATATTGAAAATGGCGTCACCATGAACTTCCAGACGGCAGCCATGATTCATGCTTGGCTTGGTGAGCAATTAGGCCAGATGCAAGCTCTTATGAAAGCGCAGGCAGACTTCGCTGAAAATGCAGCAAATGCCGCTCCTGCGGACTAGACTGCTTTCTCTGACGCAATAACGATACGGCTGCCCGGTTTACATGGGGCAGCCGTTTGTTGTTATACGCCGTTCATAAGTTTTACCGTCCAACGGGTATCGTCATAAAATTCAATCATATTATAACAGCCATAATGCTGCTCGAGCATAAACATATTCGCCAGGGGAGCACCCAACAGTTCTAGGAGAATGATACGGTTAACACCACCATGCCCCACCACCAGGATCTCTTCACCACGATGACGATTAACAATACTGGTGAAGGCCGGCATCAGGCGAGCACGGACATCCAGTAGGTTCTCTCCCCCTGGGACGCGGTAGTTCACGAGGTCTTTTTGCCGATCAACCCAAGCTTGGGGCCAGCGCTCCTGAATTTCCTGCCATGTTAGTCCTTCCCATTCACCGATGTTCAGCTCACGCAGCTCCTGCAGAAAGACCGGTGTAATACCTCGTGAACCGGCTATAATTTCCGCCCCGATTTTGCAGCGGGTGAGGTTGCTGGCATAACAAGCAGTGATAGGGTGCTGATCCAGACGTTTTTTCAAGGCATGGTATTGTTCAATGCCATAGGGGGTAAGGGCTACATCGGCATGGCCGTTATAGCGCCGCTGTTCGAATCCAACGACCTGTCCGTGTCGTATCAGGTGTACGCGGGTGACCGGTTTCATACTATGTCCTTTGTAGTGGATGATGATTTTCCTCTGTTGACACAGGGGGTGTAGCTCTTCCTTCCGTTATAATACCACCACCTAGTACGGTGTCCTGATCATAGAGAACCACGGACTGCCCAGGGGCGATACCAGATACGGGGGTCGTAAAGCAGAGGCTAAGGTGCCTGCCGTTTTCTGAGAGACTGGCTTGAGCCGTTAGCGCTTGGTGACGGTATCGTACCTTGGCCTGCACCGCTCCATTCTCTGGCAGCGGGGCAAGCCAGTGGCAATCAGTAGCCTCAAGGCCGCTACAGTCGAGGTATGCTCGTTCGCCAACCGTAACCTCGTGACGCAGAGGATCAACTTTTAAAACATATAGGGGCTCACGCCAGGCAATACCGAGCCCTTTACGCTGTCCGATGGTAAAGCGATAGGTCCCCTGATGGTGACCAAGGATGGTGCCGTCACGATAAATAATGGTTCCTGGTTGCTGCAGGCTTGGACAGCGTCGTTCGAGAAAGCCGGCATAGTCATCATCAGGAATAAAACAGATTTCTTGGCTATCGCGCTTCTGGGCAACCGGCAGGGCAAAACGGGCCGCCTGAGCACGTACGGCCTCTTTATTCGGGAAATCCCCTAAGGGGAACAGAGTCTGTTTCAGTAATGTAGCTGGCATACCATAGAGAAAATAGGACTGGTCCTTTGCCCTATGTGCTGCTACCTGCAAATGGTATTCACCCTGCGGATTCTGGGTGATGCGGGCGTAATGTCCAGTGGCGAAGTATTCGCTGCCATTGGCAAGTGCGGCCTGGGCCAGTGCATCAAACTTGATGGTACGATTACAGGTCACACAGGGATTGGGCGTTTGGCCTATCTGGTAGGCCTCGGTGAATGGTGCTATGACCAGGTGTTCGAAAATATCCCTAAAATCGAGGATGGTTAGGTCGATACCTAAAGCGCGTGCAACGGCAAAGGCATCATCGGCGACCTGCGGTCGTTCGTCCAGTCGCATGGTGATACCCTGCACAGCATATCCCTGTTCAAGAAGTAGCGCAGCAGCGACAGAGGAATCAACCCCTCCGCTCATGGCAACGGTAACCTTTGGCATCAGGACTGCTCCATCAGAAGCTGTATGACAAGATTGGCCTGATGTCCCGCAGCGACTCCAACCCGTGGAGCCATGAGCCCATGACCAGGGCCTGCTTCGGAAATGCCATCCCCCACGAGGTAAAAACGCTCATGGTATCTTCGGGTTTGTATGGCATTACAGTCGCCGTAGCCGGCGACACCTGATGCTGCTATGACGCTACAGGCAGGTAGGCGCGTCAGCACTGTATCAACCAGCATGGCTTTTGCTTCAGGATCATCAAAAGCTTCAAGTACGATACTGCAGGCGCCAAAGATAGATACTGTTTCCTCGGGTCCAAGACGCAGACAGTGTGGTTCAAGGGTTATATACGGGTTAATGCGTGCCAACGTTTCTGTCAGCGCGTAAACTTTACTCTGTCCTATCTGGTCAATGAAGTACTGTTGACGGTTCAGGTTTGAAGGTTCAACCAAATCAAAGTCGGCATACACGAGGCGACCAACCCCGATTCGGGCGAGGGAAACGGCAATGGTGGATCCCAAACCACCAACACCAGCAATACCAATGGTGGCGGCCTGGAGACGCTGATGTACCCCGGGGGTGTGCCGTGCGGCCATGAGGCATGATAGATCGTCGGCGCTGGGGATTTCACCTCGGCGGATACAAAGAACTTCATCTCCGTTGGTAAGGGGGTAGGAGGCAGGGACCGGATAGCCGTTCACAATCAGAATGTCAGCATGCGGATAGTGCACTGCTGCTAAGTTACCCACTGTGCTATCGGCGGCAACAATCATGGTACGGTTTTGAAGGGTAATCTGCAGCGACATGGAGTCTGTGTTTCCTGACACGGCCCTCAAGCTCTGAGGTAAATTGTCTGCTTTTGAAGCATGATACAGAGCTTTCGCATTAGATGCAACGGGATAGCATGAGGTTTGATTGGCGACGGCGTGTGCTTTGCGGTATACTGCTTAAGAAAGGTTTCTAGCATATGCATTACGGTGGATTACATGATGATGCGGTAAACGGCAAAGCCTACGACCTGCGACTCCTTGGTCGTTTTATGCGTTATGTACGTCCGTATAGTCTTATTGTGTTGGCTACCATTGTGATTTTACCTCTGGTTACGCTTTGCCGCTTGGCTCAACCACTGATTGTCCGTGAGGCGATTGACCGGGCCATTATACCGGGGGATGGTGCGGCGCTCTGGCAACCTGCCCTGATGTTGGTGGCGGTGCTTGTGGCCGAAGCCCTTTTGACGTGGGGTGAGGTCTATGCTCTGCAGTACCTTGGTCAACGCATTATGTATGATATGCGTCAGGAATTATTTCAACATGTTATGAAATTACCCGTTCGCTGGTTTGACCGTACCCCCGCCGGTGGCGTTGTTACCCGCATGACAAGCGACGTTGAGGCCTTGGGCGAAATGTTTGCCGCCGGCATTGTCTCTATTATCGGCGATGTTTTGCTGTTGCTTGGTATCATGGCTGTGATGCTGTCCCTTGCACCTGATCTCGCTCTTGTGACCTTTTCGGTTGTGCCCTTCCTGGCCTTTGTTGCTTGGTATTTTCGGCGTTCTATGCGCACGGCCTACCGTACCGTACGAACCTGTCTTGGACGTATGAACAGTGCGCTGAGTGAGTTGGTTGACAATTTGGCTATTGTGCAGAGCTTTCGACAGGAACGTGCTGAGGAAGAGCGTTTTCGGGTTTTAAATAGTACGTACTGTGAGGCTGGTCGTCCGGTGGTTTTTTGGGACGCAGCGCTCTATGCCTTTGTGGAATTTTTCTCTTCTGTGGCCATTGCGTTAATTATCTGGTATGGCAGCGGCTCCATGGACCAAGGGGTCCTTACTTTCGGTACGTTGGTAGCGTTTATTCAGTATATTGAAAAGTTTTTTTCCCCTATTCGGGACCTCTCTGCAAAATATGGTGTGATGCAGGGGGCTATGGCATCACTTGAGCGAATTTTTCAGCTGTTAGATGAACCGCCAGAGGAGTCTGCCGCCACAGACAGCGGGGATGGTTTGCAGCCTAGCAAGCTGACCCCGTTGGTGATGTTTGATGCGGTTTCCTTTGCCTACGATGCTGGGCCGCAGATTCTTCACAAGGTATCCTTTACGGTTCAGCGTGGTGAACGGGTGGCTATTGTAGGCAGGAGTGGTGGCGGGAAAACAACTATTCTTCGCCTTCTGACCCGCTTGTATGACGGTTTTGATGGGACCATTTCTGTAGATGGCAGGCTGCTTACGACGATACCTCCTCGGGAACTGCGTCAACGGATTGCTGTTGTTGCCCAGGAGGCTGAACTGCTCGCCGGTAGTATACGCGATAATATTTCCCTTGGTGATCCTGCTGCTGATTGCCGGGTTGAGGCTGCCGTAGCAGCGGTTGGGGCTGACCGTTTTATCGCGCAACTCCCATCCGGTCTTGATACGAAGCTTGGTAGCCGAGCTACGGAACTTTCCCATGGTGAGCGACAACTGCTTGCCTTTGCCCGGGCACTGGCTTTTGACCCTGAGTTACTACTGCTTGACGAAGCAACTGCCAGTGTTGACAGCCATACGGAAGTGGTGATTCAAGAAGGGATGCGCCGCCTGCTTCAAGGCCGGACGGCATTGATTGTGGCCCATCGCCTGGCAACAATTCAGGATGCTGATCGCATTCTGGTTCTTGAAAATGGATCTATTGTTGAGCAGGGTAACCACCAAGAACTTCTTGCCCGCAAGGGAGTATACCACCGCCTGTATACAACAAGCATAAGACTCGGACTCGGTACCGTGGCGCAAACAGCGTGCGGTCTTGGCAAATCGTGATAAAAAGTGTAGTAGATAAAAGGAATATACCGTCACATACAACGATGGGAGTGCACCATGGTAGAACTTGATGAGCTGAAACGGCAGTACTACTTTACTGATGTCGATGCAACCCGTTTACGGCAGCTCCTTCCTCTAGCAGAAAAACACCAGGATCAGTTGGTTGAGGACTTCTACCAGTACATCCTCTCACAGCCCGAAACGGCAGCGATTTTAGCCCGCAGTTCTACGCGGGAGAAAATGGCGCAGTATCACCGTCTCTGGTTTTTGTCCCTGTTCCATGGCGTGTACGATGGTGGTTTCTTTACGAATATGTTGCGGGTCGGCCACGCCCATGTCCGTGTCGGCCTTCCTGTCAGTTTTGTGAATGCCGCAATGCATCGCGTCAGGCACTTCTTGCACCACTTAATTCATGATTCTTTTGAGGGGCATGATGACCGCCGTGATTTTCGTGAGTCGGTAGACAAAATTCTAGATATGAATCTTTCGGTCATGACCTCTTCATACCATGAAGAGGAGATGAAAAAGGTTTTTCTCTCCCGCCGACTTGAACGGGGAATTATCGGTTTGGCAGAGCGTTTTACCTATGGCCTGAACCTTGCGTTGGTAATCGCCTTGGCGGGCGTGTCCATCGGTGTGTCCATTCTCTTTGTGCAGGATCTTTTACACCTTTTCACCGGCAATCCCAGTAAGGCCATTTTCTCAGCTTTGGGGGATATGCTTATATTGTGGATGATGATTGAGCTCTTGGAAAATGAGATCAAGAACCTCAAAGGGGGAAGTTTCAACATCCTTGTCTTTGTCGGCGTTGTGGTAGTAGCGATGGTCAGAGAGATCCTGATCTCCACGCTGCGTCATGACAATCTGGAAACCCAAGCATTCTTGACGGTTACGCTACTAGTACTTGGTATCGTCTATTATTTGATAAGCCGCTCACAGAAGTACATGCCACGGGATAGTTGATATTTCTCAGTTTGCCTTTGCCATAGGAGCCGGTTGGCGCCAGCGTGAGACTTTGCGACAAATACTTCGTGCAAGTGATCGTACGAAAAATGTTCTGGCATTGGATCCTGCCATGCTGGCAGAAAACGGCATAGCTGGATGTGCCCTTGACTTTGATGGTGTCTTGGCGGGGCATGGCGCCGACCAACCATTGCCCGTGGTGGTGCAATGGCTTGATCACCTGGTAACAGCATTTGGGCAGAAGCGGATTTGTATCCTTTCAAATCGGCCGGTGGGGCCACGCGTTGATTGGTTCGCCCAACACTATCCTGATATACGGTTTATCCATGGAGTGCCTAAAAAACCAGATCCGACTGGAATACTGCAAGCTGCAGAGATGATGGGATGTTCGCCGTCCCAGCTGCTTATGGTGGATGATCGCCTTTTAACGGGTGTTCTGGCTGCTTTACTCGCCGGTGCACAGGTTGTCTACATTCGAGAACCCTACCAGCGCTTTGATAAAGCCTTTTGGTACGAGTGTTTTTTTAGTGCTATGCGGAGTGTTGAACGCTTGCTGGTTCGCGTATTGTGAAGAAAAAAACACTTTTGGTAGGTGGCTGTCTGTGGTATAGAAAACAAATATTCCATTAATTTGAGGAGGATGTAGTTGTGAAACATACTGCACTTGTCTTATCCGTTGCGATGCTTGCCCTGGCTGGTTGCCAGGATAAACCTAAAACCGAGGCTCCGACTAACGCTGCTAACGCTCAACTTCCCGCGGGTCATCCTCCTGTTGGTGGTATGCCACCAGCTGGATCCGGCCAGATGCCTAAAGATGCTACCCATGGCGGCGGTGACCCCCATGCCGGCCTGAAGCCAATGTCTATTCCTAAAGGGGTTCCTACCAAGAGTGGTAAGGTCCTGCAGGTTCTCGACGGTGGCCAGTACATCTACATGGAAGTTCAGCATGATGATGGCAAGAAGGTTTGGGTTTCCGCTATGCCTATGAAGGTTGACAAAGGGGCCCGTATTAAGTATGCCGATTCTCCGGCACTGCCGAACTTCCCGAGCAAGAGTCTAAACCGGACATTCGATCAACTGGTTTTGACACAGGCAGTTGAGATTGTAAAATAATCATGCTGTAAAGCCGCAACTGTGGAAAGGGCGACATCAATGATGTCGCCCTTTCTTTATTATGGCATGCGGGTGAGTTCTTGTAGCGCCTGTATGGCCGGTTGGTGCGCGGGGACAAGGGTTAGAAGCCGCTGCCATGCCTCTTTGGCCATATCATACTTCCCCTCTGCCTCTGCCTGCTCTGCCATAAGGAGCCAGCCCCAAGGGTGCGTCGGCTCATGGTCACAAATCTGTCGATAGTAGGCTAGAGCTTTCTTTCTGTTACCTTCTTGGGAGGCGGCGTCGCCCGCACGCATGGCGAGTACTGCATGGTAGCCATCCCGTTTAATTACGACATCAAGCTGTTGACTGTCAGGCGCCTTGGTTAATGGCATGGTGCTGCTCACCATGGCGCGGTGTTGCGACAACCCGCTTTCATCCATTACCAGCAGAGCTTGCTCTGTTCGCTCTTCGAAGATCTCTTCTCGAATAACACCCCGTGTCACATCCCGCTGAAAGAGCGCAGTACCGGGATAATATGCCAAGGGGGCAATTTGAATATCATCGGGTGCCAGGGTGAGCACAAGGCGCTTGGTGAGCTGTTTGTCCTGATCGGTTTCTTCGGGAATGGCGGAGATGAGGTAAATGGACAGGGCGAGACCAGACTCTTTTATAATATTCCCTGCCTGTATAACGAGTGCTGCTGAACTTTTCTTGTTAAGTAGTTTAAGAATAGGTTCAGAGCCGCTTTCAACTCCTAGTTGAATGCACTCGCAGCCGGCTCGCCGCATCCAGCTAACGGTTTCCCGGTCTATTGCTTCAGCCCGTGACTGACAACTCCAAAAGAGCCTAGCATCACGGCGTAGCAGTTCCTGACAGAGTGCGATAGTGCGTTCCCGGTCTGCGGTGAAAGTATCATCCCGCAGAGAAATATGAAGTAGTCCATATTGCTGTTGCAGGTAAAGCATTTCATCAACTACTGATGCGACAGAACGGGCTCGGACGGAGCGCCCCCAAAACCGGGGGGAGGGGCAGAAGTGGCAGGCCGCGGGACAACCACGTGAGGTGCTGATGAATGCAGCCTGCTCGTCATGGTTGCAATTGAGCGCTTCCCGGAGCCAGCGTCCTGGGAATGGCAAGCGGTCGAGGTCGGTAAGTGGTTGGCGAGCAGCTGTTTGTATGATGGAGCCATCCTTGCGCCGCATCACCAAACCATGAATGCCTTCAAGGGACCTGTGTTGCTCGAGACAGGAGACGACTTCTGTCAGGGTTTCTTCTGCCTCCCCAAGAGCAACAAGGTCAATGGCCGGTTCGATGGTCATTTGTTGGACAGCACGGTGTGTGGCGTGCCCACCCCCCCAGCATAATCAGGGCATCAGGGTAGCGTTTTTTAAGGAGCCGTGCCCGCGCCAAGGTCTCGTGACGATTATGGGTCCACTGTGAGAGGCCAATCAATTGCGGGGGAGTTGTACTACTAATGAGGCGCAGACAGGCCTTCTCTGATAGACCGCTCAAATTTGCTAGGGTGACATTTTTATCAGCCTGGCGCAGTGTTGCAAAGAGAGAGCAGAGACCAATAGGGAGTAAACTCGTGTAGGGGTCTTGATGCTGAGGCGTCTCTGGTGTAGCGCTGTAAATCAGCAGTATCTGCATGGAGGCTCGCCTAAACGGCAGAGCGGGTCCATGGGGACCCGCTCTGGTGAAACGTCGACGCAACAGGAGTGTTATTTCTCAGCTGCCTGCAGTCCGATACCAAGGAAATCATTCTTGATGGCATCGCTATCGTTCTCCTCTTCTACGTCAAGCAGGAGGTTCTGGATGTCCAGAAGGTTCGGGTCAAGCTTGTCAATACGACGGGCGCCCAGATAACGTGAAAGATAATAGGTCGTGTCCATGGGGGAGACCACTACGCGTCGTGCGCCGGAGGAGGCATGAATCATTTTGCGGTTGCCCAGATAGATGCCAACATGTGATGGAAAGGCGGCATAGGTTCGGAAGAAAACTAAATCCCCACGCTGAAGGTCACCAACAGTAACCTGTTGGCCGACACGAAACTGCTCGCGAGCCGTACGGGGGAGATTTACCTTGTGCTCGCGGAAAACCTGCTGGGTAAAACTTGAACAGTCGAGGGCATGCCGGCTGTTACCACCAAAACGATAACGAGCGCCAAGAAAGCCATATGCTGATTTTTGTAGATTGGAAAAGGATGGCATATCGGACTTTTCTTCGATCGACTTGGCGAGGTTAATAGATCCCTCAAGATTGATATCCGATAATTCGGCTAGCGTGACATTCAGTTCCTGCTCAGTGAGTAGGTCCTGGTTAATCAACTCAAGCTTGCCGGTACGGTTTTGTTTGTTCGGGTTAAGTTCGCACTGATCAGCCAGCATTAACACGGAGCCAGGCTTGGGTGTTGATTTCTTAAGCCCGTTGATACGCTTAAGCTCACTCGCTTCCACACCGGTCTTTGCAGCGATTTTTGCAAGGGTGTCACCCTTTTTAACACGGTAGGTACTGCAGTTTTCTATAACCGGCTTTGCTGTGGCAGTACGGGACGGAATAATCAACTTGGTCCCTTTGCTGACTTGATTCGAACTCAGGCTGTTGGCCTGGCGGATTTCCTTGGTGGTAACATGGTACTTGCGGGCTATGCTCTGTAATGATTCTTTTGATTTAACGACATGGGTCTTCGAAGCAAGAGCCGGCAAAGGTAGGGCGAGTATGAAGAGTAACAGTGTCAGTATTACACGTCGCAACAGCATTCACGTTCCTCCTTCCGGGTGTAATTTTTACAAACAGTGTATTAGTGTATATAACAATGGTGGCGTTTTGTCAAGTCCGGGTCACGGTCGCGTGTCACCAGCATGGATCAGCGTGTTCGTTTCGGTAAACGCCGAATGGTAACCTTTATGTTTGTCGGTTCTATACCAACGACGCTAATACCTGCCGGTACTTTTACTTGATTATTCAAGATTCGTAACGTATTCGCCCCCTCGGTAACCGTTGTCAGCGGTATCTCGGCATTCAAATCAATCTGGTGTGGTGAGGGGGCCAGCCCCGAAGTAGAGCGGACCCGTACCATGACGGATTCGGGGTAGGTGTGTTGTATCGCCATGCCACTGGGGAGCTCACGGAACGTGAGGGGCACGGTAACGGTGGTTACTTCGCCCTGACGTAAAGAGAGTAGCAGCCAAATACCGGTAACGCAGCCTAGGATGGCAACCTTAATGGTTAAATTGCTCAGGATACGCTGGGGGACTGTTTGACGCTGTGCAGTGCCACCCGGTGACAGGCGGGCTTCCAGAAGAAGATGGAGTTCCTGCTCATCATGCACGATTGTAATCTCACCATTTTCAATGAAAGAAACGACTCCGCGTTCTTCCGATACAACTAAAATGAGTGCGTCACTACGTTCGCTGAGCCCAAGAGCAGCCCGGTGTCTTGTGCCAAGATGTTGGGGGATACGTTGGCTGTCAGAGAGGGGCAGGAGGCAGGCTGCCTGTATGATGCGGTTGTCGCGGATAAGAACGGCTCCGTCATGGAGCGGGGTTTTATCTTGGAAAATACTACGCAAGAGCGCTGCTGAGGCAAGGGCATCAAGCGTGACACCATGGGTGATATGGTCATCTAAAGGGTCGGTTCTTTGAAAGACAATCAAGGCGCCACAGTGGTCCCGTGCTAGAGTAAAAGCAGTTTCCGCAAAAGCCGAGTGTACCAAAGAGGCCGTTTGCTGATCGACGCCCACAAGCTCACGTAGTCGACTGAAACGATACAATGTTTGGCGGATTTCGTGCTGAAAGACAACCACAATGACAATCAAGATGACGGTACCGAGTTGCTGCAGAACCCAGCTGGTCATGTGGAGGCCGGCTTGCCGTGTGATGAAATAGATGGCGGTCAGGGTGCCTAAGCCGGCCAGAACCTGAATGGCACGACTCTTTCTGAACCAAGAGTAAAGCTGGTATATCAGAATACTCATAATGAGTATGTCGAGGAGATCTTGTAATCGTATTTGCGGCATCAGCGAACCTTTCACTCCGTTTGTTCTGGATTGAGCGCTGAAAGTATGCTACATGAAAAGAAGTATATTTCTTTGTATCTTAGCATTTTTACGTCAGAAAAGGGTATAAAAAACCATGTTCAGGCTTTCTCAAAAAGGCGAGCAGATCCAGCAGATGTTTAATACTATCGCCCCTACCTACGATTTTTTAAACCATTTACTGAGTTTTGGTATTGATAAACGCTGGCGCCGTCGTACGGTGTCCATGATAGACATCCCGGCTGATGGCCGTGTCCTGGATGTGGCTACTGGTACCGGTGATGTTGCTCTCGAGGTCGCACGGCAACTGCCGGCAAGTGTAAGTATCACAGGTGCTGACTTTAGCGCTGAAATGGTGGCTAGGGGCCAGCAGAAGATTAAAGCGTCACCTTATCATGACCGCATAAGCTTTACGGTCGCTCCCTGCGAAGATCTACCTTTTCCCGATAACCATTTTGATGCGATAACAATTGCCTTTGGTATCCGTAATGTTGTGGACCGGCGGCTTGGCCTTGCGGAACTGTGGCGGGTTGCAAAACCAGAAGGCCAACTCTTTATTCTCGAATTTTCAACACCAAAATCTGCCCTTTTCCGTGGACTCTACCACCTCTACTTCAAACAAATCCTGCCGGTCATCGGCGGTCTTTTCTCACAGTATGATGCCTATAAATATCTGCCGGATTCAGTACTTGAGTTCCCCACGACGGAGCAATTCTGTGAGACGATGCGTTCGGTCGGTTTTTCGGATGTGCGCTGTATCCCGCTGACCTTCGGTATTGCCTCTATCTATAGTGGTAAAAAGCGTCCCTGAGCAAATACCCGTAGGGGCTGACCCCGTACTGGCCGCCTGGTTTCAGTCGTATGTTGATCGCTTTTTGGATCTTGATCCTGAAGGCGTTCGTAATATTGAACTGAAACGAAACCATACCGCACGGGTTGTGACCTATGCCGCGTTAATTGCAGATGGTGAGGGTTTGACCTCCAAAGAATGCGCCCAACTCCTCTGTGCAGCCCAGCTGCATGATGTGGGGCGCTTCCCCCAGTACCGCCGTTGGCGGACCTTCAGAGACAGTGATTCAGATAACCATGCGCGCCTCTCTTTGGAAGTTATTCGTGAAGAACAGCTCTTACGAAATTATAGTCCCGAGGACCGATATACGATTGAAGAAGCGGTGCGGCTTCACAATGTTAAGGTGCTGCCTGCAACAACCGCTGTTGCGGTTAAACGCTTGGCATCCTATCTGCGTGATGCAGATAAGCTTGATATATGGTATGTGGTTCTGGAGTATTATCGTCAGCCCGTTGATTGTCAGGCGTCTGCCGTGGGTCTTGGTCTTCCTGACAGACCCGAAGTAACACCAGCGTGCCTTGCTACCCTGGCCCAGGGGCAGGTCGTGCCCCTTGAACAAGCCCAAGTACTCAACGATTTTCGATTGATGCAGATTTCTTGGGTCTATGATCTGCAGAGCAAAACAGCCCGAAGGATTCTGGCGGAGAAGCAGTACCTGGAACAACTTGCCGCTTTTTTACCGTCGACACAAGCCGTGGAGACGGCCGTCGCCCGCGCCATAGCTTCCCTGCGCACCCCTTGAGGAGACCTGCATGACCGAGAAGGCTATGAACCGTTTTCGTTTGAATCCTGAACAGCTACGTTGGCACTGTCCGCCTGAGCAATTACAGTTTGAGACAACGGCAGACCTCCCTGACCTGATGGATGCCGTCGGGCAGGAACGGGCCTTGCGCTCACTTGAGTTTGGACTTGGTGTGCAGGAGAATGGTTTCAATCTCTATATTTCTGGTGAGACGGGTACGGGGCGTACTTCAACCATTCGGAACCTGCTCCGCCAACGGGCTAAAGATGAGCCGACACCTGAGGATTGGCTTTACGTCTATAACTTTAAAGATCAAGAGAGTCCCGTTAGTATAAGCCTTCCGGCCGGTGGCGGTGTTCAATTTGTCTCCGAAATGAAGGAGTTCGTCGAGGGGATTAAGCTAGATATTCCTAAGTCCCTCGAGAGTAAAGAGTATGAAGCCCGCCGCGCAGAGATTATTGAGCGCTACCAGGAAAGTAACAACAATCTTTTTGAGGCGCTTGAAAATCAAGCTGAGTCAATGGGCTTTGCCCTGCAGCGGACCGTTTCTGGTTTGGTTGTTGTGCCTCAGAAGGAAGGGAATAATTTTACGCAGGATGAGTATGATGCCCTTTCCGAAGAAGATCGTAAGAAGCTTGATGATGACGGGAAAGTCCTGACCGAGCAGTTAAATGAGCTTCTGCGCCAGGTCCGCGATAATGAAAAAGCCACTAAAGAACAGCTTGCACTGGCAGATCGCGAGCTTGGAACTTCCTCGCTGGCACACCGTCTCGATCCGCTGCGTGAGAAGTATGCCCAGGTCCCCCGGGTCTTGGCGTACCTTGAAGCAGTGCAGGAGGACATCCTTAAAAACCTTGACGACTTCAAGCCGCAGCCTCCCCAATCCCAGATTCCAGGAATTAAAACAGGGCGTCCAGAGCCGAGCTTCGAACGGTATGAGGTTAACCTGTTGGTGGATAATCATGAGACCAGCGGGGCCCCGATCGTTTTTGAGTCCAACCCGACCTACAATAATCTTTTTGGGCGTATTGAGCATGTCATGCAGTATGGTGGGGTTGCCGCTACCGACTTCACCATGATAAAAGCAGGTGCGCTCCACCGTGCAAACGGCGGCTATCTCGTGATTGATGCCCGTGAGATGCTTATAAATCCCTTTGTCTGGGATTCTTTGAAAAGGTGTATCCGCACGGGTGATATTCGGATTGAAGATGTTATGGAGCAATACCGCTTCATGACGGTGGTATCCCTCAAGCCGGAAGCTGTTCCCTTGCGTTCGAAGATTATTCTGGTGGGTACTCCCTGGATTTATTACCTCCTTTATTATCAGGATCCTGACTACCGTAAGCTTTTTAAGGTTCGGGCCGAGTTTGACAGCCTGGTGACCCGCACACCAGAGGTCATTCATGAATACGCCCTTTTTGTTGCGACGTTGTGCCGCGATAAGAACCTCTTGCATTTCGACCGTGGGGGCTTGGCCTGTTTACTCGAATACACCGCCCGTATGGTTGATGATCAACAAAAGCTCTCGGCCCGTTTTATGGAAATTGCAGATTTTGTCCGGGAGGCAAGCTTCTGGGCTGAGCGTGACGGTCACCTTTTGATTACCTGCCAAGATGTCGAACGGGCCGCAGAGGAGAAACTCTATCGCATCAGGCGAATTGAGGAACATCTGCAGGAGCTTTTAGCTGAAGGAACCTTGATGGTAGCAACTGATGGGGCCGTTGTGGGTCAGATAAACGGTTTGTCGGTTATCTCACTTGCTGACCATACTTTTGGGCAGCCCTCACGCATTACCGCCAGAGTCTGGGTTGGCCAGGCCGGCATGGTAAACATTGAACGCGAGGTTAAGCTTTCCGGTGCCATCCATGATAAAGGAGTCTTGATTTTGTCGGGGTATCTTGGCGGGATCTTTGCCACACGGCGGCCGCTGGCCCTTTCCGCCTCCCTCTGCTTTGAGCAGAACTATGATGGTGTAGATGGCGATAGTGCTTCATCAACGGAACTTTACGCCCTACTCTCGGCACTCTCCGGCTTACCTCTTGATCAGGGCATTGCGGTAACCGGCAGTGTTGACCAACTGGGTAGGATTCAGCCGATTGGCGGCATTAATCATAAAATAGAGGGTTTCTTTGCGGTCTGTAAGGCTCGGGGCTTGAATGGTCGCCAGGGAGTTCTTATACCAAAAGCTAACGAACGGAATCTGATGCTACATCATGATGTCGTTGATGCCATAGCAGCAGGGCAGTTTCATGTCTGGAGTATAACCAGTATAGAAGAGGGTATAGAAATACTGACCGGCGTGCCGGCAGCTACCCGTAAGGCAGATGGCGGTTTCCGTAAGGGTACTGTATACCAACGGGTCGAACAAACGCTCGCTCGCATGTATGCAGACCTTGAGGGAAAACGACCGGTGAAAAAGAAGGTGCAGATCAGTCGTTAACGTGGTGACGGGTAGTGCGTGCGGTGGTAGGAGTTATTCGCAGTCGTCACGCCAGAGGCAGTCATGTTGACAACAGACATGGGATTTGCCTGTTGCGTAACAGTCCTCATTCCCCTCAGCTCGCTGAATCGCTTTAATTAGCTCTGCTTTTCGCATGGTACCAACCTTAATACCATGTGCCCTTGCGATAACTTTCAACTCAACCATGTTCATGGAGCCCCTCCTTCATTAGCAAGTTCTCATGTAGTAAGTATATCAGCTTGTTTAAATACTGGTCAAACAGTATTTTGCTATTGCAATCATTGAAGAAAAAACTATTATGCCTCATCTGACTTTTTTGCATTTCAACCATGGATATGTAGCTCAACAAGGAGGGGTATATGGAGGTTTCAGGTTCTCAAGAGTTGATTCTCAAGCGATTTTTAGCGGTGGTTCAGGAAACAATGCAGCCTGCCACAAAGCCCGTTGGCGTCTCCTTGGTTAGCGGTGGTATTCCACAGGGTGAACGGATTAGGGTCACAGGTAAGCGACTGACTGTTTGTCAGCAAATTGCCTACAGCCGCTATTACGGTTGGTCAACACTCTGTGATCGTAGCAGTAGTCACTGTGTCCTTGGGAGTGCCTGCTGCGGTCTGGTACAAGCTCCTGAACGGGTACTTGACGGTACGGTAAATTGCAGTATCTACCAGAAAGACCAAGCCGCAGCGGCCGCCATGCAACAGGCGATGCCACGCCTTGCGGGGGAAAGTATCACGGCGGTAGTGACCTACCCACTTCAGAAGCCTTTGGCTAGTGTAGCGGTTGATCTGGTGGTACTCTATCTGAACTCTGCTCAGGCGATGCGGTGTGTGCAAGCTTTCCTGTACCAAGCCGGTGGGGAGTTTGTCATGCGCTCTTCCGGCGATGCAGGCGTCTGTTCACGGGCTGTAGCACAAGTCTATCAGACGGGAGAGCCAACGGTGGAAATCCCCTGTATGGGTGATCGGCGCTTTGCCATGACCCAGGACCATGAGCTTGTGGTCGGTATTCCATTTAGTTGGCTTGATCGTGTATCGGATGGGCTTGAGGCCACCCATAAGGGAGGTATTCGGTATCCTATTCCATTCCAACTACCTGATGCTTGTGATCTGCCACCAAGTTATATTACGGCAGAGGATGATTAAACGAAAACGGCCCCGGAAGAATTCGGGGCCGTTTGGTTTTTCTGCTCTTAGGCCGTTAGGCCGGCAATGCGCAAGAGCGCTTCTTTATATTTTTCACCAGTCTTTGTAACAATCTCTTCAGGTAATGGTGGTGCGGGAGCTGTTTTGCCCCAGTCCAGCGTCTCAAGGTAGTCACGCAGGAACTGTTTGTCGAAGCTCGGTTGTGGTCCCCCTGGTTGGTAGAGGTCTTTAGGCCAAAAACGGCTTGAGTCAGGCGTTAAACACTCGTCAATGATAATCAGTTTCCCTTCATACACACCAAACTCAAATTTGGTGTCGGCAATGATAATTCCCTTGGCATCAGCAATTTCGCGAGCGCGGGTATAGATCTTTATAGTGGCCTCACGTGCTTGCTCAGAGAGCTCTCGGCCACACAATTGAGCCATCTCCTCAAAGGAGATGTTTTCATCATGGGTGCCGAGCTCCGCTTTGGTGGAGGGAGTGAAAATTGGCTCTTCAAGGCGGTCAGACTCACGTAAACCAGCTGGTAGGGTAATGCCGCAAATGGCTCCGGTTGCCTTGTAGTCTTTCCAGCCTGACCCTGATACGTAGCCACGGACTATGCACTCTGCAGCCAGTGGTTGTGCCTTTTTGACCAACATGGAACGGCCCTCGAGCACGTCAGCATAGGGCTGGCACTCTGCCGGGAAATCAGCAACATCGGTAGAGATGATGTGGTTCGGAATAATGTCTTCCATCTGTTTGAACCAGAATGATGAAATTTTTGTGAGAACCTTGCCTTTGTCAGGAATTGGCTCATTCATAATGACATCAAAAGCGGAGATGCGGTCTGAAGTCACCAGTAAAAGTGCATTGCCGAGGTCATAAATGTCGCGGACTTTGCCGCGGCTCAACAGTTTCAAGCCTGGGAAATTGGTTTCCATTACGGGGGATGCCATACTGCTCTCCTTTAAGGGGTAGTGGCTTTTAATGCCGGATTAATAACAATTTTTGCGTCTTTTCGAAGGGCGGCCATCCATGACCTAAAGGCCTCCTCCTGCTTTACGGGGGCGAGGCGCTTGCGAATGCCATCCTTGGCTGCCGCAAGTTCACTTTCCGGTGCTGCAGCACGACTTACGAGACGGGCTGCGTACCAACGTGTACCAACTTGTATCGGTTCAGCCAGTACTGGCTGGGCCGCCGTGAGGGTGAAAAGTTTTTCCATGAGGGCTGGTGAGGTACCGACACCGGCTAACGCCCCATTTGCTGCATAGCTGATTTTAACCGGCTGAGCACTTGCCGAAGGAGCAGCTGCTAGGCTTTTCTGGGTTGCAGTTGCCTGTTGCTGTGCCTGTTGGGCTGCTTTTGCAGGACGGAGGAACTGCTCGATACGTGCCCGCCCATTACTAAGGGTCGGGAGTGAGCCGAGCTTCTTTTCCTGAACCTTAACAATCAAAATGCCCTTCGATGTTTCATAGGGACCAGCTATTTCGCCCTGTTTGAGTTCGTGCATTCTTTTTTTCAAAGGTTCCAACTCGGCGATGATTGCCGGCGGTGCTGCTATCGGGAAAAGAGGGGTTGTTTGGACGGTGCCCCCAAGCTTTCCTGCAACAACCTTCAGGTCACCACTTTTAATATTCTGAAACAGTGTGTCGGCAACCTTGTCATAGGCGGCCTTACCTTGTTTAAACTGCTGGGCTTCTTTACGGACCCGCTCTTTTACTTTCTGTAGTGGCGCAGGAGTGGTACCGCCATCAAGATAGCGGTCCATGTTTTTACGATAGAAGCTTGCAATCTCTTCTTCTGTTACCGGGGCGGCGACAATGCCGGTACGGGGAATGAGGCTATAGCTTAGAGCAATTTGGTCAGGGGTCTTAAAGCGATCCTGATTTTTAGAGAGCGCTTCTTGGAGTTCTGCGTCAGTAAAGGTGATATTTTTGGCGTAGTTGGCTGGATCATGGGAAATCAGCTGCACCATGAGTGTGTCACGTTCTTTGTGGAACTGACGGGCGACTTCTTCGTCCGTTACACTCCCGCGAGCCATGATGGTTTTCTGTACTTTCATAATCAGGAGATCGCGTTTTTTTGACTCTTCATAATCCTGTGAAGTAATCCTGTTTGCCCTTAGTGTCTGCTGATAGAGCCCATAATCAAAAGCACCGTTGGTTTGAAAAACTGGCATGGCGGCGATGGCTTGGGATACTTCCTCTTTCGAAACAGTAATCCCTTCCTTTTTAGCCCCTTTCAGTACCAGGACATCATCAATCAGGCGGTCAATGACTTGTTGGCTGAGGTTAAGCTGCTTTTCGGTCTCGCTGGTGAAGGCATTGCCGAAAACCTGCCGATAGGTAGCCACCATAGTCTGGTATGTTCGTTGGTAGGCTTCAAGCGGTACGGATGTCCGGTCCACCTTTACGGCGTAGCCAGATTTTTTGCCGATACCATCTTCGCCACCACCCCAAACAAGAAAGATTGTTCCGATAAATGACAGAACAATGATGACGAAAATCACTTTAATAATGGAAGATTCTTTTTTCTTGCGCAGCAGGTCCAGCATGGCTGTATGACTCCTTGGGACGTAAGCCAGACAAAGGCGTCTGTAAAGTTGTAACATTACACTAGCAAACCTCGGAAAAGCAAGTCATGTTTCCTCGCGTCGGATGGTTTACAGAGTGTTGCTACTTGTGGTAGGTTCCTTGTTCATTATCAGTACATACGGGATTTTCCCCGTCAGGGAGGATGTATGGAAATCAGCTTTTCCCACACCAATGAGCAGCTTGATGTTCTCATTGAACGCGTGATTGATGAGGCGGGTGATATTGCCGCGCGGGAGATGATCCGTGAGCTGATCATTGCATCCTTAAAAATAGGTCAGGAAAACACCTACCTCCCTTCACTCAAGATGATAACCCATACGTTGCGGGAACACCGTAACACAGCTCGTGTTTTTGGGCCTTACCATGATCGCAAGAAAGTCACCATTTTTGGGTCAGCCCGTACCCTGCCTACGGAGCCTATTTACCAAACCTGTGTCTCCTTCGCTCGGCTCTTGGCTGAGCGTGGCTGGATGGTTATTACTGGTGGTGGCGGTGGTATTATGCAGGCTGGTAACGAAGGGGCCGGGAGCGACAACTCTTTTGCAGTAAATATCAGCCTGCCCTTTGAACAGTCGGCCAATCCGGTTATGCAGCGTAACCCACGGCTCATTACCTATAAGTACTTCTTTAACCGTAAGGTGGCTTTTGTAAGGGAGGCCGATGCCGTTGCGGTTTTTCCGGGAGGATTTGGCACGCTTGATGAGGCTATGGAGGTTTTTACGCTCATCCAGACGGGAAAAACGTCTCCCAAGCCGCTCATACTCGTGGACGACGAACTTGGCTTCTGGGAGCAGTTTTTCGACTTCATCAAAGAAAAGCTTTTAATCCGTGGATTGATATCTCCAGAAGACTTCTCCATTTTCACCATCACCAAGGATGTGCATGAGGCCTGTCAGGTCATTGAAGATTTCTATAAAAATTACCATTCCATCAGATTCTATGACCATCATGCTCTAATCCGTCTGCATAAGCCCTTAAGCCAAGAGCATCTTCACACACTGCAGGAAGAGTTTCCTGAGCTTATCACCAGTGGTGGTAAAATTAGTTGCTGTCAGCCGATGCCGTTTGAAGATGACCAGCCAGAATTAACCCACCTGCCGCGGATCAGTTTCCCTATTAATCGCATCCATTACGGCCTACTGGTTGCCTTTATTCATCGCATAAACACGTTTTGACTTCTTCCCGCGAATGTGGTAAAAAACAGCACTTTTAGACCTTTATCGACCACCTCCGGGTGGTCGGACCCGTTATGGAGGATATCCGATGAATCATTTTCAGTACCGTGGTGATGCTTTGTATGCCGAGGATGTGCCTTTGACCAAAGTCGTTGAGCAGGTTGGCTCACCGGTATATGTGTACTCCCACGCAACATTAACACGTCATTTCAATGCGTTTGATACCGCCTTCCAGGCAGTTCCCCACACGATTTGCTATTCCGTTAAGGCCAACTCAACCCAGTCGGTGTTGAAGACCTTTTTTTCGCTTGGTAGCGGAGCTGATATTGTTTCCGGTGGTGAGCTTTACCGTGCGGTAAAGGCAGGTGTTGACCCGCGTAAAGTAGTCTATTCGGGAGTTGGTAAGCGTGATGACGAGATTGAATATGCAATCCGCTCCAATATTTTGATGTTTAACGTTGAATCTGAGCAGGAACTGACACGAATCAGTGAAATTGCCACCCGCATGGGTGCCCGCGCTGGTATTGCTATTCGGGTAAACCCGGATGTTGACCCAGGTACGCACCCGTATATTACAACCGGTCTTAAGAATGCCAAATTCGGTATTACCATTGAGCGGGCCATGAGTGAATACAGCCGAGCTGTCACCCTGCCGGGTATTGATGTAATCGGTATTGATATGCATATCGGCTCCCAGTTGACCAAAGTGAGCCCCTTTGTTGATTCTATCGACAAGCTGAAGGTTATGTTGACCAAGTTGCGGGAGCAGGGGATTAACCTGAGTTACTTCGACTGTGGTGGTGGTCTGGGTATCCAATACAATGAGGAAGAGCCACCATTGCCGGCTGAGTACGGCGATCAGATTGTAGCTGCAACAAAAGAGTTGGGTATGCACCTCTTGTTTGAGCCGGGTCGGAATCTGGTGGGGAACGCCGGTATCCTGGTGTCGACTTGCCTCTATACCAAAGACCGTGATGAGAAGAACTTCATTATGGTTGATGCTGGCATGAATGACTTGGCGCGTCCGGCGCTTTATGGTTCTTTCCATGGTGTTCAACCAATTATTAAAGACCAGGATGGTATGATCGTCGCTGATATTGTCGGCCCGATTTGCGAATCCGGCGATTTCTTGGTTAAGGACCGTGAGGTTCCGATGTTTAAGCAAGGCGATCAACTGGCATTCATGTCAGCAGGTGCCTACGGCTTCACCATGTCCAGTAGTTACAACTCTAGACCGCGCGTTGCTGAGGTTATGGTCAAGGGAGATTGTTTCGAGGTCATTCGTGAGCGCGAAACCGTCGAAGACCTGATTCGTGGCGAGCGCGTCGCCTCGTTCCTGTAACCAACACTACGGAGGTAGGGTATGTTTAAAGGCAGTATCGTTGCGATTGTGACCCCGTTTAAGAGCGGTACGGTCGATGTGGAAACTCTGCGTCAACTGGTTGAGTTCCAGATTGATGGTGGTACGGATGCTATTGTTCCCTGTGGGACAACAGGTGAGGCATCAACGCTTGACTATGACGAGCATATGTTGGTGGTGAAAACCGTTGTTGAGCAGGTTAATAAACGGGTTCCGGTTATTGCTGGTACGGGATCCAATGCGACTGCTGAGGCTATTGAGCTGACCACGTTGGCTAAAGACGCTGGTGTGGATGGCTGTCTTTTGGTCACCCCTTATTATAACAAACCGACGCAAGAAGGACTCTATCAGCATTACAAAGCAGTAGCTGAGGCGGTTGCTATTCCTCAGATTCTATATAATGTTCCCGGCCGCACCGGTGTTAATATGCTTCCTGAAACAGTGGCTCGTTTAGCTCCTATCAGCAATATTGTCGCCATTAAGGAAGCGACTGGTTCCTTGCAACAGGCTTCCGAGGTTTTGGCACTCTGTGGTGACAGCATTGATGTTTTGTCAGGCGATGATTTTATCACCTTCCCCATGATGGCCTGCGGCGCAAAAGGTGTTATTTCAGTTCTGGCGAATATTATGCCGAAGGCTGTTGGTGACCTTACTGATGCCTTCTTTGCTGGTGATCTCGAGAAAGCCCGCCAGATTCATCTCAATACCCTGAAAATTAGTAATGCGATGTTTATTGAGAGTAACCCCGTCCCGGTTAAGACCGCGCTGGGCATGATGGGTAAGTGCTCCGATGAGGTTCGTCTTCCCTTGACGGCGATGTCCGAGGGGAACCGCCAGAAGCTGGCAGCGATTATGAAGGAATACGCCCTTATCTAAGGGATGAAGGGATATGACGTCTATGGTACGAATTGCAGTATGTGGTGCGGCAGGCAGGATGGGACAGCGGATTATTGTCTCTGCCCTTGAGGCTGGGTGTACCGTCAGTGGCGCACTGGAACGTCCCGGCCATCCTATGCTTGGCCAAGATGCCGGTCTCCTTGCTGGCTGTGGTCAGATTGGTGTTGCAATTAGTGACGATACCAATGCTGTTGTGGAGGGGTGTGATGTTCTGATTGACTTCACCACTCCAGCGGTTTCTTTAAAGAACCTCGAGCTGTGTGGGCTGAAGAACAAAGCTATTGTCATTGGCTCTACAGGATTCAATAAAGATGAACGAGCCCTTGCTCAGGAACTGAGTAAAACGGTGCCCTGTGTCCTTGCACCCAACATGTCGGTGGGTGTTAACGTCTGTTTCAAAGCTCTGAAAGACATCGCTGCCACCCTTGGTGATGACTTTGATGTTGAGATTGTAGAAATGCATCATCGTTTGAAAAAAGACGCGCCTTCCGGTACGGCGGTACGTATGGGTGAGGTGGTGGCTGAAGCGTTGGGCCGTGATTATGCTGAGGTGGCAAATTGCCACCGTGAAGGCTTCACTGGAGAGCGGACCCATAGCGAGATCGGTATGCAGACGGTTCGTGGTGGTGATATCATTGGTGAGCATACCGTGTATTTTATTGGTATGGGGGAGCGTATTGAGCTCTCACACCGCGCTATGACCCGTGATATGTTTTCCCGTGGTTCTGTCCGTGCTGCCAAGTGGCTTGCAGGCAAAGAACCGGGCATCTATGATATGCAGGATGTTCTTGGCTTAAAATAACTGATTGGTCCCCCGGCGGCATGTGCCGGGGGAAACCTTTCCGGAAGCCGCCTTTGCGGCTTTTCTTCGTTTACCCTGACGTATACTATTTCCCCATAAGGAGTGTTCCCCATGGCAAAGATTAACGATAATTATCTCAAGTTGAAGGCTGGCTACCTTTTCCCAGAAATTGGGCGCAGGGTACGCGCTTTTGCTGAGGCACATCCTGAAGCAAAGGTTATTCGTCTCGGTATTGGTGATGTAACCCGTCCACTGGCTCCCACGGTTTTGAAGGCATTTCATGATGCAATCGATGACCTTGCTACAACCGACCGTTTCGCCGGCTACGGACCTGAGCAAGGATATGACTGGCTAATCAATGCTATCATTGAAAAATCATACCGCCCGCTAGGCGTTGATTTAAAAACCGAGGAGGTTTTTATCTCCGACGGCTCCAAATGTGACTGTGCCAATATTCTGGACATATTTGCCCTTGATAATATTGTTGCCATCGGTGACCCCGTGTATCCTGTTTACAACGACACGAACGTTATGGTTGGCCGTACTGGTGAGGCTGATGAGCGTGGATACTACGGTGGTGTTGTCTATCTTCCTTGTACGGAGCAGAACAACTTTATTCCGGAGTTGCCGAAGGAGAAGGTTGATATTATCTACCTGTGCTTCCCGAACAACCCGACCGGTACGGTTGCGAGCAAGGCAGAGCTCAAGAAATGGGTTGATTACGCTCTGGCCAATGATGCGGTTATTTTCTACGATGCCGCCTATGAGGCCTTTATCACCAATTCGGATATCCCCCATTCCATCTATGAGGTTGAAGGGGCGAAAAAGTGTGCGATTGAGTTCCGCTCCTTCTCAAAAACCGCTGGCTTTACCGGCGTACGTTGCGGTCTCGTGGTCGTGCCGGAAGAGGTTATGGGAACCACGCCGACTGGTGAGCGTTACAGCTTCAACAAACTCTGGCTGCGCAGAACTACCACCAAGTTTAATGGAGCCTCCTATCCGGTTCAGCGTGCCGCCGCTGCCGTTTACAGTGATGAAGGGTGGCGTGAGACTAAAGAAATCATCGATTATTATATGGAAAATGCCCGCATTATCCGTGAAGGATTGGCGGCCGCTGGTCTGACGGTTTTCGGTGGCGTTGATGCACCTTATATCTGGCTTAAGACACCAGGTGGTATGAGTAGCTGGGATTTCTTTGACAAGCTATTGACGGAGTGTAACGTCGTTGGCACGCCAGGGTCCGGTTTCGGCCCCAGTGGTGAGGGATACTTTAGACTTTCAGCCTTTGGGCACCGTGAAAATGTAATTGAAGCGGTTGAACGAATAAAGAAGAACCTGCAGTAGAATTGAGAATCAGAGGGGCTACCGCAGAGGTGGCCCCTGTCTGTTTGGAGGGGCGATGGGACAACCGACAATCAGCATTGCGATGGGACGGTACATGCTCAGCGACCATATCCGTGATGAGGTTGACTGGGGACGTACAGCGCAGTCACGTGGTTTACGGCCGCCTGCGGTTCAGAAAGCCTATCGGCAGGATGCTCCAATTGTACCGCTTGTGGGGCCGGAACATTGGCAGATACCGCCCCTGGATCTTTGCCGTGCCATTATGGTGCGCCGTAGCCATCGCCGCTTCACAGATGAAAACCTCTCTCTTGAAGAACTATCATTCCTCTTGTACTGCACACAGGGGGTAACGCAGGAGATACACCCTGCAGCGGTTCGGCGTACCGTTCCTTCGGCAGGATGCCGCCATCCGTTTGAAACCTATCTTGTGGTTGACCGTGTGGCAGGGCTTGCTGGAGGCCTGTATCGCTACCTCCCGTTAAATCACGCCTTGGTACAGGAACATAACGGTACAGAGGGGTTGCGTGAGCGATTGATTCGTGCCGTGCGGGGGCAGCGCTTTGCAGGTACAGCTGCAGTGACTTTCGTATGGACAGCACTTCCCGCCCGAACGGAATGGCGATACGCCGAAGCATCAAGTAAGGTTATTGCCCTTGATGCGGGGCATGTCTGCCAAAACTTGTATCTTGCCTGTTCTGCCATCGGGGCGGGCACGTGTGCTATCGCTGCCTATGACCAGGATGCTGCCGACCAGCTCGTGGAGGTTGATGGTGTTGAGGAGCTTGTCGTGTATGTGTCGCCGGTCGGTAAGGTTGGTTCGTTTTAAGGAGGTATGTTTTGAAATCTCAAACAACACCGGATGTTGATCTTTCTGGTCAGTCCGATTGGGAGCTGTTTGATGCTCCTGCCTTAGTGGGTGATTCACTCCGGTTTGTCTCTGGAGATCCAGCTGGAGAACGATTTCGCGTTCGCTATTATCGTGATAAAGACCGCCACCTCCATGCCCGTATATGGTTTGGTCCAGAAACTGGCGGGCCTCCCGGTGCTGCTCATGGTGGCGCCATCGCCGCGGTTATGGATGAGGCTCTCGGATTGGCAGCATGGGCTGCCGGCTACCCTGTTGTTGTGGGAAATCTGAACGTCAGCTTCCGGAATCTCCTACCGCTTAATACGGTTGTTACCCTTGAAAGTAGTGTTATTTCTGTTCAAGGACGTAAAGTTTTGGTGCATGGTCGCCTTTTCTGTGATGAACAAACCATCTATGCTGAGGGTGAGTGTTTGTGTATAACCTTGCCGGACAGAAATAGTTCTGTATGAAAGTAGCGATTGTTGGCTCAGGAGCTCTGGGACTGTATTACGGCTCATTACTGGCCAAAAGTGGTCTTGATGTTCACTTTCTTGCACGACGTGATTATGAAGTCCTTCATGCTGAGGGGCTGACGGTCATGTCGGTTGATGGGGATTTTCGCCTCGAGCGCGTGCAAGTCCATCAAGATACCCTGGAAATTGGTCCTGTTGACTTGGTACTTGTGGCACTCAAGAGCTTTGATAACCATGCACTGCCTGAACTACTCCGTCCTCTCAAAGCTGGGCATACGCTGTTTCTGACATTGCAAAATGGCCTTGGCAATGAGGAGTGTCTTGCTGCGGCAGTCGGTCAGGAATGGTGTCTGGGGGGTGTTGCGTTTCTCTGCTCAAACCGAGGCGAGCCAGGGGTGCTCCACCATCTTGGTGCTGGCAGAGTCACACTCGGTGCTTATGGGTGTGTTCCTGATGATGCGGTAAATCGCGTTGCACAGCTCTTTCGCAAGGCAGGAGTGCAGACCCAGACGACTGATGACCTACTAAGGACCCGCTGGGAAAAACTGGTCTGGAACATTCCTTTTAATGGTCTTTCCACCGTTACAGGACAGACCGTTGATTGTCTGCTTGCCTCGTCTACATGTACGGAGCTGGTGCGGGAGCTGATGACGGAAACGGTTATGGCGGCGAATGCCCAAGGTCTGACCAAGGATATCCCTTTTAGTTATGTTGAAACGATGATTGACTTTACGAAGGGCATGGGGCCATATCGCCCTTCGATGCTGATTGACCGGGAAGAAGGGCGCCCTATAGAGCGAACTGCTATTGTGCGTTTTCCGCTTGCAGCAGGTACACAGGCAGGCGTTGCTATGCCTAAAACCGCCATGCTTGATGCACTCTTGTCCCTCTACCCTGAAAGCCGTCCATAGGTGGCATGGTGAAATTATCCTTGGTAACACTTCATGCTGAACCTTCGGCCCAATCGGTGCCTTTGGCAGCTGCCTGTTTGAAAGCCCACCTAGACAGTTGTTTCTGTGAACAAGGGCACCCCCTTAGCGTTTCCATGCCCGAATATTTTCCCGCTGTTCCCCTTGATCAGATTCTGACAGATCTCTGTGATCTTCAGCCTGACATCATTGGGTTTCCGGTCTACATATGGAACCATGAACGGGTGATGACCCTTGCAGGTCTTTTAAAAAAACGTCTGCCAGGGGTGGTGCTTCTGGCTGGCGGTCCTGAAGTAACGGCAGACCCCTTCCGCGTTTTAGGAAAAGCTCCTTTTGATACGGTTGTAATTGGAGAGGGTGAAGAAACCATGGCTGAGCTCTGTGAGCGGCTTCTCTCAGGACAGCCTTTCATGGGGGTTGCCGGTACGGCATGGCTGGCGGATGACAAGGAGCAGCTACTTGCGCGGCCTCAAATGCGTTCACTTGATAAGCTGGCTTCTCCGTACTTGATGGGGTTGTTAGATGAACATATTCGGCAGGGTATGGTCTGGCAGCTTTCCCGTGGTTGTCCTTTTGCTTGTGAGTTTTGTTATGACGGCATGGGGGATCGTTCCGTGCGGCGCTATCCTCTTGAGCGCCTTGAACAGGAGTTGCGTTATTTCGTTGAACGGGGTGCTTCACAGATCTTTGCCCTCGATTCCACCTTCAATACTGACCGCCCTCGGGCAAAACATATTCTCCGTTTAATTGAACAGGAAGCACCTGCTGTTCACTTCCACTTTGAAGTTCGCCACGAGCTCTTGGACCGGGAACAGGCCGAACTTTTTGCCTCGTTGACCTGCTCTCTACAGATCGGGCTTCAAAGTGCAGACCCTCAGGTGGCGGGTGGTGTTGGCCGTCCCTTTGACCGGGAGTCTTTTCGCCGTAAAGTCATGCTGTTGAATGATAGTGGTGCTACATTTGGGTTCGATCTTATCTACGGTTTGCCGGGTGATACGCTCGATACGTTTTCGGAAGGGTTGGACTTTGCACTCTCCCTATACCCAAATCATCTCGATATTTTTATTCTTTCGGTATTGCCGGGGACAAAATTATTTCAACGGGCGGCGGAACTCGGCCTGCAATCCCTGAGCGAAGCCCCCTATACTCTTGTGTCGACACCGCATTTCCCCCCCCATGATTTAGCCAGAGCCGGAAGTCTTGCCACCGCCACGGATATTTTTTATAGCCGCGGCAAGGCGGTTGCTTGGTTTAATGGTGTCTGCCGTGCCTTAGGTGTGCGTCCGATTACCTTAATATCGGGCTTTGCTGATTGGTTGGTTGCTCAGTTTGGTGAGGTTCCAGATGAGTCTTCGCTTGATGATCAGGCCATCTGGCAGTTACAACGACGTTTCCTTACGGAGCAGTTTAACGATCGTCCAGCCCAGGGCTTAGCGGCAGTCGATTGCGTTGATTACCATTATGCCTATGGTGTGGCCTTAATGGCCATCATGCCAGAACCGGGAGATATGCGACTTCTGCAAGGAAAGCGTTTACTTAACCTGCCGTTGGTCTGTCCGCCCTCGGTTACCCGGATGTCATTTTCATACGAAATTCTCGAAATTCTTGAGAGTGGTGAGCCAGATCCTCGCTGGATAGCCAAACATTTACGTCCGGTCGGTTCACAGGCAATTATCTATCCCGCACGGGGAGAGGTCAGAACCGAATCGCTGATACCGGCTTATATGCATTTGCTTGCATTATTAGATGGTACTCGAACGGCGAAGCAGCTCTTGGCTACGATCGGTTTGTCTGCTGACGACACCCTTGATTTTCTTGTCTTTGCCTATGAGGAAGGGGTTGTGGTGGAGCCTGATCGGGTACCACCTGCACAGGCATGCTATTAATTTATCCTCCCCTCACTAAGGCTTGTGAGGCTCCAGCAGGTGTTCACCGGCTTGCCGGGACCCTGCGGCAGGGTGGGCGTCAGGTGCGGGTTTGGGATGCCAATCTTGAGGCTCAGCTTTGGCTGATAGAACAGCCACCGGTTTTAGACGATACCCGTAGCATTCGCGCCTACCGAAACCGTGAACGTTCCCTTGCTCTGATACGAAACCCAAACGGCTACCAGGGAGCTTCAGAGCAGTACCGCAGTGCTGTCTTTGATCTTGACCACCTCTTGGCCCATCGTGGTCAAGAGGTGGGAGCCAGACTCGGTTTGGCTGATTATCGACACAGCTCCCTTATGCCAGTACGCTCTGCAGATCTCGTACGGGCCTATCAAAACCCAGCAGAGGACCTCTTTTACTCCTTCTTCGAGCAGCATTTGGATGCACAGCTTGCCGATGCCGAGGCGGTTGGCATTTCGCTCTCTTTTTTGAGTCAGGCAGTACCAGTCTTTGCCTTACTTGGGATGATTCGTCGACTGCGTCCTACCATGAAAATTTATCTTGGAGGTGGGCTGATTACCTCTTGGAATCAGCACCCCAGCTGGGCGGATCCCTTTTCTGGCTTTTTTGATGGTTGGGTCGCAGGCCCCGGTGAGCAGGAACTTTGTCGTTTGATTGGTGTCCCTTATGGAAAAACACCCCATGACCCGCTGGCATATTATGCTGTGCCTGATACTCGTTATTTCTCCCCCGGCTTCATTTTGCCCTATGCTGCCTCAAGCGGTTGTTGGTGGAATCGCTGTTCTTTTTGTCCCGAGCGGGCTGAGGGAAATCGTTATCGACCGATATCCACCAGTATGGTGCGGGCTGAACTTGGCCACTTGATTACGGCCCACCGTCCCGCCATGGTTCATTTTCTTGACAATGCAATGAGTCCGCAATTACTGGCGAGTCTTGCGCAGGATCCCCTCGGTGCACCGTTTTATGGCTTTGTGCGTTTTGATCGTCAGCTTGAAGACCCGGCATTCTGCCGTGCGTTACGGGCATCGGGATGCCGCATGGTGAAGTTGGGTATTGAGTCGGGTGATGGACAGGTTTTGCAAGCCTTGCGCAAAGGGACGGCGTCAGGACAGGCCACACGGGTTCTCCATGCTTTACGTGATGCTGGCATCGCAGTCTATGGGTATTTTCTCTTTGGTACCCCGGCAGAAGACCGACAGGCAGCCTGCACCACCAAGGACTTTATGGTTGCCCATCAGGACTGTCTTCAGTTTGTGAACCTCGCCATATTTAACATGCCGATTTTTGGTGAAGATGCCGCTCGAGAGCTGACAGAACCATTTTACAGCGGGGACCTTTCGCTTTATACCGGTTTTCGGCATCCGCTAGGGTGGGAGCGGGGAGATGTGCGACGGTTCTTGCGGCAGGAGGTGACGCGAGAGCCGGCTATTGCAGCCATGCTTCGTCATGACCCACCTCGTTTTGGGTCGAATCATGCGGCATTTATGTATCCGTAGCGGGCATACGGTAAATCTGCCCGCTACGGATCATGACGTTAGTCGAGTATTTCTACCAGTTCTACAGTATACTGCAGATCTTCACCGGCCAAGGGGTGATTGGCATCAAGTTTAATCATGTCAGCAGTCATCTCAAGGATAGTAACCTCAAGCCCCTCATCTTCTTCATTTTCCTCATCATAGAGTGTGAGGTGGTCGCCAACTTCCGGGGTGATATCTGCTGGTAAGCTTGAGCGTTCAATGGTGAAAACAGCTTCTTCATCATAGGGACCAAAGGCTTCTTCAGCGGGGATGGTCACGGAGCGTTGCTCACCAGGTGCCATACCGACAATTGCTGCTTCAATCGCTTCGAAAAGTGCGCCCTCACCGACTTTGAGTTCAACCGGTCCACTTTCTTCATCAAAACAATCATCATCGCAGCTGTCTGTGTCACAGGAGTCACCGCAGCCGTCTGGCAGATCAAGGGTAGAATCAAAAATGGTGCCGTCCTCAAGGGTTCCAACCAGGTTAACCCGTACCAGGCTTCCTTGCTGTGCTTGTTTCATGGAGTTTTGTTCCTTTCATACTCTGGGTACTGGCATTTTTTCAGCCAAGGCTACTCTAGGATTTTTGCAGTCCTGCGTCCAGTAATAATTACGTGCCGGTTTTGTGAAAGGTGTGCTATTAGATGTGCTGTCCCACAGCGATGAGGAGGTTGTACATGGATGAAAACGTACGTACACAGCTACGGGAGCAGCTTGACCGCGCCCGCTGGGAGTGGCTCCAGCCACATCATGAGCGGGGTGCAGTCTTTTTGGTGGATAGTATGCTTGATTTGGTTGATGTTGCTACACGGGTTGCTGCTGATGATACCGTCGCAGTGAGTCACTGGTTGGCTTCACGGTGCCTGACGAGGCCTACAGATGAACAGGTGGCCGTGTGGGAGGCGAATCGAGCTCTTAGCTTCAGTATGCTCGTGGTTAACCCGTATATTCTGATTCAAGACGCTGAGTAGGTTGAAAGCTGCTTAACACCAGATATGCACGTTATTTCAGGAGGTGGTAATTATGGGCGTTTGTTCAGACCGTTTTTTTCTTAGGCAAGAAGATACCCTCATTGTGGTCGTTGATGTACAGGAGCGGCTTTGTGTGGCCATGGACCAAGAGGGACTCAGTCGTCTGGTGAAGAATGCTGGTATTTTGCTTGAGACAGCATCTGAACTCGGCATACCGGTTGCCGTCACGGAGCAGTATGTAAAGGGGCTCGGGGAAACGCTGCCGGAACTAGTCGCTAAACTAGATGCCGTTCCACGCCATGAAAAGATGAGCTTCTCCTGTTGTGGCTGTGATGATTTTATGGCACAGATTAAAGCATCAGGCCGTCGTCAGATTGTCTTGACTGGTATGGAGACCCATGTCTGTGTTCTTCAGACGGCCCTAGAACTTTTGGATGCCGGCTATGTGGTACATCTTGTTGCTGATGCGGTTATCAGTCGCTCCAATGAGAACCGTCAGGTGGCCCTCGCTATGATGCAGCAGGCTGGAGCCGTGGTGACGTGTACTGAGACGGTTTTGTTTCAACTCCTGCGTGTTGCCGGTGGAGAGGCCTTTAAAAAGCTTTCTAAGCTGGTGCGCTAGTAGTATCAAGTTCCACCGGTACCCTAATCATGGTCAAAAGCATGGTGAAAGCTCCTGCACCCCGTAAAGCATGGGGGCGGTGCGCCGGCATGATGATCATCTCCCCGCTTTGTACGGTGTGGCTGATACCATCTATGGTTACAAGTGCGGTGCCATCTAGAATTTGAACAACGGCATCGAAGGGGGCCGTATGTTCCGAGAGCCCTTGACCTGCAGCAAATGCAAAAAGCGTGATGGTTCCAATCCCTTTGTCAAGCAGGGTCCGGCTGATAACGGTGCCGTCTTGATAGCTAATGAGTTTGGTAAGGGGTAGTGCATGTCCGATAGCGTCATGATATGTTGAATTCATAGGTGTCTCCCTGGAATGGTATGGGATAAGCATATCAAGAAGCTGGAGGCTTTATGTTGACTCAGGTCAATAAACACTTTTTTGGAGGTTTACGATGAAAATGCAGGAAACAGTGCTTTTTAAAGGTAATCCGGTGACGCTCTGTGGCCCACGTCTTGCGGTGGGTGACCAAGCTCCTGATGCTGTTGCCGTGGATAATGCCTTGGGTGTGGTAACAATCAATGGCAGCTATCCCGGACGTATCAGAATTATCAGCACCGTGCCGTCACTGGATACTCCGATTTGTGACGCAGAGACCCGTCGTTTCAATCAAGAGGTAGCGGCTTTACCTGAACAGGTTGTTCTGTTGACTGTGAGTATGGATTTGCCGTTTGCTCAGAAGCGCTGGTGTGCTGCAGCTGGTATTGATCGTGTCATTACCTTGTCAGATTACCGTGAACGGGCTGTTGGTATGGAGTATGGGGTTATGATTGAGAAGCTGATGCTGCTTTCGCGAGCCGTTTTTGTGGTGGATGCCAATAATGTCATTAGCTACATTCAGCAGGTCCCCGAGGTAACAACAGAGCCTGATTATGCCGCTGTTATGGATGCTGTTAAGGCGCTGCTTTAGTATTGTGATGCTTCTGCTGCTGGTGCAGGCACCGGCAGCCTGGGGCATACCCCTTTCCATTGTTGTGGACCCGGGGCATCATCCTGATGCTCCCGGTGCCCGCGGCTGTTCGGGAACACTAGAATACCGTCTCAATCGAGCCCTTGCCGAGGTGCTAGTTGCTAAGCTCCGTTTTGCCGGGCATCATGTTTCAAAAACCCCTGCTATTTCCTTCCTGCGACCGCTTCAACGGGCGGTATCTGCCGCGGATGCTGATTTATTACTTTCGCTCCATCATGACTCGGTTCAGCCGGAAGATGGTACTTATACACCGCGTGGTTTTTGTACGACGAAAGCGCGTGGTTTTTCCCTTTTTGTACGTGATGATGCAATGAGTCGAGGGCTTGCAATTCGCTTGGCCCATGAGCTCCGTAGCCAGGGAATCCCTTTTAATAGCTACCATGGCAAGCTACACCCTCAGGAAGGATATCGTCTTTTGGCGCCACAGGGGGTCTATGATGGTAGCCGTCTAGCTATCTTGCAAACAGCCGCCGTTCCTGCCATACTTATGGAAGCAGCAGTTATTGCTAACCCCGAGGATGAGGTGCAGGCACAAACGGTTGGCTATCAGGAACGGATTGCTGATGCCGTTGTGCGAAGCCTCGCTGGATGCCGTCGTCGGGTTGCTCCCGAAAGGGGTTTGGTATGCGTCGAGTCGGTTCCAGAGTAGAACATATCCTCCGTCTCATCAATGAGTTCACGGGACGATTTACTCGTCATCATGGTTTCCTCCGTGCCTCTGCACTTTCTTTTGATACAGCCATTGGGCTCGTCCCTTTGCTGGCCCTCCTCTTCATCGGCTTACGCGCTGCTGGTATTCATCATCTGGTTGCCCCTTTCCTCGTACAGCAATTAGCTGGTGACTCCCAGGAACTCACAACACGGGTACTGACGTATATTCAGGCGGTGAAGCTTACGTCACTTGGGACGGTTGGCGTCTTTGGTGTTGGTATTGCTGTGCTCTCAATCCTTGAAAACCTCCGAGGTTCCTTTAATTATATCTGGGAAGTTCAGGAAGAAAGAGGTTTGCTGCACCGTGGTGTTGACTACCTGATTTTCTTGGCAGTCGCACCGCTTCTGTTAGTAATGGCCTTAGTGCTAACGTCACTTTTCCAAAGTCAATGGATGGTGCAATGGCTCATACAGCGCATACCGTATGCCCTTGGTACGAGCTTCATAATCAAAGCAGTTCCCCTGGTGTGCAGTATTATGGTTATGACCTGTACATATCTGGTTATTCCTTCAGTACGGGTGCGGATAAAACCAGCTTTTTGGGGTGGGGTACTGGCAGGGACACTCTGGCAGGCAGCCCATTGGGGGTACTTTCACTTTCAGTTCGGTGTGGCACGCTTCAATGCCATTTATGGTGCTTTTTCGGTTCTTCCCTTTTTATTGGTCTGGATTTATGTGAGCTGGTTGGTGGTGTTGGCTGGTTTTGAGTTGGTGCGATGGTTTCAGGAAGGGAGGCCAGGTCAGACTGAGGACACGGACTGGCGTCGTCGAGACCGCTTGTATCTTTAAGCTTGTTGTACTGGTACCTGTCCCGACACCAATCCTTCGCCTGGTTGCGCCAGAAATGCCTGTTGTAGCCCCCCCTGTATCACACGCTCCAGCAACAAATCAAGACGGTCTGCCACCCGGTCAAGTAATAGGTCGGGCATCGAGCAGGAAAGCTCATGGCAGGTATGGCACTTGGCGGGCCACGGCCAGTCATCGGGCGGCTTAGTTGGGTACCACAGTTGACGATAATCACGTAGGGACGGCATCAGCTTTGCCAGCACTGTTGCGCAGGCTCGAGCGGTTTCCGAGCCATACCAGCTCTGTAATAAGGCGTGTAAGCGTAGATAGACACCACATTGTGAGGTGCTGAGGCGAGGTGTGGCGTGAAAAAGGTGTGGCATCAGTGATGTTGTTATGCTGAAGCTGCTATCACTCAATAAACTGGACAGCGTGCTCGTTTGTATCGTGTAGCGTTGTGTCAGCCAGAGGTCGAGTAGGGTTTCAAGTCGATAGTGTTCAGAGCGGTCACCTGCTGCCATAGTTTCAATACAGGGGTGAAAGAGTATATCGGTTTCAATGTGAGTGGCGACCCCCAACAGTAAAGCTTGTTCCCCGTTGTCTAAGGGGCGCATGCTGAGAAGGTCGATGAGTGGCTGGTAACTGTGATGATTCGGCGCATGGAAGTGTATGGCTGCCGTAAGGGCTTTTTGGTGATCAGTGCCTACTAAAGCGTGAAGCAACGTATCCGGCAGGACAGCGCCTATGAGATAGAGTTGGCGATGTTCGCTGATAAGGTGGTGGAGCGGGTGTCCTAACGGGATCCGCTCTGCCAAGTGCTCGGCAATCAGCCAGTGTGTTTTTTCCTTTGGCATATGGCAAACTCCCATACTTGCAGCCCCGTATAAAAAAGGCTACCATGACACTATGCTTTTATTAACGTTCCCCACGATTCAAGAACGCCTTGCACAGGCGTCTTCCCCCATGAGTGGTGCTTCTTTTTGTCCAGAGCAGCAGCGCCGTCCTTCTGCGGTGGCCATGATATTGCGTAACGGCGGCTCTGGACTTGAGGTGCTCTTTATTGAGCGTGCCCGGCATCCCCGTGATCCTTGGTCTGGCAATATTGGGTTTCCTGGTGGTCGCTTCGACGAGACGGATAGTTCCTTGCGACACACTGCTGAACGTGAAACTGACGAAGAAGTGGGGATTACGCTGGCCACGTCAGCTGATTATCTCGGGAGACTACCGGATATCGTAGGGGCAAACCTGCCGGTGAGGGTCTCCTGTTTTGTCTATGGTCTGGGCGGGGATGTGCAGACGGTTCTTTCCGATGAAGTACAGGATCTTTTCTGGACCCCCCTTAGCCACCTGATCTCCCCGCAACACCATGCCATTACCGATGTGCATTTTGGTGATGTCATACGCGCTGTCCCTGCAATAAACCTAGGGTATGCGGATAAACCGGTACTTTGGGGAATAACCTATCGTTTGGTTGGGCAGTTCTGTCAGCGGGTCGTGGATTCTGAATATGGCCCTCTGCCGTTTCTTCCCCATGCAGGAGAACAGCCGGTTCAACCCATCAGCCCTTAAACTTTGACTCAGTCCCAGCAACGAGTCGAGAGATGTTGGTGTGATGTTTCAGGATAACAATGGCTGCAATTAAAGCCGTTGTTATGGTGAGCATCGTGCCGTGGGAGTGGAAATAGACCAACACCGGCATAACTGCGGCTGCTGCAATGGAACCCAGGGAAACGTAGCGCCAGATAACTACGCAAAGGAGAAAAACGACTAGGGCACCAAGTACCGAGAGGGGGGCAAGGGCGAGAAAAACGCCCAGAGCTGTTGCTACCCCTTTTCCACCCTTAAAGCGCATAAAGATAGAAAAGACATGTCCCAAGAATGCTGCTAGGGCAATCAGCGCGAGGAATTGTTCCTGATGTCCCAGCATTCCCGCTACTATGACCGGCAGAAAGCCTTTTAAACAATCACCCACGAGCGTCATAATGCCGACTTTACGGCCAACAGTACGATAAAGGTTAGTGGCGCCGATGTTGCCACTCCCTTCCTGCCGAACATCAATTCCGTAAGCTTTCCCCAAGAGGAAGCCCGTTGGAATTGAGCCGATCAGATAGGTGGCTATGAGCCAGAACAGCAGTTCGGTGGTCATGGTTTTCCTGCAAGGAGGCTGCGTGCTTCTGCCAGATATTTACTGCTGGGATATTCGCGCACTAAGCGTCCCAAAGACGACTGGAGTTTTTGTTCCTGCTTGGTTTCCCGGTAGGCCTTCCCAAGTAATAGCAGTGTTTCATCATGGCCCTGGAAGTCAGGATAACCCTGTAATGCCCCTTCAAGGCGCCCAACTGCTGCTGCAGGCTTGCCTGTCCGGTAGTAGAATCGACCGATATACAGTTCATAGGCGGCGAGAGTGTTACGGCAGGAAGCGATCTTTTCCTGTGCTTTAACCGCATACTCAGAATTTGGATGCTTCTTGATGAACTCATCGAAAAGGGCTATAGCATTTTTTGTGGGAGTCTGATCGGTGTCGCTCCCGGTGATAAGCTCGAAACTGGCCAGTGCCTGGCGATACAGAGCGAACTGTGCCAGGTCATGGGTTGGGTGCATACGCCGGAACTCGGCATACGCTGCCCCCGCCTCGATAAAATCACGGTTAAGAAAGTAGGCATTGGCTATGCCGATTTCCGCCTTTGCGGCGAGTTGGGGTTCAGGAAAAGTGTCCCGCACTTTTTTCCATAGTTCAATGGATGATTCATAGCGACTTTTCTTAAATGCGGCCTCTCCCTCATCATATATCTGCTGTGGTGATGGCTCACCCTTTGGAGTGGTGGCGCACCCGGCTACTGCCAAAGCGGTGGCAAAGATGAGGCTGCCTAGTATGTGACGCATGGTCATGGAAAAAGCTCCTGTCTCAATCAAGCAGGTCGGTCCCAGCGGGATCGGCGATAAGGGTTGCAATAATATCATGGTTCAGCCAGACAGCTGCTTCTGTTCCCTGGTAGGAGTGCTGGACCATCAGGCGGCCAGTAGTTCTGAATACGAGTCTGGACAGCTCTGCACAGACCAGCTGTTTCTGGTCCTGGTGCATGGCCATTAACTGGTTTGAGGTCGCCAGCATCAGCTCCATCTGGGTGGCCTTGGAGTGTTGTGGCCAGGTGTTGAAATCAAGGGGATTCGTCAGAGGATCGTTTAGATATGCCTCTACGGTCTGCAGCATAGCATCGACGGTATGGGGTGCTGCCAACAGATTGGCAACCCGTTCTTTGAGTTTCTGTGACGCCGTGGGAGCTGCCTGTACAACGGCCGTCAAGAGGGGGTAGAGTGAGAGTTCAACCCCAAGAAAAAGTGCGCTTGAGTTCGTTAAAATCTCAGGACAATTATAGACGGTTGCAGCAATACCCTTAGCGCGGGCGTCGCGGGCGTGATCCTCAAGACGCATCTTGGCAAAGCCCTGGAGATAGGGGGTGTAGGACTGCCATGTGAAAGAGCCGGCCATGAGGACCGCGGTCCCATGGTAACCATAGGCGCTGTAGCGTACAAAGGAGCCTGCTTGATCTGCTCGCTGCCGTAAGGGGGCGGAGGCTTCCAGTAGATAGGCAAATGTATCAGCGGTTACTTCATTGAAGCTTGCCTGCAAGAGATTTCCTACCTGGCTGTTCCAAAAAGGTTCTGACGGCAGATACTTGTCACCGGTTCCTTTGAATACACGGTTGAGTAGCGGCATGAAAAAGCGTGCACGGGGTATACCGCCTGCCATGGTATGGGCGAAAAGTATCCGTGCTGTTGCTGGAACCCGTTGTTCTAGTTCAGCCAACACCGCCACTAAGCCAGCCTTAAAACGTGCCGTTCCTTGCGCTCTGGCTTGGTCAATCTGTTCGGGGTTGCAGACTATCTGGGCCCACTCATCAGGCTTAGCTTTTTTCAGCTGTTCGGCAAAGCTTGGTGCACCAGCGACCGACTCATAATCGAAGCCGGCTTCAAGCGGAATATTAATAATTGGGGCACCGAGGATCTGCTCAGCCTCCGCCAGTTCTTCGCTGGTGAGGGGGCGAAGCTGATTGTCAGCATCACGACGGCCGACGGTGGTTCCGATGATGTTCATGCCGAGACGACGGGCCTCTTCAATCATGCCGTTGGCATAACCACGTCCAAAAAGTTCTCCAATCAGAACAAGGACATCACCATCTTTGTAGCCCGCCGTTGGCGGGAGAGTTGTCATGGGGCAGTACGGTGTCATGAAGCCTCCTGGTCACACCTGGTGACGATACTAGGAATACCTTCCCTTGTACCATGAAGCAGGAAAAGTTGAAAACAGAAAAGCGGTCTTAAAGGGCGGTTTCCACCGTGACACAGGGGTTAAAAGATGCTATGTATGCAACAGGAAATGGCGAAGGTACTCGCGGACGTCGGAGGAAAGGTATGGCGAAGGAAACGATGCCGGTTACACCGGCAGTCCGTCTGCTGAGAAAAACAGGGGTTCCTTTTGGAGCCCATCTTTATGCCTATGAGGAGCGGGGCGGCACGGCTGCTTCCTCCGAGAAACTTGGTGTGCCGGAGCATCAGGTAATAAAAACGCTGGTCTTTGAGGATGATGCCGGTAAACCATTAGTTGTTTTGATGCATGGTGACTGTCAGGTCTCGACAAAGGAGTTAGCACGTCAGATTGGCTGTCGAAGTGTGGCTCCTGCTACTCCCGAACGTGCGACGCGGCATACCGGTTACTTAACCGGTGGGACCTCTCCTTTCGGCATGAAGCAAGCAATACCGGTTTATGCGGAGGCATCCATACTGGAGCTTGGCACCCTATATATTAACGGTGGTAAACGTGGCTTTTTGGTCAGCATTGCTCCGCAGGTTCTGCTGGACCTGGTGGCACCGCGGCCGGTCAATGTTGCCATTACATAACCCCCGCCGGGAAAGCCTCGCTCTTTGGGCGGGGATGGTAGGCGTC
>CAYVYW010000015.1:0-44954 GCA_964456065.1 uncultured Geobacteraceae bacterium
ACTTTTCACAATGATTTTATACCATGAAAGGCTTAATCATGCAAATATACTCAAAAAAGACGCCTACCATCCCCGCCCAAAGAGCGAGGCTTTCCCGGCGGGGGTTATGTAACCAGAAAGATTTATTTAAGCATTATCTGACTTTTACACAGAAAAAACTATGCATAAGCCGTATCATACGTACTGGTAGGATCATGAGCGGGGGGATACTTATCAGTCTCACAACGAGAAAACCCCCACCAAAGGGGCGGGGGTTTTCCTACTCGCGCACAAGCTCTAACAGAACTATTCAGCTTCCATGGAAGTTTTCCAAACTTCCCAGACTTTGCCAACAAGATCCGGTCCTGGTTTCAGGGTCAGCTTCCCTGGGCGCCATCCGGAAGGTGTGGCCTCAGTGCCTTTAGAGGCACGAACATGCTGGTATGCCTGAATCTGACGAATGGTTTCTGAAATATTGCGACCAACCGGTGGAGTCAGTACCTCATAAGCTTGGACGATCCCGTCAGGGTCGATGATGAAACGACCGCGGTTCTCAACACCGGCTGCGCCATCATAAACGCCATAAACCGTGCCTACATTACCGCCGCCATCAGTCAACATCGGAAAAGGTACCCCGCCATCGACCATCTTCGTAATCTCGTAATCATTCCACATTTTATGGACGAACATGCTATCTACGCTCACTGACAGAACTTCAACCCCAAGTGATTGAAACTTGTTATAATTTTCGGCGACCGCCGAAATTTCAGTAGCTCAAACAAAAGTGAAGTCGCCAGGATAGAAGCACAGAACAACCCATTTCCCCAGATAATCAGATAGCTTAGCCTGCGTAAAGGTCCCCTTGTAATAACCGGGGAGCACAAAATCAGGAGCTGGTTTGCCAACTTGAATCATAGAGCGTGTCTCCTTAATAGTGGTTTCGGTAACTGGTGCATCAGTAGCAGCATCTTGCTGCGCCACAACACCCCCTTCGGGACGTGTGCAACCTACAGTCGTTTCTTCCATATCAGTCCTTTCCCGCATAGTGTAATGCGTCGTTCCGGTGCTTTGTGCGCAAAGCCTTTTAATAATAACAATTCCTAAGTAGCAATGTAAAGCATGAAAAAACGCTCATAATAGAAAGCACCTCAACAGGCACAATGGACAGAGCAACCGGTTGGCAGCCACTGCTAGAGCGCCAACAAAAAAAGCCATCCTGCGGGATGGCTTTTTAAAAATATCTCATGAGCTTAGCTAGACATTGAAACGGAAGTGCATAACGTCGCCGTCTTTCACGACATACTCCTTACCTTCAAGGCGCATTAAGCCCTTTTCCTTTGCACCTGACTCGCCGCGACAGGTGATGTAGTCCTCAAACCCGATGACTTCAGCCCGGATGAATCCTTTTTCAAAATCACTATGAATGACACCGGCAGCCTGAGGCGCTTTCATACCTCGAACGATTGTCCAGGCACGAACCTCTTTTACACCCGCGGTAAAATACGTGATAAGACCCAACAGATCATAGCCAGCACGGATAAGTCGGTCCAGTCCTGACTCCGTAAGGCCTAAGTCAGCAAGGAAGGCCTGCTTTTCCTCAGCATCAAGCTCCGAGAGCTCCGCCTCAATACTGCCACAAATAACGACCACCCCTGCCCCTTCCAGGGCAGCGATATCTCTCACCTGCTGTACAAAGGGGTGCTCACCAGACAAATCATCTTCAGCAACGTTTGCCACATACAAAACCGGCTTAGCCGTCAGCAAATGGAGATCACGCAACCAGAGCCGCTCATCATCACTCTCGGCTACGCCTGCCACGCGAGAGCCCTGCTCGAGCAGCGCTCGAATACGCTCATACAACGCCACTTCATCCTTTGCCTTTTTATCACCACTTCTCGCAAGCTTCTCTACTCGCAGCAGTTTTTTCTCTAAGGAATCGAGATCAGCAAGGGCCAACTCTGTGTTAATAACCTCGATATCATCTTTGGGTGAAACCTGACCGGCCACATGTACAACGTTCGGATCATCAAAACAACGTACAACATGAACGATGGCGTCAACAGCCCGTATATGTCCTAAGAACTGGTTACCAAGTCCCTCACCAGCTGAAGCACCCTTCACCAACCCGGCAATATCAACGAACTCAATAGTGGTAAACTGGCACTTCTGTGGGTTGACAATCTCAGCCAGTTGGTCGATGCGCGGGTCAGGAACCTGCACGATTCCGACGTTCGGATCAATAGTACAAAAAGGATAATTGGCCGACTCTGCACCAGCTGAGGTGATGGCATTAAAAATGGTGGACTTGCCTACATTCGGCAGACCGACGATTCCGCAATTAAAACCCATGGTTTCTACCCTTCTAGATAAGTTCTACTGTTACCGAGACTCATTGCCTTCGGAACACCCTCGTCAAGTGCACAGCTCAGAAGATCAACCGCACCATCAAGAACACGTGCCATAACTTCCATTTCAGTCGGTGTCAGCGTACCAAGAACATGGTCTGTCACCTCACCATGAACTGGTCGACCGATGCCGATACGAATTCTCGTAAAGTCATTCCTACCGAGCAGCTCCATGATTGAGCGCAGACCATTTTGACCGCCATGCCCTCCCCCGCTTTTCATACGTACCGTACCGAGTGGCAAATCAATCTCGTCATGGATAACAATGAGCTGCTGGGTAGTGAGCTTATAGAACTGTAACGCAGCCTGAACGGAACGGCCTGACAGGTTCATAAAGGTCTGGGGTTTCAAAAGGACAAGGCGTTTCCCTTTCCGTGACCACTCTGCCGTCAGACCATTAAACTGTTTCTTTGTAACTGAAAGTCCCTCAAGGGAAGCCAAACGGTCAAGAAACAGAAAACCCGCGTTGTGGCGGGTCCATTGATAGCGTGGTCCAGGGTTGCCCAGACCTGCAATGACGATTGTCTCCATGATAGCGTGACCGGCACCGCACCCGTAAGATGCGGTGCCGGATCTCCGTGCTTAGGCTTCTTGCGTCTCTGCGGTATCCTTAGCCTTACCAAGGATGGAAACAACAGGAACGTCTGCATGATCAAGACACTTAATACCATTCGGGAAAGACACATCAGAAACGTGAATGGAGTGACCAATGGTGAGATTGGTAATGTCTATTTCAATATGCTCAGGAATTGCTGTCGGGAGACACTCAACATGCAGAGCATGGTGTGCAAAATCAAGCAGACCACCTTCTTTAACGCCAGCAGCAGTCCCAACCAGGCTAACCGGTACGTTGATACGTACTTTCTCATGCATATTGACCCGATGGAAGTCAACATGCTCGAAGGTGCGCTTCAGGAAATCACGCTGAAGATCAGCAACAATAACGACGGCACTGTTCAAGTCACCATTACACTCCAAGGTGATGAGATTGTTCATCCCGCCCTCACCGGCGATTGCAGCCTCAAGAGCTTTCGGTGTAACAGAAACCGCAATTGGCTCCATATCACGGCCGTATACGACACCAGGAACACAACCGGCGGAACGTAGCTTGCGGCTAGCACCTTTACCGGTCATAACACGAATTTCTACCTGCAGTTTTGTTTGTTGCATGACTTCCTCCAAACCAATTTGCGGCTTAACCGCTTGTGTACATCGAATTTTTAAACTGTCTTACACAAAAAGCGAACTGACCGACTCATCGCCATGAATCCGACGAATCGCTTCAGCTAAAAGTTGGGCACAACTTAAGACCTGGACTTTAGACGTCTGAGTCAGCTTATCCCCCAGAGGGATGGTATCTGTCAGCAGTAACTCCTCAATGGCTGAGTCATTAAGACGCTCAAGTGCAGGACCAGACAGTACACCATGGGTTGCACAGGCATAGACCTGCTCCGCTCCATTTTTCTTCAAGGCAGCAGCAGCATGGACGAGTGTTCCCGCCGTATCGACCATATCATCCAGCAGGATGGCGATTTTTCCACTAACATCGCCAATCAGGTGCATAACCTCGGCAACGTTGGGTGATGTCCGACGTTTGTCAATAACCGCAATCGGACAGTCGAGACGCTTTGCAAAGGCACGGGCCCGTTCGGTACCACCAGCATCCGGAGAAACCATAACTATATCGAGGCCAGCAAAACGTTCTTTAATGTGACCCAGTAAAACCGGGGCTGCATAGAGATTGTCAACCGGAATATCGAAGAAACCTTGAATCTGTCCAGCATGTAAGTCAATGGTCACTACACGGTCAATACCTGCCTTCGTCAAAAGATCAGCAACAAGCTTGGCAGAAATCGGTGTCCGCGGAGCAGCCTTACGGTCTTGGCGCGCATACCCATAGTAGGGAATCACAGCCGTAATCGTGGCAGCCGAAGCCCGCTTGAGGGCATCGGTCATTACCAAAAGCTCCATTAAATTGTTATTAGCAGGTGCACAGGTCGACTGAACAATATAGACATCACGGCCACGGACATTCTCCCCAATCTCCACCAGCACTTCACCATCGGAGAACGTTTTAACCCGCGCTTCACCAAGGGGAATCCCCAGGTTCTGGCAAATCGCATGGGCTAGTTCGGGGTTAGCATTGCCGCTAAATATCTTGATTTTTTCGAACATGGAAGTCGCCGATCACCTTTCAGCCAAATATACAAAGCACCAGCTTGTTTCAGATGGCCGCTGCCACTGTAACAAACCAGCCATTTCCAGAATCATCGATTGAGGCAGCAGCCTGTTCTGCCATTGCACGATCGGCAAACAGACCGAAAACCGTTGGGCCACTTCCTGACATCAGGGATGCAACCGCACCTGCCTCTACAAGAAGCTGCTTGATTGACTCAACCACCGGAAAAGCGGGAATCGTAACTTTTTCAAGATCATTAACAAGCAGTCTGCAGACGGCATCAAGACTTTCAAATGAGTCAGGAATTGTAACGAGCATAACGTTTTGTGTCAACTTGAAATTTTGGTAAACCCATGCCGTTGAGACGGCAACCATGGGGTTTACCAAGACCATCCAAACGGGACACGAGACCGTGAGCGGTGACAGCACTTCACCAATCCCCTCGGCCAAGGCAGTGGTACCGAAAAGGAAAAAAGGCACATCTGCACCAAAACGCACACCAAGCTCCATCATATTTTCCCTGGTCATGCACAAATCATAGAGCTTGTTCAGCGCCATGATGACGGCAGCACAATCGCTGCTCCCCCCCCCCAGGCCGGCTGCCACCGGGATGTTCTTCTCAATGGTAATCTGTATACCTTCCATACGTCCCGCGCGCAGACGCATCGCTTCCGCAGCACGATAGGCTATATTATCAACACCATCGGGAACCGCGGCATGATCACAGCGCACACAAATAGCCGCATCCTCAGTCAGGGCTACGGTCACACGGTCATAGAGGGCAATCTGCTGCATAACCATACGAAGATCATGGTAGCCGTTCGGGCGACGGCCAAGAACCTCTAGCCGGTAATTGACTTTGGCAGGAGCTAAAATACTAAGACTTTTTCCGTTATCACTGCGCATGAAAATCCTTTTTTCCAACAGGCGCCCGGCGTTCTGAAGTTAGGATGTATGCCGAAGGCCGGTTATCCGAAATTCCTGGGTGATGACAATTTCAACAAGGGAGCAGGATGGGTCTGCAAGCAGTACCGCTACGTCTGGATGGCGAGCAAGCAATATGGTTGCCGCCGCCTCAGCTTCTGCCCCCGCCAGAAAAACAGCATGACCCTGCACCGTTAGGGCACTGATATGCGGCAGGGTTTCATGGCTAGAGCGGTCATCCAGCAAGAGGGAAACCTGTGGGTACTTTTTCATATTGTCTGTTTTTTGTGTGTCTGGCAATGTGGCAAACCAGATACGATCACCAAGAGGGCTGACAGCAATGGAAATCAGGCTCGTATGCACCCCCCCTACCCCTTGGGTGGCAAGGACAGCAAGAGGTTGTTCAAGAAGCGGGTTCGTATATGCCATGAAGATACACCCTTAATGTCGTGCAAACGACATATTTTTTTCATAGAATACAATGAAAATATGCTAGTTTCAATACCAAGCAGCCTAAGCATAGGCAGCCCCATGATGCACTTCACCAGAAGTTGCACAGTTTTACTATTCAAGCTACCATAAAGCCAATTATCACCTTTAGAAAGGTATGTACATTATGCAGATGAGACTCCCTGCTGAGTGGGAAGCACAGGATGCCGTACTCCTTGCATGGCCCCACGCTGCTACAGACTGGGCATATATGCTGTCACAGGCAGAAGCAACCTATTGCGCTCTGGTTCAGGCGATTATTCCCTTTGAGCAGGTTATCATTATTGCACCGGACACGACTCTCGTCGCAAAAACCTTAGATCAAGCGGGTATCGAACGGAGTAGAGTCTGGCTGGTAAGTGCCGACACAAATGATACATGGACACGAGACTACGGTCCAATCACCGTCCATGTAAACAACACCCCGGTGCTCTTGGATTTCGGCTTCAATGGATGGGGCCTTAAATTCCCAGCAGATAAAGACAACCAGGTTACCCGCCGTTTAAAAGCTGACGGCGTCTTGTTAGCCCCGATGAATACAATTGGCTTGATTCTCGAAGGGGGAAGCATTGAAAGTGATGGGCAGGGAACCATTTTGACCACCTCCCACTGCCTACTCTCAGCAAACCGTAATCCTCAACTTGACAAGGATGATCTTGAAGGGGCCCTTCGCAATCTTTTGGGAGCCCACACCATTCATTGGCTAGACGCAGGAGCGTTGATCGGTGATGATACCGACGCCCATATCGATACCTTGGCCAGACTCTGCCCGAACAATACGATTATCCATATTACTTGTGACGACATGGCAGACCCACATTATGAATCGCTGGAAGAGATGCGGCGACAATTAGAAGCATTGAGAACACCGTCAGGGGCGCCGTATCGTCTTCTAGGGCTCCCCTGGCCAACCCCTAAATATGCCGCTGATGGGCGCCGTCTGCCAGCAAGCTACGCCAACTATCTCGTCATCAATGACGCTGTTATCGTCCCGACCTATAACGATCCCGTGGATAACGGTGCCCTTGCCATGGTGGCACTCGCTTTCCCTGACCGGACCGTCGTTGGTGTCGATTGTTCTACGCTGATAGAACAGCATGGCTCACTTCACTGTGTCACCATGCAACTGCCTCAAGGAGTTCTCGCATGAAAAAAACACTGACTGTCGCCCTGCTGCAGCAACAGGGCGGTGAAGAAGGAGACCAGGCTTTTGCACGCACGGCCAACCTGGTGCGCCGCGCCCAACAGGCAGGGGCTGAATTGGTGGTATTACAGGAACTCCATAGCGGCACTTATTTCTGCCAAACAGAGTCAACCGATGCCTTTAATCGTGCAGAAACCATCCCGGGACCAACCAGTGATAAGCTGTGCGCTTTGGCTCAGGAATGTGGTGTTGTTCTGGTGGCGTCACTCTTTGAACGCCGTTCGGCAGGACTCTACCACAATACGGCAGTTGTTATTGAAGCAGATGGCCGCATTGCTGGAACATATCGCAAGATGCACATTCCTGACGACCCTGGCTTTTATGAAAAATTCTATTTTACCCCGGGCGACCTCGGTTTCACTCCCATAAAAACATCCCTTGGCAATCTTGGCGTTCTGGTCTGTTGGGATCAATGGTATCCTGAAGCAGCCCGACTCATGGCGCTGGCGGGGGCAGATATGCTCATCTATCCTACAGCCATTGGTTGGGACCCACTGGACAACGTAGACGAACAACACCGCCAACAGCAGGCCTGGGAAACGATTCAGCGTAGCCATGCCATAGCAAACGGGCTACCGGTACTTAGCGTCAATCGGGTTGGCTTCGAAGCATCACCTGATCCACAGGCCTCTGGCATCACCTTTTGGGGTAACAGCTTTGTCGCCGGCCCTCAGGGAGAACTGCTTGCAAAGGCTTCCAGCGACGAAGAAGAGATTGTCATCGTTAGCATTGATTTGGATCGGACTGAAGCGGTACGCCGTATTTGGCCTTTTCTGCGTGACCGTCGTATTGATGCCTATGGTGACTTAACGAAACGATTTCGCGATTAACCAGAAAAACCATGCACCAAAATCACTATTTTCCATCTCGGCAACACCGCAGCCTCACGGGTGTTTAAGACAAAACAAAGGGGAGCTTATACAAGCTCCCCTTCTCGTTACGTCACGCTGTTCTTACTTTCAGGGCCGGCACAGACCAATCTCTTGGGCCAACTTTTCCCAGGCAGGGAAGCTGCGCTCGATAATCCCCTGATCAACACAATAGGCGATACGGAAAAATCCTGGAGCCCCAAAACCTGATCCCGGCACTAATAAGATATGATGCTTCTGAGCCCTCTGTACAAATTCGACATCATTATCAATCGGCGACTTCGGGAAGAGGTAAAAAGCACCATCGGGTTTAACACAGCTAAAACCAAGTGAGGTCAGCTTATTGTAGAATAAGTCACGCTTTTCTTGATACGCCGTCACGTCAACAGAGGCATCCTGTAATCCTGCCACTAGGCGCTGCATAAGAGCCGGCGCATTCACAAAACCAAGCGTCCGGTTACAAAAAACAGCAGCCTCAATGAACTGGCCAGCAACATCCATACGCGGGTTTGCCGCAATATAACCGATACGCTCTCCAGGCAGTGCCAAGTCCTTACTGTGAGAGGTTACAATAACGCTGGACTCAATCAGCGGGAAGATATTGGGGACTTGCTTACCATCATAGGCAATACGGGCATACGGCTCATCGGAAATAACATATACCTGATGTCCCGTAACCTCACGATGACGGCTCACCAAACGCCCGAGAGCAGCAAGATCTTTCTCGTTATAGATGACGCCGGTCGGATTATTGGGAGAGTTGATAATAATGGCCCGTGTTTTACTGGTCATGGCAGCTTCAATGGAGACGAGATCCAATTGGAAGGTCTCCCGATTGGTCCACACCTCAACCGGCACCCCACCATGATTATCAATATAAAAACGATACTCAACAAAGAAGGGAGCAAGAATCAGAACCTCTTCACCCGGATTAAGAATCGCCTTTAATACAACGTTGAGTGCTCCACCAGCACCACACGTCATAATAATATGCTCAGGGCCAACGGTCAGACCGGCATCTGCTGAGAGCTTTGCCGCCACAGCTGAACGAGTCTCGGGGTACCCGGCATTATTCATGTAACGGTGCATGCCTGGCACTGGCGATTGCGCCAGGCTCAAGAGCTGCTGACGAAAAGCTTCGGGAGGCTCGACATCGGGGTTGCCAAGGGTAAAGTCGAAGACGTTATCAGCGCCAAACTCCTGGCGTAAACGCTCACCCTCCTCAAACATTTTACGAATCCAGGAAGAGCGGGAGATAAAACCGGCAATCTTACTTGCAATAGCCATACGAAATACGACACTCCTTAGCAGTGGGATCAGTGACCGTCAGCATGCTAGCGCTTGCCCTCCAGTCGACTTCAGATATACTATGAGAAACAGCTCTTGGCAATTGAAACGAGCCTGCCAAGCACTATAGAAATGTATTTTCTTCATATTTTAAAGGCTTGCATGTCAACGACCCGTACGAATCATATACCACGCTTATTGGCCCTTGCCGGCCCCATGATCCTCTCCACCTCAGTCATTACCCTCATGCAGTTGGTGGACGCCATGGTACTCTCCCGATACTCAAACCATGCAGTTGCCGCCATCGGCCCCGCAGGGATGGCGGTCTTACTATTTCAGGGGTTTCTCTTCGGCATCACCGGTTATACAGGAACCTTTGTTGCCCATGCCCACGGACAGGCCGATCATCAGCGGATCATGACCTCCATCTGGATTGGCCTACAGGTCTCCCTTGCCGCAGGTGTTATCGCCCTACTGACAGCCTGGCCACTGGCCTCACTCTTTCTTATGAGTGGGCACGACGTAACGGTCGCGCAGGATGAACGGACCTATTTTCTAATCTGTATGGCCGGCTCACTGTTTCCCGTTTTAAACGCAGCATGGAGTGGATGGCTCGCTGGTGTTGGACGGCCGGCAGTCGTTACCGTCATAACGTTTTTGTCTTTTTTTGCCAATGCCTATCTGGCATGGGCCATGGTACTCGGGCATGGTGGCTTTACTGCGATGGGCATTGCCGGCGCCGCATGGTCAACAGTGGTGGCTCAGGCACTGGCCAGTGTTTGTTATCTTGTCCTCTTTATTAAGGAGGGTGGCCTGCGCTCCTATGCTGCCCGTTGCCTTGACACGGCAGCACTCCGCCACTTTCTGGAGCTTTCAGTACCGATGGGCATCAGAATTAGTGGTGAGCTGTTTGCCTGGACCATCTTTTTAATATTTGTTGGCAGAATAGGAACGGTGGAACTTGCTGCAACCAGTATCGCCTTTCGCATCAACGGAACGGCATTCTTCCCTGCCCTTGGTTTAGGACAGGCTGCAGGTATCCTGGTGGGACATGCGCGGGGAGCTGGTCACGATAACCAGGTCATGCAAATTACTCGGCAATCGCTCTTGGTTGCCGAAATCTGGATGATTATTATGGCATTATTATTTGTTTTGGCTGCTCCAGACTTAATGAGTTTCTTTGTGCATACCGACCCACAGCGGGACCAGATTATAACCACGGGAACTATACTCATGCGCTTTGTTGCGTTCTATTGTCTGTTCGATGCTGCCAATGTCATGGTAGGTGCCGTCTTGGCTGCTGCCGGTGACACTCGTTGGATTGCACGCAGTTTTGTAATCTGCTCTTCGGTTTTTCTCATCCTGCTCTGGGTAACGGATTATCTCCGGCCCGACCTGTACACCGCATGGTCCTTAGCAACTCTTTTCGTCTTTGTAACGGCCCTGCTCTGGATCATCAGACTGGTCAGCGGTAAATGGCATCACGCACGCGTACTCCCCAATCAATGAAAAAAGGCGGTGGAATAAACCACCGCCCTTGTAAACACTCAGCCTATGTGGCTCTTATGTTTCTATGTTCTTGATAGCTAAAGCATGTAAATCAACCAGAGCCTTGGCCACTTTTTTACGGGCATCAGCCAAAATCCGCTGTACCGTACCACGGGATACTCCCATCTGATCGCCCGCCTCTGCTTGGGTTAGCCCTTCACCATCACAGAGATGTAACACTTCCAGTTCATCATGATAGAGCGTGGTAACGGCCATCTCACCAAGGGGAATCCCCGCCGGTTTAAAAACACGTTCAAACGGGAGCTGGTGAGGACAAGAACACTGACGAGGCTTACGAGGTCGTCCCATAACGACCTCCCCTTATCATCTCTGGCAAAGACCGATGACGAAGTCTAATCCTCAACACAAATTTCCCCTTTACTGATTGCCGAGATGGTTTTGACCACCAAGATGAGAATGATGATGGTTAGGAACGCCAACTCAAACCACGCCACACCTGCAATAAACGGGTCGTTGGTAAGGCTCATCATTAAAAATGATGCCAATGTCTTTGCAGCCATCGGGAAGGAGTATGCCCACCACGAGAGATAAAAATTAATCTTCATGAAGCGGGGAAGCTGATACAGCACGAGGAAAAACATGAAGAGGGAAAAATAGTACAGAATCCGTCCAAAGGAATCCAAGTTGCCACCGTTTAGGCGCACATAAGCAATAAAGCCAATTGCAGGTGGGGCAAAGAGAATAAACAGTGTCGGCAATAATCGTTCGGCAATCGGTGCATGGAAAAACATGCGGTACAGGACGATGACGAGCAGAATGATCCAGAAAATCAGGCCGACACTGAAAAAAAACCAGGAAAGCTCAACAAGTCCGTGCTTAACACCAGCAATCGGCACAATAATAGATCCAACGATAGGAATAAACCAGCCTGGTGTCATATGTTCAATTTTAAACCGATCGTGCTGAATCCAGGCTGATATAACGAATAGTGATGCAAGGAACTGTAAAATAGTACCGATGCCCCAGCTATATAATGAGATGGTCATGTCACGCTCAAGCATGACAACGCTGAGCACTAAAAGAATTTTAGCTACCAACGGGAAAAAATTAATTTTAATCGGATGGTTCATCTCATGACTGACTGACCCTGGACAGGATACCGCCTTATACAGATAGATGATACTCACAAGGGCGAAAAGCGCTGCCGTCAGATACAGGAGAATCGTACTGACACCATGCAGGGCATGCATGATACCACCGGCCTTCTGTACAGAAAGGGTGAAACCGGCCATACCAAGGACAATGGCAAAGAAGGTGATATGGAAGTTGCAGAGCCTTGAAGCTGCTTTGGCAGTATGTTCCGTGGATGACATGGGTAACTCCTTACATCGTTAAATCAGGTAAAAACGTTCTGTCAGAGGGATTGTATAATGGCTTGCTCAATTTCGTCGTAGGTGGCGCCCACCGATGAAGCGAATTCAGGGTCCCCAATCAATGCCTCGAGCATGGGGGCAAGGTAACGCAGAAAGCGAACCTGAGTTTTACCATGTGCACTAAATACCGTTACAAACTTAGGCATAAGTGCCGCACGCTCCGGGTTCTTCTGTAAACTCCCCGCCGCTTTTTCAGGCTTGCAGATTTGAATCATGTGTAGATCGAAGCCTTCAGCAACGGCAACCCCATGGCTACCAAACGTATGGGCCATTTCCATTTTGTCTTCATTGTGAATCATGAAGCCGAACTGCTTCCCGGCCTTTTTCAGATCAGTGATAAACTGTGAAACCGACTTTTGGCTCTCGGCCCGATACAGCCTGCTGCAGTTATCCATGGCACTGCTCCTTTTTTGGTATTTTAGATGCCGTCCTGTTCCGTTGTTAGGTGGGGCATAGTCACTTCTAGATCTACCGGCGCAGCCTGCCCGGTGATGGTAGAAAGATATTGTTGCAACGCTGCATGAATTGCCGAAGCAATCAGATTTGAGCAATGTTCTTTTTCATCCGGCAGGCCACCAAGTGCCTGTGTCACGACCTCATCTGTAATCAAAAACGCCTCATTAAGCGTCTTTCCCTTTACCAACTCTGTTCCCATGGATGCTGTCGCAATGGCTGCTCCACACCCCTTGATGAGGAAGGAAGCATTCTCAACAATGCCATCATCAATGCGGAGAAAGAGCAACAAAGTGTCACCGCAATCAGGGTCACCAACCTGTACCACCACATTTGCATCGTCCATCCCCCCCACATTGCGGGGGGAACGGGCGTGGTCTATGACGGTTTCCGTATACTGGTTATAGCCAACCGTATCACTCAATGGCAGCATCCTCCACCATGGCTATGGCCATGATCATGGGAGTGCCCACCACAGACATGACCGGCCTCGAACTCACGCAGATCACCACGAACTAGGCTGTCGAGGTTCTCAGTCACCGAGAGGAATTCGGCACGGTAGACTTTAAAGCCAGCATTATTGAGGGACATCAGGGCACCACGGCCAATACCGCCGACCACAATGGCATCAATAGCATGACCGGCAACTGCCTGGGCAGGGTTGCAGGCACCATGTACATGCTCCTTATCGCTATTGGAAAGCACCTCATGCTGGCGAGTTTCCGAATCAACAATAATAAAAGCAGGTGCCGAGCCGAAGTGGCCGTAGACCGTGCTGTCAATACCCTCATTCTGCACAATTGGAAAACAGACTTTCATTGTTTTGTACTCCTTTCGAGATATGCACTTATTTGCATATACACATTTATGCGCCAGCTCGAGCCCCTTGTCAAATATTTTGTGCAAACACACAAAACAGGAACATCCCAAAATGAAGCTATGCTAGAGATTGATTTTTTACTTCACTTTTTACTGCAAGCAGAGTATAAAGTAACGCTTTGGGTCACTTCGTCCCAATTAACTCCTTGCTCCAGCTAGACTGGGGCTACAAAATCCGTGAGGAGGATTCACTTATGAGGAAGTATGAAACCATCTTCATCCTCCAGCCGGACCTTGCCGACGATGCGGTTACCGCTATTAGCGACAAGGTTCAGGACGTTATCAGCACTGGTGCTGGTTCACTCCTGAGGCTGGACGACTGGGGAACCCGCAAACTGGCCTACGAAATCAACAAATTCCCCCGTGGTCGTTATTTCTACCTGCGTTTCGACGCCGCTGCCACCCTGGTTGCCGAGCTCGAGCGTCGTCTGCGTCTTGATGAGAAGGTACTGCGCTACCTGACCGTCAACATCACCGACGTCCCCGAGAAAAAAGCACCGGAGCGTAAGCAGGCTGCTGAGCCGGCTGAAGCCGCAGCAGAGTAACCAACCAGGAGGATATACGTCATGAGCCAAGAGACAACTACGACAAGCACACCGTCTGCACGTCCTGCTGGACGTCCGAGCGGCCCCCGTCCGGAGCGCCCAAGCGGCGGTCCCCGTAAGAAGCGTCCTTTTCAGCGCCGTAAAGTCTGCCGTTTCTGCGCAGAAAGCGACACTGTTATTGACTACAAAGATCCCCGTACCCTGCGCTACTACATCACGGAGCGTGGCAAGATTGTTCCCCGTCGTATTTCGGGCAACTGCGCCAAGCACCAACGTGAAATCACTGAGGCAATTAAGCGTGCGAGAAACCTTGCACTGTTGCCCTTAGCCGCAGGTCACACCCTCCCATAAATATGGAAGGTGGTCTCACCACCGCAAACTCATTCGGCGGCCGCACTGTGGCCGCCGTACTGTTTGCAGCTATCGGTTCAGGGGTATTGTTTGCCCTCAGCCTCATGCTTCCCTTAATCGGCTTTCTGGCTGCAGTTGTGGCACCAGTGCCGATTTGTGTTGCGCGTCTGAGAAGTAATCGCTGGGCATCCCTTTTTGCCGTAGCCCTCACAACCCTGCTTGCCACGGTTGTAACCAACCCTCTTTTTGGGGTCTGGTATTTAGTACAGGTCGGCACCATCGGCCTTTTACTGCCTGAACTGGTTTTGCGAGGCATACCCTCGAGTCGCACCGTCATCATCAGTGCGTTTTTTGCTTTTCTCGTTGGTGTTTCAGCCGTGATTGCCATGACCGGCGGCGCCGTACTTGATGCAGCTGGAGACCTGGAGCAGGAACTCAGTAAGGCAACACAGCAGGCCGTAACCCTGTATCAAGGTCAAGCCAAGATGCAACCAGACGAGTTGGCACTTCTGACGGAGTCTATGCAGCAGGCCGCCGGCCTCGTTACCCGGCATCTACCAGCGATGTCACTCGTAGCCTTTGGTTTGGTGAGTGCAACCACCCTGTCAGTAACCGCACGCATTGCGCGTCGACAAGGGGTCATGGTAACAGTAGGGTCTTATAACAGCTTCCGAACACCGGAACAGCTTATTTGGCTCGGCATTGCTGCTGGTTTCGCCATGCTGGCTGCACAGGATGCCGTGACACTGGTTGCCAGCAATATTCTCATCCCCTTAGCCGTCTTGTATGGCTTTCAAGGTGGAGCCGTTCTTTCTCACTATTTTAGCCGCAGCAAGTTGGCCAGTGTTTTACGGACCATGACCTTGGTCCTTTTGGTCTTTCAACCATACCTGCTGCTGATATTAATAGCTATCGGTGTCTTTGACCTCTGGTTTGATTTTAGAAAGCCACGTCCAAAGCCGCTGGACGAATAAATCTAGCATCATTGGATGCACACAACCTGTATGTGACAGGCTCGAAAGGAGAAGTAGCATGAAAGTTATTCTTCAGGAAAACATTGAAACGCTCGGTCAGATTGGCGACATCGTGAAGGTTGCTCCGGGTTATGCACGGAACTACCTGCTACCAAAGGGATTTGCAATCCTTGCCACCGAGAAAAATGCCAAAGCGCTTGAGCACGCTAAGCGCCAACTGGCTTACAAAAAAGACAAGGCGCTTGCTACAGCTAAAGCTCAAGCTGACAAGATTTCTGCCTGCGTTGTTTCCCTCTCCCACCAGGCTGGTGAAGAAGGAAAACTGTTTGGCGCCGTAACCAACATCGAAATCGCTGCCTTTTTACAGGAGCAGGGTCTCACCGTTGATCGTAAGAAGATTGCTCTGACCGAGCCAATCAAGCAGGTCGGTGAGTACGAAGTTGCGATTAAGATTCACCCTGAAGTAAGTGCCAACGTGAAGGTTATTGTTACCGCTGCGTAGGCTCTACTTTAAATAGTGCACACCACAAACGGCCCGTCCTTTGCGACAGGCCGTTTGTTTTTCAGCCAGCATTCACTTGTGTTCCCTTCAGGACTACCCTATACTTACCCAAGATGTACAAATGATTTTACAAGGAAGTGACTAACGACAATGGAGTCGTTTACGATTGAACTGGTTGGCATCATCATTTTGATTTGCCTAACCGGCTTTTTTTCCATGGCTGAATTTGCCATTATTTCCGTGCGCAAAAGCCTCTTGGCACAGCAGGCGGCAAGTGGTGACCAGCGGGCGTCTATCATTGCTGATTTTCAACGCGATCCCCAAACGTTACTCGCCATCATACAGATTGGTAATACCGTCACTACGTCGGCGGCATCAACCATTGGTGGTATCATTGCTATTGAACATGCCCGTCCCTTTCTGCATGCACTTCCCTGGCCCTTTATCAACACACTGGCCGAACCGATTGCCGCTATTGGCGTGGTTGCCATTATATCCTATGTCACCTTAATCGTTGGCGAGCTGGTCCCCAAAGCGCTTGGGCTGCAATATGCACAACAAGTTGCCCTGCATCTTGCACGCCCTATTAAACTTTTTTCTTTTTTCACCGCTCCAGTCACCTTATTACTCACCGGTTCCACCAAGGCAGTTTTCTGGCTGTTACGTTTCAAGGGTAACACCGCTGCCTTTGTGACCCGTGAAGAGGTTCAACACCTGGTATCTGAAGGGCAGGAAACGGGTATATTCAGTGAATCTGAACAGGAATATATTCAGAACGTCTTCGAGTTTACCCACACAACGGTGCGCGAGGTACTCGTACCACGAACGAGAATGGTCGCCCTTGATATCGATGCCCCCTATGATGAACTCTTGAGTATCTTATTGGAGGCTCAGTATTCTCGCTACCCTGTCTACCGTGGTAGTCTTGAAGAGATTATCGGTATTGTGCATGAAAAAGATATTATGGCAGTACTCCTGCGTGGCGAAGAGCTCTCTCTTGAAAAACTGATGCGACCCGTGCGCTTCGTTCCTGAGAGTAAAAAAGTTAGTGATCTGCTCAAAGATATGCAGCGCAGTCGAACTCATATGGCTGTTGTTGTTGACGAGTATGGCGGCTTGGCTGGCCTTGTCACCACCGAAGACCTACTGGAGGAACTGGTTGGAGAAATTCATGATGAACATGACTCATCGGAAAGTCACCAACTCCAGCGCCAAAAAGACGGCAGTTGGGTGGTTGACGGTGCAACCTCCATCTTCGACCTTATGGAAACACTGGAACTGAAGGTCGATACTCCCCTGAACACAGAATCAGTTGCCGGCTTGATTCTTGATGAGTTAGGCTATCTGCCCGTAGCTGGCGAATCAATAACCTGGCACGGTTATCGTTTCGTATGTGAGGAAGTTTCCCGCACCGCCATCACCGTCGTTAAAATTATCCCCCTCGGGATGATTACGCCAGACGGAGAGGAGGGCTAGCCATGCGGGTACCGGTTTCATCACCGGTCATACGAGGGCTCCTGATTGTCTCAACAATCGTCTGCCTACTCTGGATTGCTTTGGCACTCTCTTTACCCTATTTACTCGACATCAACCGCTATCGTGGTGAGCTTGTCAGCATCCTGGAACAGGAGCTCCATCGCCCAGTCCAGCTGGGCTCCGGCACATTAAGCTGGCGCATCGGTCCCACGGTGACCTTTGACGGCTGCACCATTCATGAAGCTGATCGCGCTGCAATACTGCTCCATGCCAAAACGGTCAGTATCCGTATCGGCATCCTCCCCCTGCTACGGAAAGAAATTGCACTACGCCAAGTAACGCTGGACGGATTACGCCTCAACCTTCTGCGTGACTACAACGGCCGCCTATCCATTGATGATTTGCTACAACCATCAAGCGGCCGCTATCGTCTCAGTATGCACCGCTTGAAGCTTCATGATGCCACCATCAACTGGCAGGACAATAAAGCAGGGGCAGCACCAGTCACCATCACCATGCATGCCCTTCATGGCTCTATTGTGGACCCTGTCCGTGGTGGCACGACAAAAATCAACCTTGCTGGAAAACTAACCCCTGATGGTGGGGATTTTAGCTGTAAAGGCACGCTGAAAACCTCCCTTGACAGTGACCTTCTTAAGAACAGTTTCTGTGACCTGCAGCTTAAATTGAGCAATTTTGCCTACGGCCGCTTCTGGCGCTATGCAGGCCAACAGCTCCCCTTTGGCAACCCTGGGGGAACCCTTTCCGGCACCGGCAGCCTTAAAGGTCGTTTAGATGACTTTCAGGGGCAGACAGACCTGACGCTACGGCAGCCCCATCTGGTGTGGCCAAAGGTTTTCCGTACTGACCTAAAACCCCGGCAGGTTTCACTCAGCACCACATTCACCAGAAACACAGCAACAATTTCGTTTAAAGATATTAAAGCGGCTATTGATGGTGTCGAAGCTCGGGGGCGTCTAACCCTGCGTGATCTGGCCAGCAACGACCCGTATATCGATGCTCAGGGGGATAGCGCTTCTTTCGATTATGCCCATGCAAAACCCTACATCCCCTTCCCCATCATTGATCAGGATCCGGCTTTCTTTATTGAGCACCGGATTAAGGCAGGTATCTTCAAAGTTCAGACAGCCACCTTGCAAGGGAAGCTCAGTACCATTAAGAATTTGGGTGTAGGCACAAACACGCAAGCGCTCTACCTGCGGGGAAGTGTTGAACGGGGCGTCATTTCCTACGGTGGTAAATCACCAAGCTTTAATGATTTGCATGGCACCCTTGAACTTAAAGGGACGTCATTTAACCTGTTGAAAACTCGTGGAAAGTTCGGGACAGCGCCATTCACCCTTGACGGAAGCATTACAGAGTATGCAACCATTGGTGTGCCATGTACCTACCCCTTCACCATGCATGTGACACCGCAAGCCGCCGAGGTTGCCTGGCTTGCTAACCTCGTAGGCCTTGACACCCTCCGCTATACCGGCAATGCACCCCTTGCGTTACATGGCGACGGCCCCTCGAGCAAGTTCCGCCTCAGCGGTGAGTGGCAACTTGCCGATAGCACACTCCAGCTCCCCGACATCCTAGCAAAAACCTCGGGAACACCGGCAAGCGTTAATTTTAGTACGACTATTGATGCTGGAGCGACCCGCTTCAACTCAGTTGCCCTGCAGATGGCAGCAGCACGCTTTTCAGGTTCTGGACTGTTACGTTATGATAAAGAGATTCCCCAACTCCAGTTCAACGTGGAGTCGAACCGCTTTCAGCTGGACCCAACATCACCACTCTTCCCGATCTTAAAACCGTATCAGGTCCATGGTGGAGTGCAGGGACACATAAGCGGCACCGGCGCACCGACATCTTTGGGTGCCATGCGTTTTAACGGTGCCATCCATACGCACAACCTTTCAGCACGGCCTCCTGAGAAGATTCCGCCACTGACCGGTATCAACGCAACAATAGCCCTCAAAGGGGACATGCTTGAAACCTCACGTCTGGCAGTAACATACGGTTCATCTCATCTTCTGGTGCGGGGAAGAATCAATCACTTTGCACAACCAGAGGCAGAGTTTGATGTAACGGCACGGGAACTACACCTGGCAGACATTGACATCACCATGCCAGAACCGTATCGCACCCTTTCGCAGTGTAGCGGCACTGTCAGCATGAAGGATAATCAGCTGGTCATCAAACAGTTCCATGGCCGCTTCCCTCAAGGTGGCGTCAGTGTCTCCGGAACTACCCCCATGGGCAACGCAGCTGGTGCAAGCCGTTTACGTATCGCTTTCGACATGCTTGATCTTGATAACCCACCAATACCGAAAACAGACCCTCTCCCCACGGCAAGCAAAGGGACCACGCCAACGAAAGGCGGGACACAAGCAAGCACCTCACGGCCACGTATACTCGAGCTACAGGCAACCCGAGGCATCTATGATGACACCAGATTCAATAACCTGCAGGCTACAATTGAACAGCGCGGCGCCGTCACAACCATTCATCAGGCGCGTGCGAATCTTCTGGGGGGAAGTCTAACGCTACAGGGTAGCTATCGAGCTAAAACGGATAAAGAGCCCCTTAGTTTTGATTTGGAGGGCGGACTTAAGCAGGTAAAAGCATCCCAACTCTTACAAAAAATAGGTGCTGGACGCGAGTTGACTGGCCCCGTGTCTCTCCAAGCTAAACTGAGGGCACGCGGCAATGACAAAAAGGCGCTCTTCAGCACCTTACACGGTAGCGTTACGATTGCAGCTGAGGCGGGGGTCTTAAAGCGCTTTAATACGCTCTCAAAGGTTATCTCCCTTCTGAATGTGTCGCAGCTTTTAAGTTTCAGCCTGCCCGACATGGCAAAGGGAGGCATGCCTTATAACCGGATTAGCGGTACTGCAAACATCAAGGATGGCATCATTCGAACAGATGACTTCTTCATCAACAGTAATGTCATGAACATGAGTGCCGTAGGATCAGTAGACCTGCCCCGCGAACAGGTTTCCATCACCATCGGAGCGCAACCATTACAAACGGTAGACAAGATAATCAACCGTCTGCCGGTTGTCGGTTGGATTCTTAGCGGTGGCCGTGGTCATACCCTCTCAACCTATTTTCAGGTGAGCGGTAACATGAAAGATCCAGAAGTGACTGCAATACCGGTGCAAAGTATTGCTGTAGGCACCATGGAGGTTTTCCAGCGCGTCTTCCAACTTCCCTTCAAACTTTTCACCGACACCGGTGAAGTACTGCTAAATTCCGGACGGAAAAAATAGGGATTACAGCGGATTTGTCATTGTCACACACCATAATACATTAAAGGGGCCCATGGCCCCTTTAGCTTATACGAGTATGACAGCCTCCTTGCTGCTACAGAAGGTTGGAGGCGTGGGGATTGAATCAGTAAACTTCATAGTTCGATGGGTCGGAAAACAATTTCCGAAGGAGCTGGTTATTTAAATGATGTCCGGTCTTGTGGGCATCAAGCCGACCGAGGACACGATAGCCACTGGTATAGAGGTCACCAATCAAGTCAAGAATCTTATGATTCACCAACTCCTTACGATAGCGAAGTCCGTCGGGGTTTAATACTTCTTCATTGCCAACCACAACGGCATTATCAAGGGAGCCACCCTTCGCAAGACCCATTTCGCGGATAGCCTCAATTTCTTCCTGCATGGTAAATGTCCGCGAGTTAAGAATGGAAAAAGCATGCTCGACATCAGCTACACGACGTCGCTGCTGGCCGATCGGTTCACGAAAATCAATCGTCATGGTAATATCAAGAGTACTATGGGGTATCATTGAGATAGAAGCACCACCATGACTTACCTCAATGTTTTTCAGAACCCGTAAGTAAACCTGGTTTTCTGGAAATTCGTAGATACCGGCCCGCCACATCCCCTGGTAAAACTCCCAGGCAGAACCATCCAAAATCGGCACCTCAGGCCCATCAATATAGACGAGGCAATTGGTAATACCAGCGTAATAAAAGGCCGCCATCATATGCTCGATGGTAGAAACACCAACCCCATCCTGTGAAATCAGCGTTGAAAGTCTGGTATCCGTCACCTGGTCATACCGAGCCGGTATGCTGACACCATCTTTAACGAAGACAATGCCATGCTCACGGCGCGGCATGAATTCAAGGGTAACCGTTTTGCCGGAGTGCAGACCGACTCCAGAAAGGGTAAAAATCTTCTGTATGGTTGTTTGACGCTTAATCATGCGTTCTATCTCCTGCTGACTGCCGTTCTTTTCTCAGCTGCTCGTTATCACGGCTAAGTTGTTCCACTTTCTGTTCAAGATTCTTTAATTGATCAAACAGACAGGCCAGTGCTTTGGCAGAGGGGTCAGGCATACGACCATGCTCAAGGTCAAGGCGACCGCTCGTCTCAGCCTGTTGACCTGTCATCACAACCTTGCCGGGAATTCCTACAACGGTTGCGTGGGGCGGAACCTCTTTGACCACCACCGAATTAGAGCCGATTTTTGCACCAGTACCAACCGTGAAAGGACCGAGAATTTTAGCACCAGAGCCAATGACAACATGGTCTTGCAAGGTAGGATGGCGCTTCACCTTATCCCATGTGACACCACCCAGCGTCACGCCATGGTACAGAGTAACATCATCACCGATTTCTGCCGTTTCGCCAACAACAACACCCATGCCGTGGTCAATGAACAGTCGACGGCCTATTTTCGCACCGGGATGGATTTCAATACCTGTCAAAAATCTGCCGACCTGGGAGATATAACGACCCAGAAAATAAAACTCATGAATCCAGAACCAGTGGGCAACACGGTATATCCAGACGGCATGTAGGCCCGGGTAACAAAAAAGAACCTCAAGCACCGAACGGGCGGCCGGATCACGATCAAAAACCGATGTAATATCATCACGCATACGCGAAAACATATCCCTTGACTCCTTAAGACAGGATCAATTTAGTCTTGTATATAGCACAGAATAGAAAGCCGAGTGAACAGGAAAGCTACCAAAGATGGATTTACTGCAGAACAGCTCTGCAGTGGCGACAGCAACTGCATGCTGCACGTACTGCACACCACACTGCAAAGCCCCTGAGCATCCCGCAACGTCAGACTAGCTTTTGTCAGGCTGTGGCAGTATAGTCATCCTGACAGTATTATAAGGATTACGGCATGCCCCATCGTGCGCATCAACAATTGAAGGTACCTACCGTCCGATCAGCATTCATGTGGCTTATGCGACTCAGCACCATGGCCATAGCGATTGGTTTGGCCTGTGCTTTTTTTCTGTATGCCCTTGACCAGGTTACCCTGTTGCGCTTCCGCTACCCTTGGCTCCTCTACCTCCTGCCATTTGTAGGAGTTGCCATGGTATACACCTATACCCGCTTCGGCTCCAGCAGCGCCGGTGGTAACAACCTCATTCTTGAACAGATTCATACCAGTGGCGGTGGCGTGCCAAAGCGCATGGCCCCTTTCATCCTGCTTGCCACCCTGGCAACACATCTTTTTGGTGGTTCTGCTGGCCGCGAAGGGACAGCCGTTCAAATGGGGGGGAGTATTGCCAGCAGCTTTGTACGGCTGTTTAAACTTGAGGGCTATGATGTGCGAACCATGCTCATGGCTGGGATTGCCGGAGGATTTGGGGCCGTCTTCGGTACGCCACTGGCCGGCACTATTTTTGCCATAGAAGTACTCGTCATCGGAAAGCTTGACCGCCGGGCCCTGCTACCTTGCCTCATAACGGCCCTAGTCGCCGACTATACGGTCACGCTAACCGGCGTACATCACGGCATCTTTGCTGTCAGTTCACTGCTTCCACTTGGTACACTGGCTGGTTTAAGCCTGCCATCATTTGAGCCGCTTTTGTTTCTACAAATAGCTTTGGCTGGTGTCATATTTGGCCTTTGCAGTATTCTTTTTGTAGAAGTACAGCACGCCATCAGCTACACCCTCGGCACCATCAAAAAACCACTTCTGCGTCCGATTGTGGGCGGCGTGGCGGTCATCATCCTGGTCTGGCTGACCGGAACGCGAGAATATCTCGGCATTGGTACCCTTGCGGCCTCCCACGGCGATGTCACCATTGCATCAAGCTTTCAAAACGGTGGCGCTGACCCATTGAGTTGGTTATGGAAGTTACTTTTCACCGCCACAACCCTAGGGAGTGGCTTCAAAGGTGGTGAGGTAACTCCGCTCTTTTATATCGGCGCAACCCTTGGCAATCAGATCTCACACCTGTTCGGTGCCATTGAGCATCTCGATGTATTCGCGGCCATGGGTTTTTTAGCCATATTTGCTGCAGCCAGTAACGCCCCCTTGGCCTGTATTGTCATGGGACTCGAATTATTCGGACCATCAAGCCTCTTTTATAGTATCACCGCCTGCTATATTGCATATTTCTGCAGTGGCCACACCGGCATTTATCTGTCGCAGCATCTGCAACAGCAAAAGTCCAGTACAAGTGCAAGCCTGCGGCAGGCACGTAAAGACCGTTTATCTTCACCGGGGCAGTTTTTATTGCCGTTGCACCGTTTTAAGCGGTCAAAAAATCGTTAGATGCAGGCTTACCCCCTACGCCCCTTAAAACAGTCCGTAAGACCGGGGTCAAATTAACTCGACAAATCACGGTCTTCTACCGTACAATAGGCACGTTTTAGATATATGCACTTCGGACACCGTCCATACATACTTTTCCCGAAAGGAGCCGTACCAATGTCTACAAAGCCGTTTGTGTACCAGGAGCCGTTCCCACTTGCAAAGGATGAGACCACATACTACAAGATTGAAGGTTCTGAAAAGTATGTTTCAGTCCAGCAGTTCCAAGGTAAAGATGTTGTTGTTGTAGCCCCTGAAGCCCTGACCGTTCTTGCCAACACCGCCATGAAGGACCTTTCCTTCTTATTGCGCCCAAGCCATAACGAGCAAGTTGCCAAGATTCTTGCCGATCCTGAAGCCTCTATGAACGATAAAGGTGTTGCTCTGGCGTTTCTGCGTAACGCCATGGTATCTGCAAAATTTGAGCTTCCGCTCTGCCAGGATACTGGTACGGCAACGATTGTTGCCAAAAAAGGTCAGCAGGTCTGGACGGGTGGTAACGATGAGGAAATGCTCTCCCAGGGCGTTTACAAAACCTATACCGAAGAGAATCTGCGTTACTCACAAACCGTTGCGCTGAACATGTATGACGAAACCAATACTGGCACCAACCTGCCGGCCCAGATTGATATCCTGAGCACCGCTGGTGACTACTATAAGTTTCTGTTCATGGCAAAAGGTGGCGGTTCAGCCAACAAAACCATGCTCTATCAAGAAACCAAAGCGCTTTTGACCCCCGAGAAGCTTGAAAAATATCTGATTGAAAAGATGAAGTATCTCGGTACGGCAGCCTGCCCGCCTTATCACATTGCTTTTGTTATCGGCGGGACCTCTGCTGATGCCTGCATGAAAACCGTAAAGCTGGCAACAGCACGTGACCTCGATGGCTTGCCAACTGAAGGTAATGCCCACGGTCAGGCTTTCCGCGATGTCGAACTCGAGCAAAGACTTTTGGTTGCTGCTCAAAAACTTGGTATCGGCGCCCAGTTCGGTGGCAAGTACTTTGCTCACGATGTACGGGTAATCCGTCTACCACGTCATGGCGCCTCCTGCCCCGTCGGTATGGCCGTTTCTTGCTCCGCAGACCGTAACCTGAAAGCGAAAATCACCCGTGACGGCCTCTTCGTTGAGCAACTGGACCGTGATCCAGGCCGCCTCCTTCCGGAAGAGTACCGTATGGCTAAGCATGAAATCGGCACCAAGATTGATCTCAGCAAGCCAATTGCCGAGACCCTCAAAGAACTGTCGGGTCTCAAAGTTGGCGATGCTTTGCTCTTGAACGGTACGATTGTCGTTGGCCGCGATATCGCTCATGCCAAGTTCAAGGAAATTCTGGACGCCGGCAAGCCGCTGCCTGAGTATCTGACCCAATATCCGATTTACTATGCCGGCCCAGCTAAGACACCTGCAGGTAAGGCATCCGGCTCCTTCGGTCCTACAACTGCCGGCCGTATGGACTCCTATGTTGACCTGCTCCAGAGTAAGGGCGGTTCCATGATTATGATTGCAAAAGGAAACCGTTCGCAGCAGGTTACCGATGCCTGCCAGAAATACGGCGGATTCTATCTCGGCTCCATTGGTGGTCCAGCTGCCATCCTTGCCGATGAAAACATTAAGAAGGTTGAGTGTATCGACTTCCCAGAACTTGGTATGGAAGCAGTTTGGAAAATTGAAGTAGAGAATTTCCCTGCTTTCATCCTGGTGGATGACAAAGGGAATGACTTCTTCAAGCAACTCGGACTCTAGTACTTATCCTGATTCACCGTCGTAAGCAGAAACCCCCGCTAGCACATGCTGGCGGGGGTTTTCATTTGTCTGGTACTCATACGTAAAGGTGCATGAGGCGCTTTATCGTACAAGGTGCCATGTTACAGCTAAGGCACCTACTGTGGCTGAAACGACCGGCCTGTTTTCCTACTACTAAGAGCGGGTATACTTGCGAGAGATTGCGACCGACATGGCTCAAGCCGTTCTGATGAAATGACGGCCCTAAAGCGCACTAAAAATACGCATCAATAATGGTATCATCTGTTTTTTTCGTGACATGACACCATCAAGTTCAAACAGCATCTGTTTCGGCTGCGGGTACTCCATGAGCCGAGAAAAGTCCTTCAAACTATCAGCCAGGAAAAGCGTTTTTTCTTCATGGATGTCAGTTACCATAAGCCCGGCCATGGTCAGACCATCCCGTTCGCGGATTTCAGCAAGGATATAGCGTAACTGGTCTTTATTTTCTAAAAACTCATCAAAGCCCACCACCTCCACTTGCCCGACACCAAAATCGTAGCCGTTGCAACTAAACTTTTTAAAATCAGCCGTGACGGCTTTTTCCAGCGAGGGATGCGCTTTAAAACCGCTGCACGCCGAGAATATTTCACGGCCAAGCTCGCGATGGTTACAGCCAGACAGAGGTTCGAGCCAAGCCACCATTGCACGGTCTATCTCCGTGGTTGTCGGTGACTTCAGGATAATAGTATCCGACATAATACCGGCCAAAAGCAGGCCGGCAATCTCTTGGGAAATGGTAACACCATGCTCTTTAAATTGACCGGCTACAAGGGTACAGGTACTGCCAACTGGGGCAGCAAGAAACGTTATTGGATGGTGAGTTGCAGGATTTCCGAGCTTATGGTGATCAATCACAGCAAGAATTTCTACCGATTCGGCACCATGGACCGCCTGTGCCAACTCATTGTGATCAACCAATATCAAGGCATAGGGTAACGGCGTCAAAAGTGACGACTTGGTCGCTACACCAGCTAGCCGCCCTTCATCATCAAGCACCAAGATGGCCGGTTCACGGGAGTGAACGAGAGCTAAACGCAGCTGATCTAACGGGTCTCTTAGGTTTATGCGCTCGAAGCGCTCTTCCATAAAGCAACCGATAGGCGTTGCCAAACGGATAAGCCATGCAGCCGTCGCCGTATCATAGGGGGTTGAGAGTATCAGTGTCCCCTGTTCCTGTGCCAGTGCCACAAGGGCAGCATCGATCTCGAGCCCACCGGTAATAATGAGGATTTTAACACCACTCTCGATGGAAGAGCGCTGAATTGATGGGCGATCACCGGTCATAATAACGAGTGTTGCCGGATCATACCCTTCGATACGCTGGCTAAAGGATTCCTCCGTCATAGCGCCGATAAACAGATGCAGATGTAACAAGTCACTTGCGTCCTCACCGGACACCAGCGTACCGTTTAGCGTCGCCAATAATGAGCGGACACTGGCATCAACACCACGACGGCGCTCAGTGCCAGCCACCAGGTATTTTTCAGATAGTTTTAACAGCGAAACGACGCCTTGGGGCTTACCCTTACCATCCACCACAGGGAGCACACGAATACCCTGCGCATGGAAGAGTTCTAAAGCCTCTTTTAAGGTCAGGTCCTGATTAGCTGTAACCGCTGTTCTGCCAATGACATCCTTGACACGCGGTCGCACATCCGTGAGCAGAACGGGAGGCGTTATATTAAAGCGCTTTAGAATATAGCTCGTTTGGGGATTCGGCGTGCCGGCCATGGCGGCAACAACTTCGGGATGACCCGTTGCCTGTTTGAAAGCGGCATAGCCAATTGCTGATGCTATGGAATCAGTGTCGGGGTTACGATGACCAATGACATAAATACGCTCATGCATGGGAAGCTCCAAAGAAGTGATTATTATGCTGTATAGTAGCACAGGGCTTCTTGAATGCAAACTGCTGTCGTTGTATGCTATTGCTTACAACTTACGGTATCAACTGATGCGGAGTACCCCATGCCGACCATAACCATAACGCAAAAAAACTGTACACGCTGCGGAAGTTGTCTCCATGTCTGCCCGGTACGCATTTTACATTTTGAGAGTGCGCAGGGGCCACCATGCTACATTCCAGGTGGTCAGGGACGCTGTATCCTCTGCGGACACTGTGAAGCTGTCTGTCCAACCGATGCGCTATCCCTAACTGATGAGCGATTAGCTCCAGCCTTACAGACAGAGCACCTATTTCCCCTGAGCCGTACTGCCTTAAGTGACCAGTTCAGCATGCGACGCTCTATACGTCATTTTATGGAGACACCCGTCCAGCGCGAAACCCTGCAGGACCTACTTGATCTCGTACGCTATGCACCAAGCGGAACGAACAGCCAGCAGATTCAGTGGCTTGTAATCCATAGCAGAGACCAGGTTCAAAGGCTCACCGCCCATGTCGCTGACTGGATGCGTCACCTCCTGCAGCAGGGGCATCCCATAGCAGAACGCTTCAACCTGGCCGGTATGATAAAAGCCTATGAAAAGGGTAACGATCCAATATGCCGCCATGCCCCCCATATTATCATTGCCCATGCTGATGCCAATCGTGCCATTAATCAGGTCGATGGTATTATTGCCCTGACCCATATTGATCTTGCAGCACCATCCTTCGGTCTTGGCTGCTGTTGGGCCGGCTTTTTCCAGTATGCCTGTGAAGGGTGGCCACCGCTCCAGGAAGCACTCGGGCTTCCCACAGGTCATCAAACTATCTATGCACTGCTGGTGGGAACCCCGGCTATACAGTACCAGAGGCCTCCTAAACGTAATCACGGCATCGTCAGGTGGTTGCAATGATCATAGCACACCCAGCAACAACGCTGTTGCGGGAGACCGCAGAGCGTCAGCAGGCCTTTGACCAGTTGTTGGCACTCTGGCATCAGGAATATCGTGCAATGGGCGGGACCATCTTCTGTGGCAAGGGCTGCCAGTCCTGCTGTATGCTTGCCGTTAACAGCACGCTGTCCGAGGCGATGCTGTTACTCACCCATCTCGACACAACGCAACGTGCACTTGTGGCAGAACGCGCTCTTAAGGCGCGGGAACTGGCTATGGCCTGTCATTCTTTGAAAGAGTGGTTGAAGTGCTATCGGGAAGAGATGGGAGGTTGCCCTTTTTTGGATGAAGCTGGCAGCTGTAGTGTGTATTCAGTTCGTCCGCTATCTTGTCGCTCACTGCTGGCAACCAGAGAGGCCAGCTGGTGTGCCACTGACTTTAGCACCCTCTCGGCGACAGACCGGTACATCTTCCTGGCTGGTTTAGATCGACGAGCCGTGGCGTTTCCAACCCATTATGCAGCAACACCGCAGGAGGTTGGACGGGAGCTTGAGGAGGCCACCATGCGCGCTGAAACAACCACCCATGGTGCCTCAGTCCTAGGCTTACTGCTGTACCTCATCTGGCTTGAAGATGTACACAGCCTCTCAACACGGATCACAACAAGCGTTCAGGACTGTATACGTTATCTGGAGCACCACGCCCTACTAAACCCTTATCTCATATTATGTGAAACCAAATAAAGAGTGTCTGCAAACCGGCACGGCAAGATCAGGGTTTTGCTTACCGCCACGACACAATTGAGTTTCTAAAAATGACATTATCAACACAAGTACCTGAGCGTGCGTTTAGGTACGCAGCTGACGTAGCAACATTGGTAACCATAATCAAAGCAGGACAGCTTTGTCCCTCTCATGCAGCACACAGCTTATACAAAGTGTCGCGTATGGCTTTCAAGGCTTTAGGCTTGTCCAGCGGTTTTCAGCGTAGCGACAAGCGGGCCTCTTCTGGTGCAAATATCCAACGAAGCTAAAAATTATCGGCCCAAGCACTGATAACAGCATAACAACCATAGTTATCTGACATTCTAGGACGTCGTGCAGGTAGCTAAACCAAAACAGGGAGAACCATTGAGAACGAACAGCGTTCTCCCTTTTCACATCCCCCCCACCATTTCCCGAAAAACTTCTCGAGCAATAGTACATTTTTGCTTATCGTTTTTTTCCATTTGATTAATAGATTTTTATGTTGACAGAATCAGAGATAGGAATTATTACTAATAAAGAACTGCTTTGGCAGGCATTGCATAAAGAAGGAGGATTACATGGCAGGTTGCGACGTACAGGTTCATGCTCGGAAACAAAAAACAACAAATCTCGAAAATGAAATCACCAACAACAAGGAGATGAAAAAAATGAGTTCTTCGATGGTTCAACAGATGATGCCGGAATTTACCATGGATGCCTATGATGCCAAAACGGGTCATTACACCAGCGTTTCTTCAAATGACTATCAGGGTAAGTGGGCGGTTGTCTGTTTTTATCCTGCTGACTTTACCTTCGTCTGTCCGACGGAAATTGCTGCTATGAACGCCAAATATGATGAGTTCCAAGCTAAGGGTGTTGAGATTCTGGCCATCTCCACCGATACAAAGTTTTCTCACAAGCGTTTTGTTGAAACGGAACCCCTCCTGAAAGGGTTGAAGCTCACCATTGGTGCAGACACTACCCGTGAAGTCAGTAGCGCTTTCGGCGTTCTTATTGAAGAAGAAGGTCTGGCACTTCGTGGTCGCTTCCTCTTTAACCCCGACGGGATTTGCGTTGCGCAAGAAGTTCAGGCACCCTCTGTAGGTCGTAATGTACATGAGTTTTTACGCCAGATTGATGCCTGGCAACATGCCACAAAAACAGGTGAAGTCTGTCCTGCTGGATGGAGACCAGGTAAAAAGACTCTCCCCGTCAACACCGATGTTGAGCAGATGACTGGGCGCGTTGGTGACTATGTAACCATTGAAGAAATTATGTCCTAGATGCTATAATTCTTGGTACGAGAAGGGCCGGTAGCGTAGTCTACCGGCCCTTCTTCATTGATGCTGTGTATGATACTCAGTCCTACCAAGTCTCCTCATGTACAAATGCCGTCAATGGCCGCCTTGCGGGGCCCGGCTTTGCTTCCACTGCTGAATAACCAACAGGAAAGAGACCGACAATCCGGATATGGGCAGGAATACCAAGTAACACTTTCAGGGCTTCTTCATCAAAAACACCAATATAGACACTGGCAAGACCAAGCTCATGGGCAGCTAACATGAGATTTTGCGTTGCAATACCCATATCAGCCATATAGAACTGCTGACCAAGTAGTGTGCCGGATCGACCTGGATCAGCGCAGGCTACAATCACTAATGGGGCCTGGGCTAGTGCTTTCTGGGCAGGGTTTGCCTTAAAACCGTAAGCCGCAAAGAAGGACTCCACATACGAAAGCTCACTTATGCGCTGCTTTACGGTCTGCTCACGCACAAGTACCATCTCCCAGCACTGCAAGTTCGACCATGAAGGAGCCTGCTGTACCGCCTCCATCAGAGCCTGTATTTTTTCCTCCTCAACGGGCCTGTCTTGGTATTTACGTATGCTTCGACGTGTCTTGATTGCCTCCAATGTTTGCATGACACCCTCCTCGTCGTGACAAGCATCTAAAAAAGGAAAGCAACCCATACTACCGCTTGCATCCCCTTACTATTACGATGATTTTATCACAACACTTTCATGATGGTATGTGTAAACCCCACAATAAAACAAACTGCTTCATTTTTGGGCACATCCATACATACCATTATTTACAGAGATAAATCAATGGCAACTCTACATACAACCTCGCTTTCTGATTGACTTTTTTAAGCGTATATACACCAAAAATGAATCAAACAATGTTTCACTATTTTGCTTAAGTGCCCAACTTCCTATTGACTTTTACCCATACTTAAAAATATTATCCTAGTTAAATTTACGTGGTATGGTGCCCCATGAAGAAGAAGAAAATGCTTCTATCACAAGAGACAATGGACCTTGCCATGGTGCGTAAGGTTGAGGAGTTATCAGGCACATCGGTGCGCCGCTGTTTTCAGTGCGGCAAATGCTCAGCTGGCTGCCCCATGGCCACCTTTATGGAGCATCCACCAAACAGGGTTGTGCGCCTGCTCCAGCTTGGCCAATGGCAGCGAATCCTGGCTGGTCGGTCAATCTGGTACTGTGTCTCCTGCGAAACCTGTTCGACCCGATGCCCAAACCGTGTCCATCTGGCATCCATTATGGATGCCCTTCGAAAGCTTTCCTGGGATCAGGACGGCCCTTCAAAAGAAAGCTACGTACAGCTTGCCAACAAGCTTTTCCTCCAAAACATCAGAACGTACGGGCGGCAGTACGAAATGCGCCTTGCGGCCATTTTCAATGTCAAGTCAGGTCAATTTTTAAAGGACATGATGCTTGGCCCAAAACTGCTCACAAAGGGAAAGCTTAAAGTCTTCCACCAAAAAAATAAAAACATAACCGAAATAGAAAAGATCTTCGCCAGAATTGAGGATATGCGACGTAAAGGAGAGGCCCCGTGAGTGACCTGCACTACTCGTACTACCCTGGCTGCTCGCTGCATGCCTCAGCATCAGAATATGACCTTTCAACACGGGCGGTTTTCGAGCAACTGGGTATCACCCTAACGGAAATTCCCGATTGGATCTGCTGCGGTGCAACCCCTGCCCATAATGTTGACGAGCTCCTTTCCCTCTCCCTTTCGGCAAAAAATCTCGAACTTGCCGAGCAGGTCCAGGGGGATATGGCCGTGGCCTGTGCATCCTGTTTCTCACGTTTGAAATTTGCACAACATATCCTTGCTGAGGACGATAAGAAACGTTCACTTGTTGAAAAAGCCATAGACGGCCCCGTACACTTGGAACGGCGCGTCAAACACCTTCTGGAAATATTACTTCGTGATTTCGGGATGGAGGAACTTACCAGCCGTATCAGCCGCCCCCTATCAGGCCTCAGCGTTGCTTGCTATTACGGCTGTCTGCTCACCCGACCAACCGACGTCCCTGATTTGGATTGTACAGAAGCACCCACCATCATGGAAAAGGTTATGGAAGCAACCGGTGCACTAACCGTTCCATGGACGCATCGCCTTGAGTGCTGTGGTGCCAATTTCACCCTTTCAAGACCCACGGTCGTCCAACAGCTCTCCAATGCTGTCCTCGATTCTGCCAAAGCAGCTGGTGCAGACTGTATCGTGGTGGCTTGTCCCCTGTGCCATGGCAATCTGGATATCCGTCAAAAAGAAATTGAGGAGTTAAACCGCACCCACTACGGCCTCCCCATCTTCTACCTGACACAACTACTAGGACTGGCATTGGGCATCCCGAAGGAGAAGCTTGGTTTAGAAGCATTAATTGTGGATCCACAGTCCCTTCTACGGAAAAAGAATCTGCTCTAACACCTCGAGAGCAGCGTCAGCCCTTTTAGGGCGCTTCACCTGACGGGACAGCACCGTGCTGTCTCGTCAGGAAACTAGCGGCCAGTCCTTTTAGGCTATGGCCGTTTGGAGAATCACCAGATGTCACGAATCGGTGTCTTTGTCTGCCACTGTGGCGAGAACATATCCAGGACCGTTGATGTCGAGCAGGTTGCCCTACAGGCCGCCCGTATTCCCGGTGTAGCCTTCGCCACCGACTATAAATACATGTGCTCAGACCCAGGACAAACACTGCTGAAAAAAGCTATTCATGAGCACCGACTAACCCATATTGTGGTGGCAGCCTGTTCCCCACGTATGCATGAACGTACCTTCAGAAAAGCCGTAGAGCAGGCAGGTATTAACCCTTTTTTATGTGAGATGGCAAATATTCGTGAACACTGTTCCTGGGTACATGAAGACCGTAACCAGGCCACCACAAAAGCACTGGAAATCGTCGGCATGTTGGTTGAGCGGGTTAAAAAGAACCGTGTGCTCCCCACCATTACCGTACCGGTTACCAAACGTGCCCTTATCATCGGTGGGGGCATCGCCGGCATTCAGGCGGCACTTGATATCGCTGATGCCGGCCACCAAGTGGTACTGGTGGAACGTGAGCCTTCCATTGGTGGCCATATGGCACAACTCTCCGAGACCTTCCCTACCCTGGACTGTTCACAATGTATTATGACCCCTAAAATGGTGGACGTAGCAAATCACCCGAACATCACCCTGTATACCCATAGTGATGTTGAACAGGTTGACGGCTATATTGGTAACTTCCAAGTCACCATTCGCAAGAAAGCACGCTCCGTTAATGAGGATCTCTGTACGGGATGTGGTGTTTGCATGACCAAGTGCCCCCAGAAAAATATACCAAACCGCTTTGACTGTAATCTGGGCACCCGTAGCGCAATTTATGTTCCGTTCCCCCAGGCCGTCCCGAATATTCCCGTTATCGACCGTGAGAACTGCACCATGTTTAAAAGTGGTAAGTGCGGTGTCTGCCAGAAAGTCTGCGGCCCTGGTGCTATTGATTTTGAGCAGGAAGACCGACTGGTCGTTGAAGCAGTTGGCGCTATTGTTGTGGCAACAGGCTTCGAACTTTATAGCATACGTGAGAAACCCAAAGGCTCACCCATTAAAGGATATGGCGAGTTTGGCCATGGTAAAATACCAGACGTTATCGACGGCATGACCTTTGAGCGCCTCGCCTCCGCCTCAGGGCCGACCGGCGGTAAGATTCTACGCCCATCAGACGGTAAAGAACCAAAACAGATTGTATTCATCCAGTGTGTTGGCTCACGTTCCCGGGAAAAGGGGATTTCATACTGTTCAAAAATTTGCTGTATGTACACGGCTAAACACACCATGCTCTATCATCACAAGGTGCACGATGGGCAGGCCTACGTCTTCTTTATGGATGCCCGTGTCCCCGGTAAAAACTATGATGAGTTCTGGCGGCGCGCCATTGAGGACGAAGAGGCGGTTTATATCCGCGGCATGGTTTCACGCCTTTTCCAAAAAGGGGACAAGATTGTTGTCATGGGCAGTGACATCTCGGTCGGTGTTCAGGTTGAAATAGAAGCGGATATGGTGGTCCTGGCCACTGCGGTGCAGCCCCAACCGGGAGCCGACAGCCTAGCTCAGAAGCTTGGCATTTCCTACGACACCTACCAGTTCTACTCCGAAGCACACGCCAAGCTCAGGCCAGTAGAGTGCGCCACAGCGGGCATCTATCTGGCCGGTGCCTGCCAAGGCCCCAAAGATATCCCTGACACCGTCTCACAGGCCTCTGCAGCTGCCGCCAAGGTCATGACTCTTTTTGCAAAAGACAAACTTGAGCGTGAGCCAATTGTTGCAAAGGTGAAAGAACAAGGCTGTGTCGGCTGTTTTGCCTGCCGTAAAGTGTGCGCCTATGGAGCCGTTGAAGAGAAAGAAATCAGAGACCGCCAAGGAAACCTTTTGAAGACGGTAGCCTACGTCAATCCCGGCATCTGTGCCGGTTGCGGGACCTGTCAGGCCACATGTCCCTCCAAGTCCGTTGAGTTAGATGGTTATACGGACGAACAGATCGTCGCCATGGTCGAGGCACTCTAATGCACAGTACCGTACCGAGCCACGACTTTGAACCGAAAATCATAGCTTTTGTCTGCACCTGGTGTACCTATGCAGGGGCAGACCTTGCCGGCACCAGCAGGATGCAATACCCCGCCAATGTTCGGCTCATAAAGTTCCCCTGTACAGGGAGAATTGACCCTGTCTTTATTCTGAAGGCACTCCAACAGGGCGCCGACGGCGTTTTAATTTCAGGGTGCCACCCGGGCGACTGTCATTATATTGCCGGTAACTTCCATGCCAGACGACGCTTTGCCGCCTTCCGCAAATTACTCGAGTTCATTGGTGTCGATCTCCAGCGCATTCAGTTTTCATGGGTTTCAGCTGCTGAGGGAGGCAAATGGGTTGAGGTGGTCACCGATCTGACGGCACGGGTTCGTGAAATGGGACCCATGCTTGAGTTTAAAGATCTGGCCCTTGAAGAACAGTGGTCAGGAAATCTTCAGTCACAGGAATTGCAAGAGGTCTATGATGCCATCTAAAAACGCGCTCATTGACAGTGCCAGCTATACCAGTATCGGTGAACAACTTAGCGCAGAAGCGCGGCGTATTCTGCTCGACGGCACGGTTTCTGCGGTCATTGGCTATGCCGCTGGCCGTCGTAGCGGCTCAAGCCAACCAATCGTCATACACAGCGCAGAGGAATGTGACCGCCTGATCTTCTCCCCTTCCTGTGTTAACAATCTTGCTGTTTATATGACCAAAGCGAAAAAAGACGTACCCAAAGCCGGACGTATCGCTATCGTCGTGAAGGGGTGTGACTTAAAGGCGCTCATCGGCCTAATGGGAGAGAATCAACTTCGTCGTGACGATCTATATATCATGGGCATTCCCTGTAGCGGCGTCCTCGCTTCGGTCATCCAGCCGGCAACACCACTCACCACGGAGACCTGCGCTGCAAAATGTAGCGAATGCCATGACCGCATGCCACCGGGGTGCGACTTCGTACCAACCGTTACACTTACGGTGCCCGATGAACGTGAAGCACGTTACGCCAAGGAAATAGCACGTCTCGAGGCAATGACCCCGGGTGAGCGTTGGGAGTTTTGGAAAGAGCAGTTCAGTAAATGTATTAAATGTTATGCCTGTCGTCAGGTCTGCCCCTACTGCTACTGTGAACAGTGTATGTGCGACCGAAACCGTCCCCAGATGGTGGAGCAGACACCACGCCCGGCGGGTAACACCGCCTGGCATCTGGTGCGAGCCATGCACTTGGCCGGCCGTTGCGCCGGTTGTGCCGAATGTGAACGGGCCTGCCCGATGGACATCCCCCTCAATCTTCTGAACCGGAAAATGGCAAAAGAGTTGAAGGAACTCTATGGGTCAGAGGCCGGATTTACCATGCAGGATAAGGGGCCATTAAACAGTTTCCGTGATGACGATGATCAGTCCTTCATTCGCTAAAGAAAGAGCCTACTATGCAGAAACAGATTACTGAAGCGAACCTGCGCCTCTTACTGGACAGCCTCCTCCTGCAAGGGCAGCGGGTGGTTGGCCCTCGTCGGACACAGGATACGGTTCTCTATGAACCGCTGGCCTCCGCAACGGACCTCGCCCTTGATGCCTTACCACGTCGTTCTGCTAAAGAGGCCTTTTTCCCCGTCTGTGAAGACCTGCTTTCCTATCGCAAAGAAGGTCAGAACATTGCACTGCAGGATGTCACTCCTGAGCGTTTTCCTGAAACCGTCTTGATTGGTGTTCGCCCCTGTGATGCCAGTGCTATCCCGGTACTGGATGCTGTTTTTTCCTGGGATTACAAAGATCAGTTCTTCCTGGAACGTCGGAAGAAAACCCTTATTATTGGTTTGGCCTGTACCACCGCCGATGATGCCTGTTTTTGTACAGCGGTAGGACTGGCACCAGATGCGGCCAACGGTTGCGACCTACAGATGCATCCCTTAGTCGGTGGCGGTTTTCGTTTCAGCTCGTATAGTGAAAAAGGAGAAGCATTCCTGACCACCTGGCAGGAGCGCTTCACCTCACCTGATCAGACGCCGGCAGAGCCCCTGGCGATGCCAGCTCAAACACCCTTTGACCTCGAGAGGATTAAGGCTTGGCTCGACCAGCACTTTGAAGACCCGGCCTGGGATCAGATCGGCGTACGCTGTGTGGGTTGCGGCGCCTGCGCCTTTGTCTGCCCTGCCTGCCACTGTTTTGATATTGTTGATGAGGGGACTGAAAAGGAAGGAAAGCGTCGTAAATTCTGGGATGCCTGTGGATTCTGGAAATTCACACACCATGCCTCCGGCCATAACCCCCGTGATATGCAGCCCAAACGGTATCGTAACCGTATCATGCACAAGTTTAAATACTATGATGACAAATTCGGCCAAACGCTCTGTACCGGTTGTGGTCGCTGTATCCGGGTCTGCCCCGTCGGCATCGACATTGCCGGCATCCTCGAGCAGATTGAACAGACTTCCGCAGCACCATAAGGACATGTATGTGCGATCGTAAAAATATTTATCTCCCCTACCTTGCCACTGTTGAAGAAGTTATCGAAGAGACTGCTGATATCCGCACCCTACGTTTGGTATTCCAGGATCCACAGGTGCGTGAGACCTTCCAATTCAGGGCCGGACAATTTGCAGAATATTCAGCCTTTGGTTCTGGTGAATCGACCTTTTGTATTGCCTCCTCTCCAACCTGGGAAGGGTATATTGAGTGCTGTTTCCGCTCGGTTGGTCGGGTCACCGATTCACTACGGCGTTTGGAGCCAGGGGATACCATGGGAGTACGTGGTCCTTATGGCAATTCCTTCCCAATTGAAGACTTTTATGACAAAAACCTCGTTTTTGTGGCAGGGGGGATTGCACTACCGCCACTACGAACCCTGATTTGGAACTGTCTTGATTTACGTGACCATTTTAAAGACATAACGATTGTATACGGTGCCCGCAGTGTTGATGATCTGGTTTACAAACGAGAACTGGAAACATGGGCCAAACGTGGTGATATTCGACTTGTAAAAACCGTTGACCCCGGCGGTGAAACAAATGATTGGGATGGTAACGTTGGGTTTGTGCCAACAATTCTTGAAGAAGCAGCACCCAGTGCAGACCAGACCATAGCACTGGTTTGTGGCCCCCCAGTCATGATTAAGTTCACCCTGCCAGTTCTAGAAAAACTCGGTTTCCATGACAGAAGTATTTACACAACCCTCGAGAATCGCATGAAATGCGGTCTGGGCAAGTGTGGACGCTGCAATGTCGGTAATATTTATGTCTGTAAAGATGGCCCCGTCTTCACCGCTGAACAGGTCAAGGCCATGCCGATGGAGTTCTAAATCACACTAAAACCTGACCATCTTGACGGTTGGTCGGTTTTTCTGCCTCTTAATCGATTAGCTGGCGAATGCGTAGTGCATCGAGGCCGATGCGCTGACGTAGCGGAGCATCAGCTGCAGTACGGATATCGATATTGAGTGCAAACGGATAGATAGCTCCGTTCCTTTCGACCCACCCCACCCACCAGCCGATGCCAGGCCCCGGAGCGTTCTGCCATCCAGTTTTAGCATGCAGCACCCAGGAGGGCGTTCGCTTAAACACGGTGATAGTACGGACCTGCCTTTGAGCTGTCGCCGGAAACAACAAGTTTCCTTCTGCAAGTTGCTGTAAAAACCGTATCTGTTCCAAGGCACTGATTGTTAATGTCCCGTCAAGCCAGAAACGATCGACAAGGCCACCGATACTCATCGAACCATACGCAAGCTGTCGCAGCGCCTCCTGCATACGAATCGATCCGATGCGACGGGCAAGTTCCTGAAAAATAGGAACATTGGAAAGCGTCATGGCATCGTGCAAACCCATATCCCGCACCCAGGCCGGTGAAAAGGGAGGAAGCGCACTACGGTAAGGAATCAACTCATCAACATCACGAACAACACCGAGAGACAGACCTATCAGGGCATGGGGAATTTTGAACGTCGAAGCCGGTGAGAAGCGGGTTGAAGCCCGTGCATACTGTGTCCCGCTGATGGTATTACTCAAGGGATCAAAGACAACGAAGGTCCCCTGTACCCCTGCCTGTCTGAAAAGCTCTGCAATGGCCGCATCGTCATGCCATAGGGCTGATTGGGGCGTCTGGGCCTTAAGTGGTGACACGAGCAACAGTACCAGAGCCAGCGACCAAAGACCACGTAACAAAGTACTCAATGCGATGGTATGCATGTTAAAAGTTTCCTGATATCAAAAAACCCTCTGTGAGACAAGCTCACAGAGGGTTTTAAACAACCAGTCCAGTGGACCGTTAGACGCGGGTTACGTTAGCAGCCTGGAGGCCTTTCGGACCCTGAACTACTTCAAACTCAACCGTATCGCCTTCAGCAAGGGTCTTGAAACCATTGCCATTGATAGCTGAGAAGTGTACGAATACGTCCTCACCGCCATCTTGCTCGAGAAAACCAAAACCTTTGCTGTCGTTGAACCACTTGACTCTACCTGTTGTCATTCCTGCTTCTCCTCTTCTACATTTCTGCGTTTGGTAATTGCCTATAGCAAAGCGATAGGCACATGAAAGAGACCCCGACTTCTTTTAAAGTAGCCGAGGCAATCTTTCAAAAGATGGCGAACTATACCACAGCGTTCTACGGATGTATCTAAAAAAATGAATGTTCTTTAAAAAATTATCTTTGTACGGTTGCGTCCCAGTCGCGGGGAGCGCGAACCTTTGGTTCCTCAAAGCCAAGGAACACTTTGAAGCCGAGTGAAAACTCACTCCAGAACTCACTCCAGCGACTGGTTTCAGGTACACCGGAGAGCGCGACTTTCTTCTCAGCCAGAAAAATACTTAAAACAGCACCAACCGCCAATAGACATCCGGCAGCGATGAAGGCCATGGCATTACCATTCGGCAGCGCTTTTATTTTATCTGCCGCCTGTACCAGCACAAAACCACCGACCCCCCATGCGGTAAAGAGGGCGCCATAATTCAAACCATAATTTTTCAACCCCCAATAGTCTTTTGCAAAGGAAGGAAAGAGTGACAGGTTTGAACCATAGTTGAATCCCATAAAGGTTGCCAGCAGAACCAGCATAACAGCATTCGGATTCGCTGTTACCGGAATGGCCGCAAACATCAAAATTGACTGGAAGGCCAACATGATAAAGAGTGTCGCCCGACGACCGATACGGTCAGAGAGAACACCAGCAACAATCCGGCCTCCTGCATTACCAAGGGCTGTAATGGCAACAGCAAGGAAGGCCATCTCGCCCATACTCTTCTTCGCCATACCGGCAACACTACCGATTACCATCAAACCAGCACCGGCACCAATGAAGAAGCAAATCCAGAGAATATAAAATTTAGGGGAACGCAGTACCTCGGATACCGTCGCATTAACCTCTTTTTTCTTTTCAGCTTCAAGTGCAGGGTAATACCCGCGTAGAACCTGGTGCGGCACAAACCCTTTGGGCGGGTTGACCAAGAAAAATGACAGGCCGCACACGATAATCAAAAAGGCCACCCCAAGAATCATCATCGAATGCTGAATCCCATAGACACCGAGGAGATATTTGGCAAGTGGAGCGATATAGACCGGTGCGATCCCGAATCCTGAGACAACAATACCTGCAACAAGACCTGTTTTTGCCGAAGTAAACCATTTGACCGCCGGAGGGGTCGTGGCCGAATACCCGAAACCGAAACCACCACCACCGAGGATACCAAAACCAACAATCCAACCAATATAAGAGTTGGTGAAACCCAATAATATAAAGCCGGCACCAACCAACAAGCCTCCTATCAGGGCGGTTTTAGCAGGGCCGATTTTATCCTGTGCCTTACCTGCCAGTATCATGGCAAAGGCAAAAGTCAAGCAACAAACAGCATAAGGCGTCCCGACCGATGCCAACTCCCAGGTGAATGCTCCGGGACCACCGGTCTTAATAGAGGCTACAATCGCCTCCTTGAAGATGCTCCACGCATAGAGAACACCAAGGGCAAGGTTAATGCCCGTACCTGCTGCAACGACCTGCCAGCCTCTGTTCTTCTGGGGGTTATGATCCGCCATTACCTACTCCTAACCAAAACGAAATCAAGGATTATCTAAGCCGGTCATACGCAACCGCTGTGCCAAAAATCTCTGCAAGAACTATTGGCCCTATCCAAGCGTATTTAAAAGGCATCCCCCCCTTTTCGGCAACCTGGCGCCTCCCCTGTTTTGCAAAACCGCGAAAAAAGAGTATACTCATTGCCATCTGATTCGCACTGATGCGAGAGGTTCCCCAATGCACGACCAGCAATCTAACGAAGACCCTACCCTCTGTGCGCGCTGTAAAGGAGACTGCTGCCGGACACGTCCCGGCATAGAAAGCCCTGAGCGTTTCCTGGCAGCCTCCAACCCGGCGGCTGATCTGGCAGAACTTCTCTCCACGGGAACATGGGTATTGGAATTACACCGTGGCAAGCCCTATACACCGGGCGTTACGGAGCCTGACCCCAACTGTTTGATACGTTACCCACGGCCCGCCCGCTTCTGTGAAGCACACGAAATCCCCCCTGATGACCTTCCAGGTGACGCCTGTCGTCTGCTGACGGACAGCGGATGCCTGCTCCCCTACCACGAGCGGCCGAAAGCCTGCCGTGCCCTCACCCCTCGCCTCGATCTCCTCTGCGACAGCGACTGGGGGCGACGGGAAGCAGCCTTGGCATGGTTTGCGCATCAAGAAATCGTACAGGAGGCCTGTCGGCTGAGCGGCTATGAGCTGCCAACCTGAGAGTGGCCACTAGGGGAGTCTTTATGCGCTTACCGCACCTCACAGGATTACGCATACGCAACAAGTTACTGCTCCTGGTGTTACCACTGGTTGTCATACCGATTATTGTCGTGGCGTCCGTTACCGGTTTCATTGCAAACCAGAAGGCATACCTTGGTATCACCCAGACATCGAAAGACGACCTGCAGCACATGGCAGCGTTTACCACCGACTTGCTTCGGGCGTACGACCGCCAATACCAGGACTTCCGCTATGACATAAGCGGCTCCCTTGAAAAAGAACTGACCTCCGAGTCCTTTGCCGAACTCAAAGCGATGATTAAACGTAAGCAGGTTGGCAGTACCGGCTATATCTACTGTATGGATAAAAATGGGGTCATGACCATTCACCCCGAAGAAGAAGGGCATAATCTTTCTGAAGCAAAAGACTCTGATGGCAATCCATTCATTAAAGAGATGCTACGGAAGAAATCGGGCTGGATTCGGTACCCTTGGAAGAATGCCCGTGATGCCCGCCCCCGCATGAAAATTGTCCGCTATGAGCATTTTAAGGTTTGGGACTGGATTGTTGCTGTAGGCTCCTATGAAGATGAGTTCTACCGCGAAGCAAACGCCATAAAAACCCATACGGTAGCAAGCACCTTCTTCTTGATTGTCATGGTCAGTCTTTTTGCGACCCTTTTGGTGTATTACCTTTCCTCCATAGCGACGCAACCCCTCAACCAGATGATTGCAACCATTCGCAGAGTCAAAGCAGGGGATTTACAAGCCCGTATGCTCGTCACGGGTCGGGATGAACTGGCGGAGATGGCTGATGCGTTCAACGAGATGACAAGCATCATCCAACGCAATCAAGAAATGGAATCGAATCTTGCCCAACAGGGCAAAATGGCCTCCCTCGGTGTACTTTCCTCCGGTGTCGCCCATGAGATTAACAATCCCCTCGGTGTGATTTTGGGGTATGCGGCCTACCTCGAGGGGAAATTAGACCCGCAGGACCCTCACTTTCGCTATATCCATGAGATCAAGCGGGAAAGCAAGCGCTGTAAAAAAATTGTGCAGGATTTGCTGTCCTATGCCCGCACGCCACGACCACAGTATGAATCGACTGATATCACCGTACTGTTAAGTGAGATTATTGAATTTGCAGCGAACCATACTGATATGCGTGGTGTGGCTATCACCACTCAGTTTGACCCCCAGATTCCTCAGATTTTGATTGATGGTGACCAGATCCGCCAGGTTGCCATCAACCTGATTCTCAATGCCGGTGGTGCCATGCCGAATGGTGGTCAGCTTCTTATCACTACAGGATACGCTGAGCCTGACGGTATTCAGATTGTATTCAGTGATACCGGCTCTGGAATCCAGCCTGAGAATCTGGAGCATATCTTTGAACCGTTTTACACAACCAAGGCACGCGGGACCGGACTGGGATTAGCCATAACCAAACAGATTGTTGAAATGCATAACGGTACCATCACGATTACCAGTATTCCCGGCACCGGTACTGTTGTTACGGTATACCTGCCCTTCTGCCCTGAGGAGATGTCATGACGCCCAGACACCGAATACTACTGATTGATAATGAAGAAGGACTCTGCAGGCTGATGGAACAGATACTGCTCGATAACGGCTATCTGGTCAAAGCCTTCACCGGCCCCATGAAGGCACTGGAAGCCTTTCAGCCAGGAGCCTGGGATCTCGTGATTACTGATATCAAAATGCCCGGACTCAGTGGGCTTGATGTTCTGCAGCAGGTCAAGCAGCGCTCCCCTGAAACGCCTGTTATCATCATAACGGCCTATGCCACCGTTGAAATGTCAATACAGGCGCTGCGTCGTGGTGCCTATGATATGCTGACGAAACCGTTTGAACCAGAGGAGTTGGTTTTTCGTGTGAAAAACGCCTTACAGCAGGTGATCCTCACGGAGGAGAACCGTGAACTAAGACGTGAGATTGAGGAAAAATTGCGCTTTGACGCCATCATTGGCGCATCCGGTGCTTTGAAGTCCGTCCTTGAAAAAGTTGCTAAGGTCGCCGCCCGAGACACCTCGGTATTGATTACCGGTGAGTCAGGCACGGGCAAAGAGCTGATTGCCCAAGCGATCCATGTTAATTCGCAGCGTCGCGACAAGCGCTTCATTGCCATCAACTGTGGCGGACTTCCGGAAAGTATTCTCGAAAGTGAGCTGTTCGGTTACCGTAAAGGGGCCTTTACCGGTGCCGCAGAAAATAGGCAGGGCTTACTCGAGGCTGCAGATGGAGGCACCCTTTTCCTCGATGAAGTCGGTAATCTTCCGATGACGGTTCAAAAAACGCTCCTACGCTTTTTGCAGGAAAAAGAATTCCGACGCATCGGGGACACCAGCTCTAAAACCGTTGACGTCAGAATTATTTCAGCAACCAACGCTGACCTTAAGGAGGCGGTCCGTATCGGCTCGTTCCGTGAGGATCTCTACTACCGTCTCAATGTTGTTAACCTCCATCTGCCCCCCCTGCGTGAACGTCGTGAGGACATTCCACTTTTAGCTGCCCACTTCCTGCACAAACAGAACCTGATCTTTAAAAGCGTGGTAAAGGGATTTGAACCGTTGGCGATGCAGTGTTTAATTCATTTTGACTGGCCAGGCAATATTAGACAGTTGCAAAATGTCATCGAAGCCTGTATTGCCATGGAAACGAATGACTACATTAGCTGCGACACTCTCGGCCAGATTATCGATCTGCCCGAGGATCTGCCAAAACAACAAATGTTACGTGCTTCTTTCAGTGCCAGTCGCGACGGCCTACCCTACAATGAAGCACTTGACCGTTTTGAGCGTGATCTGCTACGGGAATTATTACGGAAACATGCTGGTGCTGTTGATGAAGCTGCCCGAGAAGGCGGCATGAATATCGCTACGGTCTACCGAAAAATAAAAAAATATCAGATTAAGAAAGAAGAATACAGCTCTTGACGTTCTCCCCCTCTGAAAGAGGAGGATTCTTGGGAACACCGGCTTTACA
>CAYVYW010000016.1:0-44681 GCA_964456065.1 uncultured Geobacteraceae bacterium
TAACCGCTGAAAGCATCTAAGCGGGAAGCCTCCTTCAAGATTAGGTATCCCTGGGAGCAATCCCCTAAAGGCCCGTTGAAGACCACAACGTTGATAGGCTGGGTGTGTAAGTACAGTAATGTATTCAGCTGACCAGTACTAATCGGCCGTGAGGCTTGACCATAAAAAAATTGCGGTGGGGGGAGTTCTACTCCCCCCCACCTTCTACAAAGCATACCAATTACTACAATACTTCGCCAAAACACTCCTCGTATGCAATTGCAATCCGAACTGGAGGAAACTCCACAACAGTTCTGGTGGCTATGCCGAGGGGGTCACACCCGTTCCCATCTCGAACACGGAAGTTAAGCCCCTCTGGGCCGATGATACTGCGCGGGTAGCTGCGTGGGAAAGTAGGTCGCTGCCAGATTAATTGAAAAAGGCCCTTGAGATTACTCAAGGGCCTTTTTGCGTAGATAAACATAACCAACTACGATAATCCACGCTCGGATAATATACGGCTGATTATATGCTCGTCCGTTGGATAGCAAAGCGGTGGCAAATCGTTGAGTTTAAAATAACCAACATCCATAGCATCATCACCAGCCTTGAGGTTGCCTGATGTAACCGAACCTTTAAACCAAATCCCGACGGTTTGTAGATCCCTGTTATGCCAATTTGAGTGAACATCATAGACCGTATCTATACTTACGGTGAGTCCTGTCTCTTCCAAGAATTCCCGCTTTGCAGCATCCCGAACATCCTCATCATATTCCAGATGTCCACAGGGGATGCACCACTGCCCCTTATATGGTCCGATACCACGTTGAATAAGCACGATTTCGTTAAGATCATTGATAATGATGACCGCAACACCAACGGTTGGGTTACGGTAGGTGATGCGGGCACACCCTCGACAGGAGTAATGTGGTTTTAGGTTTTCCGGCTGCAGGAGAACATCCCCGCAAAACTGACAATGATGTGGTGTCATGCTCTATCCTTGTTCTTCTTTCCGTATCTATGGTACGGTGCGTATCATACTCTTTGGAGGTTGTCCATGGGTGGCCAGCTTTTTTTTGAGCGCTTTATCTGGTTTGACCATGAAGTGCGGCAAAACCGCTTTCCGAACGCTTCCCGTTTGGCTGATCAATTCGAAGTTTCCACTAAAACAGCCCACCGTTCCATAGAATATTTTCGTGATCGCCTCGGTGCTCCCTTAGTTTATGATGCTATTTCAAAAGGGTATTGTTACGACGATGCTAACTTTGAATTACCTATCGTGCGCCTGACCGATAATGAGGTTTTGGCTCTTTTGATATCAAGGAAGTTAATTACAGAAGCTTCTGCCGGTTCCCTCGCTGAAGATCTTGGTGCTATTTCAAAGCGGTTGGGGGCTCTCTTGTCTAAACACCTGCCAGGAAATTTACACCCAGAAGAGGCTTTTTCATTTCGATGGCGATCTGTCAGCCCTACGGATCCACTTGTTTTTCAAAATAGTGCCAGTGCATTACTGCAGAACCGCTTATTGACCTTTTGTTATTATTCACCTGTGAGCGCCAGCTGTACGATGCGTACCGTCGAACCACATCATCTGGTGAATTACCTTGGCACCTGGCATCTGATTGCCTATTGTCGTCTACGTAACGCATGGCGTGATTTCGTACTGGGGCGTATCAGTCTATGTACGGTTGAATCAGAGTCATTCGTAAGCCGTCCTGCCGAACAATGGCAGCCGTATCTGGCCGACACCTTCGGTATCTTTCAAAACCGGGAGCCCTTTGTTGTGGCATTACGCTTTTCTCCCGTACAGAGTCGCTGGATGCGTGGGGTTATTTTGCATCCCATGCAAGAGGAACTACTCGAGGATGATGGCTCCTTAACCGTGCGTTTTTGTGCTTGCCATGAGGTTGAAGTATTACAGGAACTTTTACAGCACGGCTCACAGGTTGAACTCCTAGAACCGCTCTGGTTGCGGGAGCGCTTGATTGAAGAACTGCAGAAAAACCTTAGCCGCTATCAATCCTGAAAATAGTGGTAGGCTGGCCTTAGGGCGAAAAGCAGGCTGGCTATTCCAATTAACCATACATAGGGGCGAAGGATATCAGAAAAGAGTGCTCCCAGCAGTAAACCAGCCATAAAACTGCTCCACTTCAAGAGCAGTATGTCCGACCATACCCATTGTTTTGATTTGAAAATATGCATGATGTCTGATCCTCATGTACGCATACTATGGAAAACCGCTGTTGGCTTCTGCGCACAGGTTTGTACCTACATAGCGTTTGGTCTGTCCGACCAGACTTCTTCCCGTGCTATCAGTTAAAAAACCATGGACCTTCACCGTACTGCCTGTTGGTACCGGGGCACGATAGGTGGTTGTCAGAGAGACAGTCACCACCGTATGGCCTTGTGCCATGCAGGCCTAAGCACAGGTCTCGTCCATGAGTGCTGCAATGATGCCGCCGTGGTAATGGTTTTTTGCAGTTCATCATGGTGAAAACAAGCATGCAGGCCAACGGGATGTTCTGGGCCGCATATAAGACACCTTTTATCATCGTTTATGGTTTTTTGTCATTCCCCCTAATGACACATTAAAACGAAAAATTATAGTTTTTGCCATATCTCGTGGGTGGCATGTGTTTTATGCTCATGTTAGTTAGTTGACATGAGATAACAGTCAGCTTGCATCATTTTCTCTGTTATGAGAGGACAACGCCATGCTCAAAAGTCCAAAATATCCAAGAAACACATTAGTAACTTCTACCGGACTTTCAATCCCTCAGCAAGATGTTACTCGCTTTGTGAGTCAGACTTCGCTGCATGATGGGCACTGGACACTCAACCTCTGTACCTGGGAACTCGTTGGGCCAGGTAGTCAAGTCGTTACCTTAACCCATAATGAATTACGATTTTTACGGCTTCTTTCACAGACACCGTCTATGCCGGTACAACGTGAAGCAATTTTATTTGAACTGTTCAATAGAAATGATATCTACACCAACCGCTCCCTTGACTCACTGGTACGCCGTCTGCGCCTCAAAATTCAAGGCGCTGGTTTAAATGCCGCTCCCATAAAAACAGCCCATAGTGTTGGGTATGCATTTTCAGCACCGCTACAGATTTTGTAAATACTACTTTTAGCTGACTTGTAACAGTAACTTGCAAGAAATGGTTGCAAGGGGTATAACCGTGGCAAAAGTGCGGAGGAACCCTATGCAACGACTCTTTGCCTTCGATGTTTACGGAACCCTCATTGATACCCATGGTTTAACAACACTTTTAACGGACGTTGTTGGTGGGCATGCTATGGCTTTTTCTAAGCATTGGCGTGAACGGCAACTGGAATATTCCTTTCGCCGGGCATTGATGGGGCAGTATGTTCCCTTTAGTACGTGTACTGCACAAGCCCTGGATCAAACCGCGAAGAGTTTTTCGCTTCATCTCGACACGACCGTTCGGGACAATCTCCTGGCGCGTTACCGTCAACTGCCAGCCTATGCAGATGTTATTCCTGGTCTCATAAAGGTGCAGGCTGCTGGCCATCGCTGTGTCGCCTTTTCCAATGGCGATAGTCGTTCACTCTCTGAGCTGCTACAGCATGCAGGCCTGAGTGGATATCTGGAGCAGATTATCAGTGTTGAACCGGTTTTGTCCTTCAAGCCAGATCCAAAAGTATATCAGCATTTACTGAACAGCGTACAGCTCCCCCCCGATAAAGTGGTAATGGTTTCGTCGAACCCCTTTGACATTCTGGGAGCAGACGCTGTCGGGCTTGCCACGGCTTGGGTGGCACGCAGTGTTGATGCTGTTTTTGACCCCTGGGGTATTGAACCGACCTGGCAGGTTGCAAATATAGAGGCTCTAACCACATGTCACGAAACGAGGTAGCCATGGAATCCCATCTCACCGTTACCATAACAGACCAGATTGCTGTCTGTTGTTTTAATCGCCCACAGGCGATGAATGCCATGAGTGAATACATGTTATGTCAACTGGAACAGGCCTTAGCAGAGCTTGCTGCCGATACTGCAGTCCGGGCGATTATTCTGACCGGTCATGGTGAGCGATCCTTCATGGCTGGTGGTGATATTAGTATGCTGGTGGATCTTGATGACCAGGGAGCCTATCAGTTGGCTGGTCGCGCCCAGGCGGTATGTCGTTGCCTAGAGACCTTTGAAAAGCCAACCATTGCAGCGGTCAACGGGTATGCTCTTGGGGGAGGCTGTGAGCTGGCTTTGGCATGTGATATACGGATTGCAAGTTATAATGCCCGTTTTGGCCTGCCGGAACTGAAAATCGGTACGATACCTGGTTTCGGTGGAACACAGCGTTTGCCACGATTGATTGGCCAAGGCAGAGCGCTGGAGATGATTATGACGGCCGATCCTATTGATGCAGAAGAAGCACTGCGTGTAGGTTTGGTGAACCGTCTTGTGGCGCAGGAGGAGTTGCTTTCAGAAGCCATGCTACTTGCTAAACGCTGTAGTCGTCATAGTGCTGCGGTTCTTCGACTGGCTAAGGAGGCGCTCATTACCGGTCTGTCACTTCCTCTCACGGAAGGGCTTCATCATGAGCGTAGAGCCTTTGCAGAGAGTTTTTGTTGCCAAGACCGCCATGAGGGGATGCAGGCCTTTCTGGAAAAACGGCCGGCTAACTTTCAGGACTGTTGAAAACCGGGATGGATACTCTCTTTATGCTGTCAGTACCGTGGTATGCGGTCATTATACGCTCTGTGATATTGTATGGATTCGTTTTTTTGCTTTTCCGTATTGCCGGTCGACGACAGATGGGGGAGCTCACAAATTTTGATCTTGTACTTGTGCTTCTCATGGCCAGTGCGGTGGGGACAGGACTTACTGGTGGTGATAGTTCTCTTGGTGCTGCATTACTCTCTGGCGGGACTATTTTTACCCTTGCTTGGATCATGGGGAAGGTGACAGCAAAGAGCAGGCGGGTAAAGCAGATTGTGGAGGGGAAACCTCAGATACTTGTTCACAACGGTGTCGTGGATCATACTCAGCTAGCGAAGGCCGGCATCAGTTTTGAAGACCTCATGGCGGCCATCAGGGAGGCTGGGCTTTCAAGTCTTAGAGATGTGCACGTTGCTATTCTCGAAACGTCTGGTACACTAAGTATTCTTGGCTATGACCATTGCAACTGCGCCAAGCGTTCCACAGGAGGGATTGTTTAAGATGCATATGCCAGATCATATACTAAGCCCACAGGTCGCTCTTGCCATGGGTGGGGCAAGCCTTGTCGCCCTTGGCTATACCATCCAGAAGCTACGCCATGGGTTGCATACTGTTGAGCCGTTACAGTCAGCATCGGTGGCCGCCTGTATTTTTGTCATCCAGATGCTCAATGTGACGATTCCCGGGACGACGGCGAGTGGGCATATTATCGGTGCTGCCCTTGCGGTGGCCCTGCTTGGCCGGTATATGGCGCTCTTGGTAATGGTGGCAGTTGTCAGCATACAAGCACTCTTTTTTGCCGATGGCGGCTTGATGGCTTTAGGGGCAAACCTCTTTAATATGGCAGTGCTACCCTGTTTGGTACTGGCACCAGTGCTGAATCATTATGTACCAGAGACCCGGGCGCTGCTAAGAACCTCCGTTCTGGCTGCCCTTTCAGTTGTCATTGGCGCCCTTGCCGTTTGTGGTGAGATGTTCATAAGTCATGGGGGGCAGGTGGTTGGCAGCGCCTTCTTACAGGATATGGTAATCATGCATGCGCTCGTTGGAGTTATGGAGGTGGTGGTCACTGTCCTCCTTGTCGTGGCGTTACAAAAAAATCCCAAGCCTCTATGGTTTGTATCATTGGCGGCCGTGGGGCTTGTGTTTAGCCACGGAGCTTCACAAAACCCCGATGCCCTTGAGTGGTCCCTTGAGCGCATGATGTTTGGTTTCCTCACTACCGGTAGTGGTCAGGGCACCCTGACATGGCTGCAGGAGTTATTGGCACTGGCACCTGATTATCAGCTCCCGATGCCGGGCGGGACTTTTCTTGCCGGCTCCCTCGGCGCGCTGCTGGTTGCTCTACTCGTTTTTGTGGTGCATCAAAGCCGCAGAAGCTCTCCATCATAGTTCCTGTCCTGACGGCCTGCTGGTGTATACACAGCAGGCCGTTTCTTTCTTGATTGGCTTGGTGCCGATTCTTTTGTTTTTATCAGAAATTGTCACATAAAATTTAGTTTCATTAGATGGAAAAAACAGGTATACCAAAGAGTATGTTGTTGTGGACATTTAATAAAAGCCCAAAAAATGTGCAGTCTTTTCTTGGTTATCAATAATAAGTCTATAGTATGGTCTTAAGGAGAGAAACTATGATGCAGCCGTTACACCGTTGGTCGTCCCTTATTCGCTTTGGTGGTTTAGCAGCCTCCCTCTTTATGGTTGGTCAGCTTGCTGGGTGCGCCGGTTCTTCCACCTTTACTGCCTACCCCAAGAAAGTTGAGCCCTTAGTGCAGAGTATGCAGGCTCGTCAGGAAATGGATCTGCAAAAACTGTTACTGGATGAGCGTGGAGGATCCGATGGTATTCTCTATAATATGGAGTATGGTCGCTATGCGCTAATCTTCAACAAGATTGACCAGAGTCGGACCGGTTTCGAACAGGCCATCACCCGTATTGAGAAAAATGACCAGAAAGCAACGGTGAGTGCTTCCGATGCCGGTGCCGTGGCTGCTGCTGTTGCCGTAAATGACAATGCTATTCCCTATAGCGGTGAAGGGTATGAGCGGGTTTTAGTCCACCACTATCAAGCCTTGGGTTATCTGAAGCAGAAAAATCTTGAAGGTGCCGGTGTTGAAGTTCGCCGGGCCAATGCTGAGCAGGAGGCTGCACTGGCTGCTTTTGAAAAAGAGATTGCGAAGGCTCAGGCAGATGCCCAGAAGAATAAAGTCAATACCGGCATGTTTAATGCCCAGTATGCCCAACTGGACGAGGTTGCGGGGCGTGTCAAAAACTCCTTCCAAAATGCCTACACCTTTTACCTCTCCGGTATGGTGTATGAGCTGATTGGTCAGCCGAATGATGCCTATATCGATTATAAAAAAGCGCTTGAAATTTTCCCGCAAAATCAAGTCGTTCAGCGTGATGTACTACGTTTAGCCCGTAGCCTTTCTATGACTGAGGATTATCAAGCTTTAAAGGCACGTTTCAATAAAGTGCAGGAGGCTGCTGTTCCCAAGGATGGCTATGGTGAGGTGGTCGTGCTGTATGAAGAAGGGCTTGCCCCCCGTAAGCAGGAACTAAAGCTCTCCATTCCGATTCCCAGTGTCGGGATGGTCTCAGCTGCCATGCCGATGTATAATGAGCGTCTCCTGCCGGCTAAACCGCTTCGTCTGAGTCTGCAGGGTAAAGCACTGAGCACCACAGAGCCGATTTGTGATGTGAAGGCATTGGCCGTCAAAGCGCTTAAAGAACGGGTACCTATGATAGCCACCCGTCAAATTGTTCGGACAGTAGCCAAAGCTGCAACCCAAAAACTGGCGCAGCAAAAAGGTGGCGATCTTGGTGGACTGGTAGCCTCAGTTTATAATCTGGTTAGTGAGAATGCCGACCTGCGCAGCTGGTTGACGCTACCATCCAATGCCCAGATTACCCGTGTCAGCCTACCGGCCGGCCAGCATACCATTGGCATGCATCAAATCGGTACGAACGTTGCGGGTACGCTACCGGTCGAAGTTTTACCGGGTGGCAAAACGGTTGTACACGTGGTGGCTGTCGGGCCTCAGCTCTATACAACCGCAACCCCGTTGGCGTATAATCGCTAACCGATAATCGTCATGATGAGGGGAAAAACCATGCGCAATATCTTTCGCCTGTTCGCAGGAATGATCTGTTTGTTACTGATGATGCCGCTCGTTGCCCAGGCAGTCGAACCGGTACCGGCTTCTGAACAGCCAGCTGGTATGCGTGCAGCCATTTTTGTACAAAATCGAGCCGGTCATGAGTTTAGTGAGAAACTTGACTATCTTAATGATCTTATTACGGCAGGGCTGACCAATAAAGGGTTCTCCATTATTGACCGCCAGCTGGTTGCAGCAAAGTTTAAGGAAGAGAGTAAACGCGATCGTCAGATTGCCAAGGCATTACGTGCGGTGGAGGATGCTGCTGCTGGTAAAGGTCAGGCTGCCTCGGTTGAGGATGCCATTGGTGGTGCTTCAGCCCTGCGTATTGCCCAGATGATTGGTGCCGATTATATGGTGGTGGCAACGGTCAGCTCTGCCGGCAGTGAAAAACGTGATTTTAAAGGGTACGGCATAGAGAATACGAGTATTATTCACTCAGTACGGGTTTCCCTAAAGGTTTTAGAGGGAAATCAAGGCGGTTCCCTTTATGCCGATATGGTAACGGCCAAGAAGCAGTTTATGGTGGGGCCGAACCTGACCATTGAAACAACCGAGCTTGTAAATGGCCTCCTGGATGAAGCCGCCCAGATGATTAGCAGCAGGGTTGCTGAGAAAGTCTCTGCTATCCGTGAGATGAAGGTCAAATCGGTACCGGTTGTACAGGTGTCCATCAGTAGTGACCCCCCCGGCGTCACTATTGAGCTCGATGGTGCCGTACTTGGTAGTACTCCCGGTAGTTTCAACGTCCCACCAGGGCTGCACCAGTTACGCCTGACCCAGCAGTGGCTGAATACCTGGGAGCGTACGGTCAATATAACGCCGAACCAGACACTGTCCATTAAAATGGAACTTTCCGATGCAGGTCTTGCTCGTTTTGCGACCCTTGAGCGCTTTAAGCAGGAAATGGCTCATGCCAAGCAGAATACCGAGTTGGAGAAAAAAGAACGTGAAGCGGCCATCGGTATAGCAAAAGAGCAAAGTGAGGCTGCTGCTTATGCCAAGAAGAAAATTGCAGAAGGAGAGAAGACCAAACGGGAAAACAGCTATACCCGTATTGAGCGTGGCCCGGCGCAACCCAAAGCAGCCCCGGCCCCTGCTACTCCCCAGTCGCAACCCCAGCCGCAGTCAGCGCCGAGCATGACCCCCATCAAGGCTCCGGCCTCAAAGGAGATCTGATATGGTACGTATTTCCCGTTTTTTCGCCATCATGGCGCTGGTCGGAGTAATGCTCATTTTTACGCACCAGCAAGTTTGGGCTGCTGAACTCAGTAGTGGTAAGAAGGATACTATCTATATCGGTCAGCTAAAAATCGGTGAGTCACTGATTGACGCTGCCACCCGCCAAGGGAAGCGTTTAGAACTGAACCGGGCCTATCAAACCCTGGAATCACAGTTTACAACAGCATTGTCAGGAACCCGGGTGTTCCAGATTGTGGAGCGCAAGCGTTTAAATGAAATGCAACAGGAGCGTGACTTTGCCCAATCAGGCATGGTCGATCCGAACGATCCCCAGGCTGCAAAAATCGGTAAAATGGCGGGGGCAAAGTTTGCCTTTTTTCCGGAAATTATCGGCTTTGAAGACAAGACCGAAACTATAGAATATCAGGCTATCGGTCGTTCAGCCATGAACCGTCGTCTCTTCATGGCTGCCGTGGTGAAAATTGTTGATACCACGACCGGCAAACTGCTGCCCGATGCACCATCCGTACGGATTAACCGTGAGGAGACTATGGATATGGTGCGCCATGGTCAGGCGACCCCTAGTGATCAGGCGGTGGTGGACCTTTCCATGGAAATAGCCCGTAAATTGTCCCAGGAAGTCGTCAGTCTGTTGCGCCCTGCCAAAGTCCTTTCCATAACCGGACGCCAGATACAGATAAACCGTGGTAGTGAGGCAGGTTTTGTGCAGGATGATAAAGTTGAAGTTTACGCCACTCAGCAGGTTAAAGATGAGGATACGGGTGAAATTTTTACCAATGAGGTTCCCGTTGGCACGGCGGTTATCGTTCGGCTTGATAAGCGCCAGAGTTTTGCTATGATACAGGAGAACTTCGGTATTGCCACTGGTGCCATTGTGCGTGTTATTAAACCAAAAACCAATCAGGGAAGTGTGCAGCAGGTCCCCCAGGCTGCTGCGCCTACTACGCCAGGTTCCAGCGAAAAGCCACTGACCTGGAAATAAAGGAGCATCATTATGCAAAAGCTATTGACACTCACTGCGGCTGGCCTTATGTTCGCCGCCCTTGTTGCCGGTTGTGCCACAACGTCAGGTATTGAGGCGACCGGTAAAACGGCCTATAGTGATGAAGGGGCTCGTACCCTGTCACAGCAGGTTTTGATTCAGAATACAAGCCTTGGTTCCGATATCGCTGTGACGGCACTGCAAAGTGACCGGGTTGGCGATATGATGCGGGCTCAAGCAACCCTCACCTCCAAAACCAGCAGTACCTTGAAGGTACAGTACCGTTTTGTCTGGTTTAGCGCTGCCGGTATGGAGCTCAACAGCAACAGTGCCTGGAAACCATTGATCGTGTATGGAAAAGAAAGTAAGACTATACAGGGTGTGGCGCCAGATCCACGGGCCGCCTCTTTTAAACTTGCTATTCGCAATGCAGAAGACTAAGACAACATCCCTACCATAGGATATTTTACAAAACGAGGTGCTCCTATGCATATGAAGAAAAAAACTATTTGTGCTGCTGCTCTTATGGCTGGCTTCGTCGCCCTGGCTGGCTGTGCAACGGTCCCCGATGTCCAGTACGGCGATGCTGGATCCACGAAGCAGATTTCCACCAGTTTCAGTTCGTCGGACCTGCAGCAGATTTCTGAGGCAATGGTTGATTCGCTGATAACCTTTCCCCCCATCGTAGAAGTGACCATGCAACGCCGTCCGGTCATTACGGTTGATCGGGTTAAAAACAAGACCATGCAACACATCGATACGGAGTCCATTACCGACTCTATCCGTACCCGCTTAATTAAATCAGGGAAGTTTCGCTTCATCGATCGTACAACCGATCAGGCTGCCATTGATGAGCTTAAAGTTCAGCATGATAGTGGATTGGTGAACCGTGCCACAGCAGTGCAGTTCGGCCAGCAGGTAGGAGCAGAATTCCTTTTGACAGCGAACTTCAGTGAGATAAAACAAAAAGGTGGCAACCTGACGGATGTCTATTACAAGTTCACCATGAGCTTGAAAAATCTCAAGACCGGTATTCTTGAGTGGTCAGAGGAGAAAGAGATTCGTAAGGTCATGAAGAAGCCGACTTTTGGAGGGTAGTAGTATGGTTAAACGGTATATCTTGTTAATGCTTATGGTGGTCGGCCTTGCCGGTTGTGCATCCACGGATCGTAGTCCAAATTTCGTGGCCCGTGATCAGGTTATGGTGGACCAAAATACAGGGCTTGTCTGGATGAAGCATGCAAATCGTCCTGGTAAACCACTGGTCTGGCGTGGTGAGGATAATGTTTATTACTATATTCAGGGCTTAAATGAGCAAAACTTTGCTGGGTACTCCGATTGGCGTGTACCGACCAAGGCAGAATTTTCGCTCATGATTGAGTATGCCAAAAGCATGGGGTACGATCCGAAAAAAATTGATTCTTGGCCCTTCAATGCCTTTATGAAGATGGGTTTTACGGATGTCAGGGATTATGACTATTGGACCGCAAGCCGCGAAACACCAAAAGATATTTGGACAGCAGACCTTGCAAAGGGAACCCTGCAGCCTAAAACTGAGGCCTTGAAATATTACCTCTGGCCGGTGCGTGGTGTTTTGCGTAAATAACGCCTAATAATTTGGAAAGAATACTGTCAAAAGGCCGATGAGATATCTCGTCGGCCTTTTGACAGTATTGGGGGGACGTGGATCAATAATACACTTATTTACACGGCTTATTACTAGCAAGATTACGTATTACCGCAATCAGGTCAGATGACTCTTTACTTTCAAAAAAAGAGGGACTTCGTAACAGGGAGCGCGTAATGGTGCGAGTAAAGCCTTCTAATGGAAAACAATTGAGGAGTTTAAGCTTTGCATAGGGGCTTGCAACCTGAGTTGGTACAAAAGCAATCCCTTCACCGGCAAGAACGGCTCTAAGATTAAGATTTAAATCATCACAGGTAAAGACTTTCGCAAACCCATCTAACTTGAGGTTCTGCTCGGCAAGTACATTTTCAAGTATCTTGCGAGAACAACATCCTCCGGAACGGACATAGATATTTTCCTGCATAAGCTCGGAGATTGTTGGACTTGTATGAGGATATTTTTCTAATCCTGCAATAAAGACCATGGTATCTATATCAATAGGTTCAGCATCTAATTCGTCGGGAATAGGGATGGCATCACAGTGTTCAACTACCGCAAGATGGCACTTACTACTGTTAAGATTTTCTATAATGTTCTCAAGGTTGTGTAATGTGAAAGAGAACTTATTAATATCAGGTCGTCTCTCCATAAGCTCTTTAACCACAGTTGATAGGTGTGAGACGCTATAAGAGGGTGTACAGCAGAAAGTAATCTTTTTTTCAGCACGTAGACTCGCAATCTCAAGAGAGCATTGTTCGCAAATCCGTAGGACTTCCACAGCGTTCTTAACAACAATTTCACCAGCGAGTGTTAGTTGTAACTGTGCCCTTGAACGGTCAAGAAGGGGGGCTGCTAAGATTTCCTCAAGTTGTTTAATGCGCTTTGAAACAGCAGACTGGCTCACACAGAGCTTTGTTGCGGCTCTCGAAAAAGATCCAGTTTCTGCTACAGTTATAAGGCTTTTTAGTGTCTCTAGGTCCATAACCTGCCATAAGCATCTAATTATATGAATATTATATCGTCTGTTTTGGAATAGGTTGGTGAAATAGTTTCGTGCTGAACCATACCGTATTTGTGTTAAAAAAACTACATATTAATAGAGCGGTACTATTTTAAATATAAGTTATAAGCACTTCATACATGTTTGATTTTAATGGCCTGTAGGCCAGGAAAAGGGAGGAAGGTATGCTTCAAAAACTGATGTCGAGAAGAAGTTTCTTATTAGGTGTCGTTGGCGTTATGATGTCAACGATGCTGAGCCTTTGGGGTTGTGGTGGTGGCGGCACTAGTAGCTATAACCAGCCAATCACAACAACATCGTCGCCAGCTATCATCGATGCTACTACACTTAAACGGTGGATTGACGAAGGGAAGTTAAATGCTCCTTTAGGCTCCAAAGATCGAGTAGTTGTCGTCTCTCCATCAAGTGTTGCCAATTGGACATCTAAAGGGCACATTCCAGGTGCTGTTCGTTGGGACACCACCGAATTCGCAATGACCCGTGTTGAAGGCCTGGCTACTGCTACAAGTATGATGCCGACAGGTGCAATGATGGATGGCATTATTCAGCGACTCGGTATTGATGGAAATACGACAATTGTTGTTAGTCTACCTAAGAATGACACTCTCTATTATCAGTCATTAATCTTCTGGGATCTACGCTACTGGGGCTTCGCACGTAATAGGATTAAGATTTTAAATGCTGGAGATGATGCGTGGGAAGTAGCTGGTTTCGCTCTGTCGACAGATGCAACTGATAAATATACACCTTCCACCTATAGTGTAGCTCAAAATGGTACACTTAAAGATGTTGTGCGCTACTCAATTGGAGAGATGATAGGCACAATTGATGCACTTATTGCAACACCAGCATTGAAGGATGAATGGCAAATGGTAGATGTTCGAGGTGTTTCAACAACAACCCCATATATTACGAATGCATTGCGGATGTCGGCCTGGGATCAGTTCTTCAGTCGACTGGATTCTCGTGATGGTGTTCAAAGAAATTATATGTACCCAGATAAAGCAACATTAGAAAGTCGGTTTGCTACTATGGCTGTTAAAGATGGTGGTACGGATGCAAACCTTTCTGCAACAAAGAAAACGGTGGTAATGTGTAACGCTTCATCTAGTGCTTCTCCATCTTTTGTTCTTTTTGACGCAGTTCTTAATATGGCTGAAGGAAATATCATGATGTTTGACGGCTCGGCATCTCAGTGGAACATATATTCAACGGCGCGTCTTACGGCCAAGTACCCCAACGCTACTACTGCACAAATTAGTGCTTGGGCTTTTGATAATACGACAAGCCCAAGGGCTCAAGGTACAATTCCAACTTCTTCGGATTTAAGTGTGTGGTATGAGCTAGCCCTAGTATATGCCCCTAGTGCTACGCAAATGAATCAAATTGAAACAACCGATAAAGCATATATGAGTGTACCTACTTCAGCACCCGGTTCGACAACAGGTTCTGCGCCATCTGGCTGCTAACATCAATAATTTGATTTGTAACATATGAAAAGGAGCATATATGAAGAATATTAGCAAAATCAGTGCAGCAGTTGCCATAATGCTTGGTTTGGCTGCACCTGCATTCGCTGGCCCCCAAATGACATTTGGGCCTAATGATAAGGGAACATTACAGATTGACTATAAAGGTCAATTCCAGCTGTCGGTTCGTGATAACGGTTCTGGAACGAACAATGAAGCGTCAACGACAAGTTTTGACTTCCGGCGTAATCGTATCGCTCTAATGGGTGCGTATGGCGAGAACATGAGCTTGTATGTTCAGACTGAATTTATGGATAAAAATGCAGTTGGCACACTTGCTGTCGCAGACGATTCTACTGATTCAAACTTCCAACTTCTCGATGCGGTCATACGTTTCAACTACAATAATGGTGTAAATGTTAATATTGGTAAGTTCAAATATAGTTTCAGTCGAGAGAATCTTGAGGCATGTGAAGCTCCATTAACACTAGATCGCTCACTATTCATCCGTGCACCCTATGTTGGGACACGTGATATGGGTGTTAATGTTTGGGGAAATATGTTTGACAGTAAATTCCAGTATCGTTTCGAAGCCATGGAGGGTCGTGAAGCGGTTTCTGGTGACTCGGCTCCCAAATCAAACTTACGCTATGGTGCTCGTGCTCATCTTAGTTTATTAGATCCGGAGAGTGGCCATGGCTATAAGGGAACATACTTAGGTAAGAAGAGTGTATTTACAATTGGTGGTGCCTATCAGTATGAACCAGATATAGCCTATGGTGTTAATACAACGGATAAAAAAGACTACAAAGCTTGGACTGCAGATGCTTTCTTTGAGTATCCAACCAAAGCTGCTGGAACAATGACGCTCTCAGCTGCTTATGCAAAGTATGATCTTGATAACGCATATATCGCAGCAACACCCTCAGCTGGAACCATTGATTTAAATGGAGAGAAGAACGGTTGGTATACCAAAGCTGGTTATATGCTACCTGATTCCCCAATTCAACTCTTTGCACGTTATGAAAAGTGGAAGTTTGCACAACTGAACAATATCAATGATGAGCAGATTGATTGGTATGGGCTAGGTGCCAACTACTATATTTGGGGACAAAATCTCAAAGTTACCATGGAGTACAGTAAAACTAATTTCGACAAAGGCAGCTATAAGGACTTTGGTCAGTTCATAACGCAACTACAAGTTGTATTTTAGTGAACAACAGGAATACGAACGGCATGTGACTTGATTCCGTGCCGTTCGTATTTATGAGTGGGGTAATATGGTATCACTTAAACTTATAGTTTCAGCCCTCGTTTTTATCGTTTTTAGTGGTTTGTCTTATGCTGCAGAGGTAGTCATAACCCATGCGTCAGGCAGAGTTACAAAGCTAGCTATTGATGATAGTGTTGATCCTGTAACGAGTGTTTCCATAGGGCCCCCAAAAGAGTTCAAAAAATCGGATAATAGTACGGATGTTGTCGATAAGAGACACATAAAAAAAGAAGATGCAGAACAACATAAGAAACCATATAAACTAAAATGGGCGCCACCCATTGATAGTATGTAATTAGCTAAAAATGTGAGGAAGGAGTTGTTTATGAAAAAAATATTTGCAACTGTCGCAATGGTAGTACTTGGTGCTTCCACTGTTTTTGCTGCAGAAGGTAAAGTTGTTTCAGTATCAGATGGCATCGCCGTTGTTGATATGGGTAGTGCACCTCAATTTAAAGCCGGAGCGAAAGTTAAGCTCAATGGCAAGGCTGGTAAGGTTACTGTTGTTGATGGTACGAAACTGTCTGTGCAGGCACCCAACACTAGTGATTTTAAGGCTGGAGATACCGTAAAGATTGATAAAGCTGCAGCAGCACTACAAGGATGTTAAGGGTAAGTATGTGCTTGGTTGTTGACTAAGGAGTCGATTCCATGAATAAATTTCGATTGCTTATAACATCTTGCCTGGCACTGGCAACATTTGTTGGGAGTGTTTATGCTGCTCCCGTTGGTATCGGTAGGGATAAAACAATTGCGTCGCAGACGAAAGCAAATACTATCGCAGAACTAGCTGCGCGTTATGACTCCTCTTCCTGTATTGGTTGCCACCAACAGGCTCATGATGAATGGGCTAAGTCATTACATGCCCGTTCAATATTCGGTACCGGCCGCACGGCTGCTACATTTAAAACGGCAATAATAAATGGTCATATGGAATGGCCAGCTTCCGGGGTTAAGGGGTGGAAAGATATTAAAGTCGAACACCTCATGGGGTGTGCCAAATGTCATTTGCCACAACTGGCTGACGCAACGGATAAAGTTGCACAGGAAATTGTAACTACTATTAATGATTGGCAAGACGGCCTTAAGAGTGAGGATGATGTAAAGGCAACAAAAGCAGAGAAGAAGCTTTCGTCACTCAACATTAACTGTCTTATCTGTCATAACCGCAACGCTATCACCCACAAGTGGTCTGAAGGGTATCCAAAGAAGGATACGGTGTATGGTGCAAAAGACGGTGAGCACATGGATCCTAAATTCACGAAGATGGCAAAAGGTCACATAATGTCGGAATCAATCATGTGTGGTCAGTGCCATGGTTTAGGACCGAACTTCGAGCAAGAAAATCCGACCCAGTGTGCAACTGCATATGGTAGTTACCTCTTTGCCTATGTTCCAGAGGGTGGCAACAAAACATGTCAGCAGTGTCATATGAAAGACAGTAAGCTTGGTCATAATATGCAGAGCTACCGCTCGAAAGTGATGGCTGATAAAGCTGTTGATATGCATGTAGAAACCAGTTCTGTCTATTGGCGCGACAACACCACTATTCGCCCTAAAGCTGCCGTACGGATTGAGTTGACGAACAAAGCCGGCCACGGCATACCCGATGGCTGACCGACTCCTAACCGACTGGTTCTGTCGGTCAGAGCAAAAGATAAAAATGGTAAAGAGGTGTTTAGTTCAGACCGTATTTTTATGCCAATACCGCAGCAGCTCGGTAAAGGTGACAGGATGGGGCGAGGCCCCTACGAAAAGAGTGGACTACTTGAAGATACTAGCCTGCCACCACTACGAACAATTACAACGACCCATGATATTTTCTTCCCTGTAATAGTGGAGGAAAAAGACGGTAAAAAGGTGCAGAGTATTGCTAGTGAGACGTTAGACCTCGAAGTGCAGCTCTGGTATTTACCTTTTGGTACCAAAGATGATGATCCGTTTCTGTGGAAAGAGTACAAGAAAAAGGTAAACATAAGTACCGTAGGTAAATAGGAACAGTAACGTTCGGTCCTGCAGTAATGTCATGGTACTGCATGTGGGGTGAAGTGCCGGTAGAGAAATCTGCCGGCACTTCATGTGTCTTGGTTCCAAGTTATTATGGATACAAATTTTCTTGTATGGGCTACTAGTGCTGTGTATCAAATTCTGTTAGAGTTACCCTATGATGTTTTCCTTATCTAAATGTAGCTTTTTTATGCTCATACTTATTTGTTCTGGGTGCGTACAAACCTTTTCAGGAGATGAACAGTGTTTGCTCTGCCATCGTGGTATTGAGCATACATCACCTCAGCATAGTGGTTGTGTTTCCTGCCATGGGGGCAATCCAAAGGCTACAACAAAAGATGATGCCCACCGTGGCATATATGGTTTAAGTAATCGCTCATTTCCAGGTCGTTGGGAGATGGGGTGTGGTAAATGCCATCAGCACCATCTTGAGCGGATGTACAGTAGCCAGATGTATACGGCTACGGGGATGATTACTCAGATACAGGCTACCTGGAATGGTGAAACTAAGAATGTACGCTATGGGAGCCGTGGTCAAAAGCTGGTTGATGCAGATGGTAATCCATTGGATTTACATGCCGTCTCGGAATTAAATAACCTGTCAGGTGAATTGTTTCGTAAATTTTGTTCCCGGTGTCATGTGGCATATGCGGAGGGGGCCGAAAATGGTGGAGGGCATCCTGCAGGCTGTGCGGCATGTCACTTTCCATTCGAGGGTGATGCTACTTATCGTGGTGCTGATCAAACCATCCGTAACCGTACACCATTCAGTAAAACCCATGCCATGCAATCGTTACCTTCCCTTACTGCCTGCTCGCAGTGTCATACCAGGAGCGGCAGAACAGCACTATCTTTCCAAGGTGTTATGGATGGCAACAACGGAATGGTACCAACCCGTCATGGTATGCCAGGGCCACGTAAGGGGAGTGATCAGCGAACTTTTACGCACACCAAGCCTGATGTACATTATCAAGCTGGGATGGACTGCATTGACTGCCACACCTCACGTGAAATTATGGGGGATGGGTACACCTATACCAATCAGCACGCTCAACGTGAGGTGACATGTGAAGACTGTCATGGATCAGCGACATCGCCTCCACGATATAGAACGGTAGGACTGGAACATCAGGACACGCTGCGGGAGTCCCGTGCCTATCGTTTTCCGGTTTTGATGGGTATGGAGATGATGGTGACCTCAAAGAACCGACTTTTCTCCAATGTGATGCATATTGATGGTAACGTTATTGTCCAGCATAAGCATACTGGTAAATTGTCTCACGCGCGGGTTATAACAGGAACTCCCGAGCATACGATTGCTGGACATGGTCGTTTAAGTTGTACGAGTTGTCATTCGCGTACTGTTGTGCAGTGCTATGGTTGCCATACGCAGTATGACGTCCGTGGATTTCATCAAGATGCTATTAAAGGTGGCTCGACTAAAGGTCAATTTTCTGAAACAGAGGATTATCGTACCCTTTATCCTTTTCCCCTCGCGGTGTCAGGGAGTGGTAAAATAACACCTGTTACGCCAGGGTGTCAGACGTTTGTTACGGTTATTGATGAAACAGGACAGCATCAACAACGAGACGCAATTAGTAGCTATAAGGGTAAACGCCAAATGCGCTTTGCGCCGTTTTTTGGGCACACGGTTACACGTACATCCGTTGGTTGTACCGAATGCCATGCCGATCCGACCTTTCTCGGTTTTGGTCAACATATTGTTGAAGGATCAAGCATTGTTGGTACTCTCCGCTGTAATCTATTGTCAAAACCACTGGATGGTTTTATGACGATGCATAAGGGCAAGGTTGAGTCGTATGCAGCTGTGACCCATGCAAAGGGGCGCCCTTTAAATCAACGGGAAGTGATGAGTACGCTCAGGGTTAATCAGTGTATTGTGTGTCATTACTCAGCGAAAGACCCTATCTACCGAAAGAGGATTCAGTATCGTGCGCTTGATGATCGTGTGCATACTCGCTTGTTTGGTAAGTGATCTCTGGGCAGCCTCGGCTCCTGGGTCTTCCTGCCAGCTCTGTCATTCGTCAACGGTGCAAATCACTGGGCGTGGCCATCAGCAACTTGCTTGCCGTGCTTGTCACATGACGGTCCGCGGGATTCTTCGTAATCCTGCTGCCCGTGAACATGGTTCAGCAGGCTGTACGGTCTGCCATGTGGGCTATGAACGGATTTATAAACATGCCATGGGAACTCGAAGCCATGAACAGCGCTTTGCAGAACGGACTTACGCTGTCAAAGACCGCCTTTTCTTTAGTAAAAACTGTATGTCATGTCATTTGCAGGGATGTACGGACTGTCATCAAAAAGGTCATGCTATCGCAAAACCAACAACCCATGATTGTCAGCGCTGTCACAAAGGGTATTTTATTGGAGCGGATTATACCGGTAAAGCACCACGGGAAGACCACCAGCGTTATCAGCGGGGTATGTGGGTTGAAGGTGTTGCCTATTTAAGCATGACTGCGGATGTTCACCACAAAAGAGGATTGAGTTGTGGGACCTGTCATACAATGCAAAGTATGCTTGGGGGGGGGAGTACCACCAAGCATTGTACGGATTGTCATACACCAAGTATGCAGGTTTTAGAGCATCGAATTGCGTCCCATATGAAGAAGTTGACCTGTGTTGCTTGTCATGCGGCATGGACAGCTCAGGAGTACGGAACCTTTTATCTCCATGCCCCTAACGGCAGCGTCCCGCCAGCCTTTGATCCTTTACCTCGTGTATCCAAAGAATATGTAAAGAGTGCCTATCTCAAACGGCAAAATCTGCCACCGCTTGGCTTGGATGCACATGGTATGATTGCGCCCATTCGCCCGCAATTTATATCCTATTACAGTAGAATTGCAAGTCGGCGTGGTTCCCACGATGATAACCGCCTATTAGGCGCAGAGTGGAAAGTGGTGACCCCCCACACAATTCAGCGTGGAACAGCTCCTTGTCATAGCTGTCATGCCAGCCCAGCTCGTTTTCTCCATGAACCAGACCATAAGCAGATTTATGACCTTGCCAAAGATGGCATGCAGTTACGCTCTTTTTGGCGTCATGAGGGACAGCGGGTTATTAATGGGTCTTTTGTTGATGTACAACAGATTCTTCGATTGCAAAAAGTTACGTCGACACCGGCGTATCAGAAAGCGTATGTTGAAAAATGGAAACGGATTACCACACCAGGCGGGCACTCCTCAAGGCATTAATAGCCATACCTCTTGTTGCGGCATGTGCCTGGCGTTTTTTGTTGCTACCTAAACGCAAAGGGCAGGGGGCGTTACGGATTCCTCGCCGAAACATTCCTGCGGAGGGGGCGCTGGTGATGCCAGAGTTGCGTTTGGTTGTATTGCAGCAAAGTGATCGTGTACTGGCCAGGAGTCTGGTTTGTACTCACCTTGGTTGTACCGTTACAGTGACAACTGACGCTATGGTATGTCCTTGCCACGGGAGCCGTTTTGACCGACTAGGAGTGGTATTACAAGGGCCTGCTGAAAAGCCTTTAGCTACGATTCCAGTCATGATTGATGGTCAGGATATTCTCGTGGAGGAACAGGGGTAGTCGTGTTTAGAGATTTCTTGCAGCATTTATTTCCTCGAGTTGTACGTTCTCGTGACCTTACGATAAGCTATACTTTTTGCCTCGGGGGACTCGCCCTGAGTATGCTAGTGCTTTTGATCGTGACGGGTGGATTATTGCTTTTTTATTATCGACCAACGCCTGCTGAAGCATTCTCTTCTATTTTGTTGTTGGAAGAGACGGTTTGGGGGGGGACCTTAATACGCTCTGTACATCGTATGGCGTCCCATGGGATGCTCGTGCTCTTGTTGCTTCATACTGTACGTGTTGTGCTGACAGGGGCCTTTGCCCCTCCGAGACATAAAAACTGGGTCATCGGTGTCGTTTTAATGGGGTTAGTGGTCTTTGAGGCTTACACTGGGTATTTGTTGCCGATGGACCAATTGGCATACTGGGCCACCCAGACCGGCATGACGCTATTTGAAAGTATGCCTGGCGGAGTGTTCATCAAACAGCTTCTGGTGCCAGATAGTGTCGGGGGGCGCGAGTCACTGCTGCGTTTTTATGCCTTACACATTGTTATCATACCTGCGGTTACGGTGGTCTTCTGTGCCATACACCTCTATCTAGTACGTAAACAGAAAGGAACGCTTCCTTACTTATGATGCATGATTATGAATTGAGTTCAAAGCGGTTCCTTCGCCTGGTGGCATATACCATGTTCGCAAGCATTCTGGTGGTGCTGCTTTTAGCCCTCATTTTTCCAGCCCCTTTGTTGGAGCAGGCGAACAGGGCATTAGTGCCGAATCCCGCGAAATCTGCCTGGTTTTTACTTTGGATTCAGGAGTTAGTCAGTTATCGTCTATGGTTTATTTATCCAATACTGGCCACCATGACCCTTATATGTGGGCTCCCTTGGCTTCTGAGGCAGCCTGTAAGCTCCGCGGTATGGTTTGGCTCGCCACAGAGGCCCTTTGCCCTGTTTATACTTTTTTTGGTGTTATGTATGGTTGTTTTAACGGTCATCGCGGCATGGTTTAGGGGGATGAATTGGGCTCTCGTTTTTCCCTACTTTTAGTCATAATCCAGTGTATTATGTTTATGGCTACCGAGGCCAACGCCGCAAATCGTTGCCTTAACTGTCATACTCCCCATGACCCTCGCCAGACAGACTGTGTTGTTTGCCACCATGGTAACCCCGAGACCAGTAGAAAAAAACTGGCTCATACCCGCCTTATTGATGGACGCCATGCATGGTTTGCTATACAACATGCGCCGGTAACACAAGCAGGAGAACGGCTTATGAAGCAGCTTGGTTGCCGTCGCTGTCATATTAGTGGTGGTAAAGGCACTGGCCTTGCTACCAATTTGGACGGTCTCCTACCTGATGTTGTGCTTTCTGATCTCCACCTTTCTCTTATGCGACCCGTTACATTCATGCCGGCCTTCCATCTGGCTCCTACACAACGAATAACCATCATTACAGTAATTCTTGCGGGGGGAGCGTGTAACCCACTCAATCAAGCACGCAAGAGTTATCGTGTTGTCTTTACGCCGTCAGTATCCCCGCAGGGATCTCAAGGTGTTTTTGTAAAGCATTGCGGTGGTTGTCACAAAGCGCTTACTGTCACACGGGGGGCGCTTGGCCACGGGAATACTGGGCCCAATCTCTCTGGGCTTTTCAGTCAGTGGTATCCATCGATCTTTCCTGAATGGCCAGATTGGACGCCAGAGCGCCTGAAGGGATGGATGAAAAATCCACGGGTACTAAAACCCAAAAGTAGTATGCCACCACGTGCTTTAACGGATCAGGATTTTGACGAATTGGTACGTACCCTGCAAACACCAATCCGTATAGAGAGACCATAATGCCGTTACTTGGTTCACTTAATAGCCTCCCTTGGAAGACCTTGCTCTTTCTTGGGGTGTTAGGAGCAATTATAGGGTCTTTTCTCGCCCTTTGTAGTAACCGGATTCCCAGTGGTCAATCAATTGTAACGCCGGCATCTCACTGTGAACAATGCAAAACTTTGTTGGCATGGTATGACCTGTGCCCTGTTGTGAGCTACCTTCTACTTGGGGGGCGCTGTCGCACTTGTAAGGCCAATATAGCTCATGAAAGTCTGCTCCTTGAATTGATATCAGCTGTCTGGTTTGTCTATCTCGGTCTTCACAGTCAAACATGGTATCAGTTTCTCCACCATGCTCTTCTTGGTATGTTTCTACTGGTAATTAGTGTCATTGATATACATCATGGTATTATTCCGGACCGATTGTCATGGGGAGGTGTTGCAACTGGCTTACTTGTTAGCTTTCTTCCATACCCTTATGTCAATACAGTTGATTGCTTCTCTGGGGCAGTACTTGGCTATGTCCTCTTTTTGTTGATAGGTACATTATATCGCATTACTCGTAGGAAGGATGGGCTTGGTGGAGGAGACCGTAAGCTTCTGGCAATGATAGGGGCATTTTTAGGATGGCAGGGGGTGCTGATTGTTGTAGTACTTTCTTCATGTTTAGGCATAGTCGGTGGTCTTATCTTCGCCTGTTATCGGAAAGAGTCTTTGCAGAGTTTAGTTATACCGTATGGGCCATTTCTTGCCACTGCTGCTGTGTTGCATCTACTAGTTGGAAACCGATTAATCGGTTGGTATCTCACCATTATTGGTTGGTGAATAAGCTAGAGGCGATTGTATTATTTTTACCTATTAGTTTTTGTGTACGGTTATTGTTCGATACGAGGCGCTGCTGGTGTTCCTGCAATGGGAATCGTATAATGTCCTGGTACCTGTTGGAATGGCGACAAGAGCATAAAAACGGTTGCCTGCTCCTTTATGAAGGCTGGCTTAGGCATCATCTCCAGTTTCATCTGCATTTCGGTTTGTGCCTGTAGCGGCATGCTTCCTGAAAGTCTTAAATAGGTTTCAGAGGACTCAAGGCTAAAACTACTGATGGTAAGGCGTTGTTGCTCTATCTTTGCTGCAAAGCGTGCCTCTTGAAAATGAAGTTTTGGGAGGGGGAAAGATCCTATTTGTACTTCTTCTATGGCCGGTGCGCGTATTTTTCCCTTACAGCTCCCCTTGACGGATTTTCCGGTGTTCTGAGCCTCTATGGCCAAAGCCTCAAGTGTTCCTTGAATCTTCCCTCCTGAGGTGGCAATGGTTAAATACGGGATATGGTTGAGGGAAAGGTGTTTGATGTTCAAATCCGTGAGTGTGTCTGCATTCAGTCCCACATAACCTTCCAGAGTGCCACTCCCGCTAAAGTGCCCCGAAATACCTGCTACAAGATCTCCACTGAAGAGGGGGAGTAGATACAGACGTAGTTTCACTTGGTCCATACGTATCCAGGTCCCGTTGTAATCTCCAATGGAAAGGTCTTTAGCCTTTATAGTAAAAGGGAACCCAGTTGTTAGCTTATTGGCCTGGATGGTGAGGCCATATTTTGTAGCGGTTGTGCCAAGCAGCTGATGCATCAGACGGTCTGGAAGAAAAAAAAATGCCGCCAACAGTACAAGGTATACGAAAAAAACAAGAGCAGTCAGCTTCATGAGGACGTTCCCTAAACGACTTTTCATGGGCGGGGTTTTGCCTGCTCAGGGCGATATAATGATACAGTCATGGTGAGATCAATCCTGCTTGGATTACTAAAACGGCTTCGCAGGTGTATATGGCGAATCACGACCGCTTTTGAGCTGTTTTCCAGGGCATAGATCAGTTGAACCGTTTCATTTAGAGTTAGATCCTGGATAATCACTTCAGTTGGTTCCTCAATAACCTGAGGATGATGAATTGGTGCTATTGGTTTAGTTAGTACCGTGAGACGCGGATTGAGACCTGCACTCTGTATGACCGTCAAGGCTGAGTCCTGGGGCGATAAAGATTGCATCTTTGCTTTTAATCGCGTGTTGGCAGCAACAGCCTCTTTATACTGCTGGTGCCCAAGCATAAGAGCTTGTAAGTCATTACTACGCTGTAAGGTTTGTTGATCCATTACGGTGGCATGGGAAAGTAAAGCAAGCCCGAGGAACGTACTGATTAGAATTGTTGCGAGCATAGTCAAAAGATGTTTACGTTGAACAGGGTCAAAGCTGTTTAGAAGATTATGTAAGCGTTTGTTGGAAAAACCCATCACCGTGTTCCTCCTTTACTGCCTCGTAACGTAAAGATCGCAGGCTGTTGAGGGCGACGTGTTATTTCAGGTTGTTGCATGCTCCAGCCTGCTTTTGTGAGATGAGTAATAAGTTGTAAAATGCCTTCTGTATCGGTTGCCTCCCCCCGAAGAAGGCAGCGTGAGCCATCGAAATCTATTTCAGAAAATCCTTGTACCGTTGAGGGCTTGTACTGACCCAAGATGGTTAAAAAGGCCAGCATATCGCTACTGCCACTAAACGATTGTAAGTGCTTTATGTGTTGCTGCAACTGCTGGGGTTCTTCACCGTGTTTCGGAGCGCTTTTAAGTGAGGATGCAACTATTTGGTCAATTATGGCATTGGTATGGGATATTTCACGATAGCTCTGGTACCATGCGAGACTTCCATAAAGCAACAGAGAAAGACTCAAAACTAAGAGTAACATGAGTGAACGATGATAGCGTCCCAAGAGCCTGCTGGCTTGGCCAAACCAGCGTAAAGGCCCCCGCCTGAGGTTGATGATATCTGAGGATCGATAGCAGCAGGCGACAGCATAGCATGAAAGAAACAATATCGGGTTGTGATCATGCAGGGCGTCTCGCTGATACCAGTCGTCGGGTCTAGGTAGGGGGGGGGAGCCTCACTTGTTGAAGGGCCAATAGCAAAAACCTTTGTGACGTCTGGCTGCCCGGTGAAGGTTAGTACAGCTGTGCTTGTTTTAATGAATGAAGCATCTATCGGTTGGGGGGATACTCGGGCCAACAGCGGCAGATGATCAACAAAAACAGTTAATGCATGGCTGTCAACGAGCGTAATAGCTTCAGTTGAAGTTGCAGGTAAGAGATGCTGCCAACAGAGCTGTGGACAGGTTATCACCTCAGGGTCTATTCCTGTAAAACGAAGCAGGTCTATAATCCCTTGTATTACCGACATATCTGCCCATAGGGCGAGATACTCCTGATCCGCTTTTTTGATGACATCAACGACAACTGGTTGGTTTTTTCCGAGCTCACGCATAATCTCAGTCGGGAGTACCTCAATGAGTTTACTTCGATCCATAAGAGGAATTGAGACATTCCAAAAACCATAGGCCTGTGGAGGAATTGCTACAATAGTACGCTCTTGCGGATTAAATAATGCAGCAACCTGTTGCTGAACACACGCCTGCAACTCATCATCGCTGGAGTAGTGATGATGCGCCCCCTTGGTTAGGAGTAAACCCTGATTGGTCTCCTGAAAAACGGCACAACTAACCGTATCAGAATGAATGTGGAGGACTTGCATGTGTGGTCGAGGCCCTTTCTAGGAGAAATCTCTTTGCGAATTGTGAGGCGAGGCCCCAGAATATTTTAATGTTCACGCCAATATAGCACAGTTTTACTACCTGCTCCACTGATTCTCACGACCGTCTCAACATGGTATGTGGTTGATCTCACCTTGGCCTCACAGTGGATACGGAAAATATTCCCTTTTACCGTTAAAAGGCCTTGTAGGCTCGGGACCACTTCTGCCATTCCTGGTACCTGAGCTAGCTCTGACGCTGTTCTAAAAGGAGTGTTGGCACGATGGCTCAGGATACGTTCCACCAGAGTGTCCGTCATGCGTGGATCTAGTGCCCGTAAAACATCTGCAGGTGCCGTATTTATGTTGATGAGGCTGATGACGGTTTTTTCGCCATAGGATGAGTATGTTGATATGACGGGTAAGAGCTGTGCCGTCTGGTTGCTGCCGTCCCGCAAAAGCTGAAGTTCTTCCCGTGTTTTAAAGGGGGCATTGCGTGGTTCTCTTGAAAATGGCTGTGATTGATACCAGTCACGTTCAACCCCGTTTGTCCGTGGTATCGTATCGGTATCAATCCAATCTGCAATACAATCAAGGTGGTCACGGGAAATAGCTCGTACTTCACAGAGACGCTTAGCTATAGGCATATAGGTAGGATGGGGTGACCCATCTGGAAGCAAAATGGCATTGATAGGGAAAAGTCCTGACTCTTCTTCGATACGTAGACGGATAGTTCCGTCTGGTGTTGTGTAGCTAAAAGGTGCCAGCCAGGGAGAGAGCAGACTGGTATAGATTTGGCTTGGTAATATTCTGGCTATAAGTTCTTGGGCAGCCGTTGCACCAGCTTGGGCTAGCAGCCGAGCCTGTATCTGTTGCTGAGCATGAATACGTGCTGTACGCTCTACCTGAATACTGTAGAGGAACACTGAAACAATCGTAGTGAGGAGGGTTATTCCCATCAATACTGTGATAAAGACAAAGCCCTCGGAACGATTGCGCTTATGCATTGGGGGTTATCCTCGGAACGACAATGAAGCGGTACGGTTCACGGAAACCGTTTCGTTTCACCGTAATGGTAATTCGTATCTGCTGAGGTGGTTTGGGCTGTAAAGCTGCATCCCAGGTTCGCACCCAAGATGAACCGTCAAAACACTCCACGAGAAAACCATCAAGATTGGATAAGATCTGATAAGATTTGGCTGTTGCGAGGTCTACGGTGCTACAGGCCTCTTTACGGGCTCGTATAAGAACTTGTGTGCCAGCAGTCTCAATCACCTGATAGCGCACCATGACTTGATCAGATGTTTTTTGATTTACCGGTATAGTTATCGAACTAAACTCGAGTGAGCTCGTTGGCCTGCCGTAGAGGTCACGGTTTTCTAAGCTAAAGTGTCCTATGCCTGGTGGTGGGTCATACACAAGGGCCGTAAGCTCCTGTTGCAGTGTGGCAACAACCTCACGCAGTGCTTGCTGATCCCTTCCTCGCTCAATAACCGTTGTGTTATGTCGTGAAAGGGAGAGCACAACGGCAGAGATGCAGAGCAAAACCATAGATGCTATAGCTAAGGCGACAAGCATCTCAATAAGGGTAAACCCACTAATCTTGCGTTGGGACATAAGTACTTAGGCTCACCTGTCTTGTGGAGCCCTCCCCCCAGATTACGGTAATTCTATAGCCAGTCACATCGGGGAGCTCAGTTCCGAAGGACTCACGCTGCCAACGGAATTGCTGATACGGTGCTGGAAAGACGCCACTGTTTTCAGTCTTTCGATAAAAGGTTGGGTCTGAAATTAGGTTCGTGGCAAGCAGCATCCCTTTCGTGGCGAAGTCGTCATAAACAGCTACATCAAGGTGTCGGTTAAATGTAACTAAAATAGTAGTGACAACACCGGCAAGTAAGGCCAAGGCGATAAGTACTTCTAAAAGAGTAAAGCCTTCAGGAGTCTTTTCCTTCATGGTTTTGTAACGCCTGAATGTTCTTGAATCATAGCTGTACCAAAACCAGCAGGGACCTCAATACTCATCCGACGTGTATCCTGTTTATTACGCAAAGTGATGCTCCAACCCTCAGCACTGGCATGCCCCCCTATGACAACAACTTGTTCACCATCGGTATATTTCCCCTGACGTTCAAAGTAGACATTCTGAATGTAAACACCAGGTAGAACCAGACGTTTTTGCAATAAAGGGTCGCTAACGGGTCTTCTAATCCCAGAAGCATTCCGTTCCATAACGGTAATGGCATTAAGAGCAGGTTGTATGACAAGAATAAACTGACTTTCCGATTTTATAGGCTGATCGCTAAGGTAACGGATAGTTGCCACAATGGTGCGAGCCGATGACCGGATGTCAGCGGTAGTTCCTGCTGTGAACTTGGGTACAAGTAAACCGATGCCGATAGAGATAATACTAACGACAACTAGAAGTTCTATAAGCGTGAAGCCACTAGTGGTTGGTCCAGGTACAGATGTCGGCATGCTTCCCCTCACCACCATTTTTACCGTCTGCACCTAATGAACATATATCATACTCACCATGTGCGCCTGGAGATACATAGCTAAAATCCCGGCCCCAGGGATCCTTAGGTATTTTCTTTCCGTCAAGATATCCTTCTGAACGATAATTTTCTGGTGGCATACCAGTGGTCGGTTTTTGAATGAGCGCAGATAAACCCTGTTCAGTTGTAGGGTAGCTCCCAGTATCCAGTTGATACATCTTGAGGGCTGTTTCAAAGTTTTTAATTTGCAGAAGAGCATCTGTACGTTTGGCATCGTCAGACCTTCCAATAATTTTAGGGCCAACTAAAGCTGCCAAGAGGGCAAGTATAACCACCACAACCATTACCTCAATGAGCGTAAAGCCACGTATGTCGGACTGGGCAAGAGTTTTGTGCTTCATGGTGTAAAAAACCTCCATTACATTATGAGCTGGTTTAGTTGAAAAATAGGTAATAAAACGGCGATGACCACAGTGCCTACAAGCAGTCCCATAGTAAGAATCATGAGCGGCTCTAGCAGACTTAAATAGCGCTTGGTTGCCTCTTCAAATTCCTCTTCAAAGCGTGAGGCAGCGATATGAAGCGTATGATCAAGGGAGCCACTTTTCTCCCCAACGGCAAGTAAGTGTGTCAGAATTCCAGGGAAAAGTGGTGAGTTCGCCAATGCTGCTGAAAGTGCGGTTCCTTCTGCCACAGCGATGCGAGCGTCAGCCATGGTAGTCTGATATATGCGGTTACTGACGGTCTGCTTACTGATATCAAGGGCTTGTAATAAAGGTACGCCACTTGCCAGTAAAAGAGAAAGTGTACGCGTCATCTGTGCGAGGGCGAGCGTTTTAATCAGATTGCCAACTATTGGTAAATTGAGAATATAGGCATCTCGCTGTGCCATAAAACGCTTTTTAGTGGAGAGTCGCCGGTAGATGGTTATCGTGACAATAATAAGTAAGATAAGCACCCACCAGAGTTTACGAAGGGTTCCAGAGACAAAAAGAAGTATCACCGTAATGAATGGAAGAGCGGCATTATTATGGGCAAATATACCAGTTATTTGCGGAATAACAAAAGCAAGGAGAAAGAGTACAACCGCTGAACCGGTCACTGCCATGAAAAGTGGATAAATAGAGGCTGTGGTAACTGATCGTTGTAGTTTCTCCTGATGTTCGAGGAAATCGGCAAGTTTTTTCAATACTTCTGCAAGGGCACCACCCGCTTCTCCTGCGGCAACCATGGCCCGATAGCTATCTTTAAAAACCTCTGGTGATTTATTGAGAGCTACAGAAAGGGATGCCCCTTCTGCAACGGCAGCGGTAATTTCTTTTAAAATCTTATGAAAATGCTGATTCTTCTCTTCGCGCACCAAGGCTGCAAGCGCTTCATGCAAAGGGACAGCAGCCTCTAAGAGTGTCGCAAGTCGTCGGGTGAAGAGCGCTGTATCACGTACTGATATCACGTGATAGTGCAGAAAATGCCTAAACCAAGACTTTTTCACCTGCCGTTGGGTGATAGAAGAGGGGAAAATACCTTGACGGTTAAGTTGCTCTTGCACGGCATCTGCAGAGGTGGCATCAAAGGTGCCACGAACTTGGGAGCCATCGGCACGATATCCTAGATAATTAAAGCTCAACATACTCGTCTTGGGTCACCCTTAATACTTCTTCTAGGGTCGTTATCCCTTCGGTAGCTTTACGCATGCCATCTTCACGCATGGAAACCATACGGGCACTTGTCAGAGCATACTGTTTAATTTCTATGGCTGTAGCTCTTCTTGTAATCATGCCGGTTAGCTCTGCATCAATAATCAGTAACTCATAGATTCCAGTTCGCCCCATGAATCCTTGCCCGTTACAAACAGGACATCCCGTGGCTCGATAGAGGGTTTGGGGTGTGCCAAGGATGGGAACGGTTTGCTGATATGCCTCTTTACAATGGGGGCATAGAGTGCGAACTAAACGCTGAGCTACCACGGCACTGAGTGAAGAGGCTATCATAAATGGTTCAATCCCCATATCCAAAAGCCGAGTGATGGCGGTCGCAGCATCATTAGTATGAAGTGTTGAAAGGACAAGATGACCTGTTAAAGAGGCCTGCATGGCAATTTCAGCGGTTTCTTGGTCTCGTATTTCACCGACCATGATGACATCGGGGTCTTGCCGTAGTATGGACCGCAAACCAGCGGCGAAACTTAAGTCAATTTTACTGTTTACTTGAATTTGACCAGTGCCTGACAACTGATATTCAATCGGGTCTTCAATGGTTATTATGTTCTTAGCACCCGTATTTATGTGGGAAACAGCTGCATAGAGGGTTGTTGTCTTGCCGCTACCGGTTGGTCCTGTGACAAGAATGATTCCACTAGTACGAGTTAATAGACGGTGCAGTTGAGTTGTTTCCCGTTCATGACATCCGATGCCGTTTAGAGAACGTATGCCGCTGGACTTGTCAAGAAGCCGTAACACAATCCGCTCACCATAAATTGTTGGTACTGTGGAAACACGAATATCCACCTCATGGCCAGCCACCATCACTTTAATCCGTCCGTCCTGAGGCAGGCGTTTTTCAGCTATATTAAGTGAAGCTAGTATTTTAACGCGGGAGGCGAGGGCCTCTTGGATGACTTTAGGTGGTGACAAGCGGGCATGGAGCATGCCATCAATTCTGAACCTGACCGTAAGGGTCATTTCGTAAGGTTCGATATGAATATCACTTGCGCGCTCTTTCACACCTTCGAAAATGATGGCGTTGAGAAGGCGAATAACTGGTGCCTCATCTGCAAGGTCAAGCAGATCCTGTGGCTTTGCTAGTTCAGTGGCAAGGGCAGAAAGATCCGCTTCTGCCAAGTTATCAATAGCATCTTTTGCTGTGGCACTGATTTTTGCATAATGGTCATGGATGGCCGTTGCAATCACTTCAGCAGGGACAGCTATGGCACAAACCGGTTTATTGCAGATGCGACTGACCTCATCCTGAATAACGATATCTGCAGGATTTGACATGGCCAGAAGTACAATTCCGTCATGTTCACACAGGGGAAGGCATGAGCGACTTTTGGCAAGAGAGAGGGGGAGACGTGTCGCCAAAACAAGGTCAATGGTGAATTCATCTAGTGATAAAGCATAACGAATGCCTAGCTTATTGGCAATCTCGACTAAAGATGAAGACGGGTGTGCATTCATAATAGCTACGCCTTACTTTTGAAGCTTTGAGGCTGGTGGTGCGCTTGAATTTTTAAGCTCCACAGCTGTATCAAAATTTTTCTGTTGTTGTGCTGTTACACGGGCCATGTCACTGGCTGTGGAAACGACCTGAGGCGTCAGCATGATAAGTAGATTAGTTTTTTTACGGCTTTTACTGTGTGTTTTGAAGAGCCAACCTAGGCCGGGAATGTCTCCAAGGAGCGGCACTTTATTAGTGATGTCCTCAACGGAATCCTGTATCAAACCACCAATCACAATGGTTTCTCGATCCTTAACTACGACATTGGTTTTTGCCGAACGTTTTGTCGTAATGAGGTCCTGTGCGGCCCCCTTATCACTCTTTACCGCTGAAATTTCTTGGTACAAGTCCATACGAATAAAGCCGCCTTCACTAATCTGTGGCTTAATTTTAAGATTGATACCGATGTCCTTGCGCTCAATCGACTGTGTCGTTCCGACAGTACTTAGCGTGGATGTACTTAAAAAGGGGACATTTTCACCGACGTTAATCTCAGCTTCTTTATTATCGGTTGTAAGAATATTAGGTGTAGAAAGAATATTAACAGTACCGCTTTTGTTCAGAGCTTTAAGCACCGCAGTAAGGTTGACGGGGCGCGCAACAGCCGTTAGGTCGACAAGGCCGCTGGTTGCACCGCCAACTTGATTAATAACGCTACTAAGGCTTCCCAAAGGGTCATAAAAACCTGCAAGTGAAACGTCACGACCGATACCGCCAGCTCCAGTGACACCGCTATTGACACCGAGTTCCTGACTGTTGTCAAGCGAGACTTCAGCAATAAGAACCTGGACATACACCTGTCGGCTTCTGCGGTCTAACTTCCTAATCACCTGCAAGAGATTGGCATAATCGTTCGGGGGGGCCATAATGACGAGAGCATTACTGCCTTTATCTGCAGTTATAACCACCTTGCTTGCATCAACAGGTGAAGCAGCAGGCGGTGGTTGTACAGAAGTTGTTGCTGTTGGGATGGATCCTGCCGCTGGTAGCGGAAGCCCTTTTAAAACAGCATCAAGCACTTTAGCCATTTCCGTTGCATCGGTATGTTCGAGGTAATAAACGTTGATTTTACTGCTAGCTTCTGGTGGAACCATGTCTAGTTGCTGGATGAGATGCTTAATGTCATTTTTGTCCTTATCAGGTCCAAAAACTACAAGTGCATTTAGGCGCGTATCCGGAATAATATTGATGACACCAGCAGGTGCAGCCAGCGCCCTCTCACTCGGCGCATTACTCAGGCGAGCACCACGCCCGTTGAGCCACTCACCTAGGGTGCGTGCGACAGCCTCAGCTGTGGCGTTTTTCAGGAAAACTAGTTCTGCTCCTTCACGTCGTTGACCTGCATCAATGAGCTGTAAAATATCAGCGATTTTTTGAACATTGGCTGCTGCGTCGACAACGAGGAGCATATTAGATGGTCCAAACGAACCAATGTGCCCATCTTTTGATATAGTCGGCTGCAGAAACTGTAAAGCCTCGTTTGCAGGGATGTAATCAAGCTTGAAAACGCGTGCAACGACAGCATCCGTAGTGAGACGTGTCTCTTTTCCTACGAGACGGACACCTGATTGTTTTGCCTGAGAAAGAGGAACAATCTTTTGTATTTTCCCGGTTGGGATTACCGTAAAACCTTTGAGCTCGAGTACCGAGGTAAAGAGTGCGAAGGCCTCGTCTGCGCTAAGTTTGCCTGGAGAAAAAATGGAAATCTTTCCCTTGACACGTTCATCGAGGACGAAGTTTCTTCCCGTGAGCTCACTCATAAACTTTACCATAGTGGAAAGTTCTACCTCATTGAAATTCATGACTATGCCTGCACTGGCAAAGGCAGGTGAACCGGCGAGGATGCAAACTGTCACCGTTGTGAGGAGCAGCGAAGAAATTGGTCTTAGGTTCACTATAAACCTCCGAGACTAGCGTATATCATATGAGAGAGTTGTTGCTTTTCCGTTACGGATTATATCAAGTTTCAGTCTGGTTTGCCCCCGTAGTGAGAGCAATGTTTGCACGGCTTTTTCAGGAGCATCGACGGGAAAGTCATTTACTCTTACCAAAATATCGTTGTTACGTAATCCTATGGTGCCAAAGGCACCCTTAGGCTTTATTTCTGTAACCTTGAATCCTTCCACCTTGCCGTCTTTCATTGAAGGTAGCAACCGGGCATCTGTCATAACCGTGCCAAGATTATCAAGGGTTGCAGTCAAAACATGTTTGTCAATTATGCCACTTTCTTGCAGAGAAGCTGGCGTTATACCTGAGTGATTCGCAGGGGGGGGGCTTCCCTGTGGTGGTAGTTGATTTGGCGGATAAAGCGTGATGCTAGAGGCCGACGTCTTGATGATGGCAGTTTCTTTTTTTATCTGCGTTAAAGTCCCAAGATCATAGACCCGTTCTCCAATTCTAAAAACCTGTTCTTCATTGGTACTGATTTTTTTGACGAGAATGAAGCTGTTTTTCCAAGCGCCCTGCACAGTGCCGAGTAGCAGTACATCCTGTGCTGCAGTTGTGGTACCTGCAGCCGTTGTTGTGCTGGCAGGTAATGCGGGAGTAAGGTTCCCTTTTGTTGCAGGCCCCATCAAACCATTGGTCAGGATGACCGCATGGGCATCAAGAGACGGAGCCCTTTTAGGTTTTTTGAAATCGTCCAAGGGAGAAGAAATTGTTGGAGGTTGTGTAGAAAGTCCCATGGTAATTGCAATACTTATCGTCTTTGCGAGGATTAAAAAAAGCACGATGACGATGACACTATTTATTGCAAGGACTTTACGATTCATGTCTGCTATAATATAGTAATATAAAATATTTTCAAGAAATATAGCTCCGAGGAACTTTCATTAAAATATGGTCGTACTCATAAAAAAAACGTCTGGATTCAGGGTGTGGTATTCCACACTTGGGCTGAGTCTGTTTCCCATGTTTCTTTGTTTGATAGTGTTAGTGACGGCACAGGTCAGTTTAGCAGATATTTTTCGATATGTTGACCATCAAGGTGTTACCCACTTTACAAATAAGCCGAAACATAATCAGTTCAAAGTCTACATGAAGGACCTTCGGCAAGACCACCGCCTCAGAACGCGGTTTTCAGCAGCAGTTGGTCGGCAAGAAGATTTTGAGCCTATAATTCTCGCAGCGTCTTCTCGATATGGTGTTGATGCTGGATTGATCCGAGCCGTTATTCATGCAGAGTCAGGTTATAATGTCCATGCTGTTTCTTCTGCGGGGGCTGGTGGTTTAATGCAGTTGATGCCCGATACAGCGAGAGACCTAAAAGTTGTAGACCGCTTCAATGCGAGCCAAAACGTTGATGGAGGGGTTCGCTATCTGAAATTTCTACTCGATACTTTTCGAGGAGACGTACACCTTGCTCTTGCTGCATACAATGCTGGTCTATCACGCGTTGTTAAGTATGGTGGTATCCCGCCGTACCGAGAAACCCGTCAGTATGTGGCTAAAGTTATAGATCTGTGGCAACGCTACCCGTAGCTATCTGCGTATTGTAGCTTCGTAAAGACTCCCCCCCCGTTCAAGTCTTACTGTCTGATGACGGATTTCACGTACTTTATAGTCTTTAAGCAGGCTCCCTTCACCGACAATAGTATCGTTAATGATTGCTTTCCTAAGACGTGGTGTTGCTTGCCATGCAATACCCGTTAGAATAACATCATCAGGCGCTGAAAGAACGATTGTAGATGATGGTCTCTGTTCTGCGATTGTCTTGACACCCATTTGTTGTATGCTTGCTATCTGGCTCGCTGGTTGTGCAGGGGATGCTTGGGGTACTGTTGGCCCACTCGTTGTTTGCTGGGGAGTAATAGCAGACTCTTGTGTATTTGTAGAGGACTTTGCATCACTAGTTGTTTTCTTTGCTGGTGCGTACAGCAACCAGGCAACAAGAGCAATCAGGCAGATGCCACTCATACCCAAGTACAAAGCTCTGTAATAGGGTGAATTCTGAACTGATGGAACGCGAGAATCAATCAAGGGGTCAACTCCCCTTGTGGGACATGTCTCTGTTAGCCTTTTTTCTGTTTGTGCCTTGCGTAATGCATCGAGGATTGCACTCATGGTCTGTCCTTTAAAAAACCTGAAAATGAAGGTTTCCGAAACTCTTCAGAGTTCCGGTAGAGTAGAAATAGGGTATTAGCTCCTGCAACTCCTGATGATGTAATCCCCTGTTGCTTTTGGAATCGTATGAGCGTGTTTCTGATGACCTGCTCATCTATGACGGGGTGCTCTTCGGCGTGAGCAGCCCCTACAGTAAGTAATAGTCGGTAAAGCAGATTCCGTTCGCTAGTATCATGGATATAATCGACTGGAATACTCAGGTGAAGGGCATTGCGCCATGGGATAAGTGCTCTACCTGTCCAATTTTGTTCGATGGTGTGTTTGGCGACTTGATAGCGTAAACCATCACTACGTACTAATATGACATTATCTTTGTTGATACCGATACATATGACATGGCCGCGATCACCTTGGCGTTCTTTCATCTCCAAAACTGCTGGGTAGCCAATAGGGGCGAGGCCGCTGATGGTGCCTTGATACATCTGTATTTCAAAGCCTGCTGCCTGTAACAGCTCTTCGATACTTTGTGATTTTTGTGACTGAATTGGAGTTGGTAGTGACCATGCCTCACAGATATTGGTGATGATGTCTGAGTTCTGTAGGGCGAAAACCCTGTCTTTTGTTGGTAGTACCTGGCCCGGTGCTGATGATGGCAAAACAATGGAGCGAATACCGTAAGCCAAAATGATAATAGTTGTACACATAAGGAGTGCGATAAGCCAATATCGTTTCGACTGGGGGAAAAAAGCCCGTCTGTGGCCAGCTGTTTCTTGGATGTCTCGTGATGCTTGTATAATGATAGGAGGATCAACAATCCTTTTATTCTCTGTATAGGCCATAAGGAGAGCTCGATCGGCGATGGCGTTTACGAGGCGCGGATACCCACTTGAATACTGATATATTTTTTTAAGGGCTGGTTCACTAAAGCGGATATGGTCTGGGGCGCTACCAGCAATATGAAGGCGGTGTTTAATATATGCTTGGGTATCAGCTAGCCCCATCGGGGTAATATGGTAGCGTACGGTAATACGTTGATTGAGTTGACGTAAGTCATCACGTTTGAGTAGGGTTTCCAGTTCCGGTTGGCCTACTAAAATAATCTGGAGAAGTTTTTGAGTTGTTGTTTCAAGATTTGAGAGTAAGCGGATTTGCTCAAGGGTCTCTGGTGGCAAATCCTGTGTCTCATCTATGATAAGGACAACATTTTTACCAGAGCTTTGCTGTGTTAAGAGAAAGGTATTTAGGTGGTTGACAAGTTCTGCAGGTTCATTCCCGCAATCATGAATACCAAGCTCATGGTTGATTGCCTTCAATAAACCCAATGGTGAAAGAACAGGGTTTAGTATCAGAGCTGTTGCGTAACTGTCAGAGTTAAGGCGGTTTAGAAGTGTTCTGACGACGGTGGTTTTCCCTGTGCCAACTTCTCCAGTCAGACATATAAAGCCAGCACGTTGCTCAATACCGTAAATAAGATGCCCAAAGGCTTCTTGTTGCGCCATGCCAAGGTATATAAACTCCGGGTTGGGAGTCAGGGTGAACGGCCGTTCACGCATGCCAAAAAATGTACAGTACATACTTTAAGTATACGTTGTTTTTGTATGAGACACAATCATGGAGGTTGGAGCTGCTCTATCAACGGATAGGCGCTGTGTTATTAGCTCATATGTAATAATCTGTCCCCTCGTCTGAAAAGTTGATGGTGTACAACGATTCGCCCGCTGGTCTGCCCGTGTAGTATGCCATGGATAGCAGGTTCAAGCTGCTCAAGGGTAATATCGGTAATAACTGCTTCCAGATGCTCTGGTAGGTAGCTGTTAGCCATGCGTTGCCAAAGGGCAGGGCGCTTGTCAGCAGGATAATGAACGGAATCAATACCAAAGAGGCTGACACCACGTAGAATAAAGGGATAAACATTCAGGTTCAGCTCAAAAGAACCAACAAGTCCACAACAGGTAACAGCCCCACCATAGCAAGTTGCTTTAAGGGCAGCAGCGAGAACATCACCACCAACCACATCAACTACAGCGGCAAAGCGTTCTTTCAGAAGAGGCCGTTCTTGGTTTTGCAGGAGTTCGTCTCGTGTTAGCACCGCTTTAGCGCCGAGACCATAAAGAAAAGCTTCTTTGTCTGCTTTACCACTTAAGGCCATAACTTGATAGCCACTTTTGGCGAGCATTGCCACGGCAAGGCTTCCGACACCTCCAGTGGCACCAGTCACCAAAACCTCGCCTGATAAGGGGGTCAGGCCAGCATTTTCAAGGGTCTGAATAGAGAGCGCTGCCGTAAAACCGGCAGTCCCTAATGCCATGGCGGTTCGTGTTGTCAGCCCAGCGGGTAGGGGGATGACCCAGCTTTCTGGTACGCATATCTGCTCTCCCCAGCCGCCGTCGGTTTCCATGCCGAGATCAAACCCGGTCACCAGCACCTCCTGACCGGGTTGCCATTTCCCGCTTGGTGCACTTAAAACATATCCGGCGGCATCAATGCCGGGGATGTGGGGGAATTGTCGGGTAACCCCTGGGTGACCTGTTGCGGATAGAGCATCTTTATAATTAACGGCAGAATGACGAACCTGTATAACCACCTCGCCCTGTTGCCCTGAAACGCTGGTGCGTTCGACAATCCGACGGGTATATATACGGGGTTCATTTTGTTCGACAACCAGTCCTCGATAGGTACGGCTATGTCGCATTGGCTGCTCCTTGTCTGTGTACTCCTAACGATTGATAAAGGCCTGCATGCTTGCCGGATAGCGTGCCCCTGACACGGCTCCTCTCGGGATGCTGGCTGCTATGGCTTGTAACGCATCATCGGAAAAACTGAGTGAGGCCGCCTGTATGTTTTCTTCAAGATAATGAATCTGTTTAGTGCCGGGAATCGGGACAATATCGTCTCCTTGGGCAAGTACCCAGGCGAGGGCCAACTGGCTTGGGGTTACCTGTTTCTGGGCTGCCATGGCCACCACCTGATCAACCAGCTGTAGGTTTCGGGTGAAGTTGTCCCCTTGAAAACGAGGTGAGTTGCGGCGGTAGTCATCGGCGGGGAAGTCTTCAATGCGTTTCAGCTGCCCGGTGAGAAAACCACGTCCCAAAGGGCTATAGGGAACAAAGCCGATGCCGAGTTCCCGCAGGGTAGGGAGGATAGTATCTTCCGGTTCACGGCTCCAGAGGGAATACTCCGTCTGTAAAGCTGAAAGGGGATGGACGGCATGGGCCCGCCGTATGGTAGCGGGGGCTGCCTCTGAAAGCCCGATAAAGCGAATCTTACCGGCCTGTACGAGGTCAGCAAGGGCGCCGATGGTGTCTTCAATAGGGATGGTGTCATCAACACGGTGTTGGTAGTACAGATCGATATAATCAATCCCCAAACGTTTGAGTGAGGCGTCACAGGCTTTTTTTACATATGCCGGGCTACCGCAAATACCGGTAATGGGTGCCCAGCTGCCGTTGGGACCTGGCTCGTTGCTACGTACAATGCCAAACTTGGTGGCGATGATGGCATCTGTGCGACGGCCTCTCAGAGCTTTACCCAGGAGTTCTTCATTCGTAAAGGGGCCATACATATCCGACGTGTCGAAAAAGTTCACCCCCAAATCAAGGGCTCGCTGTATGGTGGCAATGCCATCCTGTTCATCACGAACGCCGTAGAAGTCAGACATACCCATACAGCCGAGACCAAGGGCTGAAACCTCTAAACCGAGCCGACCGAGTTTTCTTTTCTGCATAGGAACTCCTTAGGTATCTATCGTTATGTATGGCGTTTACCTGCATCAGGGAGCAGGTGTAATGCCGCAAGGGCTATTGTGGCTGAAGCAATAAACAGGGCACTATCAAAATTACCACTTCGGGCAGCAATCCAACTGGCCATTGTGGGGCCAAGGATCTGTCCAAAACCGTAAATGCCGGTCATCAGAGCGATGATACTGGAGCGGGCTTCAGGGGCGAAGGATGCACCTTCTGAAAGGGCCAGCGTCACTATCCCCATGAATGTACTGCCGAATAAGAGTGCAGCCATGATGAGCATCGGGAGCTGACTACTGAGCGCCGGGATGATGATGCCGATACTTTGGAGTACAAGCGCAAAAAACAAAGCACGTACCCGACCGATACGCTGGGCAGCATACGACCAAAAAAATGCTGAAGGGATGGCAGCCAGACCTGCCACAACCCAGATCAGATGTGCTTGTTGCGGGTCAATACGCATGCCGGCAGCAGCCACCATGAAGGTGCCGGTAATGATATAGCCAAAACCCTCCAAACCATACGCAACGACAACGCGCCAAAAACGTTTGGCCTTGGGCAGTGGGCGGCCAATGGTGCTGTGTGGGTGAGGGGGGAGACGATGCGGGCGCATCATCCAAAGGACTACCAGACAACAGAGTAGGGATACGAGTGAGAAAGCCTGCCAGGTCCCGTCTGCCCCCAGGTGGTGTGCCAGGGGGAGAGAGAGTAAACCGGTGACAACGATACCGCTCCCAACGCCACCGTAATAGATACCGGTCAGCGCCTCTCGATGGTGACGTATGATGGTGGTGAGAACCATGCCGGATGCACCAACAAAGGCAAGAGCACTGGCGACGCCAGCCACGAATCTGCTGGCAGCCACCAAGGGAAGTTCACCCCAAAGGCCGGTTGTTGCTGTGGAGAGGCATGAAAGGGTTAGCCCCAGTGCCAGTATAGGATATTCTTGAAAACGGCGGCAGAGCGGCCCTGCTGCAAAAGCCCCCACCAGGTATCCCACGTAATTCAATGAGGCAATCAGTCCAGCCTCTTTGGTTGTGAAACCGTACTGGGAGACCATCAGGGGTAAAAGCGGGGTGTAGAGGAAACGCCCGATTCCCATCGCCACAAATAGCGTTAGGAAGCCTGCAGTAAGCCCTCCTGCCAACGAAGGGAGCTGGTCGGTGGTTCTGTGTGATATCACCTGTGAAGGCTCGCAATATCGATAACAAAGCGATAGCGCACATCACTTGAAACGACCCGCTCGAAAGCGCTATTAATATCCTGTATCGCTATCAGTTCGATATCGGCATAGACGTTGTGGAGAGCACAGAAGTCCAGCATCTCCTGTGTTTCCCGTATGCCACCAATCAAAGAACCTGCCAGTCGACGACGCTTTAAAACGAGAGAGGCGGCATGTAGTGGGGTTGGATCCGGAATACCCACCAGTACCATCGTGCCGTCGTGGCGTAACAGGTCAAGGTAGGCATTGTAGTCATGCTGTGCAGAGATGGTATCCAGAATAAAATCAAAATGGCCCCGGTACCCTTTGAACGGTTTTGCCTGGTTGCTTGCGATAAAGCCGGTAGCACCAAGTCGCTCAGCTTCTGCCTGCTTATGGGGAGAGTGGCTGATGACTGTAACACTGGCCCCCATGGCGCGGGCTATTTTCACTGCCATATGGCCAAGGCCCCCCAAACCGACCACAGCAACCTTGTCACCTGCTTTGACCCCAAAATGCCGCAGCGGCGAGTAGGTGGTGATACCGGCACACAAAAGGGGGGCTGTGCGGTCAAGCGGCATTCCCTCGGGAATCCGTAGGACGTAGTTCTCATTAACGGTTATCTGAGTTGAATACCCGCCATAGGTTGGGGTAACTCCATCTCGTTCATAGCCATTGTATGTTACATGCATACCTTTTTCACAGTATTGTTCTTCACCTTCTTGACAGGGTGTGCATGTTCTACAGGAATCAATGAAGCAGCCAACGCCAACCGTATCTCCCAGCTTCCAGCGGGTGACGGCCGAGCCAATGGCGATAATGTGTCCAACAATTTCATGACCAGGCACCATCGGGAAAAGAGAAGCTCCCCACTCGTTGCGCACTTGATGAATGTCTGAGTGACAAACGCCGCAGTAACTGATGGCGATCAATACCTCATACGGCCCGGGTTCGCGGCGATTGATGGCAAAGGGTACCAACGGTGTTGTGGCTGTTATGGCTGCATAGGCCGGTGTCGGTAACATTGCAGTTACTCCTTTTTCCGTTGCGGTGATGACTGGTCAGCCTCGATGATACGAGAAAACATCATGGTCTTAAAGTCATGGAGCGGCTCTGGTGATTTCATGACTTTTGCTCGTAGAATGGCCCCTTCCCAACTGGCGAGAAAAAAGCTTGCCAGGGTATCGGGATCAGGTCCGTCTGTTAGGTTTTGCTGTGAAGTTGCCTCACGGAAACAGGTTGCAAAACGCTGGCACCATGCATGAAAGATTGCATCCAGCTTTTCACGGAATAATTCATGGTGCCCTGCCAGCTCCTGCCCAAGAGTTCCTATTAAACAGCCACGGGAGAAATTGGTTTCTGTGAGTTTTAAGATGACATGCTCACAGTAGCGCTGGATACGCATAAGAGGTGTTTGGGTTGTATCTTCAAGGAAAGAAGAGAGGTAGCTGTCATATCGTTCGGCAAAACGCTCGATGACGGCAAGACCAAAGGCTTCTTTACTGGGAAAATAGTAGTAAAATGAGCCTTTTGGAACGCCGGCCTTTTTCAGAATAGCATCAAGGCCGGTGGCATTATAGCCGACAAGGGCAATCATCTCCGTCCCAACGGTGATGATATGATTTCTGGTGTCTTTTTTTGTATCTGTTTGCATGGTGCATATATTAGACCGGTCGTCTAGTCACTGCAATATGTTTTTAACGCCTGCCCATACGAATAGTATGACTAATCGATGCGCTGGCGGTATGCGTTTAGAAATCGTTCATCTTCAGCATAGGTCGTTGGATAAATAAAGGGGACTTTTGCTGGTTGCATCGCTTCGTCAACATTTTGAAATGTGAAGAGGCATGAGTTAGAGAGGGCTTTGTCACCTCGTGTGCGACTAAAACGCTCAATGTCACTTTGTACTGAGATGGTTGTTTTGCCTGTGTAGACGACGCGGGCGGTGAACTTCAGCTGATCACCCAGCAAAACCGGTTGGTTGAAGTTAATGCGGTTAACCTGACAGGGGACTGCCCGGTCTGGAGCGACCAGTTCGGATGCAAGGGCCGCCAACTCATACGCCTTTCTGATGAGGTAACCACCAAAGATGGTTTGTGGGACGTTTTCCTGTTCGGGGTAGGCGCGATTCGTTGACTCCAGTACCAAGTCACGTGCTCTCAGTCCCGTGAAATCATCGGCTTCTTGCTCCTTGTGCAACTTTTTAAGGAGTAGATACTCTTCAAGGGAAGGAATATTTTCCGCTTGTGCCAGACTGGCTCGATAATTTTTCCTACGGTTTTCTGCGTTATGATGCCTTTTTTGATCCAAGGGGGTTTCATAGCGTAATGGTGGAATCTTCAGGCTTTTTGCCTCAGATGCATCAGTGGAGCGGGCAACCATAGTGAAGTAGCAGGTTGCGAGGTGCCCAGCAGAGCTACCGAGGGATTCGACCCGTATGCCGACCTCCATAGAACTGGTGCCAACGTGGTTGATTTGGGCAGAGAAGACCAAGTCGTTCAACGTATCGGCAGGATTACGTATAATGATACTGTCAATGGCAGCGGTCACAACGCGTGCTGTGGGGTGAAAACGGTGGACATAGGCAAGGGCCGTATTTTCGGCAACCTTGTCAAGGGTTTCCAGTAATTTACCGAAGCGTATATTGCCGACCATTATGCGATCACGTGCAAGAAAACGTCTTGCCAGTACCGGATCAGTTGAGAACGGGAGTACAAAAATATATCGTGTGTCGTGGGGTGACCGAAGTGATACTTCAGGTTGTTGCGGTGTCTGGTTGCTGTCCATAATGACTCCTCCCTGTTTGTAGGGTGTCAGCCGTGAATGATGCTATTAGGTAAAGGCTATATAGCATCTTCATGCCTTAAGGTATAGCTTAATAGGCTGATATATGTTTTGCGGAGTGTGCTTGGCATTTTGCACCGATGTTAAAGCCCTGAAGTATTCCGTTTCCCCCGTAGAAATTGCCTTCCTGAAGAACGGCCTGCCTGCCATAAATATCGAGGTTATTGTCCTGACGGAACCGGAATATGCCAACGCCAGGGGATTCCAGGCACTCGCCTTTGTCAAGGGGGTGTGATGTACCCCTGTAATCGCTCAAGCTTTCCACCGATGCCCCAGAAATCATCGATGCCTTTGAACAGCTACGCAGAAGCAGAAAACAGGCAACATTCACCCATGAGGCGATCAAATAATTCCTTGCGACGGAGCGGAAAAAGCGGGTGCTGGCGCCAACATGGATGGGGCACATTAGATAAGCCAATTGCAAGTTCTTACTTCCATAGCGGCAGTGAAACCAGCAGTAAAATCAGCTGACAAGCCGCTGAACGAGACGATGCTAGGGAAAGGTACTTCCGGATTTGTTCAGGACGTCGATTGCAGCGATGTTTTTAACAGTATCATTGAGTGAATTCAGAAGGATCAACGAAAAGTATAATTGACAATATACCGACCGTTAAAACTCCGCCAACGGAAAAACTAAAACCTGGCCTTGTGAGCCGGGTTTCCATCCCTTTTGACCTGGCTCTAAAATTGCTTGAGCGGCATCACTGGGCGATGCTTTTACATAACCCCCGCCGGGAAAGCCTCGCTCTTTGGGCGGGGATGGTAGGCGTC
>CAYVYW010000017.1:0-33226 GCA_964456065.1 uncultured Geobacteraceae bacterium
CAAAGAGCCGGTCGGCACTCGTATCTTCGGACCGGTTGCACGGGAGCTTCGCGCCAAGAAGTTCATGAAGATCATCTCCCTCGCCCCGGAAGTACTCTAACGGAAAACTGGAGACAGATTGATGCAAACGAAAAAATACCACGTAGCCAAGGGTGATACCGTTATGGTTATCGCCGGCAAGGAAAAAACCAAGACCGGTAAAGTTCTGAAGGTCCTGTCCAAAAAGGACGGCGTTCTGGTCGAAGGAATCAACATGGTTAAACGCCATGTCCGTGCCCGCGGTAATGAGCCAGGTGGCATCACCGAGAAAGAAGCAGCCCTGCACGTATCAAACGTACAGTTGTACTGCGAGAAGTGCCAAAAGCCGGTACGCACCAAAACAAATGTGCTGGAAAATGGTGATAAACAGCGCGTCTGTTCAAAGTGCGGTAGCGCGCTTTAGAGAAATCGGGAGGAATCCGGGCAATGGCCAGATTGAAAGACCTATACACAAATGAAGTTGTCGCCAAACTGCGCGATGAGTTCAAGTATAAAAACATTATGGAAGTTCCCAAGATCGAAAAAGTTGTTATCAACATGGGTCTTGGTGAGGCTATCCAAAACATCAAGATTCTCGACTCGGCTGCTAGCGAACTCGGCAAGATCACCGGCCAGAAGGCTGTTGTGACAAAGGCAAAGAAGTCAATCGCTAGTTTTAAGCTGCGTGAAGGGATGCCGATCGGTTGCATGGTCACCCTGCGTCGTGACCGTATGTATGAATTCCTTGATCGCCTTATGAATGTCTCCTTACCGCGTGTTCGCGACTTCAAAGGAGTCTCTGGAAAAGCATTTGATGGCCAGGGTAATTACACGCTGGGTATCAAAGAACAGCTTATTTTTCCTGAGATCAACTACGATGAGATTGACAAGATCAAGGGTTTAAATGTAACAATAGTAACTTCGGCTAAAAACGATGAAGAAGGTAAGGCTCTTTTGAAATATATGGGCATGCCATTCAGAAACTAAGTAGGAACCATACGGGAGGAATCCGTGGCAAAAGTATCAATGATCAACAAATCGCAGCGCGCACCGAAGTTCAAGGTCCGCCAGCATAATCGCTGCCCGGTCTGTGGACGTCCGAAAGCGTTCTACCGCAAGTTCCAGATGTGCCGTATCTGCCTGCGCAAATACGCTTCCGCCGGCCAGATCCCCGGCGTCATTAAGTCCAGCTGGTAACGCTGCATATTTATTTAAGGAGTCGTCTCGATGTCAATGACTGATCCTATCGCCGATATGCTGACCCGCATCCGTAATGCGAACATGGTCAAGCTACAAAAGGTCGATATCCCTTCATCCAATGTCAAGGTAAACATTGCCCAGGTGTTGAAGCAGGAAGGGTTCATCAAGAATTATAAGGTAATCGCCGACAGCCGTCAGGGAGTCCTCCGGGTCTACCTGAAGTTTATCGACGACAAGGATCCGGTGATCAACGAAATCACCCGCGTGAGCAAGCCCGGCAGCCGGTGCTACGTCAATGCCGAAAAGATCCCTACGGTTAAGAACGGTCTTGGAATTGCCGTCCTGTCCACGTCCAAGGGTATCATGACCGATACCGCCGCCCGCGAGGCCGGTATTGGTGGTGAATTGATCTGCACCGTCTGGTAGCAGGCGAACTGTCTCAAAGGAGCATAACAATGTCACGAATCGGGAAACTGCCGATTGCAGTACCTAAAGGAGTCACCGTAAACCTGGCTGATGGTCAACTGACTGTTAAAGGCCCTAAAGGTGAACTCTCTCGTCAAATCATGCCGGAAGTGGTTCTTACCATCGAGGAGAACTCGATTACGGTCACCCGTGCTGATGAATCGATCAAGTCCCGCTCGGCCCATGGCCTGGTCCGTACGCTTGTCAACAATATGGTTGTCGGTGTCACTACCGGCTATCAGACCGACTTGGAAATTAACGGTGTCGGTTATCGTGCCGAGCTAAAGGGTTCGGAACTGGTCCTGAGTTTGGGCTACTCCCACCCGGTTGTTTACCCGTTGCCACAGGGCATCACCGTCGAAGTTGACAAGATGACCAAGCTGTCGGTGAAGGGTATTGACAAAGAGCTTGTTGGCCAGACAGCCGCCAAGATCCGTTCGTTCCGCGGTCCTGAGCCGTATAAAGGCAAGGGTATCAAGTACGCAACCGAGACCATCCTGCGTAAGGCTGGTAAGACCGGTAAGAAATAGGAACCTGTAACAGGTAAGGAGCATCGCCGTGGGTAAGACATCACAAAAAACAATTACGCGTATGAAGCGTCAGTTTCGCGTTCGTAAGAAGGTTAAAGGGACAGCAGAACGTCCTCGCCTGAACGTGTTCCGTAGCGCCAACCATATCTATGCCCAGTTGATCGATGATGTGAGTGGGGTAACCCTCGCTGCTGCATCGACCTGCACTGAAGGGGTTGCCGGTTCTGACAACCACAAGGGCAATAAGTCCGCCGCAGCAGCGGTCGGCACCGCCATTGCCAAGGCGGCCCAGGCTAAGGACATCCGTGCGGTTGTTTTCGACCGTAACGGCTTCCTTTATCACGGACGTATTCAGGCACTGGCAGACGCGGCTCGCGAAGCCGGTCTCGATTTCTAGTTCAGGCAATCCAGGGAGGTTGTAGTGAGCATCAACGCGAACGATTTGAACCTAATCGACAAGGTTGTCCATATCAGCCGTGTCGCTAAGGTCGTTAAAGGTGGCCGTCGCTTTAGTTTCTCAGCACTTGTTGTTGTTGGCGACGCAAACGGATATGTTGGATACGGTTTGGGTAAAGCTAACGAAGTTCCTGAAGCCATCCGTAAGGGTGTCGAGCAGGCCAAGAAGAACCTGATTAAGGTTCCGGTTAACCAACACCAGTCCATCCCCTATGAGATTATCGGCCGCTTCGGCGCCGGTAGGATTCTGATGAAACCGGCTTCCCCCGGTACCGGCGTTATCGCCGGTGGTGCAGCACGTGCCGTTTTTGAGGCTGCTGGCATCAACAATATCCTGTCAAAATGCCTTGGCACCAACAACCCGCACAACGTGGTTAAGGCTGCTTATGAGGGACTGCGACTCCTGAAAACCCCGGAAGAGCTGATTGCTCGTCGTGGGTTAACCGAATAGCCGGTACTTACTAACAGGACAAAGGAAGACAGAGATGAGCAACATGCTTGAAATTACCCTGGTTAAAAGCCCGATTGGTGCCTCTGATAAGCAGCGCGCCGTGGTTCGCGGGCTTGGTCTGCGTCGTCTGAATCAGACGGTTAGTCGCATCGATACCCCTGAAATCCGTGGGATGGTCGCTAAGATTTCCCACATGGTTACGGTACAGTAAAAAGGATGGATACCCCCATGGAACTGAATACCCTTCGTCCAGCCCTTGGCTCGACAAAGAATAGAAAACGTATCGGTCGCGGCATCGGCTCTGGCCATGGCAAGACAGCTACTAAAGGTCATAAGGGACAAAAGGCCCGTTCAGGCGGCAGTGTAAAGCCCGGTTTTGAGGGCGGTCAGATGCCTCTGCAGCGTCGTTTGCCAAAGCGTGGATTCCGTCCGCTTGAGCGTAACGAGTATATCGTTATCAACCTCTCCCAGCTCGATATTTTCGAGGCTGGCAGCTGTGTTGACCGTGAAGCGATGGATGCCAAAGGGCTTTTGAAGAAGTCATTGTTGCCGGTAAAAGTTCTGGCTAACGGTGATATTTCAAAAGCACTCAAAGTAAAGGCAGACAAGTTCAGCAAGGCTGCTGTAGATAAAATTACTGCAGCAGGTGGCTCCGTGGAGGACGCTGCACAGTGCTAGAAGCTTTTCAGAACATCTTCCGCATTCCGGAGTTGAAGAAGCGGGTGCTGTTCACATTGGGGATGCTTGCGGTCTACAGGATCGGGTGTCACATTCCGACACCGGGTATTGACTCAGTAGCACTATCCCATTTCTTCAAACAGGCCCAAGGGACGCTCTTGGGGTTGTTTGATATGTTTTCCGGTGGTGCTCTTGAGCGGATGAGTGTATTTGCCTTGGGTATTATGCCCTACATTTCATCATCCATTATCTTCCAGCTTTTGACTGTTGTCGTCCCTGCCATCGAGAAGCTCTCGAAGGAAGGGGAGGCTGGCCGTAAGAAAATCACCCAGTATACACGCTACGGTACTGTATTACTGAGTATTGTTCAGGCCAGTGGTATTGCCGTTGGTCTTGAAAGTATGCGTGGTCCTGCAGGTGAATTGGTTGTTCCAACACCAGGTTGGTCATTTCGGTTACTAACGATCATCACCCTGACTGCCGGGACAGCATTCATTATGTGGCTTGGCGAACAGATGACGGAGCGAGGGATTGGTAACGGCATTTCGATGATTATCTTTGCCGGTATCGTTGCCCGTATTCCTGCTTCAATTGGTAACACCATCAAATTAGTAAACAGTGGCAATATGTCTTTGTTTGCTCTTCTGTTCGTGCTTGCTTTGATGATAGCCGTTATTGCTGCCATTGTTTTTGTCGAGCGGGGACAGCGACGTTTACCAATTCACTATGCAAAACGGATGTCAGGTATGCGGGCCCATAGTCCTCAAACCTCTCATTTGCCTTTAAAAGTGAACATGGCAGGCGTTATTCCGCCTATTTTCGCCTCATCAATCATCATGTTCCCGGCGACGATTGCTAATTTTATCAATGTCCCTGCCATTCAAGGGTTTGCAAAAATGCTGACCCCTGGGCATTGGTTATACAATGTGTTTTATGTTGCTTTTATTGTATTCTTTTGCTATTTCTATACGGCTGTCACCTTTAACCCGTCTGATGTGGCAGAGAACATTAAAAAACATGGTGGTTATGTCCCTGGCATTCGTCCGGGTCAAGAGACATCTGAGTACATGGATGCTGTTCTGACCAAGTTGACGTTTGTCGGTGCAATTTATATTTCTCTTGTGTGCGTACTACCTTCGATATTAATGAGTGGTTTTAGGTTGAACCTGCCCTTCTATTTCGGTGGTACCTCACTTTTGATTGCAGTAGGTGTCGGTATGGACACCGTTGCTCAGATCGAGTCACATTTGATAACTCGTAATTATGACGGGTTTTTGAAAGGTGTCCGGATCCGGGGACGGAGATAAGTATGCGTCTTGTTCTTTTTGGACCGCCTGGTGCCGGCAAAGGTACGCAAGCGCAATTTCTGATAGAAGCATGTGGCATACCACAGATCTCGACTGGTGATATGTTGCGTGCAGCCGTCAAGGCTGGCACACCTCTTGGCCTGAAAGCTCAAGAGATTATGCAGGCCGGTGGTCTGGTTTCAGATGAGATTGTACTTGGTATAGTTGCTGAACGACTTGCTGAGGCTGATTGTGCACAAGGCTGGATCCTTGACGGTTTTCCCCGTACGATTCCGCAAGCTGAGGCTTTGGCTACTATTTTAAATCAGCAGGGCTGTGGTATTGACCATGTCATATCACTGGAAGTACCGACGGAAGATTTGGTATTACGTTTATCCGGCCGCTATAGCTGCCCAACGTGTGGTAAGGGCTACCATATACATTTTGATCCGCCACAGGTAGCGGGTATTTGTGATGTTGACCAAACTGCCTTAGTACAACGTGCAGATGATACGGAAAAAACGGTTAGAAATCGTTTAGCCGTCTATGGAGAGCAAACAGCACCTTTGAAAGCTTTTTATCAGCAGGCCGGCCTGTTGCGTACGATTGATGGAGTTGGTTCCATTGCGAGCATTCAGGAGCGGATCAAGGCGGTTCTTGCTCCGTGATCGTCCTTAAGACGAATCGCGAACTAGAAATAATGCGCACAGCTGGGCGTATGGTTGCCGAAATCTTAACGATTCTGCGTGAACATATACGACCTGGTGTTACAACGATGGAGCTTGAAGAACTGGCTCTCGCTGAAACAAAAAAGCGCAAGGCAATCCCTGCCTTTAAAGGGTATGCTGGTTTTCCTTTTGCTTTGTGCTGTTCCCCGAATAACCAGGTTATTCATGGGATGCCAAATCAACAACCACTGGCGGATGGAGACATTCTCAGTATTGATTTCGGTGTCAAGTACAAAGGGTTTTATGGTGATTCAGCCATCACCGCAGCGGTTGGGAACTGTTCCAACGACGCACAGCAACTCATGGACGTTACCAAACGTTCGTTATTTGCAGGTATAGAACAGGCTGTTGTTGGCAATAGACTCTTTGATATTTCTGCTGCAGTACAGACCACGGTTGAAAAAGCCGGTTATTCGGTTGTTAGAGATTTTGTTGGTCATGGTATTGGCACGAAGCTGCATGAAGAACCACAAGTTCCGAACTTCGGAACAGCTGGCAGGGGTGTCGCTCTGAAAGCCGGCATGGTTTTAGCCATTGAGCCGATGGTTAATATGGGTGGCTACGCAGTAACTGTTTTGAAAGATGGTTGGACAACCGTCACAGCCGATGGAGCTCTCTCAGCCCATTTTGAGCATACGGTGGCGATAACCGACCATGGACCGGAAATATTGACACAGGTCTGACCTGGTTCATAAAGAAAGGTGTTGTGTTATGAAAGTAAGAGCATCGGTAAAGAAGATCTGCGATAAGTGCAAGATCATCAAGCGTAAGGGTGTCGTCCGGGTTATCTGTGACACGCCGAAGCATTCCCAACGTCAAGGTTAGTCACCAAGGAGGAAGTAAGTGGCACGTATTGCAGGTATTGACCTACCAAAGAACAAGCGGATTGAGATCGCCCTCACGTATATCTACGGTATCGGACGCACAACCGCACAGAATATCCTTGCCGCTACCGGTATTAGTGCTGAGACCCGTACCGACAAGCTGACTGAAGCTGAAGTTGGTAAGCTGCGTGAGGAAATTGATAAGAACGTCAAGGTCGAAGGTGACCTTCGTCGTGAAATTTCCATGAACATCAAGCGTCTGATGGACCTCGGTTGCTACCGGGGCCTGCGTCACCGCAAGGGTCTGCCCTGCCGCGGTCAGCGTACAAAGACCAACGCACGTACCCGTAAGGGGCCTGCCCGTACCGTCGCAGGCAAGAAGAAGTAACAACCGAAACCAGAAGAATCCGGAGGACGTATGGCCGCCCCTAAGAAGGTCGTTCGCAAGAAAAAAGAAAAAAAGAATATTACCAATGGCGTTGCCCACATTCAGGCGACGTTCAACAATACCATTATCACCATTACTGACCCGGTCGGCAATGTGATCTCATGGTCCACTGCTGGTGCAAAAGGGTTTAAGGGCTCACGCAAGAGCACCCCTTTTGCTGCTCAGGTTGCTGCTGAGGACTGTGCTCGCAAAGCTCAAGAGCACGGGCTGCGCACCATTGAGGTGTATGTTAAGGGTCCCGGCTCCGGTCGTGAATCCGCACTGCGCGCCCTGCAGGCTACTGGTCTGAATGTCAGCTTCATTCGTGACGTAACGCCGATTCCACATAACGGCTGCCGTCCACCGAAGCGCAGAAGAGTTTAATACCGGGTAACCCCGCTACAAGTAAGAGGAGGCTGTCTTGGCTAGGTACACTGGACCATCCTGCCGTTTGTGCAGACGAGAGAATATGGAACTGTTCCTGAAAGGGGACCGTTGTTATACAGATAAATGCGCGATGAAGCGTCGTGGCTACCCACCGGGCCAACATGGTCAAGGTCGTACCAAGACCTCTGATTATGGTACCCAGTTGCGCGAAAAACAAAAAGTTAAGCGCTTGTATGGTTTGCTCGAGAAGCAATTCAGAAGCTACTTCGCCCGTGCAGACCGTATGAAGGGTGTGACTGGTGAGAATCTTTTGGCCCTTTTAGAGCGCCGTATGGACAATGCTGTCTATCGTATGGGATTTGCATCTTCCCGCTCTGAAGCACGCCAATTGGTCCGTCATGGTCACTTTACGCTGAACGGTCGTAAAGCAACAATTCCGTCAATGCAAGTAAAGCCTGGCGATGTTGTTGAGTTGCGTGAAAAGAGCCGTACTGTTGTCTGTATCAGTGAAGCGCTTGACGCGGTGGTACGTCGTGGTGTTCCCCAGTGGCTTGAGCTTGATCGTGACGCCTTCAAAGGCTCCGTAAAGCTGTTGCCTGCCCGCGAGGACATTGTAACGCCGATCCAAGAGCAACTGATCGTCGAACTGTACTCCAAGTAATCCGCCGCCGGCTGTGCCGGCGCTGGTTGTTTGTCACTGAGACCCCTCGAGGGGAGGATTTGCATGTATAAAAACTGGCGTGATCTGATTAAGCCGAAACAACTGCAGGTCGAGAAGGACACCCTGAGTAGTACCTATGGGAAGTTCGTGGCCGAGCCGTTTGAGCGTGGCTTCGGAACCACCCTTGGTAACTCGCTGCGCCGTGTGTTGCTGTCGTCCCTCCAGGGCGCTGCCATTACTTCGGTGCGTATTAAAGGGGTTCAACATGAGTTTTCTTCCGTCCCCGGCGTGACCGAGGATGTGACTGATATCATCTTGAACCTGAAGAGTGTACGCTTAAAGTTACACGGTGCCGAGCAGACCACCATTCGTATCATTCACAAGGGTGATGGTGTGGTAACGGCTGCTGATATCGTAACCCCCCATAACGTTGAGATCATGAACCCTGAACTGCACATTGCTACTTGTGGTAAAGATGCTGTTCTTGAGATGGAAATGAACGTTCTGATGGGACGTGGTTATGTTTCCGCTGACCGTAATCGTGATGAGAAAGCACCGGTTGGTACCATTCCGGTTGATGCTATTTTCTCACCGATTCTGAAAGTTAATTCCAGCGTATCCCATGCCCGAGTTGGTCAAATGACTGACTACGACAAGCTGACACTGGAAGTCTGGACCGATGGTAGTGTTATCCCTGAGGATGCTATTGCCTATGCTGCAAAGATCGTGAAGGAGCAAATGAACATTTTCATCAATTTTGATGAGAATAATGAGCCCCTGCCGGTTGAAGAGTGTGGTGATGAGGATGCCAAGGTCAACGAAAACCTCTATCGTACGGTTGAAGAGCTTGAGCTCTCAGTTCGTTCAGCAAACTGCCTTAAGAACGCCGGTATCAAACTGATCGGTGAGCTGGTTTCCAAGTCTGAAGCTGAAATGCTCAAGACCCAGAACTTCGGCCGTAAGTCCTTGAACGAAATCAAGGATATCTTAAACGAGATGGGACTGACCTTCGGCATGAAGCTGGAGATGTTCCCTGATCCCGATGTTATTAAACGGCTGCGCGGTGAGAGCAAAGACGACGAGTAATCACTTGCAGACGGATTCTTTATTTGTCAGGTATGTAGAAAGGAAACACCATGCGTCATAATAAGTCCGGTAGACGATTCGGTCGCAAGACCAGCCATCGCATTGCCATGTTCAGGAATATGGTCACCTCACTATTAAACAGTGAGCGGATCATTACTACCGATGCAAAAGCCAAGGAACTGCGTAAGATTGCAGAAAAGATGATTACCCTTGGTAAGCGCGGCGACCTGCATGCGCAGCGTCAGGCAGCAGCTTATATCCGTGAGAAGGCTGTCGTAACTAAGCTTTTTACCACCATTGCCCCCCGTTATCAGGAGCGTCAAGGTGGTTACACCCGTATCATCAAAATCAGCACCCGTCTTGGTGATGCTGCTCAGATGTCGGTTATTGAGCTTGTTGAAGAAGAATTGGCACAGAAACAAGCTTAAGTATCCTTCCACGGAAGACCATAAACCCGGATACACCTCAGGTGTTTCCGGGTTTTTTTATGCAGCTGGTATGCTTTGTCGTATGAACGGCGTGACTCTCTGCATGGTGCCCTCACAACGGCATCGTATTCTTGTCGTAGAATATGTTGGGTAAACGATGCTATTCATATTTCCTGTCTGCTGTGGTACAAATAAAAAACTATTTTCATCGGGAGGTAAAGACGTTGGTAACTGATCAGGAACGTAAAAAAAGAACGCGAGAGTTCTCCGTAATCGGGATAGCGGTACTCTTGATTGTGCTCTTGACCGTTGCTGAAATTAAGTTGTCACAGTTGAGTTCAACGGCACCTCTCTCCAGTAATATTATTATATTTGGCATGATTAACGTGATTGTGCTGCTGGTCGTCCTCTTGGTCTATCTCATCAGTCGCAATGTGGTCAAACTGTTGATTGAGAGCCGCTCAAGTCAAATTGGTACACGTTTACGCACAAAGCTGGTTATTTCCTTTGTTGGCCTTTCCCTTGTGCCGACCATGCTGCTCTTTTTCGCATCGGCAAGCTTTATAACGAATAGTGTTCAGAACTGGTTTAATGTCCAGATTGAACGCTCACTCAATGAATCCCTTGAAGTAGCCCAGACCTATTACAAAACATCGGCGACTAATGCCCTTTGGTATGGCAATCGATTGAGTGAGCAGATTAAAAAAGATCGTTTGCTTAATGATGAGAATCTTCCCCGCCTGCGGTTACTGATTGCTGATAAACAGCGTGAATACAACCTCGGGATTGTTGAGGTGTTTTCGTCACAGCGTGAGGAACTTGTCCGGGTATCAAACCCGAACGTACCGAAGGGGGATCTTACCAGTCCTAATTCGGAGGATATCAAGCAAGCCCTAGAAGGCAAGGAGCTCACCAAGGTTAACTCCGTTGGTAAGGCCGATTTGATTCGTGGGATTGTCCCTATTTATTCAACCTACCGCAGTACCGATGTGGTGGGGGTCGTGGTTGTTAACTACTATGTACCACACTCTCTTGTGAGTAAGATGCGCGAGATATCCAGCTCATATCAGGAGTTTCGACGGCTTAAGATTATGAAAAGCCCGATTACCACCGGGTATCTTCTTGTTCTCTTTCTGATCGCCTCCGTGATTGTATTCTTGGCCTTCTGGATAGGTATCTACCTTGCCAATAGTATGACCAAGCCGATTCAGGAGCTGGTGGACGGTACCCGATCGGTCGCTGAAGGTGATTTGGAAGTTTTTATTGATGCTGAGGGTCCCGATGAAATCGGCAGCCTTGTCCATTCATTTAACTCCATGACCGATGATCTACGCCGTCAACGCCAGGCCTTAAATGCGACGAATGACGCACTTACCAATCTTAATCAGGAAAGTGAGTCACGGCGGCGTTATATGGAGATTGTGTTGGGTAATATCGCTGCCGGCGTGATTTCAGTCGATCGGGAGGGGATCATTACTACGGCTAACCGCTCAGCCGGTAAAATGCTCCTGATTGATATTAGCCAGGTGCTGAATAAAAATTATATTGATGTGCTGCGTGATCTAAAGCTTGATGTTATCAGAGATGCCCTGCGGGAAATGGTGGTCAGCCGTGCTGATGACAGCAGCCGTCAGATCAATATGGAAATTGGTGGTGAACGGCGGGTCTTGAAAATAACGCTCTCTGTTCTGCGTGATGAGCAGGGTGAGTTTATGGGGTCGGTTCTCATGCTTGACGATCTGACGCAGGTGGTTAAGGGACAGCGTATGGTGGCGTGGCGTGAAGTTGCCCGGCGCATTGCCCATGAGATTAAAAACCCGCTGACGCCAATTCAATTGTCGGCCCAGCGGCTCAGGAAACGCTATCTGGGGCGTTTTGCGGAAGAGGGGGACGGTAAGGTCTTCGATGAGTGTACGGAAATGATCAGCAAGGCTGTGGATGAGCTTAAGGTCTTGGTCAACGAGTTCTCAAACTTCGCCCGTATGCCGGCGGTTAATCCAGCCGATAACAATTTAAACGATCTGGTTACGGAAACTTTGACGCTGTACCAACAGGCCCACCGCAATATTGAATTTCGGTTAGAGCCTGATTCCGAGCTTCCGCAAGTAAAAATAGACCGGGATCAGATTAAGCGTGTTTTAATAAACCTGGTTGATAATGCGGTGGCGGCTATGGACGGCAAGGGTCTCCTAACCATCCGGACCAAGTTTGATGCCGAATTGAAGATGGTATCTTTCAGTGTAGAGGATACCGGTCCGGGTATCCCCTCTGAAGATAAAGGACGCATGTTCGAACCGTATTTTTCCACCAAAAAAGGGGGGACAGGGCTCGGCCTTGCCATTGTCACCAGTATTATTTCCGATCACAACGGGTTCGTGCGGGTCAAGGATGTACTGCCCCATGGTGCCTGTTTTACCGTTGAACTGCCGGTAACCTAAGAAGGAGTTTGTATTCCATGGCGACATGCATCTTGATTGTTGATGATGAACAAAGTATCCGGCAGACCCTGCAGGGGATATTAGAGGACGAAGGGTACGCAACCATTGAAGCCGAAAACGGGACCGCCGCCCTTGAGATGATTCAGGAAGAAAGCCCGGACCTCGTACTCTTGGATATCTGGATGCCTGGTATGGATGGTATTCAGACCTTGGAGATTATTAAACAGCGCTTTAGTGAAACAACTGTCGTTATGATGTCGGGGCATGGCACCATTGAGACTGCCGTGCGGGCAACCAGAATAGGGGCCTTTGATTTTATCGAAAAACCGTTTTCCCTCGATAAGTTGTTGATTACCATCAATAATGCACTTAGGTACAAGGAATTGCGGCGGGAAAATGAGGCCTTGAAGCTTGCTGTTGAAAAAGAATTTCAGCTGATTGGCAGTGCACCGGCCATGGATGCCCTGCGGGCGCAAATCCAGCTGGTGGCCCCAACAGCCACACCGGTTTTGATCCTTGGTGAGGATGGCTCCGGTAAAGAGCTGGTGGCCCGTTGTATCCATCAGGCCAGTCACCGCCATGGCCACCCCTTCATTGCCGTGAATGCGGCAGCCATACCTGAAACAGTTCTTTGCGATGAGCTCTTCGGCCACGTGAGGGGGGCCTTTGCCGGTGCCGACCGCCAGAAGAAAGGGCGCCTTGACCTTGCAGAAGGTGGGACTCTCTTTATTGACGGTATCCATGAACTCTCCCTTGCCACCCAGGATGCCCTGGTCCGCTTGATCTGTGATCATCGTTTTGAGCGCTGTGGCGGTATCAAACCGGTCAATGTTGATGTGCGGGTGATTGCAGCCAGCCATGCTGACCTTGAACCACTGCTTGCCAATGGGCGCCTTTTACCAGCTCTGTATCAAGCGCTGCAGGTCTTACCTTTGGCGGTACCGCCCCTGCGTGAACGGCTTTCAGACTTGCCGGAGTTGGTGAAGCATGTGGTTGATGAGTTCCATAAGCGGGAGGGTTGGGAGCCGAAGCGCTTTGATGAGAGTGCCCTTAGTTGTCTTGCTGCATACCGCTGGCCAGGGAACGTACGGGAACTTAAAAACATCGTGGAGCGGATATTGATCATGGCCGTTGGTCCAGTAGTAACTGCAGAGGATCTACCGGAATTACTGCCTGAGGGGAGTTGGCAGCGGCAAAGTACTGAAGGAGTCGGTCCTGAAAAAATTGCGGCGGTAAGCCTCTTAGAGGCACGCCGTGAATTTGAGCGGAGTATGATAGTGGAGCGTATACTGGAGCATCGGTATGATCTTGATGCCGCGGCCCTTTCTCTGGAGCTTGATCGTACAGCGCTGCATAGAAAAATGCTGCAGTACGGTATTCCTCCGGAACCGCTCTAATGTTTGGGGCTTGAAATAGTCCTGCTCCATAACGCGTGGTGCATAAAAAAAAAGGGGGATGCTAGAGCATCCCCCTTTTTTTGCATGTTTGCTAAGGATTAGTTAGCGGCCGCCTGCAGCAGCCCACTTCTCCAGCATTGCGGTGGTAACGGACTTAGGACGCTCAATAGCGTAACCAAGAGCACGGTCCCATGTGATGTTAGCCATGCAACCCAGTGCGCGGCCTACACCGAACAGAACAGTGTAGAAGTCCCACTCACGCAGACCGTAGTACCACTGGATAACGCCTGACTGTGCATCGACGTTTGGCCAAGGGTTCTTCGCCTTGCCATGCTCGGTCAGTACGCCTGGGGCAACTTCGAAAATCATGGCAACGAGCTTGAAGAGTTGGTCGTCTTTCAGGCCCGGGGTGTTGAGGCAGAACTCACGCTGTGACATGTAACGTGGGTCGGTTTTACGCAGAACTGCGTGGCCGTAACCCGGGATAACCTGTCCGGAGTTGAGTGTGTCCCACAGAGCTTGTGTGATCAGCTCTTTGGTAGGCTCCTGGTTAGGGCAGTACTTCTGCTGGAACTTGATGGTCCAGTCGAGAACTTCCTGGTTAGCCAGACCGTGCAGCGGACCTGCGAGGCCGTTCAGACCTGCAGAGTATGCATAGTACGGGTCGGACAGTGCGGAGTGAACCAGGTGGGTTGTGTGAGCTGAAACGTTTCCTGACTCATGGTCGGAGTGCAGGATGAAGTACATACGGGCAACGTCTTTGTACTCTTCACACTGGCCGATCATGTGGGCGAAGTTAGCACCCAGGTCAAGCTTGGCGTCAGCAGCAACCTGCTTGTCATCACGATACTTCAGGTTGTAGATGAATGCTGCAATGATAGGAATACGGGCAACCAGGTCACTGGCGTCTTCGTATACATATTCCCATGCAGTCATCTTGTTGAATTTACCGGAGTTGTAGAAGCCGGCAAACTTTGAGTCTTTTTGCAGAGCCAGAATACCAACGGACAGCATGACCATCGGGTGGCTGTCACGGGGCAGAGCACGGATGGTTTGGAAGACGTACTCAGGTACCTGCTGACGTACTTTGAACTCAGCCTCGACCTCGGTTACCTGTGCTGCAGTCGGGATTTCACCGGTCAGCAGGAAGTACCAGAAGGATTCAACAGTCGGATAGTCGGAGTTCGGAGCTTTTGGCAGTGCTGCGAAGGTCTCGGGGATGGTCATACCACGGAAACGGATGCCTTCCTGGGGATCCAGGTAGGAAATGTCGGTAACCAGGCAACGGATGTCGCGGGCGCCACCGATACACTGGTCGATGGTGACCTCGTCGATTTTTACCTTACCAAACTCTTTGACCAGCTTGGTGGTACGGGGACGAAACTCTTCGATTTTCTGCTTGAGGGTTTCCTTCAACGCCATGGGTGTTCTCCTTTCAATTAGTCCTGCTGTGCATCACGAGATTTTTGCACACTTTTTAATGGTGATTTAAAATACTGTATACAAAATTTTGGCCATTTATAGCACTACGAGCCGGGAAATGGCAACAGGTTTTTTCTCCCTTAGAACGTCATTTTGAAGGCCGGGGCATGTGAGGTTTTTTGCCTAGTAAAAACAGTAGGTTAATAACGCCTAACAAGACAAAAAAGACCTTCTTTGGATGGCGCTAGAGTACCACTATCTGATCCGATGGTCTGGTCAGTTGTTTGAGGCCGTCATGGCTGATATAAAAAGTGTTCTCAATGCCGACGGCCCCCTTGCCCGGATAGACCACTTTGGGTTCAAAAGCAAAGGCCATTCCCACTTCAAAAGGCTCCTGGTCAAATCCCTTGGCAATGTAGGGATACTCATCTATTTCGATACCAAGGCCGTGCCCTATAAATGCTACCTGTGATCCGGGTGCTCCCATAAAGTTGGCGCCATAGCCGAGTTCTGCTGCAACGCGCATACAGTCATGGTAGAGCGCACTCCAGCTCATGCCGACCTGCATGGTCTGCTTCATGTGCTCCTGTACGGCCACCATGGCATTAAAACCACGGTGCAGCTCATCGTCAAGCCCACCAATGCAATATATCCGGGTCTGGTCCACGAGATAGCCATCGATGGAGCCGGCATAGTCCACAATGATTGGCTCATGGGGACGGATAAGCTTGTGGCTTGCCCCCTGGCCGAAGGCGGGGGAAGGGCCGAGCCCCCCAAGGGGGGTGTCGGTGTAAGCAGGTACCGCGCTGTCGGTGCCTGAGAACACGTGGCCATAACTCATCTCTCCGTTAAAAACCCGCATTCTGATGGCGCCGACATGGCCATGGGACCTGGCTGTATATTCCAGTTCTGTTGCCAGCTCGTAATCGGTCATGCCAGGGCGGATGACCTCGATGGCCCGCTCATGCACCTTATTGACCTGGTCAGCGGCATCCTGCATCAAATGAATTTCATAATGACTTTTAATCATACGGACGCGGCGGATAAGTACCGATGCGTCGCAAAAGCGTGCCTGTGGCCAGACTGCACGATAGCGCTCCAAAAAGACAATCGGTAAAACATCATATTCGAGGCCGATGACCGCAGGCGTCGGGTAGCCGTACTGGGTAAGCATGCCGGGAATATCTTTGGGAGTCTTAAAGGGAACGACCTCCGCTAAGCCTGATTCCATGCGCGCCCGTTGATAGTCACGGCGAACCATGTAGAGAGGTTGGCCATTGGCTGGAACATAGAGACAGCCATTTTGTATGCTGCCGGTGAAATAGAAAAGGTCGGCATTTTGTACAAGGAGAACAGCTTCGATGCCAGCCGGTGTCATGAGCTCCTGCAGGCGTTTTAATCGAAACTCAAGTTCTGCTGCCGGTGTCAGACGCATGGTAGGGCTCCTTTTTCTTGAGATGCACCTATACTATTAGTATGGCCTTGGGTGGGAGTTGCCATGAGATAGGTGGCGAACTCTTCACCAATACGACTGTCAAGAGTATGACAGCCGAGCCGTTCATAGCATGACTTCAAGTCGAATTTGTCCTGCAGGGGAACGCCAGAGAGCAGCAGAGTGCCCCCTGGACGTGTCATGGCCACTAAAACCGGCGCCAGGGGCACCAGAATATCAACATAGATATTGGCCATTATATGGTCGAAAAGTGTACCACTCAGGGCGGCCAGTTCACCGCAGACCACATCGGCCTTCAGATTGAGCTGGTTCAGGACCAGATTATCATGGCAGGAACGGCAGGCATCTGCATCTATGTCGATGGCAGTTAACTGCCCTGCTTGCAGACGCAGAGCCGCGATGGTCAAGATGCCGGTACCGCTACCGAGGTCCAAAAGGTGGGTCCCTGCCAGATGGGGTATGGCGGCAAGCAGTTCAAGGCAGGCGGCTGTCGTTTCGTGTTCACCCGAACCGAAAGCACCTTTGGTGCCGAGAATAATCGGAAGACACGTGGTCGTGGCACACTGCCCTTCGGGTATTATTTCGAAAGGGCCGATGGTAAATGGATTAAAGCGTCGATACATGGGCCGTACGTTACTCCTTAAGGGCAAAGGTGTTGCTGAAACGAGGTGCTCTCTGTCGCTATGACACGTGGTATCCAGTCCGCTGCACAGTAAAATATGTTCGTATCTATACGTTTTGACGAGCAAGAAGGCAAGACCATTAGAGACCATGACGCTTTCGCCTCTTAATGCCTGCCAGAGGTCTTGCCCTACTCGTAGGGCAAGGTGGCAAGAAACCAGGCCTGATTCACCGGCTGAGCGAAGGTGCGTTGCAGATGCTCGGCGTTGTCGAGTCCGTCGTCGGGCCAGTGCTTTGAGCTGCGATGTCGAGCCATGGCATAGAGGCTTTGGGGGCTTGGTATGACACCGTCGTGGGGGTCAAGAGCGCCATAGGGGTAGGGCATGCCATGGTTGTGATGCTGCCCGTTGGTCATAAGCCCCTGTGCTAATTGGCACAGCTTGTGGGCCGTCTTCGAGAGTGTCTCTTGACCCGTCGCCAATGCCAGTTCGCTAAGGCCGAACGCAAGAGCTGTCAGGTCTTCAGTCGTTGCCGCCTGTGGATGGGGAAAGCGACCGGAGCTGTGGAGAAAGCCTATTTGCGGGTCGTGCAGTTCTCGCTGGAGGGCGTGCCAGGTGGTTAGAGCTGCGTCGCCGTACCAACTGTCGGGGACGGTAATGGCGAGTCTGGCTAAGGCGGCCATCATCAGGCCATTCCAGGCAGTGAGTCGTTTGGTATCTATGAGTGGTAATTCCCGTTTCTGACGATGGGTCAAGAGGACGCCCGTCACCTCACGGTACCAGGCAGGTGGTGGACCGTCCTGGGCCAACGGATGGAGTGTGGCCTTACCGGCAAGGTGCAAAAGTCCCGCTGGCGGTATGGCAAAGTAGTCAGCCACTTCACGGCCGAGCTTCTCACCGAAGAGTGCCAGTATTTCATGGTATCGCCACAGGTAATATGTCCCTTCCTCCCCTTCGCTGTCGGCATCCAGTGCGCTGTACCATGTGCCATCCGGGGCCAGAAGCTGATGTTTGCAGAACATGGCAATACCCTCTGCACAGGCCAGCATGGAGGGATGGCCAGTGCGCTCATGGGCGAGGGTTGCGCAATAACAGACCAGTGCTTGATCATACAGCATCTTCTCAAAGTGGGGGATCTGCCAGGCCGGATCCGTTGCGTAGCGGTGTACACCGCCGGCAAGTTGATCATAACTGCCACTTTTGAAAATAGTGTCGATAGTCGTAACAGCCATGGTGACAAAGCGCTCATCGGGATGGGTCAGGCAGTAATAAAGGTAAGGGGGCATCGGGAATTTCGGTGCCGTTCCGAATCCGCCGTGCTGTACGTCATAACGTTTTAAAAGGGTACTGTCGGCATGACGTCGGGCGCGAAGGATCTGCTCCTGTATTGCTTCTGGAACCAGCGCTGCCGAGGAGCTACGGCGAGGGGTAATGGCAAGCCGTATGTTTTCAGCATTTTCAGCAATAGCCGCAGGATTTTTAGACCAGACCCGGTGAATGTTTTCAAGGAGTTCCACCAGTCCCGGCCTGCTTCCCTGTGCCCGGGGAGGCAGGTAGGTAATACCATAAAAGGGGCGACCATCAGTATCCATAAAGCAGTTCAGGGGCCAGCCTCCCTGGCCAGTCTGGGCTGTCAAGGCTGCCATGCAATACGCATCGAGGTCGGGATGTTCCTCCCGGTCAACCTTTACGGGGATGAAGGCATTGTTTAGGAGGTCGGCAACCTCTTCATCTTCGAAGCATTCATGGGCCATAACATGACACCAATGGCAGGTGGCATATCCTATGGACACAAAGAGTGGCCGATTGCATTCCTTGGCCAGGGTCAGCAGTGCAGGATCAAAGGGGCGCCAACGTACCGGGTTTTTAGCATGTTGTAGCAGGTAGGGTGAGTCGCAGTGAATCAAGCTGTTATAGGTGGCATTCCCTTCGGGGGGAATGGTCGAGCGGTCCATGCTGGTTATGGTTGCGAGTTCCTGATTGGTCATGACGATTCCTTGTCTGGGCGCTTTTGTGGTCTATGGGCCTAGTGCCGCATCAAAAACATGCCCACGGGCCATCGACAGGTTCTTTGGTGTGGATGGTACACTATCAGGGCTGGTTTGAATTCACTTTTTCTCGGCCTTTAGTGTAGAAATAGTGACAAAGTTACCATTTGTGTATATTGTGTACCCATTGAGTAACTCTTGTCAGCCTGTGATGCTGTTTGGGGGGAGGCGACCCATGGGGGTAGCATACCCTATCTTTCGTACGGTTCTCAACACTTGGCGTTATGATGGTGCGTCGTATCGCCTCATGCAAACTCTTGGCACAACCTTTGCTGTATACAACTGCTCATATTCTTTGTGGGTAGCAGTTTTTGTGTGCCGTATCGTATGAAGCCTTAAAAAATGTAGCAGAAGAAACCCGCTGGGCGGGGGAGGTAGTGAACGTGCTCTATAAATCAGTTAACGAGTCCTTGAACGAGTTTATCGTCGAGCGCAGCGATCCAAAATGTATCCGCTGTAAGGTCTGCGAGCGGCAGTGTGCCTATGAGGTACACCGCTATCTTGATGAGGCTGATGCTCTGGTGGAGGACAGCTCACTGTGTATCGGCTGCCGCCGTTGTTCGGCACTCTGCCCGACCGGTGCCATTGTCATCAATAAAAATCCTGAAACCTTTAAGGATAACGCTTCGTGGTCAACCGCCCATATCAGAAACCTGTATGCCCAGGCAGACACGGGTGGCATTTTGTTGGCGGCCATGGGGAATCCGCAGCCGTATAAAATCTACTGGGACCACCTGCTTCTGGATGCCTCCCAGGTAACCAACCCATCCATCGACCCATTGCGTGAGCCGATGGAGCTGAGAACCTATCTCGGTAAGAAGCCTGACCAGGTTGAGGTTGGAACGGGCCCGGACGGCAAGCCGGTTTTGAAAACCACCTTAACTCCCCAGATCAAGATGGAGTACCCTTTCATCTTCTCGGCCATGAGTTATGGTGCTCTCAACCTGAATGCGCACCGTGCCATGGCTATGGCAGCGTCCGAATTGGGCACGCTCTATAACACCGGTGAAGGTGGACTGCATAAAGACCTCTATCAGTATGGCAAAAATGTCATGGTACAGGTTGCTTCAGGCCGCTTTGGTGTATCCGAACAGTATTTGAATGCCGGTGTTGCCATTGAAATCAAAGTCGGTCAAGGGGCCAAGCCGGGTATCGGCGGTCACCTGCCGGGCGAAAAGGTAAATCCGGCCATCTCTGAAACCAGGATGATTCCAGAGGGGTCCGATGCCATCTCGCCGGCACCGCACCATGATATCTACTCCATTGAAGATTTGCGGCAGTTGATTTATGCACTGAAAGAAGCGACCGATTATACCAAGCCGGTTTCCGTTAAAATCGCCGCCGTTCACCACGTGGCCGCCATTGCTTCCGGTGTGGCTCGAGCCGGTGCGGATATTATTACCATTGACGGCTTCCGGGGAGGGACCGGTGCGGCGCCACAGGTTATCCGTGACAACGTCGGTATTCCGATGGAATTAGCGTTAGCCGCCGTTGACGCCCGTCTGCGTGACGAGGGGATCAGAAATCAGGTTTCCATCGTGGTTGGTGGTGGCGTGCGTAATTCCGGCGATGCCATTAAGGCCATCGCCATGGGGGCCGATGCCATCAACCTGGGGACATCAACCCTCCTGGCACTGGGCTGTACGCTCTGTCAGCGCTGCTACACCGGTAAGTGTCCCTGGGGTATCACAACCAACAACCCGTACCTCGCTAAACGACTAAACCCTGAAGTTGGTGCTGAGAAGCTGGTGAACCTGGTCAAGGCCTGGAGCCATGAGATGCAGGAAATCCTCGGCGGGATGGGGCTGAACGCCCTGGAGTCGCTCCGTGGTAACCGCTATAAGCTGCGCGCCGTTGACCTGAGTGAGAAGGATATGTACTTGCTGGGTGTTATCCCGGCAGGGGAGTAAAGGCTATGAAACGAATCTATTCTATTGAAGAAGCCTGTATCGGCTGTCACCTCTGCGAGGTGGCCTGCGTTACCGAACACTCGCTCTCGAAGGACCCGATTAAGGCGTACCTGCATGAGCCTGAGCGTCAGATCCCCCGTTGTACGGTGGAGGAGCGCGACGGTGGTGCCATTACGGTCTCCACTACCTGCCGTCACTGTGATATGCCGGACTGTTTACAGGCCTGTATTTCCGGTGCCATCCAGAAACAACCGGATGGACGGGTTTTGATTGATACCCGCCAGTGTGTTGGTTGCTGGTCCTGCGTGATGGCCTGTCCCTATGGTGCCCTTCAGCGCAACCTTAAGAAGAAAAAAGCCAACAAGTGTGATCTGTGCCCCGATCGTCAGACACCGGCCTGCGTAGCCGCCTGTCCGAACCGGGCCCTGGTCTACCGGGAGGGGGAATAACCATGCGCTACTTGATTATTGGTAACTCCGTAGCAGCCATCGGCGCAGTTCGTGCCATTCGGGCTTTGGATGCCAACGGAGAGATTACCATGCTCTCCCGAGAACAGTACCCGGCCTATGGTCGCCCGTTAATTTCCTATTTGCTGGGTGGTTTGATTACGGAGAAGGGGATGCCCTATATTCCTGACTCTTTCTATGATCAGCATAACGTCACGTTACGTTTGAATACGGAGGTGGTAGCCGTTGATGCGCAAGGGCATCGTGTGACCACCAGTGGCGGCGAGCAGATCCCCTATGACAAACTTCTGATTGCCACCGGCGGTGATCCCTTTGTACCGCCCATCGAGGGGATGGAGGGCAAAACCAGAGTCTATACCTTTACCACTTGGGACGACGCAGCCCGCCTGAAGGCTGTGGCAGCTGATATTGACCGTGCGGTGGTTATCGGCGGCGGTTTGATTGGTCTCAAAGCAGCAGAGGGACTTAATCTGCTGGATAAGCGTGTTACCGTCCTGGAATTGGCTGACAGAGTGCTGTCATCAGCCTTTGACCGTCCGGCGGGTAAGATTGTTGCCCGTAAAATGCGTGCCAACGGGATTGACGTTATCACCGAGGAGACTGCTGCCCGTATTGAAGGCGAAGGGCGGACCATTACCGGTGTGACGTTGCGCTCCGGTGAGACGGTGCCGTGTGATACCGTCGTGGTGGCAATTGGTGTTCGTCCGGCAGCATCCTTCCTTAAGGAGAGCGGTGTGCAGGTCAATCGGGGGGTTGTGGTTGATAATCAGATGTGCACCAGCCATCCCGATATCTATGCGGCCGGGGATGTTGCGGAAGCAGCTGACTTCTTCAGTGGGCAAAAGAACCCGATGCCGATTTGGCCTGATGCCTATATTCAGGGTGATGTGGCCGGTACCGCCATGGCCGGTGGTGAAAAGCTCTATGAGGGCGGCCTGGCCATGAACTCTATTGAGTTTTTTAAGGTCTCTACCATTTCCATGGGGGTTACCAATCCGACGAATCCCGATGACTATCGGATTTTAACCTATCAGGATGTCGAAAATTATCAGTACCGTAAAATTGTGCTGGACAAAGATGGTCGCCTGGCAGGAGCCGTTTTGGTGGGTGATGTAGACCGGGCCGGTATTTTCTCCGGCTTAATCAAAAACCGGGTGGATGTAACCCCGTTTGAAGACAGTCTGTTGTTGCCCGATTTTGGTTTTATCCATCTCGACCATGCCATTCGCCGGCAACTTTTTGGTGAGCGGGGCTATCAGTGGCCGCGTCCCACCTTTAGTGGTCATGGCGGCGGGCACTAAAAAGCAGAGAACGACCGTGGTGGCGATGCCACCCGATAAGGAAGCGATACCATGAACCAATTATCGAAACTCTTCTATGAGAAGGATATATCCAACTGTGGTCTGACCGGCTTTATCTCCCGGAAAGGGCGCCGCGTTGAAGGCTCAGTCATCATGAAGTCGATTGCGCTGATGCATGACCGGGGGAACGGTTTAGGGGGTGGTTTCGGTGCCTATGGCATCTATCCCGACTTTAAAGAGTTCTACGCCTTCCATCTCATGTACGAAAACGAGGCGGCCAAACAGCTGACTGAGGAGTATCTGGGGGAGAACTTCCAGATTGAAATGCAGGAGGTCATACCGACTCGCCGTACCAAGGCCATCAGTAATCCTCCGCTCTTCAAGCGCTACTTTGCTCTGCCGCGTGAAACCGATGAGTATAAGGAAATGGTGGCGTACCAGGGTAAGACAGAAGAGGATATTATTGTACACCATGTTATGACTATCAACCATGAGGTCGATGGGGCTTTTGTGGTTTCTTCAGGAAAAAATATGGGTGCCTTTAAAGGGGTAGGGTTCCCCGAGGAAATTGCTGATTTCTTCCGTTTAGAGGAGTACAGCGGCCATATCTGGACGGCCCATAACCGTTTCCCGACCAATACGCCTGGCTGGTGGGGCGGAGCACACCCCTTTACTTTACTGGATTGGTCCATCGTGCATAACGGTGAGATTTCCTCCTATGGTATTAATAAGCGTTACCTGGAAATGTATGGGTATCTCTGTACCATGCTGACCGATACGGAAGTCGTGGCGTATACCCTTGACCTGCTGATTCGTAAACATGGTCTGCCACCGGCTCTGGCCTGTACGGCATTGGCACCACCATTTTGGTCGCTGATTGACCAGATGCCGGAAGAACAGCGTAAACTCTATACGGCTATTCGTCAGGTGTATGGCAGTGCGCTGTTAAACGGACCGTTTGCCATCCTGTTCGCCAGCAACAAGGGACTGATTGGCCTGAACGACCGGGTTAAGTTGCGGCCACTGGTTTGTGCTGAGTATGAGGATATGGTCTATATGGCTTCGGAGGAGGCTGCGATTCGGGAAATATGCCCGCAGCCGACCAGAATCTGGTCACCCCGTGGTGGTGAGCCGGTCATCGTTCCGATGGAAGGGGAGGTGCTGTAATGACGACGATTGACGCCCAAGGGCTCTACTATAAAGACTTGAATAAGATGGTCCGTAATGCTGTTGACGGTGGTGCCAGTGCAATTACACTTACCAATGTCAACGGTCAGTACTTCATCGGTGATGGTATTAATAAAGCGGTTACCATCACTATCAATGGTGTCCCCGGCAACGATCTCGGTGCCTTTATGAACGGGGCGACGATTGTGGTGAATGAAAATGGTCAGGACAATATCGGTAACACCATGAACGCCGGTAAGGTTATCGTGCACGGTCATGCTGGAGATGTTTTGGGATACGGTATGCGTGGCGGTCGCCTCCATATTAAAAAAGATGTCGGCTATCGCGTTGGTATCCATATGAAGTCGTACCATGACAATAAGCCGGTTCTGATTGCCGGTGGTAAGGCGGGCGATTTTTTTGGTGAGTATATGGCGGGCGGTGTTTTGGTCCTTTTAAATTACTGCAGCGATGCTCCGGCAGAAAATCCTCCCCATGGTTATTTGTTGGGTACGGGTATGCATGGTGGTACCATTTATGTTCGCGGTGGTGTTGAAGAGGGACGCCTGGCGAAAGAGGTTGGGGTTTTCCCCTTGGATGCCCAAGATACGGAACTTTTAAGGGGGCTCCTGCGTGATTACTGTCAGGATTTTGGTTTTGACCTCCAGGAAGTCATGGCAGTACCGTTTGTAAAGGTTCTCCCCAAAAGTCTGCGTCCCTATGGCAACATGTACTGCCCCATGCCGAAGTAACAATATCGAGAAACGCTCTTTTTAAAGAGCTCCTGCGCTATCTCTATAGAGCCCCCTGAAGGTGTCACAGCCTTCAGGGGGTTTTTGCGTTGGGAGCTCCACCCTCGTCTGTTGTAAAGCGCCTTATAAAGAGATGGCGGCATATTTCGCTGACAGTAACAGGGGAACATGGCATGAGCAGCTTTGTTGCGAACAAAATGACTCATAAAATATAACGATAGTTACCTTATTGAGGACAACCTTAGATTTTTCGAGATAAATAAGTATCAAAAAAATATCAAGAATGGCATAAACAGCGGTAGGTTTTTTCTGTGTTTTATGATGATACGTGGGGCGCAGCACAGTAAATTTTTGAGTAGTTTTAAAAATCTAAGTGACTAAAATTATTACATATAAAAACTAAGTTGCGCATTTGCAAAAAAGAGGGTTGACAGAATCAAAACGCTGTATTAAAAGTTTACGCAAAAAATAAATGGTAAATTTAAAATAACATTTTATTTAAAGCGGAGTCGGCCATGGAACAGGAAAAACAGGGACGTTCATTTCAAGCCGTTGCCAAGGCGATTGAACTGCTGGATGCCCTGGCCGCTGTTGATGAGGCCAAGACAGTTCAGAGTCTCGCCAAGAAACTCAAGTTACACCGTAATAAGGTTGTGGCTATGCTGACTATCATGGAGCAGAAGGGGTTGATTGAGCGCGATGCACAGTCTTCGTCCTATCGGCTTGGGCTTCACTCCTTTGGTATGGCGCAACGCATTCTGAAGAATGCAGACATGCTGCGTATTGTGCGGCCCATTATGGAAGGTTTGGCAAAAAAACATGCTGAAGCGGTTAGTTTTGCGGTTTTAGATCGCGAAGAGGTTTTTTTCCTCGATGTTGTTGATACCGTCCACCACATTCAGGCCGGTGAAATGGTGGGGCAGCGGTTCCCCTTCTTCACCAATGCAGCCGGTAAAGCCATTAAGTCCGTTAGCTCTTTGGATCTGCTGGAGCGACTTTACAGTAAAAAGAGGGGTAACAAAGGGCTTCCTGACCCCCAAGAACTCCGTGATGAGTTGGCTGAAATCCGTCGTAAAGGTGTGGCCGTTGATGTTGGCGGATTCGGTGATGGCGTTGTAACCGTCGCCGTTGCCATTCGGGACTATGCCGGTAAGGTGGTGGGCGCCCTTACCATGCTGGTCCCCTCAATCAGATTGGTATCAGAGCGGCTTGAACAGGAAATTATTCCTTCCATGTTGGAGGGGGCTGAGTTGTTGTCAGGACAGTTTGGGTACTCGCGGGCCTATGCCTGAAGAACAGGCAGCCGCCCGAAACGATACAGCAGTATAGATTCAGCACCGGGGCAGGACAGGCAGGAAGGGGGGCGTTCCCACCTTCATCAGGGAAAGGAGGAAATCGGCCAGGATCCCGGAGATAGCGCGGAACATTTTTGAAACGGTACCTTTTGTACCACGACAGTGAAAGTACATTGCAGAGGAGGCAGGTATGGATAAGTCAGGACAAGCATATTGGCAAGCGGTTCTTAAGCTGCTGGCCGGCATTCTCGGCGTATGGTTTATCGTTTCCTACGGGTTCGGTATTCTGTTCGTTGAAGCATTCAACAACATGAGTCTTGGGGGCTTCCCCCTTGGGTTCTGGTTTGCACACCAGGGTTCAATGTTCATTTTCGTTGCCCTTATCTTCATTTTTGCGAAGCTGATGGGTCAACTTGACAAGAAGTTCGACGTTCACGAAGAATAAGGGAGGCATGCTACATGGAACTTCAAACCTTAACCTATATCGTCGTCGGCCTGTCATTTGCGCTCTATTTCGGTATCGCAATTTGGTCTCGGGCTGGCAGCACCAGTGAATTTTACGTAGCCGGTGGCGGGGTTCCCCCGATCGTCAACGGTATGGCAACTGCTGCTGACTGGATGTCAGCGGCCTCATTCATCTCCATGGCCGGTTTGATTTCAAACATGGGATACGGCGGTGGTCTCTTCCTGATGGGGTGGACCGGCGGCTACGTTCTGATGGCCTGTCTGCTTGCTCCTTACCTGCGGAAGTTCGGTAAATTCACCGTTGCCTCCTTCGTGCAGGAGCGTTACTACTCCAAGACGGCAGCAGCGGTCTCCGTTGTCTGTCTTCTCGTTATGTCCATTACCTACATCATCGGTCAGATGACCGGTGTTGGTGTTACCTTCTCCCGTTTCTTGGGTGTTTCCAATGACATGGGTATCTACATCGGTATGGCCATCGTTTTCAGTTACGCCGTTTTCGGTGGTATGAAAGGGATTACCTATACCCAGGTTGCTCAGTACTGCGTTTTGATTCTTGCCTATACCATCCCGGCAGTTTTCATCGCGTTCCAGCTGACCGGCAACCCGCTTCCGCAGCTTGGTCTCGGATCTGACCTGGTGGGTATCAACACCGCACTGCTCACCAAACTTGACCAGGTTGTTACGGATCTTGGTTTTGGTAAGTACACCACCGCGATGCCGGGCAGTAAGCTCAACATGTTCGTCTACACCATCTCCCTGATGGTTGGTACGGCAGGTCTGCCCCACGTTATTATCCGTTTCTTTACGGTTCCAACCGTTGCATCCGCTCGTTCTTCTGCTGGCTGGGCACTGGTTTTCATCGCCATTCTCTATACAACGGCTCCGGCAGTTGCCGCTATGGCTCGTTACAACCTGCATACCACCATGACGCCGGCAATCAAAACAGGTGGCGATATTTTCGCTCCTGAAGGTTCTTTGGCCTATGCTGATAAGCCAGCCTGGGTTGGTCGTTGGGAAAAAACCGGCCTCTTGAAGTGGCAGGACAAAAACGGCGACGGCCGTATCCAGTACTATAACGATAAGAGTAAGAATCAGGCCTTTAATGACAAAGCTGCTGCAGCCGGTTGGAAGGGAAGCGAGCTGACTGTTAACGCCGATATTATCGTGCTTGCAAACCCTGAAATTGCACTGCTCCCGAACTGGGTCATCGCGCTGGTTGCAGCCGGTGGTATTGCAGCTGCACTATCCACGGCAGCCGGTCTGCTTCTGGCGATCTCTGCAGCCTTCTCCCATGACCTCATGAAAAACATCTTCATGCCTGACTTAACCGAGAAGGGTGAGCTGATGGCTGGTAAGGTTTCGATGGTATTTGCTATCATTGTTGCCGGTTACCTTGGTTTGAACCCTCCGGGTTTTGCTGCCGGTACGGTTGCCTTGGCCTTCGGTATTGCTGCAAGTACCATCTTCCCGCTCTTGATGATGGGTATCTTTAACAAGAACATGAACAAAGAAGGCGCCATTGCCGGTATGCTGGCGGGTCTTTTCGTTACCCTGTTCTATGTTTTTGCGCACAAAGGTATTTTCTTCATCAAAGGAACGGATTATCTGGGACTTATCGGTGGTAAGCCGAATCCATTCTTCGGTATTTCTCCGGAAGCTTTTGGTACCATCGGTGCCTTAACTAACTTCCTGGTCGCCTACATTGTCAGCAAGGTTACCCCGGCATGTCCGGAGCATATCCAGCACTTGGTTGAAGATGTCCGCACCCCGCGTGGTGCTGCCAAGACGGTGGAAGGTGCACACTAAGGTCGTAAAAGACTGATGCGTCAGTCGTTGTTCCACCACAAGCCCCGCCGGTTTTCGGCGGGGCTTGTACATAAAAGCGTTGTCAAGTCGCCGGTGGTCGTATAGAAGGAATCATCTTACCGATTGGAGTTGCTGCTATGATGTTCGACACCTCAACCGCCATGATTCTTATACTCTTTATTGCTCTCTTCCCGATGGTTTTTTTCTGGCTGCGCAGAGCGTATCGCATTTTTATTAAAAAAGATTATAGTGATGTGGCGCTGAAAAAAGGGCTACCGCCTGCTAACCCCCAAAAATGGGCGCCTATTACGGGTATTGTCAATCTTGTGGCGGGGCTTTTTGCTCTCTATATCATTGTAGGGGTGTTGCTGTTTGGTCTTAGCGGTATTCTGATTGGGCCGTTTGATTCTTTTGGTGGCTGGAACGCCTATGCCGGGTCGACCATCTGGTTGAAGTTGATTATTGATTTTATCATTAAACGTCAGGCTCATCCTATTGTCTGGGGTCGTAAGAAAAAAGACGCTGCGCCCACAGCATCATAATTAACCTGTTCCCGGAGGGACAAGATATGTATCGTATAGTCGTCCCTATACTCATGCTTCTTTTATGCCCCTTGACCGCTTTTGCAAGTGGTGGTGGGGGTGCCATTTTAAACCTTACAACAACGGGCCTGGGGATTTTCTCCCTGATACTCTTTGTTGGTGCCTATGCCCTTGTTATTCTGGAAGAAAACCTTCACCTGCGTAAAAGTAAGCCGGTTATTGTTGCTGCCGGTATTATTTGGGTTCTGGTGGCCATTGCCTATCAGGGGTTGGGTAAACCTGACCACGCTCATGGTGCAATCCTTGGTAACCTTACGGAATATGCAGAACTTTTCCTTTTCCTGCTTGCTGCCATGACCTATATAAACGCCCTGGAAGAGCGTAATGCTTTCCGGGCGCTGCGCTCCTGGTTGGTTAATAAGGGGTTTACACTCAGAACGGTTTTCTGGCTAACGGGTTTTTTGGCCTTTGTCATCTCGCCGGTGGCAGACAACCTGACGACAGCACTCCTGATGGGGGCTGTGGCCATGGCTGTCGGTGGTTCGAACAGAGCTTTTGTTGTTGTCGCCTGTATTAATATCGTGGTGGGTGCCAACGCCGGCGGTGCTTTTTCCCCCTTTGGTGATATCACCACCTTGATGGTCTGGCAAAAAGGAAAACTCGATTTCTTTGAGTTCTTTGCCATTTTTATACCGGCTTTATTGAACTGGATCATCCCGGCAGCCATCATGAGCCTCTCGGTAGCGAAGGAAAAACCGGATGTTGCTGATGAAGCCGTTAGCATGAAGCTTGGGGCCAAGCGGATCATGGTGCTGTTTTTGCTCACCATCGTGACGGCAGTCTGTTTTCATAACTTCCTGCACTTGCCCCCGGCCGTCGGTATGATGCTCGGTCTTGGCTATCTTTCCTTTTTTGCCTACTGGCTGAAAAAACAGGAACACCGTCAGCTTTCCGGTGATAACCCCTTAGACGTGACCGGACACCAACATTCAGCTTTTGATCTTTTCCGCAAAATTGCCAAGGCAGAATGGGATACCCTGTTGTTCTTCTACGGTGTTATCCTCTGTGTCGGCGGTCTCAGTCAGTTCGGATATTTAGCACAGGTCTCCACGTTTATGTATGAAGGTCTTGGGCATACTACGGCTAACGTTATGATAGGTTTGCTGTCAGCTATTGTTGACAACATTCCGGTCATGTTTGCGGTCTTAACCATGGATCCGCAGATGAGTCACGGTCAGTGGCTGTTGGTAACCCTGACCGCCGGTGTCGGCGGCAGTCTGCTCTCCATCGGATCGGCAGCCGGCGTGGCTTTGATGGGGGCGGCTCGCGGCGTGTATACCTTTGGTGGGCATCTCAAGTGGAGCTGGGCCGTAGCCCTTGGCTACATCGCCAGTATTGTTGCCCATCTGTTCATCAATGCCAGATATTTCACGCATTAAAAAGGATGTATCAGCCGGGTCAGCTGTAACTGACCCGGCTGGAGTAGTCGCTATGACGCTATCCACACCACGCATATCCATCAGGCGCTTAGCCCAGAGCCTGATACTGATACTCACCCTGATTACTCCGTTATCCTTTTCAACGGAGGCCGTCAGTAATTTTACCTATGAGTGTCCGGTTGCATCGGTCTGCCAGCTAAAGGAGACCAGAAAAGCCACAACCCTCGACCATGCGGTCATACCGATCTTCCATGCCGATATACAGCATGTGTCTACATTTTTCCTTACCCCTCACAACGCAGGAACCTCTCAGCAGTTTCATAGGCCTTCCCAAAGCCGCGCTCCACCCGCATCTTTTTTCGTCATAGCCTCCCTATAAGTCTCCACCGATCTTTAACAGACGCTTTGCGGTCTCGTTATGTGTCTGGTGTGCTTGATCTGTTTGGTATTTGCTGAAGAGACGTTTTTTCGTCTTTTGAGCTTGACGTTTGAAAGGATGTCGTATGGTTGCTGTCCTATCTGCCCTAGTGGCTTCTTTGGTTTTTGTGGCGCCGGCCTTTGCTGCTGAAGCGGGGACGGTGCTGCACCTGGTCAGTTCTCCCCTGGCAATCTTAGCTCTGGTTTTATTTGTTCTGGCCTATGCCCTGGTGATTGTGGAAGAAAAACTGCATTTGCGAAAAAGTAAGCCGGTTTTGGTGGCTGCGGGGATTATTTGGGTATTGGTGGCGGTCACGTACCAGGGCTTGGGTAAGCCTGACCATGCCCATGCTGCCATACTGCATAATTTAACGGAATATGCCGAACTCTTCCTCTTTTTACTGGCGGCCATGACCTACATTAACGCTCTGGAAGAGCGTAATGTATTTCAGGCACTCCGTTCCTGGCTTGTGAATAAGGGCTACACCCTGCGGACTATTTTCTGGACAACGGGAATCTTAGCTTTTTTCATCTCTCCGGTGGCAGATAACCTCACCACTGCACTGCTGATGGGTGCCGTTGCCATGGCTGTTGGGGGAACCAATACAGGTTTTGTGGCCATGGCCTGTATTAATATCGTCGTGGCGGCCAATGCCGGCGGTGCTTTTTCACCCTTTGGCGACATCACGACCTTGATGGTCTGGCAAAAAGGGAAGGTCGCTTTTTTTGAGTTCTTTGCCATTTTTGTTCCATCGGTGGTGAACTGGTTGGTACCGGCTGTTATTATGAGTCTGGCGGTACCCAACGATAAGCCGTCGGTAATGGGGGAAAGCATTACCATGAAGTTGGGTTCTCGACGGATTATTGTCCTGTTCCTTTTGACCATTGTGACAGCGGTCTCTTTCCATAACTTCCTGCATCTGCCACCTGCCGTCGGCATGATGTTGGGCATGGGCTATCTTTCCTTCTTCTCCTACTGGTTGAAGAAAAAAGAGCATCGTCTCTTATCCGGTGATAACCCCTTAGACGTTACCGGTCACCAGCACGAGACGTTTGATCTCTTCCGCAAGATTGCCAAGGCGGAATGGGACACCCTGTTGTTCTTCTACGGTGTTATCCTCTGTGTCGGCGGTCTCAGTCAGTTTGGTTATTTAGCACAGGTTTCCACGTTTATGTATGATGGGCTTGGGCATACCACGGCTAACGTGCTTGTCGGTATACTCTCGGCCATTATAGATAACATTCCGGTCATGTTTGCGGTCTTAACCATGGATCCGCAGATGAGTCACGGCCAGTGGCTGTTGGTAACCCTGACCGCCGGTGTCGGCGGCAGTCTGCTCTCCATCGGCTCGGCAGCCGGCGTGGCTTTAATGGGATCAGCCAGGGGAATTTATACCTTTGGGGCTCACTTAAAGTGGACCTGGGCTATTGCCCTTGGCTATGCAGCCAGTATAGGGTTACATCTTTTGATGAACGCCCATTACTTCAGCCACTAACCCCATGCTTACCCTTTGAGGCACTGAATAAATAAGCTATACTCCCACGGTACGGTGTTACCGTGGGAGTAATGGATCTTGTCCAAGGGGGAGCTATGGAGCCGCAGCTGCATGCCATGAGGGAGCGCATATATAGGATTATTTTTGAGTCGGACACCAAAATAGGGTGTGCCTTTGACTTGGTGCTGATTTTTTTAATTCTGCTGTCGGTTGCCTTGGTAATGCTGGATAGTATTCCCGGCATACATGCCTCAATCGGTAATATCCTGTACTGGGCTGAACTGCTGATCACCATACTTTTCAGTGCTGAATATCTGCTCAGGCTCTATAGTGCACGGCGTCCCATGCGCTATGCCGGCAGTTTTTTCGGCATCATTGATATTCTGGCCATCATTCCGACCTATGCGGCCCTCTTTGCGCCGGGCCTGCATTTTCTGGCCACCATCCGTATCCTACGGGTGCTGCGTATTTTCCGTATTTTGAATCTGGTACAGTTCTTAGGCGAGGGGAACGTCTTATGGGGGGCTCTTAAGCGTAGCCGCCACAAGATTGTGGTATTTCTTTCCACGGTACTTACGATTGTCGTCTTTGTGGGAAGCATGATGTACCTGATTGAAGGAGCTGCAAGCGGCTTCACCAGTATTCCCAAAAGCATCTACTGGGCCATTGTGACCATGACCACGGTCGGTTATGGCGACATAGCTCCCCAGACCCCCCTGGGGCAGATGGTGGCCTCTTTTTTGATGGTGGTGGGTTATGGTATTATTGCTGTGCCGACGGGGATTGTGACCAGCGCCATGGTACGGCCGGGACAGCAAGCGGCTGCAGTCTGTCCCCACTGTGGTTACCGGCATGAAGCTGAGGTGGCGCCAGGTTCTGATCCTGCGGCATAATGTATAGCCATGACATGCAACGTGTCATAATCTTGTAAGCAGTACCGGTACGCGCTATACTGTTAAAACGTGCTTCATGGTCTTATGGTGGCACCACAAGAGAAGGAGGCAGGCATGGCCGATATCGCCATCAGTCAGGAAAGTTTCTACTTTATTGCCGTGGACTACCTCGTAACCCGTGCGCCTGTCACCTGTGCTCCCAGTGATTCTCTTGTGGTTATGGCCGGCATTATGGATCAGCATAATATATCAGGAATCGTGGCGGTGGAGGAT
>CAYVYW010000018.1:0-31293 GCA_964456065.1 uncultured Geobacteraceae bacterium
GTGTAAAGCCGGTGTTCCCAAGAATCCTCCTCTTTCAGAGGGGGAGAACGTCAAGCTACTTCAAGGGCATTTTCAGCTTCGTAATCATACACCTGCATAACCTCCCGTGTTAAAAGCCCCGTCTCAACACGCATATACGTCTGTAATTCTTTCAAACTCAGCAATATAGCATCTTCATCCTTCGGTAGCTCCCGGGGATCTATTTCAAGTGTAATGCTTCCAGCATAATCATTCGTGTGCAGGTGGTTCAAGAAACGCGTCAAGGGCAAATAGCCATGTCCCGGGATTAAATGCTCTCGATCAAAACCGTAATCAGAAAAGTGAATATTTCTGATGCGACCACTCTCGAAAAATTGATAGAAGTCACTGATGAAGTTAGCCTCACCGGATCCTATATGGGTCGTGTCAAAGGTCAGAAAAAGATTGTGATCCCTTATGAATTCTATCATATCGCGTGTGCCCGAAAGGATGTTGGGATTCATCTTAAATCGGCCGACCCACGGCATATTTTCAATCGTAACAACAACCTGATTGTTACGACCAACTTCTTTCTGGAAATCACGAATACGGTAAAGCCATCGCCAGAAACCAATCTCCAACCCCATCCAGGAAGGTGGGTGGAAGTTAACCAGCGGAATACCGGCATCAGCTGCAAGATCAATACTCTGTTCAAGGGACTGAATCGGTCCGCCCCACCCCTCAAGAGGCATAAATGGTGCATGTATCGAGGAAATTGGGATAATTTCCTGGAGTGAGCGAACCAATTTCAAGGGGTTTTTCCACTGAAAATCCTGATTAATAATAAGTTCTACGCTATCAAAGCCAGCGTCTCGAGCCAGCTCGAAAGAGCGGGCCAGTGGTAGCGTAAAAAGCGAGCCGCTAGAGAGCGCTATGGTTGGCACAGAACTCACGCATAGCTCCCGTAACAGGCATGTAAGAAACGCTGCAGATCGGTAATGGTCTCAAGTGCCCTAACGAGTCGACCCTCCTCAAGGGGGTCAACCGTAACAGGGTTCAGGTGCAGAATGTCCCTACAATCTTCTCCCACTGAAGCCTGCTGCTCCAACATGAGACGGTGCTCCGAAAAGCACTGCCAAGCCTGCAAGACGCGCTCACCCAACTCGACCGCCATCAAACCAGCCTCAACCATCCGCTTGATGCGCTCCGGCGTTCCGATCCGCTCAATACGATACATGATGGCAAGTGCGGATACTGCTGATGCAAGGGGAAGTAACGCGTGGTCCAAGAGGGGGAATAGCCCCTGATAGGCACCGCTACGCTCAACTTTCAACTTACCTAAAAGCGAGAGGCCGTTTGTAAGCATAAGACTTCGGTCAGCAAGATTCCCCACAATCTCCCTAGGCCGTAAGGATTCAAGGCAGAGTTCGGCAAAACGTCCAGCAAGTGCTGCATCTCCAGCCATCATACGTTGGTCTGCCAGACGAAGCAGTTCAACCAAACCGCTGCGGTCACGCTGGTCCCGGGCTTGGGCAAAACGGTCTCGCCATTGGCTGAGATTTCCCCGCCAGTGGCTGTGTAAAGGCGAAACACCCTCGTCAAGTGCTATTCCACCAGCGCGCATCCAACTCACCAAGGTTGTCCCGAGTTGTTCTTGCTGTTCGGCGCTGACCCCATCCTCTGTAACGAGTAACAACTGCACACGGCAAAAACGGGTTGCTTCATTACGCCCCACAGGCCCAAGTGCCAGTAAAGAAAAAACAGGAAGGGGTGTTTGCTTTTCACATAAAGCCGCGACACGGGCACCATAGTTAAAAATCAAACGGGATGACATTTCAAAACAGGCTAAAGGAGAGCGAAAAAGGTTAAAGTGCCGGTACATCTGGTCATACCCTTCCGCCAACAGGCGACGCAGGTCGGTTGGTGCTGTCACCAGCGTCAAGCGCTCGAGACAGCGGTCAAACTGCATCACAATCCTTGCGAGCTCTTCCTGTAATGCCAACAGGTCCTCTTCAGCCTTTTCAAAGCAAGAAACCATATTGTGGGGACAGGTAGCTGCTGCATGGGCAATAAGTGCCTTACGGTAGGTTGCGGTGAACTCAACAACCCCTTCCCAGACAGCACCATTGGTATGCTGTGCCAAGAGTAACGCCATTATTTTACACCACTGTCATGTACATCCTTAATGAGGAACTCCACCATTGTGTCGGAAGGTGGTGTCGTTAGCGATGAGACCAAAATCATAACAACCATCACCAGAGGAGCCCCCAGAAACGCCGAGGAAGTAAGGGGAAATAGTGTAGCCACTAGCGGTATCATCGAGCCGAATAATGGAGTTGCCGCTGTTATCAGTATACCGGTGAGCATCCCTGCTACGACGCCGTGGGCATTTGTCCTACTCCACCAGATACCCAGAAAAAAAGCTGGGAAGATGGTGTTACCTGCCAATGCGAAGGCAACAGCAGCTATTTCTGCCAATAATCCCTGTTGTGAAAACGTCAGTACCATTACCACAACGGCCAGAACCAACAGCATCCCCTTTGCGAGGGAAATTTTTTCACGGTCGCCGACTTCACGACGGACCATCAGGGGAAACAGGTCATGGGCTATAACCGTCGCGGCTGACTGCAACAGACCTGATGCAGCGTAGAAAGCAGCTGCCATACCACCGGCAACCAATAAGCCGACAAGAGCATCAGGCAGGCCAGCTTGAGTAACTGCAGTCAAAGTGACAAGGTCAGCCGTTGCCGCACTGGGTGCTTTAAAAACATTGCCCATGCGGGCATCAGACAAGCGCGCAAGTACTCCATACGCTGGCGCCGACCAATAAATCAGGGAGATAAAGAAAAGCCCCCAGACAACACCCCAGCGGGCATCACGCATACTGGGAGCCTGATAGAATCGCGCTAAGACGTGGGGCAGTCCACAGGTACCGAACATCAATGTTATGCACAGAGCCAGCCATTGATACATGGAGATTGACGCAAAGGGCTCTGACCAGTAAAAACCGAACTGCTCTTGCAGTGTCGTGATGGCCTGCCCATACCCAAACTGAGGTAGGACCCAGAAAAACCCTTGGCGGTAGTTCATCACCATGAGGGGGATAATAAAAGCGATAATGAGGACGACATACTGCAGGCGCTGTTTCTTCACAACACCAAGTGTACCTGAAATGATGACAAACAGGAGTAAAAGAGCAGCACCACTTATAACTGCAGCCTGATACTGAAGGCCAAACAGCCAACCGACTAAAAGGGCAATACCACGAAACTGAGCAACACAATAAATAACTGAAATAGCGATGGAAATAAGGGCTACGAGACTTCTAGCTAGGGAAGACTCATAGCGAAAGCCAACGAAATCAGGCGCGGTGTATTTACCAAAACGGCGGATTTGCGTAGCCATGAGAACAAGGAGGAGCACATAGCCACCGGTCCATCCGATGACAAATGCCATGGCATAATACCCCTTTAGATAGAAAAGCCCAGCTAAGCCGAGAATACTGGCGGCTGACATCCAGTTAGAAGCAATTGCAGCACCACTACCCATACGACCACTATAGCTACCGGAGAATCCGTATTCGGAGGCGGCCAGAAGCTTACTTCGTAACCCGCTCACCATCAGCACCAAAAACAGAAGCGCTACAACTCCTAAGGGAATCAGCTGAACCGAGCTTCCCATGTTAGAGCTCTCCTTTCTTACGGCCTGGTGCCCGGAAACGAATTGTACTTTCCATCCGTCGCACCTCATGACGGTCCATCCAGATATTGAAGAGGAGACTTAAGAAGATAAAGAGCAGTGGCAGAAACTGCCCCGAAATCCAAAAGTGAATCGGCAGGTTAAAGAAAATAAGCTCCGTGAGCCAGAACCCTTGTATCGACTCTTCAAGATACCAAATGGCGACCTGAGAACCAATAATGGCAAGAAAGCAGGCAATCAACAGCAGAACAATAACTTTCACCTCGCTGCGCATAGTACCAGGCAGGGGACAAAGAAGGTTAACCTGTTGCCGTGTTTCTTCTTTCTTCATAGCATCACCTCAGGTTCAGCCTTTAGGCCTTCTGGTACTGCACAAAAAAGATTTCTTTCCCCTCGCCCATAAACTTTAACATGTATTTTGTACGGGGAAACCCTTCGATATCATGACGGTAGTAATCCGGTGCCAACAGATTACTCCAGCCTTTCTGACGATGCATCATAGAGGCAACATCAATGCCATAATCATCGAAGTCCGTGGTAAAACTAAAGAGCGCTCCCGACTTAAGAAAAGGCAATAGAAAATCTACAAACTGCTGGCTGACAAGCCGTCGCTTGCGCTGATAGCGCTTAGGCCAAGGGTCAGGGCAGTTGATGTGGACAGCTGTAAGACTGGCGGGAGGCAGGCAGCGTATCATAAACGAGCGCGCCTCATCACGCACAACACGAACATTCTCGAGTCCGGCCCGCTCCACGCGACGGCAGGTCTTTAAACAGCCTTTGTTATAATAGTCAAGAGCAATAAAGTTCTGATTGGGTGATCTTTTGGCCATCTCGACAACAAAGTCACCGATACCACAACCTATCTCGAAAACGAGTGGATTGTTATTACCAAACAGTGCAGACCAATCGGGGGGCTGGTCCATGGACGCCCCAGCGATAAAATACGGCGATTCAATGGGAATTATGCGTTGCATATTCACTCTATAGCATGATTAAGAGCATTTTTCACGGGTTTTGCGTGTTTGCCATTTAAGTGGCACTATGCTATAGCTACCTGTGCTGTGTGACACTGATTCTTGCGTCAACAAGCGTAAAACGACTCCCGTTTTCCTACTGCTCTTCTCCAGAACGTCGAGCGTTCCTTACAAATTTATAGACCTGCAGATCCTGATGGAGGAATTGCATGCCGCTTTTATCCGGTAAAAAAGTTCTTGTTCTTGGTGTTGCCAATGAAAAAAGTATCGCGTGGTCCGTCGCCCGCCTGTTCCATGAACAGGGTGCCGAGTTGATACTCACCTATGCGGGGGATGCTCTTCTTAAGCGCGTAACCCCCTTAGCCGCATCTATTAATGCCGGCGTCCTGTCGTGTAATGTAACCTCTGACGAGGATATTGCAGCACTTATGGATGAAATTACCAAGCGCTGGGGCTGTATTGATGTCCTGGTACACTCCGTTGCTTTCGCTGACAAAGAAGAGCTCAAGGGCTCGATCCTTTCAACCACGCGCGATGGTTTTTCCAATGCTCTTGATGTCAGCGCATACTCGCTGATTGCTCTTCTCAAAGCTGCACATCCCTTGATGGCTGGTAGAAACGCATCGGCCATAGCCATGACCTATTATGGCGCCAACAAGGTGTTCCCTAATTACAATATCATGGGCGTCGCAAAAGCGGCCCTTGAAGCCTCGGTACGCTATCTGGCCGCCGGCCTCGGCCCTGATGCTGTTCGGGTCAACGCCATATCTGCCGGGCCAATAAAAACCTTGGCAGCAGCCGGCGTGGGTGGCTTCAATCATATTCTAGCAACCGTTGAGCAGCGAGCCCCCCTCCAGCGTAACGTTACGCAGGACGAAGTGGCAAAGGCGGCCCTTTACCTTGCAAGCGAACTGGCAAGTGGCGTTACCGGTGAAGTCCATTTCGTTGATGCCGGTTACAACGTAACCGGTATTTAACGGAGGCTGCCATCAGCGAAGCAACGGGAAACCTCAGTGGACTCCGGCAGGGACAGCTAGCAGCCCTTAATCGGCTCTTTCGTCGTCGGGTCCCCCCCGACCAGTGGTGCAGTCATGATCTCGCCCAACGCCTGCTTGAAATTTCATTAGACCTCCGCCGTCAAATTGGTCTTCTGATTGACCGTCATGGCAGTATTGTTGATGTGCTTGTCGGCAGTGAACGCTCCCTCTTGATTAATGACCTGAAAGATTTTCCCCTCGGGCGTCGTCGTTTACGCGGCATTCGCCTTATTCATACCCATCTGCAGGGTGAACCGCTCACAGAAGACGATCTCACCGACTTAAAACTGCTACGACTCGACCTGATTGCAGCCATTGGGCCTGGCAAGGGTGGCCAACCGATTGTCCATCTGGCCCACCTCGCCAGTGTTCCTGCACCACTCACCGTACACCCACCGACCCCGCTCCAGGCTGCAGTAGACTTTGGTGCTGAATTTATTACGGATCTAGAGCGTTCCCTCGACAAAGCGGTCACATCAGACCTCCCTCGCAAAGAAGGGAAAGAATACGCCATTCTTATATCAGTTGTCGCCGGTGGCAAGCGCCAAGAGGCCGAAGACTCCCTGACGGAACTGGCCGAGCTTGCCCGCAGTGCCATGGTTGAAGTTCTGGACACATTCATACAGCTACCACGAAAACTTAATCCCCGTACCCTCATGGGAGAAGAACGCCTTCAGGAAGTTGTTATCAGAGCCCTGCAACGTGGAGCGACCTTACTGATTTTTGACCAGGAACTGACACCCGCACAGGTGCGGAGCATCTCGTCCATGACGGAACTCAAGGTCATCGACCGCAGCCAGCTGATTCTGGATATTTTCGCACGTAGGGCGGCTAGCCGTGATGGCAAGGTGCAGGTTGAGTTGGCACAATTGAAATATCTTCTGCCACGCCTCAGTGGACGGGGTGTTCAGATGTCGCGATTAATGGGCGGTATCGGTGGTCGAGGACCGGGCGAAACCAAACTGGAAATCGACCGACGAAGAATCAGGGACCGTATTACAGCGCTGGAGCGCGAGTTAGCTGAAATGGCAACCAATCGTCAACAACGTCGGCAAAGACGGGTGAAAGCCGGTGTACCGATTATTTCGATTGTAGGCTATACAAACGCTGGAAAATCAACACTCCTCAATGCTTTGACGCAAAGCGAGGTCCTTACCGAGAATCTGCTCTTTGCAACCCTCGATACATCAACCAGACGCCTACGCCTACCCCGTGAGCGAGAAGTTATTATCACCGATACGGTTGGCTTTATCCGCTCACTACCAGCATCACTCATGGGTGCTTTTAAGGCCACGCTGGAAGAATTGCAAGATGCTGACCTGCTCCTACACCTGGTTGATGTTTCTAACCCACGCTTTGAAGACCAGATTCAACAGGTCAGGAACATACTTAAAGAACTTGGCCTCAATGATAAGCCGGAGCTAATTGTTTTCAACAAATCAGACCTCATCAGCCGTCTTAAAGAAACCGACACCATTGCCTATCTCAAGGTCAATCAAGCCAAAAAACACTACCGTGCTATCAGTATCAGCGCCATGCATCGCCAAAGTCTCAATCCTCTACTGGAAAAATTACAGGAACGTTTCTGGCCCGGAGTGGATTGACATGCAAGGCCTTTCTGCCGTATAGTCCCTGCCGATGCGAGACTTTAAACACATTATTGATACCGATCCTGCCCCCCAGCGTCCACGGCGACGGCCTTTTTTGGCATATATTGTCATTCTGGTCGTGGTAACACTGGTGGCCGTTCTGTCCGTTCGCAAAGGAGCGCAAGCACTCTCTACCTGGCAACAAACGAAATCAAAGCCAGCAAGCAAGGAGAAAGCCCGCCCCCAAAGTCTCTTTAGTAATGCCCATGCACTCCTGCCCCAAGCAACGGTGAATGGCGAGCGCTTAACAGCCCTCAGTACTGATGGTATTCAATACACCTACTCCATAGACCCTGAGTTGCAACGCAAGGTTTCAGGCTTTATGAAAATGGCCGATCCCCCCTATGCAGTGTTCATAGCCATGGAACCAGCCACCGGGCGTATCCTCTCATTGGCAACCCATTCCGCTCTTGATACTGGGTGGCAGCAGCAGGGGCCCTATCGTATCTTCCCCATGGCCTCACTTTTTAAAATGATTACAGCAACAGCCGCCCTGGAGCAGCAGAAAATCAATCCTGACTCGGTTTTGGCATTTCGGGGGCGCCTTGTCTCCGAATCTCCTCAACAATGGGATCCCCACCCCAAGCAGAAGAACATCAGTATGGATGTCACCAATGCCATGGGGAAGTCAGTTAACCCCATTTATGGCCGGATCGCTAGCGACCTTTTAGGCCGTGAGCTCCTCCACCAATCCTGTGGACGTTTTGGGTTTAATCGTGACATTTTCAGCACGGAAATCCCGGTAATACGCAGTCAGGCCATCTTGCCGGAAGGAAATGATGCGCTACGCCTTCAAGGCTGTGGCCTTGACCATGACCTGAAGGTGTCTCCACTGCATGCTTTAGCTATAACGGCCGCTTTCGGCAACAAAGGGGTAATGGTAGAACCCCGCTTGGTGGACGCCGCACAGAAGAACGGTAAGGACCTACCGGTGACACCGCAACGCACGATAGCCCAGGTCACCTCACCCGAAACCGCAGATCAACTAACACGCATGCTCCTTACGGCTGTCACCAGCGGAACATCACGGAAAGCATTTAGTACGCCACAAGGTCGTAAACTGGTGAAGGAAACGAAGATTGCTGCGAAGACCGGCTCAATAAACGGGGATGATCCCAAGGGGTACTATTCATGGTTTGCCGCCTATGCCCCGGCAGAAAATCCACGTATTGCACTCGTTGCCTTGGTCATTAATGGAGAACGTTGGAAAATAAAGGCCACACAACTTGGAGAAGTTGCCCTCACCTCTTATTTGCGACAGCCAGCTGCAAAATAAAAAACATTACCGAGGATAGTGGTGAAGCTCGATACCCTGTTCCGTGAGCTCCGCATACTGCCCCCCGGTCATCCAGTCACCAAGAACCACCAACTGCATCCCACTCACCCGCTCCGTATGGCTACGATGAAAGTGCCCCATAACGGTTAAGGAGCAGCCGGTTGCTGCAACACTGGCTGCATATTCCCTGATCAGCCTTGGATAATCCCAGCGACTAGCCTCACGATGATAGCTTTTTTTACTGTTGGATTGTAAACGCCTACGCAGCGCCCCAATCAAAGAAGCAGGTACCAGTGCTGCTCCTTTCAGCAAGATAGAGGAGCGAAAAAGTCGATACATCAGCCGATAGCCCACATCGCCCCGGTTAATCAAGTCACCGTGGCAAAGGTGCACCAGTTTACCAGCAAGGGAAAGCGTAACGGGTCGGGTATGCAGTTCTGCTCCGATACGACGGGCGAAGGCCTCACCAAGCTGAAAATCATGATTACCCTCGAGATAAATAATGCGGGTCCCCTGCTTGGCACATGCCAAAAGGGCATCTAAAAGCGGCTCATGGGAACAAAAGGCCAGCTGGGGCAAACCGACGCGAAAATCAAAGAGATCACCCAAGATACACAGGCAATCCATGGATGTCCTGTTTTCCTCGAGAAACCCCAAAAGACGACGTCCGTGGGGATCGTCAAAACTATTAATATGGGCATCTGCTAAAAAAATTGTTCGCATGTCTTGCCATACTGCCGTTGTCATGGCAGACTGTCAACTGCATTCAAATGCGCAGCACGAACCATTGTCATGCAGGAGCATGTTTATATGCTGAAAATAGCCATAGCCTGGGATGACCTCATGAGCGCCTTCTCCAACCTGGAACAGGACCGCTTCTTCTTCTTTGACAGGATGACGGGTGAAATTTTTTCCGTCACATCAGAGCATGGAGAACAGGTCGTTCAACATTTAGAAAAAGACCGTGACCGCTTTCTCGAAATCCCAGCACTAGATATGAGTGCGGAACGGAGTATTCTCACCAGTTTTCTGGAGCAGGATACTGACCCTCTTTTACGCTCACTGGTATCCCATGCGCTCTCACGCCGCCCCCCCTACACCAATCTGGCGGATATTGTCTCTTTTTTCCCGGAGGATGAAACCCGCCTCGTTGAATTACGTGACGCCTTCTTAAGTAACCGCGTCAGAACCTGGCTGGAGGAGCACGACCTCTACTCCATTAGCACCAGCTTACATGCCGTACACTAACCCAAATCCCTAGATTGTCGACAGGCGAACCATGGCACCACTTGATTCATTGAAAAACCAATCAGCCGACGGCGCCATCAGACTGATAGCGGCGCTGCTGTTACTTGCCGTCATGGTGGTCTTGGGCTACGCATTACGTCACACCTTGTCCTGCTTCCTCTTGTCCTTTGTCATCGCATACCTACTCGATCCCGTTGTTCTGAGATTTGAGGGTGTCATTCTGACCAGGATGCAGGCCATAATAATGCTCTATGTCATTCTCGGTCTCCTCTCGACCTTTGCAATTATCTATCTCGTTCCTTTTTTAACCATCAGCTGGGAGCAGTTTGTGACGACGCTACCGGCTAACCTTACAAAAATAAAACAGGCCGTTACGGATTTGCAGACCTCACAACCGACATACTACGGGTCAGAAGAAATTACGTGGCTCTTGAACACCTTATTGGGTAACGCTGATAAAATGGTGCAAAAGGCCGGTGCCTGGGCCTATGGTTTTGCAACCGGAATCTTTTTCAACGTTTTCAACCTGATTTTGGCACCAATTCTTGTTTTCTTTATGTTGAATTACAAACATAAGATTATCGAACTTTTTATAGTATGGACTCCACTCTCCCGCCTGGCGCTTCTCAACCAAATTACGAGGGAGATTGATTCCAGTATCGGCGGCTATCTTCGTGGCCAGATTTTTGTTTCACTGCTGGTGGCTATTGTGACCGTACCGGCCCTAATGATGTTGGGGATACCCTATGCCATACCCTGTGGTATCTTTGCCGGTATTGCTTCCATTCTACCATTCATCGGCGTTGTTCTAGCCATGTTACCGGCTCTTTTAATGACATGGCTCAGCTTTGGAAGCGGCGTCATGCTGGTGGAAGTCTTGGCTGTTTTTTCTGTTATTTATTTCTTTGAAGGTTACTTGGTGAAACCGCTCGTCTTCCGGGAGTCCATGAACTTAAACCCGCTTTTGACCATTATTATGGTAATGGCATTCGGTGAAATCATGGGTTTTTGGGGTATTCTGTTGGCACTACCCATTACTGCAGCTCTCAAAATCGCGTCTCAGCACTGGCTGAAGGGGCACTTCTCATCATACCAGGATTAATCATCTATGCAGACCTACGTACTTCCCTTGACCGGGATATCATGCGCAAACTGTGCAGCACGCATTGAGCGTGAACTTGCACGTATCGAAGGCATTCATCAGGCCAATGTTAACTTTGCAATGGCCCAGCTCACCGTGGTACTCGATGAAAGCCGTTTCACCCTGTCCGATCTCACAGCGAAGATACAGGCCCTCGGCTACGGCTTAGAACTTCCCTCCTTAAGCGGTGAACTTTCTTTTAGCGTCACAGGGCTCAACTGTGCCTCCTGTGTTGCTCGACTCGAAAAAGCGCTTCTTGCACAGCCAGGCATTGAAACGGCTCTGGTCAACCTCGCTGCTGCCAGCGCTTTTGTACGCTATAACACACAACTCCTCGACAAAGGAGCTGTTTTTCGCCTTGTGGTCGATGCCGGCTATACACCGGTGGAGCGTGAAGAGGCTGCGTCAGCTGAGCAGGCTGATCTCGCGGCTCAACGAAAATGGTTTGTTTTCTCTCTGGCCCTCTCCATTCCGTTAATGGCTTCCATGTCCATGCACCACCATCCGGTCGTGGCCTGGATGAATTTTATTTTAGCCAGCGTGGTCCAGTTTAGTGCCGGTCTTGCCTTTTATCGGGGGGCCTTTGCTGCACTCGCCAGTAAAAGTAGCAATATGGACTTACTGGTGGCACTCGGCACCAGTGCAGCTTGGGGATACTCAACACTTTCACTTTTAGGTGTTTTTGGGCCTGATCACCCGCTCTTTTTCGAGACATCTGCCTGGTTAATCACCTTTATCCGTCTCGGCAAGTATCTTGAGGCACGGGCACGGGGGCGGGCAGGTGAAGCGTTACGCTCACTGCTACACCTGCAGGCCGACAACGCCCTACTCGTGACAGAACTCGGGGAGAAAGAGGTTCCTGCCTCCGCAATTCGTGTTGGAGACCGTGTCGCTGTCCGCGCCGGTGGTATCATACCGGTTGATGGTATTATTATGAGTGGCTCATGTTCCGTTGATGAATCAATGCTAACGGGTGAGTCACTCCCAACGAGCAAGCATGTCGGAGATAGCGTTACCGGGGCGACTATTAATCGCAATGGCAGTATCATCGTTGTAGCGACACGTATCGGCGAGGAAACGCTCTTGGCTCAAATTGTTGCCATGGTACGGGAAGCGCAAGGAGATAAAGCCCCCATCCAGCGTTTTGCCGATGCCGTTTCAGCTTGGTTTGTTCCCGCGGTAATACTCCTGAGTGTTCTAACCTTTCTCTTCTGGTATGTTCTCGCGGCGACACCATTGCTCACTGCATTCTCTTTTGCCGTAGCGGTTATGGTTATTGCCTGCCCCTGTGCCATGGGGCTTGCAACACCAACAGCCATTATGGTTGGGAGCGGTGTTGCCCTAGCCCGTGGAATTCTAGTGAAAAAAGGATCAGCACTTGAAGCTATTGCCGGCATTAAGGTTATGCTCCTTGACAAAACAGGGACCATTACAGAAGGTGCACCGCGCCTCGTAGAGCTTATCAGTGCTCCTGGTATTGACCGTACACAACTTCTGGCTTGCCTAGCCGCAGCGGAATACCATTCAACTCACCCTCTTGCCCAAGCAGCCGTATCTGCTGCCATGCAAGAAGGTATTCCCCTTGGCGAAGTAACTGATCTGGAAGAGATTGAGGGGCAGGGTTTACGCTGTCACTACCAGGGCTACCCACTCCTTGTGGGTAACCGGCGCCTGCTTGAAGATGCAGGAGTTAAGACACAAGGGATATCGGCTCGTCTTACACCGGCATTTAGCGGAACAACACTCGTTTACATCGCCGTGGATGGTCACGCTGTCGGCATTGCTTGTTTCAGCGACCCCATTAAACCGACCTCCGTAGCCGCCATCGCCCGTATGCGACAGATGGGCATAATAACCGTCATGCTGACCGGCGACCGGCTTCAGGTGGCTGAGCAGGTGGCAAAGCAGGCTGGTGTTGATGAAGTGGTGGCAGACGTACTGCCTGCAGGAAAGCGTGATGTGGTACGACAGTGGCAAGAGAGCCATGGCCGCGTCGCCATGACAGGCGATGGTATTAATGATGCCCCGGCACTGGCGGCGGCAGATGTAGGCATCGCAATCGGTAGCGGGACTGATGTTGCCAAGGAGACTGGTGATATCATTCTTATCAGGAACGACCTTATGGATGCTGCCCGGGCCATCACTGTTGGTCGACGGACCCTCGTAAAGGTCAAACAGAATCTTTTCTGGGCACTTATTTACAATATCGTTGGCATACCCGTTGCGGCAGGGCTTCTGTCACGCTATGGCCTCGTACTGAAGGCGGAGTTTGCCGGTCTAGCCATGGCTTTCTCATCCGTATCCGTCGTCATTAACTCCCTGCTGCTTAAGCGCGTTGGTAAAACCCTTTAACCTTCAGGTCTGATCGGGTGTCCCGTCTGGCACCCGACCGGCCTGCTCCAGAAACATCTCCTCACTTATAACGGGGACTCCCAGTGCAAGCGCTTTGGCAAGCTTTCCGCCGGCGTCACTGCCAGCGACGACTAATCCGGTCTTCTTTGAAACAGATCCCGTAACGGTTCCACCTTCAGACTCCACCAGTTGCCGTGCTGCATCACGACTCATCCGTTCAAGCCCACCGGTAAAAACGACACTCACACCGGCAAAACGGCTACCCTTAACAATCCGCACCACTTCAGGAATGACACCTGCAGCATCAAGACGCTGTAAAACCATCAGGTTCCGTTCGCTGGCAAAAAACTGATGAATACTTGCCGCAACGGTTGGACCGATATCACGTACCTGCACGAGCAGTTCGGGGGGCGACTGAGCCAAATCCTGCCAAGAGCCGTAACGCTCAGCTAACAGCGCCGCCGTGCGTGCCCCAACATGGCGTATGCCGAGTGCGAAGAGAAAACGTGACAAGGGGCGTTTTTTACTGTCTTCAATTGCCTGTAGAAGGTTCCCCGCCAATGTTGGGCCCATGCGCTCAAGCTGCATCAAGTCGACAAGGGACAGGTGATAGATATCAGCAGCATCGTGGACAAGCTGTTGCTGGCAGAGTTGAGCAATGAGACGTTCCCCCAGACCACTGATATCCATGGCATCACGGGAAGCAAAATGAATCAAGCTTTCTGCCAATTGGGGCGGGCAGCCCAAACCTCCCTGGCAACGGACAGCGACCTCTTGTTCCTCCCGTAGAGCACTGGAGCCACACACCGGGCAATACTGCGGTTCCACAATAGTTTGCTGGGACCCATCCCGTCGTTCCGGAAGTACCCGTACCACGGCGGGGATAACATCACCGGCTCGTTCCACCACAACATGGTCACCGATGTGTATATCTTTACGACGAATTTCATCCCAGTTGTGGAGTGTCGCCCGTGCGACTGTCACCCCGGAGAGTTCAACTGGCCGCAAAAGGGCAACGGGCGTTATAACACCGGTTCTCCCGACCGAAAGCTCAATCCCTTCAATGATAGTCGTGCCCTGACGGGGAGGGAATTTCCCTGCAACGGCCCATCGTGGTGCCCGGCTTTTAACACCGAGCTCCTCCTGATATATTTTTTGGTTAAGCTTGATAACCATACCATCAATTTCGTAGGGAAGTTGGTCACGCTCTTCGAGCAACCAGCGGAAACGGTCCTGTACCGCTGTGATACCCTCAAGCGTTACCGCCAAACTACTGACCGGTAGCCCATACTGTGCTAGAAACTGCATTAATGCTGACTGTGTCTGGGGTCCCTCATCCTGCATAACGAGTACCCCCACACCATAGCAGACACATGCAAGCGGACGACGGGCAGCAATACGCGGATCAAGCTGACGGAGAGAACCGGCCGCGGCATTACGGGGATTGGCAAAGACTGGTTCGCCTGCCTCTTCTCGTTCGCGGTTTAAATGTACAAAAGCAGCACGCGGGAGATAAACTTCACCCCTAACCTCTAAGAGTTCGGGAGGATTATCACCAAGCAAACGCAACGGCACTGATTTAATTGTTCTGACATTGGCAGTAACATCTTCGCCAGTTATACCATCCCCCCGGGTCGAGGCCTGAACAAGGAGCCCGTTTTCATACACAAGCTCAATGGCAAGGCCGTCCATTTTCGGCTCACACTGATACTGCAGTACAACAGCATCATCGAGTAGGAGGCCTGAGCGCACACGTTGTTCAAAAAGCTGGATTTCCTCCAGATTCATTGCATTTTCGAGGGAGAGCATCGGTAGTCGGTGCTGAACCTGAGCAAAACGTTCAAGGGGGCGTCCACCGACCCGAACTGCTGGAGATAGGGGGGAAGCCAGCTCAGGGTGCTGTTCTTCCAGAACACAGAGTTCCCTGAAAAGAGCGTCATACTCAGCGTCGCTGACCGTTGGCGCATCCTGTTCGTAGTAGGCCTGATTATGTTCTTCCACGAGACGCCGCAGCTCATCAAGCCGTTCACGTACTGGAGTGACATTAAAAAAAGAGAGTTGTTCCATGGAATCCTTCCGTCTTCTTAGCCTGCTTTTCTAGTATACCAAAAAAAATAAAACTCCCCCCTTGATTTTTATAGAGTTGGTGTTTATAGTCTCTTTCGTTAGCACTCATAGCCAACGAGTGCTAGCAAACATACACCAACAACACACCGTAATAGTACGAAAGGAGATGGCATTATGAGTTTACGTCCGTTGCATGACCGTATCATCGTGAAGCGCCTTGATGGCGAGGAGAAAACTGCAGGTGGCCTCTATATTCCCGACAGTGCAAAAGAGAAGCCCCAAAAGGGTGAAGTCATTGCAGCCGGGAATGGCAAGAAGAACGATGAGGGGAAGTGCATGCCTTTGGATGTCAAGGTCGGTGACACCATCCTGTTCGGCAAGTATGCCGGCACCGAAATCAAGGTCGATGGCGAAGAGCTGTTGATGATGCGCGAAGATGACGTTCTGGCTGTCATTGAATAAGCACCCCTTGTTTCGCAAAACTTAAATACACTATTAAAAAGTCTCGGAGGAATTCGTCATATGTCAGCAAAAGAAATCCGTTTCAACGAAGAAGGCCGTAATGCCATTCTGCGTGGTGTTAATGCTCTGGCAGACACCGTCAAGGTAACCCTGGGTCCCAAAGGCCGTAACGTCATCATCGAGAAGTCTTTTGGCTCTCCGCTGATTACCAAGGACGGCGTATCCGTTGCGAAAGAGATCGAACTGGAAAACAAGTTCGAAAACATGGGCGCACAACTGGTAAAAGAAGTCGCGTCTAAAACATCCGATGTTGCCGGCGACGGCACCACTACTGCAACTGTTCTTGCACAGGCAATTTACCGTCAAGGTGCAAAACTGGTCGCAGCAGGCCACAACCCGATGGAACTTAAGCGCGGTATCGACAAGTCTGTTGAGGCTATTGTCGGCCAGCTGCAGGCAATTTCCAAGCCGATTAAAGATCACAAGGAAATCGCACAGGTCGGCACCATTTCTGCCAACAACGACAAGACCATCGGCGACATCATTGCCGAGGCTATGGAGAAAGTTGGCAAAGAAGGTGTTATTACGGTTGAGGAAGCAAAGTCCATGGAGACCTCCCTGGAAACTGTTGAAGGTATGCAGTTCGATCGCGGTTACCTTTCTCCGTATTTCGTCTCAGATCCTGAGCGCATGGAAGCAACCCTCGAGAACGCCGTCATTCTGATTTACGACAAGAAGATCTCAAACATGAAGGACATGCTGCCGGTTCTTGAGCAAACCGCAAAATCCGGCCGTCCTCTGATGATCATTGCTGAAGACATCGAAGGCGAAGCACTGGCAACCTTGGTTGTTAACAAGCTGCGTGGCGTACTGAACGTCTGCGCTGTTAAGGCTCCTGGCTTCGGCGACCGCCGTAAGGCAATGCTCGAAGACATTGCTGTTCTGACTGGCGGCAAAGTTATTTCCGAAGAAACCGGCTTTAAACTCGAGAACACCACCATCGACATGCTCGGCCGTGCCAAGCGGATTGTTGTTGACAAAGACAACACCACCATTATTGATGGTGATGGTGCTGATGCTGAAATCCAAGGACGCGTAAAGCAGATTCGTGCACAAATCGAAGACACAAGCTCCGACTATGACCGTGAGAAACTTCAGGAGCGCCTTGCGAAACTGGTTGGTGGCGTTGCTGTTATCAAGGTTGGTGCCGCAACTGAAACCGAAATGAAAGAGAAAAAGGCCCGTGTTGAAGATGCACTGCATGCAACTCGTGCTGCTGTTGACGAGGGAATTGTCCCTGGTGGCGGCGTTGCCTTTATTCGCGCTCTTTCCGCCCTAGACTCATTAGCTCTTGATGCAGAGCAGCAGTTTGGTGTCACCATCATTAAAAGTGCCCTTGAAGCGCCGATTCGTCAGATTGCTGACAATGCTGGCATTGATGCTTCCATCGTTGTTGACAAAGTCAAGAACGGAAAAGACTCCTTTGGCTACAACGCCGCCGACGACACCTACGTTGACATGCTGGAGGCCGGCATCATCGACCCAACCAAGGTTTCCCGTTGTGCACTTCAGAACGCTGCCTCCGTCGCTGGCTTGATGCTGACCACTGAGGCAATGATTGCCGAGAAGCCGAAGAAAGATGCGCCGATGCCTGCAATGCCGGGCGGTATGGACGGCATGGGTGGCATGGGTTACTAATCCGATTTTCGTTTTTAAATTTTTTTGCTACACTAAAAAGACCGGGGGTATCCCCGGTCTTTTTGCATGAAAGGATCTGGTAATGAATACTACTGCTGTCCTCCTGCTCCAGATGGGCGGCCCAGACTCATTGGATGCGGTGCGCCCCTTTTTGCGTAACCTCTTCCATGATCGGGACATTATCCGCCTCGGCCCGGCCTTTCTTCAACCGCTTATCGCATCCCTGATCGTTGCACGGCGGGCGCCTGTTGTCATTGAAAAGTATCGAGAAATCGGTGGAGCATCACCCTTGAGGACCTTGACAGACCGTCAGGCAGCAGCTCTAGAGCGAGAACTTTCGGTTCCCTGTCGGGTCGGCATGCGCTACTGGCACCCCTTCACCGCTGACACCCTTGACCAGCTGATGGCAGACGGCGTCCGCCACCTAGTAGTTCTCTCCCTCTACCCCCATTACTCAAGGGCCACAAGCGGTTCGAGCATCAAAGACCTTCAGCAACTCGTTGTTCAAAAAAAGTATGATGTGCAGATTACTTTGATTGACCAGTTTCACGATCATCCAGGCTATATCAGCGCGCTGGTTAATCGCATACAAGCAGCCTGCCAGCAGCTACAACATCCTACGATTTTATTCTCGGCCCACTCGTTGCCACAATCATTCATTGATGCAGGCGACCCGTATCTAAAGCAGATAGAGCGGACGCGAGAGCTCGTCATGGCACAGCTGACCGGCATTCCCCATCACCTTGGTTTTCAGTCAAAAGCTGGACCAGTACGCTGGCTTGAACCCTCTACCGAGCAGCAACTGGAACAGCTTGGTGCTGCTGGATGCAAGGAGTTGGTGATTGTTCCCCTCTCATTCGTCTCAGATCATATCGAAACATTGCATGAAATAGACATTGAGTATCGGGAGCTCGCTGAAAAAGCAGGGATTCAACATTTCATACGCTCCGAGTCATTGAATGACCACCCTGACTTTATAACCTGTCTGGCGGACTTGGTAAGGGAAACTGGAGTACCATTAGTGACATCTTCATAATCCTTCACATCCTCTTCATGAGTTCTCCGTATCGGGATGGTAGTGTGGCACCATCTCGATAGGAACTATTGAGGAACACAAGGAGGGTATTTCTATGAAACGAAATCGTGGGATTATGTTAGCAGGTCTTTTTGGAGCACTCGCCATAGCTGGTAGCGCCGTGGCCTACCCCGGTATGGGCTGTGGTGAGATGGGGGGAAACGGGGGCGGTATGGGGTGCGGTCCATGCGGCAGCATGGCCGGTAACGGCCCCGGCATGGGGTGTGGCCCTATGGCAGCAAACCCTGAGTTTGCTGCTAAGCATAAGGCTTTTATTAAGGAGACTCTCCCCCTGCGTGAGAAGGTTATGGCAAAACGTCTTGATCTCCAGAAGGAGTACAGCGAAGACAAGCCGGATCAGGCAAAACTGACAAAACTGCAAAGTGAACTGGTTGAGCTTCAGAAAAAAATGTGGGATGCCCGTACGAAGGCTGGCCTCTCTTGCGGTCCAATGGCAGGTAAGGGAAAACGAGGCCATGCTGGCCCCGGTAACGGTTGCGGCCCCTGCCGTTAGTTGATGCATCGGTAGAGCTTGGTAGCAACATGCAAAACAAGAGGTACTGATGAGCGTTCTACGCTTTTACATAGCCGTTTTTATTGTAACCATAGCTACTCCTGCAGCAGCTGAGTGGCCATGGGGTGGCGGATACCGTCAGGGTGGGCAGGGGCAGGCCTGCTGCCCACCCCCCTACGGTGCTTACTGTCCCAAACGCCACTCTGATCAGTACGGTAGACGGCAACCGGTTCAGGACCGTCAAGACGGTCTTGCACGGCTTAGCACGTTCTTCGGAGTACCGACAACTGCTGTCAGAATCAGCGAGGAATTGCGTTTTTGGTATCTAGCGGATATCCTGGCTCCCAACGGAACCATTATGGAGCGGGTTCTTTTGGATAAACGTACCGGTCGTATCCGGTCTATTCGTTAGGGATGGTCATGCTCGCACCGGTTCTTTTAATTGAAGATGATATAAAGATTGCCCGCATCATCAAGGCTTATCTTGAAGGAGCTGACTTTCGGGTCAGCCATGCGGCGTCCGTCCGTGAGGCGCAAACCCTTTTCGAACAGGAGCAACCACTTGCGGTTATTCTCGACTTAGGCCTACCCGACGGTAGCGGCGAAGCATTGTGCCAGGAGTTTAAAGACCGTACCGATATCCCTGTACTAATGGTTACTGCCAAAGCCTCTGAAGATGAACGTATCGCTGGTTTCGCTTTGGGGGCTGACGACTATCTTGTAAAACCAGCATCCCCCCGCGAGTTGGTATATCGCCTAAAGGCAGTATTAAAGCGCTACGGTTATAGCGCGAGTACCAGCGTTCTTTCCTTTAATCAGGGGCAACTGCTGATTGACAGCCTACGCCATACCGTTACCCATCATGGTATGTCCTGTGATATCACTCCCTCAGAGTTTAAGTTACTCGTCACTCTTGCCGGCTCCCCCGGCAGGACATTCACTCGGGATGAACTGGTCTCACGGGCTTTAGGATATCATTTTGAAGGGTACGAACGCACCGTAGATACTCACATCAAAAACCTTCGTCAAAAACTTGAAACCGACAGTAAAAGCCCAACTATAATTAAAACCGTCTACGGGGTTGGCTATCTTTTTGCGGGAGCACCTGATGCGCATCACGCTCCAGCGTAAACTAGCGGTCATTCTCGTACTCGTTGCTTGCCTTGGACTTGCAACTGCTGTTGTTACGAAATATATGATTGTGCAGGACTTTAGGTCACTTGCCGAAGGGCGCCTGCTAGACCGGGTCTACCAGTTACAGGCCGTCCTCGAAAACCACTACCGTCACGATGGCGGATGGCACCGCCCCCGCATACTCCATGATTTAACATGGGCTGCCTTGAGCGGTTTTGAGGTGCGGGTGTACGGAACTGACAACCGTCTCCTTGCCAGCACCGATGAACTTGCTGGGGAGACATTAAAACATATGCAAAAACTGGGTGATCATGCCCAACTCCCCCGCCCAGCACCTGGTGCGGAGTGGCAGGATTTTCCTCTTTTTGTTGCCGATGCCCAAGTGGGACATCTCTGGCTACGATTTCCCTCTCTGCCACAGGAGCGGCTCTTTCTCAAAACGGCAGACCGTTTTTTGGCATTTGCTATTGTTCTGGTGGGGGGCATCAGTCTGCTGATTAGCGTTTTTGCAGCACGGCGCCTGTCACGGCCTTTAATGGAGCTTTCCCTCGCCGTTGACGCCCTGGCTGAAGGCCGTACCATCCCTCTTCGTATCCCAGACAACCGTTCAGATGAAATTGCCCAGCTCGGCCGGCGTTTTAACCAAATGGCAGCTCGCTTGGTTCGCCAGGAGGATTTGCGTAAGCAGGTAGTATCAAATGCAGCCCACGAGCTCAGAACGCCCCTTATGATTTTGCGGGGTGAGTTGGAAGGCATGTTAGATGGAGTCTTACCCACAACCCCGGATGCGTTACTGTCACTCCATCAGGAAGCGGTACGTTTAGCAAAACTCCTCGACGGTGTTGACGAGTTGACCAGGGCTCAACAGGCGGACCAGACACTGCAACGGGTGCCCACTGCGCTGACGGCACTGATACGCGGCGTCATGGATCGATTTGACAGAGTTATGCAAGAACAGCATATAGTCAGTACTGTCACTGCGGATGCAGCAATCTCAGTAAGCCTTGACCCCGATCGTATGACACAGGTTATGACCAACCTCCTGTCGAATGCCATCAAAGCCATGCCGCAGGGTGGAGCTCTTGACATAACAGTAACCACATCGCACAATAGCTGCCAGATTGATGTATGCGATACTGGTTGCGGCATCCCCGTAGAGATACTCCCTTCCCTTTTTGAGCGGTTCACTAAGGGCTTCAAGGGAGGGTTGGGACTTGGTCTTGCCATTACCCGCGAGCTTGTTCAGGCCCACGGTGGGACCATCCATGCACAAAACCGCACAACAGGGGGCAGTTGCTTCACCATTATGCTTCCACGTGATTAAGCGAGGTACCTGTGGCAACAACTGAAGAGCTTTTACAATGGGCTCATGAACAAAAATGTAAGCAAGCGGTCAAGGCATTAGAAAACCATGGTTTCACTGCTCGTTACTGTGAAAACAAAGCCGAAGCCCGACAATACGTTCTCGAGTGCGCCCCCCCAAGCGCGAGCATCGGTTTCGGTGGCTCCATGTCCGTTGCTGCCCTTGACCTTCAGGAAGCCTTGAGAGAACGGGGGGCGTCTATCCTCAACCACAGTGCTCCTGGCCTCAACAAGGATGAGAAGCTTGCGGTTATGCGAGCCCAACTGACGTGCGACCTCTTTCTTTCGGGATGTAATGCTGTTACGTTACATTGAGAGCTGATTAATATAGACGCTACCGGCAACCGGGTTAGCGCCATGATTTTCGGACCGAGCCGGGTCATTGTGGTTGTCGGGCGCAACAAACTGGTGGATGGCTCCATTGAACAAGCCATCCTACGCGTTCATCAGAGCGCAACACCACCCAACGCGAAGCGGCTTTCCTTTAATACCCCCTGTTGTACCACTGGTTTTTGTAGTGACTGTAACGCTCCAGACCGACTCTGCAGAGTTGTGACTGTCATCGAACGCCGGCCCCGCCTGACGGACTTCCATGTCCTGGTTGTAAATGAAGATCTGGGCTTTTAGTAAATAAGACCAATAAAGTCCTGTGGTTTCATGTTTACCCGCTCCTCAAAATTTGGCATACTTGTATACATAAAAGATTTTAATATTGTCCGCTGCAAGGGGAGGAACGCTCCCAGAGCAGCGGCATCCTTGTGTAAAGCTTCTGTCATTCGCTGCCATGGGCAGTAACCCCACAGAGGAGCCTGTATGAGAAAGCATCTGAAACTGCTGTCACTGGTTACATTCCTTGTCTTGTCGGCCTATGCAGCCGCCATGGCGGCCTCCGGTACCGGTTCATCGACCTTTCCGGTCGATCGCACCCTCTTCAAGTACTATCCTTCCTTAATCGGCTACGAGAAGAACAAAGCGACGTTTACTGAGCCGGAAACCTGTGCCGGCTGCCATCAGGACAAATATGAAGAATGGCATGGCTCCCTGCATAGCCTTGCATTTGTTGACCCTGTCTATCAAGGTGAGTTCAACAAAGCCAAAAAAGCTCTGGGAAAAGAAATAACCACCCACTGCGCCAGCTGCCATACACCTGCTGGTACGGTAACTGGTGAGGTCACCGGCCCAGGCCTCAAGGGTCTTTCCCCCATGGCTAAGGCTGGCGTTTCATGTGATACCTGCCACTCTGTCAGTGCCCTGAACCATTGCAAAACTCCAAGCAAAGAGCCCCAGAACGCATCTTTTGTGCTGAAGCCGGGCCATGACACCAAGGACGGCGCTGTTTTGGTTAAGCGTTCACCCTATGCCCCCAAAGAGGGCTGTGGCGGGGGCTTCCATAATTGCGAGAAGACAGACTTCCATAACAAAGCAGACCTTTGTGCTTCTTGCCATCAGGTCTACCATTACGACAAACATTACCCCCTTGAGGCAACCTACCTTGAGTGGAAGCACAGTCCCTACGCCCAGAAGAATATCCATTGCCAGGACTGCCATATGGTTGGCCATGACACCTTCGTTCGTAGTGCCGATACGATGGTAAAACCGACCCGTAAAGAATATAAGCATTATTTTAACGGTGCAAACTACTTGGTCTACTTCCTGGCTTCACAAGCTGCTCAAAAAGCTGGTGACAAGGATCAGGCAAAGCGCCTCATGAACCAGTATGATATGGCCGTTAAGCGTCTGCAAAAGGCTGCTGAAATGGAAGTCACCCCGATTTACCAAAACGGCAATCTGAGCGAAGTCAAGGTTAGGGTCAAGAACATCCGCGCGGGTCACAACCTGCCAACCTCCTTAACCAATGTCCGGCAGATGTGGCTTGAAGTAACGGTAAAGGATGCAAAGGGTAAGGCGTTGGTGAAGAGTGGTCATCTCGATGCCAATGGCGCGCTCCCTGCTGAGACGCGACGCTTCAACTCCGATGGCATGGGTGATGACATGCATTTTGCTATCGATCCATGGGTTGTAACGGCTTTTTCAAGTCACGAGACCATACCCCCCAAAGGGTATAAAGATAGCTATTTTGGAGTTTCACTACCAAAAGCGAGCAAGAAGGTCACCGTTGAAGTCAAGCTTCGTTATCGTCAGGCCGACCAGAAGATTGCAGAAAAATTGTTAGCCGCGGTGCCAAGTGATATTGACCTGACACGCGACTACGGTGTCACCAAGGTGCCAACACTGCCGGTTGTTGATATGGTAACCAACACCAGCACTTTCGCCTCACGCAAATAACACAGCGTATACAGAGGCTGTCAGACGCGTCCCACTTATGTGGGGCGCGTTTTTTTGTTTTCAATTTCAGGAAATTTTCTTGACCCAAACAGTGGAGTACCTATATAGTTAGTACATACATCAAGATTTTCAGGAGGTTAGTCAGATGAGACTCTCCACAAAGAGCCGGTATGGCTTGCGCGCCTTATTTGACATAGCCTACCACCACGGCACGAGTCCCGCCCAGATCCAAGACATCTCCCGTCGCCAGCAGATTTCCCCCCGCTATCTGGAACAGATTTTTCAGAATCTTAAGCGTGCTGGTATTTTAAAGAGTAAACGTGGCCCACAGGGAGGGTATACCCTTGCACGAAAACCAGAACAGATAACCGTTTTGGAAATCATCACGGCAACCGAACAAGACACCTTAGTGGTGGATTGCACCGGCAAGGCAAAAAAGAAAAGCAAGCTAAAGGCAGAGTGCCCGTTTGAAGGGAGTTGTGTTACGCAATCCGTCTGGAAAGAAGCCCATGATCTTTTAGCGGGGCTATTTAGTTCCATGACGCTGCAAACCCTGTGTGAGCGTGGCAAGGAATTTGGCGTTATTTGTGATATCGAGAAACTGAAAAAGCCTTTCTAAACATAAGTTCGATGGTCTCAAGACTCCTTGGCTTCATGGCAACAAGCGGTGATGGTACTGTTCTGCTCTCTGGTGGTGTTGACTCTGCCCTCGTGGCAACAATACTTGCCAGACAACATCCAACGGCTCGGGCCATCACCATAACAACGCCCTACCAATCACCCGATGATCGTGAAATGGCCGCACGCATTGCAGACCTTGCCGGTCTCTCCCATCAATCTATTCCCTTACCGCAAGCAGCTGTCCTGGCCTTGAAACGTAATCATCGAAGCAGGTGTTATGCGTGTAAACAGTATATGTTGTCTGAAATACAGCGTCATATACCGCCGGGGACCAAACTTTACGATGGTACAAACGCCGATGACCTGGAAGCTGATCGCCCAGGTCATCGTGCCCTTCTTCACCATCATGTCATCAGCCCCTTGGCAGTTTGCGGCATACGAAAAGCAGACGTCCGACAACTCGCCCGAGAACTACAAATCCCCGTATGGCAGCGCCCCTCAGAAAGCTGCCTTTTAACACGCTTCCCCTTGCATCATCATATAACCACACCAGAACTGATCAGTGTTGCCAGCATCGAAAAAGAGCTTCACGGGTGGGGGATTCAGCAACTACGCGTACGCCCACGGCGAAACCATATCTGTATCCAGGTTGCCCCATCAGAAGCATCTATCTTGTCTGCGAATGGTCGTTGTAAGCAGCTTCAGGCGCTCATCCGCGATTATGGCTACCGTAACGTTATGATTACAGCGGATCTTCAGCGCCCTTAAAAAAGAAATCCAACCGCAATACCAGCTCCTGCCGTTGCTGCATTGCTGGTAAGCCCACCCATGAAATAAGCGTCCCAGGCAACTTTACGGGACAGCATATACCGACCTTTCAAGCGAACCTCGCGGCTACCGTCACCATCTGTTATCCGCGCTGTATTTCCCTTCACCACCATTTGCAGTGTCGAGCGCTCACCTACAGGAAACTCGAAACCTGCTTGATAATCAAGATAGTCTGCGCCGGCGTAATCCGACGTTTGGTTTTGCAAGTAATAGGCCGCGTCTGCAAGGAGACGTAGCGTACCAACCTGCCAAGAGAGAGCGAATCCCGGCCCGGCCTCAATAGTGCCAGTCCCAAGACCATCGTATTCAGAGCCACTCGGGAGCTTAAGATACCCTGTAAGTAAGCACGCCGGTACAAGTCCAGTCCCCTCCCAAGCACTCCATGTCAGACGGGCATTTATATCACCAAGCCCTGTCGCTGTAGTACTCCCTACCGTTGTTGTCGTGGTTGTCTCCGTGACAACACGCCGTCTCCCGGCACTGGTCCCCCCCGTTACAACAACCTGCTGATCTGCTGTAGCATGAAGGCTCACCATAGGAATTTCTAGTTGCATAAACCAACGGGGAGCGAGCTCAATGCCAATCTGCAGAGGAACGGTAACAACCGTTGTAGTCCCTTCACCGCCAAAATCACCATGTGCAACTTCAAAACCGAGACGTGTTGAACTGATAACGGCGGCAGGATCAGGTGATGCACCCGATGCCCCCGCCGCTGTTACAAGAACAAGACCTAATGCCATCTGAATAAAAAACTGCTGATGGGCTTTCGAGTATTTTAATTGACGCATACTTTCCTCGTGGTCTATCGCTGTCATCGTCCCTGACGACCATGACCTTGACCGGCACCACGACGCCCTCCTGATGAAGCCCCTCCACCTGACCAACCGGGAACACCACTATCACTGCGTAACATCATACGAGAACCTGTCGGTTGCGTAATCCATTGAACCAGTACGTAGCGTTCGCCTCTTTTATCTCGAGCAACAGCGCCACGAACCTGAACGCTGTCACCAATCTGCCAGGAGAGGATGTCATGCTGTAGGTACCATCGCGGTCCGAGTATAACGGTAAACTGCTCCGCACCGACCTGCATGGTCAAAGTAACGGGGTCCGCATAGGGGACCGGTATGGCCGTAACCCGTCCCGTCAGGGTCGAGACGGTGTTACGGTCATAGCCATTCAGGTTCAGATGCGCAGACACCTCACTGCTCAACCCCCACGCTGCCTCCCCGCTTGCTGGAGACAAGATCAGCAGTAAAAGTATCATTATGGTTACTCTTTTTAAGAACCAGCGCATCCTGTGAACCCTTCCCCTCGTACTATTTCAATTTATTGCACGGTAGTCGTTGTTGCGTTAACACCGGTGCCATCCATGACACCCTTCCCCTTGGACGGACGAGTGGTTGAACCATTCGCCGTTGTGCCGGTAGTCGCGAAAGTTCCATCACGGCGCTGTGAACCTTCTGGTTTTGTTGCCGTTGACTGACTACCACGGTAACTACTACCACTGCCACTGCCGCCACCACGCCCGCCACGGGCAAAGGCTTCACCATCAGCCAATAGCGCAAGACCCAAAACTGCCACTGCCATCATCAATGCATTACGTACTTTCATGTCATACTCCTTTTCTGGTTTATACGGGACCATTCCCCGTGGTAACCAGACAACTACAGGAAGCATGCCAATCAAGAGCAATAAACATAACCAGCTAATATCAATACAAATGGCAACAATTCGCCTTCCGCAGACTTCCTGGAAGGTGCAAATATTGCACTTTGCAATGCAACTACTGCACCGATTAGGGGATTATTCCGTATTCCTTTAAACGGTACTGCAGGGTACGCCGCGAGATACCAAGTTGTTCCGCAGCAAGGCGACGATTGTTATCGCAGTGCGCAAGCACTTCAAGGATACTATCCCGTTCGCGGTTCTTTAATACCCCCCCCTGGTCCTCAAACGGCTGCTCCGTTGTATTGAGCGAAAAAGCTGTTATGGCACCTTTTGAGAGAATAACAGCCCGCTCAATAATGTTCTGCAACTCACGTATATTACCAGGCCACGGATAGCTCCGTAGCTGTTCTCGAGCTGCCTGCAGGACTTCAGGGACCGCTCGGCCGCTTTGTTGAGCCTTATACACGAGCAAGTAGTCAACAATAGCATCAAGGCCATCAAGGCGCTCCCGTAAAGGAGGGAGCTCCACCGGGAAGACCTGAAGTCGGTAATAGAGATCTTCCCGAAAGCGTTTCTCTTTCACCAATGTTGGTAGGTTTTGATTAGTTGCAGCCACGATTCTGACATCAACACGTAGTTCACGAGAGCCACCAACACGCTCCAAAACACGTTCCTGTACGACCCGTAAGAGTTTTGCCTGTAAACCAAGGGGCATCTCTCCAATTTCATCGAGAAACAGCGTCCCACCTGAAGCAAGTTCAAACTTACCGGCCCGCGCCTGAACTGCTCCCGTAAAGGCTCCCTTTTCATGCCCAAACAACTCACTTTCCAAAAGCTGGTCAGGAATGGCGGCACAGTTAATAGCCACAAATGGCCCACTCGAGCGGTCACTCCAATAATGAATCGTTCGAGCTGCGAGCTCTTTACCCGTCCCGGACTCACCCGTAATAAGCACTGTCGCCGGTGTTGCTGCCACCTGGGCGAGAAGTTCACGAACCGGCTGCATTGCCCGTCCAGCAAAAATCACTTTTTCTGGCGGCAAGCCCGCTTGTTCCAGCTCCTGTATCACGCGCAAGGTCCGTACATTCCGTTGCGCACGCAGGGAACGTGCAACCACCTGCCGAAGCTCATCGGGATTTTTAAGGGGCTTCGTCAGAAAATCTTCAACCCCCTCTTTCAGTGCCGCAACCGCTTCTTCAACCGTTCCAAAGGCGGTCAAAAGAATAAAAGGCGGGGCAATGCCCTGTTCTCGTGCCGCACGATAGAGTTCAAGACCATTCAGCTCTGGCAGGCGTAAGTCAGAAAGAATCAGGTCGAACTCATACCGCTGCAAACTCATCAAACCGGAACGGCCGTTATCACGTGTCGTCACCTGATACCCTTCACCCGTCAGGATTTCTTCGAGCAACGAGCTGAAGGTTGGGTCATCCTCAACAACAAGAATATGTGCTCCAGAAGCCATGCTTACTCCTTGCAACCCGGCAGACTAACGGTAACAACCGCACCGTGCGGACTACGATTAGCAATAGCGATGCTCCCACCGTACCCCTCAATAATTTTTCGGCATAACGGTAGACCAAGGCCACTCCCACCGGCATTAGTGGTATAAAACGGATCGAAGGCCCGTATAAGGTCATCACTTGCAAAACCAGTGCCGCTGTCACTAATCGTAACAACCCATACTTCCTGCTGTTGCTCAGCGGTCACCGTAATAGACCCCGCCCCTTTGATCGCATGTACCGCGTTCCCCAGAAGGTTCAACAACACCTGACGCAGCCGTTCAGGTTGCACCGCAAGCATGACCGTTTCGGGAAGTTCCGAACAGTCTAAGCAGACATCCACCCCTTCACCACCTATCTGCAGAGCGTCCCATGCAGCGTGAAGTTCCTGTACCATGTCGGCTTCGCCACCTGGCTGATGTTCCTGCTTTACAAAATCAAGTAAATCGCCCACGAGGTGTTCAAGGCGCTCAGATTCATTAATTATTGTTGAAAGGTAGCGTTTGTGACGATCTTGATCCAACTGTTCCACTAGGAGCTGGGCAAACCCTTTAATGCCAGCAAGGGGAGTTCGAACTTCATGGGCAAGGGTGGCTGCAAGGGTACCGAGCGCAGCAAGACGTTCCGTACGCGCCTTTTGTTCACGGCGTTCAAATTCACGCTGATAGTACCGCCAAACTGCAACACCCAGTACCCAGACCGTTAAGGTAAGCGCGAAAACCGTTACAAGCCCGCCCTGCGCTTTGACCGTTAGCCGGTCTGCCTGCCAGGTATGCAAGGCAATCCGAACCACCAAGCGCGAGCCTGCCGGATGGGTCAGTTGCTGAAATTCATAGACCGTTTCGCCTGTCCCGAGGCGTACCGTCTGCTCAGTAATACCTGATTCGCTAAAAAGAGGCTGGAATCGTTGATCTTCAACTTTTTCACCCCATAATTCAGGATTGGTATGGAAAACCAGGCGCCCCCCTTGATCAATCAGGGCGAAATAAGCAACATCCGGTGTTTTTAGAGCTTTTAAGGCCGAAGGCGATAATCCGTTGAGGGAGACCTGTTCAACGAGCTGCCCTATAAGGAGGGCATGCCCGCGCAACAGTTCAGGTGCAAGCGGTGCGGCACTACGGTACGAGATAATAGAAAAAATGAGAATCGCCACCGTCAGAAGGACGGCAGCACCGGGAACCCAGCTAAGATTTCGGTGAGAGACCACGCCACAATTCTCGCTAGAGATCGAGAATCATAGCGTTTTCATCACAATCGGGGAATTTAGGGCATTTAATACAATCTCCCCAGACCTTATGGGGAAGCATCGCCTTATCCACCAGAATAAAACCGTGCTTTGCGAAAAAATCAGGCTTATAGGTTAAGCAAAAAAGTCTTTTTAAACCAAGTTGACGCCCCTCTGTAATACAGGCCGTAACCAACTGGCTCCCAATACCACGACGACCAGCATCTTCAGAAACAGCGACAGATCGGACTTCTGCCAAGTCTTCCCATACGATATGCAGAGCTGCCGTACCAATGATACGGCCTACCTCATCGGTAACCACATAGAAATCCCGTAAGGCCTCATACAGTTCCGACAACGAGCGGTTCAACATATCCCCTTTGACCGCATAGATGCTCAAAAGCTTCTGGATATCCTTCACATCACCAATCTGAGCTTTTCTCAGCATAGCCGCCTCCACTATCTAGCGCTTACCAGTCCGTCCCAACAGGCAGCTGCCAACCCACTGGTTAGCAAACTGTAACGCAATCCGTCCGCTGTTGTCGCCTTTCTGGCGCGACCAGAGGATGGCCTGTTTTCTGGCTTCCTCGCTCCAAAAAGAGTCTTTACCCCGTTCAGCACTCAAGCGGTCAACCCATTGGTGGGCAACCTCCAGAAACTGATCCAGCGAGAAAGGATGAAAACCGACCCAAAGGCCGAAACGACCAGAAAGGGAGATCTTCTCTTCAACCGCCTCACCGTGATGAATCTCATTGTTCACCAACATGGCACCACGGTTGTCACTCTCATACTCCGGCAACAGGTGACGACGATTCGACGTAATATAAATCAAGGCATTCTCTGGCGGAGCGTAGACCGAACCGTCAAGGGCACTCTTCAGCATCTTGTAACTTGATTCACCCGTCTCAAAAGAGACGTCATCTGAAAAAATCAGAAAGCGATACGGCTCTCGCTTAATTTCATCCAGCATAACCGGCAGGTGAACCAAGTCATCCTTATCCACCTGAATAACCCGCAAACCCTGATCAGCATAACGATGTAACAGTGCACGCACCAGCGTTGATTTGCCCGTTCCCCGGGTCCCCCACAGCAAAACGTTATTAGCCGGAAATCCAGCCAAAAACTGACGGGTATTTTCTTCAACCGTCTTTTTTTGCTCATCAATACCAAGGAGGTCATCAAGGTGTGAAGCTTCAATATCAGGTACGGGATCAAGGTAGCCACTTGTTCCACGGCGATGCCAGTTGGCAGCATGAATAGCATGCCAATTCACTTTTGGGACCGGTTTTGGCAACATATCTTCAACGGCGGTTAAAACTCTACGTAACTGTTCAATCATAGCTGCATCTAACGTCAATGATGGCATGGGTGCCCTTTCGTCATCAATTCTTTTTGGTACGACTGTTTATTTGACGTTCTCCCCCTCTGAAAGAGGAGGATTCTTGGGAACACCGGCTTTACGCTGCGAGATATTCGCAGAGCAGGGAGTCGGCTATGGCCAAGCTACTTAGGACCAC
>CAYVYW010000019.1:0-25722 GCA_964456065.1 uncultured Geobacteraceae bacterium
GGCGACGTAGCCAAGTGGTAAGGCAGAGGTCTGCAAAACCTTTATTCAGCGGTTCAAATCCGCTCGTCGCCTCCAAAAAAATGTAAGGCCTGATTATATCAGGCCTTTTTTCGTTCTTTCGTGGCGTTCCGTCGAACTGCTACAGGATTTGCTACAAGGAACGATTGCCATGACCTACCTTTACAAGCGGGGCAACATCTACTATTTTCGGCTGCTAGCAAGCGGGTGCTGGGTTGGTCTACCGGTGCCCACTGCTGCCGTCACAGCTATGCGCTGGATCGGGCACCACCGCTGCGATCAGAGATCATAGCTGTAGTGCTAGCCAACACAAGAAGACTCGGATTGCTCCGAGGCCTTCTTACACGTCCCTGCGCTGGGTCTGGCCAAACGACCGGGATATGCTTGTGGTCCGTCGTGCCAGGACCGGCGCGTTGAACAATATGACAATATCCGGCTCGCATGATTATGGAAGAGTTTTTCACACCTCGACAGTTGATTTAGTTGGGATCACTGTCGGAGCGATGATGATACTTGGCCATCATATCACCTAGTGGTACAGTTCTTACATGATGATCCTCAAAACCAGAGCATTCAGCCGCTGCTTCAAAAAGACAGCCATAATCGACAAACTCCTTGTGGATGCTGTTGGGGAGATGATGCAAGGCCTGATTGATGCGGATTTGGGTGGTGGGTCAACAAGAAGAGGGTTGCCCTGCCTGGTCGCGGCAAGAGCAGCAGCGTCAGAACCTTGTTGGCGAGCAGTCGCCAGGATCGATGGGTATTCATGTTCGGCTTCGAGAAGAATGACCGGGTAAACGTATCGGACAAAGAACTTGAAGCGTTGAAAATGCTCGCATCAGCCCTGCTGGGACTGACAGATGAGCAGATTGAGCAGGCACTCGACGACGGAACCCTGCTGGAGGTGAACCATGAGAAAAAAATAAAAGCTCAATTCTTGCCGCTGTGCATGAAACCGTATCAGACATGCATCGTCTCGGTTTTATCGACAAGCGCTCAATGGATAAGTATAAGGCTCTGTGCATCCCGGCAGTGACGGACTATACGCCGGAACAGATCAAAATGTTGCGTGAGCGCTACCGGATCAGCCAGGCCGTGCTTGCCTCGGTGCTGAACACCAGTCTCTCGACAGTCCAGAAATGGGAGATCGGCGAGAAACATCCCGGCGGACCGTCCTTGAAACTGCTGAATATCCTGGATCGCAAAGGCCTTGAGGTGATGATCTAACATCCCTTTAGCGTCATCGACAGGGCACCTGCTTTGTGCTACAAACTGCTACAAGATCTGCTACAAACGACGTACGACGTCGGACGCGTCGCTGACACAAAAACAACCTATTATCAGGCATTTACCTGTACACTTCCGTTTGTCCGGCCTTCCTTCCAGACTCGACGTATGTCGGCTTTGCAGCAGTTCCATGAATGAGGCGATATCCGCCGGCGTCTGCTGTAATGCAACAAGATTGCCGACAACTCGCCAGGTCTCTGCCCGATGACCAGAATCAGTTTTAGTGCCCGCATGGACTTTCGCTCCCGCCACCTTCGTCAATTGCTTTCCAGAGATGTCTGATTTCGTCCTCTGAAAGTTCGCGGTCCCGGGACATGGGCTATGGGTCGTTGAGATCAAACGCAGCCCGGCATCAAAGCTTGGACGCGGATTCCACTCGGCCTGCGATGATCTTCAGCCGGAACGGAAGTTTGTCGTATATGCCGGCAATGAACGCTATCGGCTGACCAATGATGTTGAGGCTATATCGTTGTCGGATCTGTCAAAACTACTCCAGAAAGGTGAAGCACATTACGAACCAGCTAACCACTGTCGGGGCGTTCCTCGACAACAGCCCTGCACGGGGTACAGGCAGGTAACGTACAACAGACCTTTAAACGTTATTCAAGCACCATCACCTCTGTGCCTAAGCCCTAAAAATAGCTATATTTCCATCACCCCAACAGGTTATCTTTGCAATTCACCGGATAAATCTTCATAATTGCTTATATGATAGAACAAGATGATATACGTGCACTATTAGCCAAGGAAGAGGAAGCGCTGCCGTATGCAGCTCTCTTGCGTGCCCTTGGAGGTCGCTCTGCAAATCGTGAACTCAAACGTATTCTTGAGGGAATGGTTCGCGACGGCAATGTACTTCGTAGCCGCGGCAACCGATATGCCCTTCCTGGCAAACCTACGGGGGGGAACGTAACTGGTACCATAAGCCTGCATCGTGACGGCTATGGCTTCCTCCGTGTTGGTGACGGCAGTGATGATGTTTTTATTCCCGCAAAGTTTATCGGTTCTGCCATGCACGGTGACACGGTTACAGCCAGAGTCGAACGAAGCCACTATAAAGGTCAACAACGTCACGAGGGAAAAATTACGGGGGTTGTACAGAGGGCGCATCCAACCATGGTGGGGCGCGTTCAATTCACCAGCAAAGGTGCATTACTGATACCGGAAGACCTGCGTGTGGCAACTACCGTCGTTATTACGGGTACATCTTTGAAAGCCGCCGTCGATGGGCAGCAGGTCGTTGTGGAAATAACCCGTTGGCCCATTGGCGGCCGTCCTGCTGAAGGCCGTCTGGTCGAAGTTCTCGGCTGGCCGGATGATCCGGATGTTGAGGTACAGACTATCATTCGTAGCCACGGCCTCCCCCACACCTTTTCAGCCGCCCTTTTGCACGAAGCAGATGCACTACCTGATCAGATTGCCCGTGAGGACCTAAAGGGCCGCGTTGACTTACGTAAACGACTAACGGTCACCATCGATGGTGAAACAGCCCGTGATTTTGATGATGCGGTCAGTATTGCCCGTGAAGATGATGGATTCCGCCTTTGGGTTTCCATTGCCGATGTTTCACATTATGTTCGCCCAGGCTCAGCACTGGACAGTGAGGCACTGCTCCGTGGCACCTCTGTCTATTTTCCGGATCGCTGCATCCCCATGCTGCCTGAACGCCTTTCCAATGGCATCTGCTCACTCAACCCCCGCGTTGACCGCTTAACTATGACAGCAGAAATCGCCTACGACCGCACGGGCACTCTGCGTCAAGCCGATTTTTACCCGAGCGTTATTCATAGCGATGCCCGCTTAACCTATACCGCCGTTAAAGAACTCGTGGTTGACGGGCTTGACCGTTCGTTTACCAACCAACCAGAACTTATTCCGCTCTTACGCACCATGAAAGAGCTCGCCCTGCTTTTAAAAGCAAAACGCCATGGACGGGGCAGCATTGATTTTGATCTCCCGGAACCAGTGCTTATTCTTGACCTAACGGGTAAGACAGAAGCAATCATCAAAAGTGAACAAAACCTTGCCCATCAGATTATTGAAGAATTCATGCTGGCTGCCAACGAAGCCGTGGCAGATTATCTGACCAAAGGATTACTCTCTTGCCTCTACCGGGTCCATGAGCAACCTGACCAGACCAAACTTGCCGCATTTCGGGACTTAATCATGCCCTTCGGCCTTACGCTGCCCCCCGAAGGCGCCCCCATCACCCCCCAAGCTATTCAGCGGCTTTTACATGATGCAGAAGGCCGCCCTGAAGAGCGCCTGGTTAATTACGGCCTGCTACGTTGCATGAAACAGGCACGCTATGCAGCTGAGAATTTCGGGCATTTTGGTCTTGCCTCCCCCTGCTACTGTCATTTTACCTCACCAATTCGCCGCTACCCCGACCTCGTCATTCACCGTTTGCTGAAGGCCGGATTACGTCGTGGAGAGCGATCTGCTGCCCGGGAACTGGAGCAGATTGGTAAGGAGTTATCATCGGTTGCCGAACACACCAGTAGCCGCGAACGTGTGGCCATGGAGGCAGAACGGGATATTGTCGACTTAAAAAAGCTCCAGTTCATGCAGGACAAGGTTGGAGAAACATTTGACGGCTATATTACGGGTGTGGCATCGTTTGGTTGCTTTGTGGAGTTGCAGGACATTTTCGTTGAGGGGCTCGTGCACCTGTCAACCCTCCATGACGACCGGTACGAGCATGATGAGCGTCGTCATACCCTAGTTGGACGCCGCAGTGGCCGCCAGCTTCGTCTTGGAGATGTCGTTCGGGTAACCGTGGTCTCAGTTGACCCGCAAGCTCGTAAACTTGAATTTAGTATCGAGGATGCTGGCAGCCAGTTGCCGGTACGGCCCATTATAACCACTGCCAATGAGCAGTACCCCCGCCGGCCAATCACGGGAAAGCGACCGAGCAGACGCTAACGAACGAGGAGAACCTGTGCTACAGAATTCAGCGACCTTAATAGCGCATTTGACCGAGTTACGGCGGCGACTTATTGTGATAGTCATCGCGGTGGTCGTCGGCATGGGGGTGGCATGGAATCTGGCTGACGAGGCTTTACTCTTTATCGAACGCCCTCTGACCGGCAGCACCTATCTCGACAGCGCCAAGCAGGCTGGCTACCGTTATTTAAAGGAAAATTACCCAGGTATCTACGCCCGGAGCGGTTTTGAAGCAGAGTTATCTAAACCACCCAAAAAGCACGCCCTTAACTACACAGCCCCCTTAGAACCATTTTTCATCCAGTGTAAACTATCTGCCCTTTTGGGTTTTGTTTTGGTTTTACCGTTGGTATTTCAACAAGTCTGGGGATTTGTTGCCCCCGGATTAACAAAAAATGAACGTCACATGGCGATTCCCTTCATTGTGGCTGCTACAGTAGCCTTCTGTCTGGGGGCGGCCTTTTTTCTCAGTACCATCTGGCCATTTATTATTAACTTCTCCCTTTCCTACGAAACGGAAGGACTGCGCAGTTGGCTTTCATTGACAGCATATGTCGACTTCTGTTTACGCCTCATCCTCCTTTTTGGCGCCATAGCCGAACTACCCGTTGTCACCTTCCTCCTCGCCCGCCTCGGCATGGTCAGTTATGCTCTCCTTGCCCCCAAGCGCAAATATGCGCTCCTTGCAAGCTCCATAGTTGCCGCCTTCCACTCAGACCTCGTCACAATGTTCGTAATTATGATTCCACTCTACCTCATGTATGAAGTCAGTGTCTGGGTTGCCCTCCTGTTCGGCAAGAAGAAACCAGCACCTTTGCCAGAAGCCCCTCTAGAAGCCCCCTAAGTCACCGATGGCACTTGACAGCTATTCATGAGGAGATTATAACAGGACAAAGAGAATCTTATTGGAGTGATTACATGATGGAGTTGACCCGTAAGGGTGATTATGCCATTCGAGGCATTGTATATTTGGCAAGCCAGCCCCCGAACAAGATTTCCCTCTTGAGCGAAATCGCAGAGGCTATGGACGTTCCGCAAACCTTTCTGGCAAAAATATTTCAGCAGTTTAGTAAATGTGGCATTGTAAAATCCTTTCGAGGGACCGGCGGAGGGTTTCTTCTGGCAGCCCCGGCAGACAAAATAACCCTGCTCCAGGTTGTTGAAGCAGTTGAAGGGCCGATTATTCCAAATCGCTGCGTGGCCCGTAAGGGTGAGTGCGACCGTGACCAAGACTGTACGGTTCACCCCGTCTGGCAACGGGTCCAAAAGCAGGTCCGCGACCTGCTTGCCAGCGTTACAATCAAGGATCTTGAAGACAAAAAACTATCGAAATAATTGCGTTTTTTCACTTTATTGTTGACAAACAATGTTTATAGCGGTATAGCTAAAACAACCAAACCGAAACGGTTCAGATCGAGGTCTCGCGTCACAGCGAGACTTTTGTCGTTTTAAGCCTTAAAAGCTTAAGTAGCTGCAGTCATTAAAGAAAAAGAAAGGAAACGCCGGACAAACCGCCAAACTTCCCAATGCTGCACACGGTAGTGCCTGTCCTGCACCCATCCGTCCAGTCTTCCCACTCAACTATTATGTCTATACACTTATCAATGAAACAAACCGTATTCGCCCTCGTCGGATTCCTGATGCTCTGGGGACCGCTCGTCTTTTTGCCTGGTTGTACCAACTCTCAGGCCGCAACATTTCCAGACAACCAGCTTGATCAGTCTGCCCGTGAATCCAGCCTGGAAAAAGAACTGCGCACCATTATGGAGAAGGGGATTTCACTCGATGAGCGCAAGGCACAGGTCTTTGCCATCGAGCAGGAGTTTCGTAAGAAAACCTCTCCTGATCGAGCCCGTAATCTTGCTGCGCTCTGTTATTTTAAGACCTTGGGCACTATTTTCACCCCTTTCGATCTGGCGGAAATAGCTCTCGTGGAATCAGGGGGGCATCGACTCTCCTCCAAAGCAACCTCGTACATGGGCGCCATGGGTGTCTGGCAGCTCATGCCAAGCCAGGCTCGGCATCATGGCTATACGCCAGAAGAAATGCGCGATGATGAAAAATGCGCTGAAGCGGCGGTCCGCACCCTGACACAGAAACTGGAACGTGCCGGTGGCGACCTGCAAAAAGCAAAGCGCCTGTACTGTGGGCGTGGCCCACAGGCTGATGCTTATCTTAAGAAAATTTCGGCCGTACGGGAAATACTGACGGCCAACTTGCAACCATGATATCCGGATTGGGGCGCCACGCCATCGTGGCGCTCGTCGTACTGACGCTGGCTAGTTTACTGGCATGCACGCCAGCCACACCACCGAACGTTCGCCTTGCTGCGTTGACACCTAGAGCCGTTGACCTCGATGGTATTGATTTTGATGTCGCCCTCGCCGTTACCAACCCCAACAGTTTCGACTTAACGATTGTTCGCTATAGCTATGCATTATCTGTCATGGGATTACCATTAGGAACGGGACAAAACGAAGAGGCCATAACCTTTCCTGCCAATAAGCAAAACACCATCCACCTACCAGTACGCGTCACCCATCGTCATCTACTGAGTGCCATAACGCGCTTGCCGGATCCCGATCGGGTCCCGTATCACTTGAAGGCCGAACTTACCTTTGCAACCCCTTTTGGCGAGAAAATGGTCCCTCTCGACCGCCACGGACATTTCCCCCTCCCAGAACGCTATCGACCAAAGGCAATTCTAAAGGGAATACTGGAGCGAATAGCCCCGTAATATCGCCATTTCAGCTTGCTCTTCGCTGCCCTGCTCTGGTATACTTTCACGAATTTTCTTACTGTACTTTTCACAAAAAGGAACCATCACCGTGGGTCAAGGACGAATGCGTACAATCTTCCTGAGCATGCGACTCAGGACCAGGATGTTCCTGCTGTCCGTTTCGGCCTGCATTGCCTTAGTGACCGTCATATCCCTTGGCGCCCTCTTGCTCGATACCGTCAGAATCAACGGCGCCCACTACAAGAGTATTCGCAACAGTAAAGATGCCCTCGAAAAAATCGCCCTGCTAAAATCGGACATCTACCAGTTAAACAGTGAAGTTTTGAGCTTCATGGCTGTAAGGGGTACGGCTGAATCACAGGCCCTGATGGCCCGCATCAAAGACCATAGCGATGATATTGACTTCAAGTATTCCGACGTTCAGCGCCTTATCAGCTCAAAGGAAAAACGAGAAGCGGTTATAAAAGCCGAAGCAATCTGGAACGATTATCGCCTGACGCTTTTGGAGGAGATTATCCCCGCTGTCCAAACCGGTAATATGGGCCAGGCAAACAGTCTGCTTCAGGGAATTCAGCGACAGCGTTTCAGCTCTTTTAGTTCCACCATCGCCTTCATGGTTGATTCACTACGACGCGATGTGTACAAGACCGAACAGGAAGTCGCTGAAACCATCCGTACTAAAATGGTTTTAACCGGCGCCGTCACCTTGGCTCTCATTGCACTCATTGGCCTCTTTGCGTTTATCATCAGCGAATCAGTGACCCAGCCAATCAAGCGTTGTGTTGACTTTGCCCGTGATGTCGCCGATGGGGACCTCACCAGCCAGCTTGTAATCCCTCCCTGTGGTGAGCTTGGAGACCTGGCAGCCGCCTTAAACAGCATGGCAGGCAACCTACGTTCTCTTGCCAGTCGTCTCAGCAGCTCCACGACAGAACTTACACAAATTGACCGCAATATCGAACAAGCCGCTCGGCAAGTTGTTGGCGCCACACGTTTGCAGGAAGAGGTCGTTCAGGAAGCAACCTTAACCGCAACCCTCATGAACCGCTCGGTTGACGGCATCAACCGTGGGGTGGAGCAGTTATCTGACTCGGCAAGCGGCACAGCAATCTCCATCATGCAGATCACTGCCAGTATTGAGGAGGTCGCACACCATAGTGACAAACTAGGACTGTCGGTCGATGAAGTCAGTACCTCCGTACTGCACATGGCCGGTTCTATTGATGAAGTCAGCAGTACCATTGGTAACCTCATTGATGCGGCCACCGGAACAGCATGCGCCATTACAGAGATGGACGCCACTATTCGCCAGGTCGAGAAAAATGCCATGGAGACCGCCCTGATTACGGAGACGGTCAAAGATGACGCAGCCCATGGCCTCTCAGCCGTACAGGAAACCATATCCGGCATGCAGGAAATCCGTCGCGCCTCGCAAGATACCGCTGAACTCGTCACAAACTTATCGCAACGCGCCCAGGACATCGGCACCATTCTCTCGGTTATCGATGATGTAGCTGAGCAAACCAACCTCCTAGCCCTCAATGCTGCCATCATCGCTGCCCAAGCTGGCGAACAGGGCAAGGGGTTTGCTGTTGTTGCGGACGAAATCAAAGAATTAGCTGAACGTACCTCAGCTTCCACACGTGAGATTGCCCAGATGATTACGGGAATCCAAGGCGAAACCGCCCGGGCAGTTCAGGCTATTAAGCGAGCGGAACACGTTGTGCACGACGGTGAGCAGGTTTCTGTTCGTGCTGGAACAGCCCTCGACAAAATCGTCACCAGCGTTCAGCAGACCAGTTTACAAGTTGACGCCATTGCGCGAGCAACTCTCGACCAGGCCAAGGGTAGCCGTCGTATTAAGTCTGCCATGGAACAGGTAGAAGCGATGGTGGTACGTATGGCCCAGAACCTAAAAGAGCATAGCCGAGGCAGTACCCTCATTACCCAAGAGGTTGAGCGGATGCATGCTTTAACCTCGCGAGTGCGTAGCTCAACACGTGCTCAGCATGAGATGAGCTCCCTTATAGCTCAGGCAACGGCAGATATTACTGCCATGATTGAAGGGATTCGCCTCGAATGCCTCGCCCAGACCGAACACTCCCGCTCCGTTGACAATATGGTTGTCAACATTCGCCAGTCTTCCAACGCTTCGACCCAGGCAGCCCACATGCTACAAGGTGCTGTCACGGGGCTTTCACAACAGATAGACCAACTTGAAAAGGACATTTCAGGACTGACTATATGACGAACCGTATCACCACCTGTTTTAAAACCTTGAAAAAACGTGGCGAAAAAGCCCTGGTGACCTTTATTACTGCCGGCGATCCTAATTTGGCATTGACGGAAGAACTGCTCCCGCAACTCTGTGCTGCTGGTTCTGACATTATTGAACTTGGCATGCCGTTTTCTGACCCTATGGCCGATGGGCCAACAATCCAACGGGCTTCAGAACGAGCACTGGCGCAAGGAGTCACGCTGCACGACATTCTTGCCATGGTTGCACGGGTCCGAGACAAAGTTCCCGCCCCGATTGTGTTAATGGGATACACCAACCCCATTTATGCTTATGGATTTGACCAGTTTGCAGCTGATGCGGCTAAAGCCGGTGTTGATGCCGTGCTTCTGGTCGACTTACCACCGGAGGAGGCAGGAGAGCTCTTGCCGGCACTGAAGCGCAACGGCTTAGAGCAAATTTTGCTCGTCACCCCAACGGCAACCCCACAACGTATACGCACAATCTTACGCCATGCGGGTGGATTCCTGTATTATGTTACCGTTACCGGTGTAACCGGTACGCGCAGTAGCGTGGCAAGTTCGGTCGGAGCCTCACTACGGACACTGCGTGAAGCTACCCGTCTCCCCGTCGTGGCCGGCTTCGGCATTGCAACTCCTGAGCAGGCCCATGCCGTAGCCCACGATGCCGACGGTGTCGTTGTGGGCAGTGCCCTCGTCAAGTTATTCGAAAATGACCGCCAGGAACAGATTATTCCGGCGGTCACCACCTTAGTACATACTCTCAAAAAAGCGCTTGTTGTCTAGAGCCCACGAGGAGAACCCCATGAGTTGGTTTACACGAGACAAGGCTGGTATCGAGAAGAAAGCCTCCCAGAATGTTAAGGTTCCCGAGGGAATGTGGACCAAATGTCCTTCCTGCAGCGAAACCGTTCTTACCCAGGATATCGTCGAGAACCTGCAGGTCTGCACGAAGTGTGGACATCACTTCCGCATTGCCCCGCGAGCACGCCTTGCTGCGCTGCTGGACGGCGCATCCTGGCAGGAATTCGATGCGGACATTACTTCCGTTGACTTTCTTGCATTCAAGGACACGAAAAGCTACCAGGAACGTATCGACGCTGCAGTAGCGAAAGGTGGCTCCCGTGATGCCATAATCTGCGTTGAAGGTGCCATTGGTGGTTCTCCTGTGCAGGTTGCCATCTTCGATTTTTCCTTCATGGGTGGCAGTATGGGAAGCGTTGTTGGCGAAAAAATCACCCGCTCCATAGAACGGGCTTTAGAAAAGCGCCAAGCCGTCATTATTATTTCCGCGTCAGGTGGAGCCCGTATGCAGGAGTCCATTCTTTCTTTGATGCAGATGGCGAAAACGTCAGCGGCTCTTGCAAAGCTTCGGTCTGCAGGCCTGCCTTTTATTTCGATATTAACCGACCCGACAACCGGTGGTGTCACCGCCAGCTTTGCAATGCTGGGCGACCTGAATATCGCAGAGCCGAAAGCTTTAATCGGTTTTGCCGGCCCACGGGTCATCGAGCAGACCATCCGTCAGAAACTGCCCGCCGGCTTTCAGCGCTCCGAGTATCTGCTCGAACACGGCATGGTGGATATGATTATTCCTCGCCTCGAAATGCGAGACCGTTTGTCTGCCCTACTATCTATGCTGCTCGGTCGTTCGTAGTCACCGATGCTGGTCGATCCAACGAGCCTGTTTGAACGACGTCGCTTCGCAATCAAGCCAGGGCTCGAGCGGGTCAAGGCGCTCTTAGAGCGTCTTGGCTCTCCTGAGCGCAACCTGACTGCCGTACATATCGTTGGCACAAACGGCAAGGGTTCTACAGCAGCCATGCTCGCCTCCATTACCAGTCGAGCCGGCTATCGAACAGGCCTCTTCACCTCACCCCACCTGATACATTTTCGTGAGCGCTTCCGTATCAATGGCAGTGAAATAGACCAGGAGCGCCTTGAGCGACTCACTGCGCAGGTTGTGGCCCTGGCTGATGAGGAGTCTACGTTTTTTGAAATAACAACGGCAATGGCTCTGCGCTATTTTGCTGATGAGGCGGCCGATGTCGTTATTCTTGAAGCGGGTATGGGTGGTGAACATGATGCCACTGCCGTCGCGCAAGGCCCCTTAACCCTTGTAACCCCTATTGATTTTGATCATTGTCAATGGCTTGGCAAGGATCTCGCTACTATTACAGAAACTAAACTACGCATTGCCCGCTCTGGTAGTATTGTGCTCAGCACCCCGCAACAGCCTGACGTTGCCAGGGTCATACAAGAACAGTGTCAGAAACATCACATTCGTTACCGCAGTGTAGCGACAGATCTGCAACAGGGAGCTTTAGTGTATCGCGGGAGCGATGGTGATCCTGTTCAAGTCACGGTTCCTTTGGCAGGACGCCATCAAATGACCAATGCAGCCCTTGCGGTTGCTGCTGCCCAAATGTTGAGCTCATGCGGCATACCGATTCGCGATAGCGCTATTGTGGATGGTATTGCGGCCGTCCAATGGCCGGGACGCCTACAGTTCCAAAGCTACCAGGGGGCGAACCTTATTCTTGATGGTGCCCACAACCCAGCCGGTATCGCAACGCTCGTTGCCTGGCTCCAGGAGCAGACATTCCCCCAACCACCACTGCTTTTATGTGGTGTTATGGACGATAAAGACATGACAGAGCTTCCAACCAGGCTGGCACCACTGGTAAGCGAGGTCTGTACGGTTACCATCAATCAAGAGCGTGCCATGTCTGCAGCAGTGTTAGCACGCCAGTTTACGGAAGCCGGCTGTCACACCATTGCTGCACCATCACTCCAGGAAGGCTTGAAGCAACTCTTGGGCGATAACGGACAAGGGAAAACCATCATTATCACTGGATCATTATACCTTGTAGGCGAAGCCCTTGCCCTAACACAAGGTGTCGATTGCCACGCTGTTCGCGGATAAAGGCACGAGGAACTATGCACCACCGAACCATACTGACATATCTACTGTTCACATGTTTTTTTGTTCTGAACATCACCACGCAGGCATGGGCCGCCGATACGGTCCTGCCAAAAGGAATGGTTATCCATGCTGACAGCATGGAGCACGACAATAACACCAAGCTCTTGACGGCCACCGGCCGGGTCATCATGACCTGGCAGGACCTCACCATGAACGCCGAAAAGGCGGTGTACAATCCTGACACCGGCATCCTGACGGCTACCGGCAGCGTCTTCCTGATAAAAGCGGGAGATGCCATGTGGGGTGAGCGTTTAGTCATGGAGACCGAAAGTGGCCGCTCTGAAATGGAGCATGGGCGCATTTTTATGACAAAGGGTAATCTATGGGCAGGCGGCAACCCTGTCATACGTAAAGGTGATGATGCCTATGCCCTTAAAGACGGTAGCTTCACCGCGTGCGACGCTAAAGTCCCCGAATGGAAGTTTACCTCTCCCCGTTTTGACGTCACCGTAGAAGAATATGCCACCGGACGCCATGTTGTTTTCTATGTTAAGGACGTACCGGTCTTTTATTTTCCCTACATGATCTTTCCGGCAAAACGTGAGCGGCAAAGTGGATTTCTGTTTCCGCGGTATGGTAGCTCTGAAAAGCGGGGAACGTTCATAGATGTACCGTATTACTGGGCCATCTCCCCCTCTCAGGAAGCAACTATTAATCTTGATATGCAATCCCGCCGCGGGGTAGGTGTCGGCGTTGATTATCGCTACCTCCGGAGTCGAAACAGCGAGGGAAGCCTGGCTGGATATGCCATTAACGACCGAAATGAAAGCAAGTTCCGTGGCGAATTAATTCAGTTCCACCGCGAGATGCTTCCCGACAATCTCTCGTTGATAGCAAGCATGAACCTGGTGAGTGATCAGACCTTTTTAGCTGATTATGGCGAACATAGTGGCACCTATAATCGCCAGTACAACGACTCTCGCATCGTCTTAACCAAAGGGTGGGACACCTGGCTGGCAAGTGCCCAGAGCATCTACACCCAGGATTTCAGCACGGGTAATAACGATAGCACCCTGCAACGCCTTCCCGAGTTTTCGCTCTATGGGGTTCGCCGACCATTACATGCCGCACCATACGGCCTTTTTGGTGACATTGACCTGCATCTGACAAGCTACTACCGTGATCGCGGCATGGATGGACAACGTCTGATTGCTGAGCCGACCCTCAGCACCCACCGCAGTTACTGGGGTAATCGCCTGGTGGCTGGCGCCTACCTGGGCGCCCATGTACACGCCTATCACGTCCGTGGCAGTAGCGACCCTACCACCAATGAAGATGCCGGCATCATTATCCCCCAGGGGGGCATCCAACTTACGACCGCCTTAGCGCGGGTGTATCAAACACCACTGCTCGGTTTCGACCGTTTCCGGCATGAGCTTGTACCACGGTTACGGTATGATTTTGTTGCCAGCCGTGATCAATCGAGCTATCCGCTCTTTGATCAGCTTGACCGCTATCAGGGTCATTCCACCATGACCCTTTCTCTTGACACCATGGTCAGCGGCAAAATAGTGCGGGATAGAACCAGTGAATATCTTGATCTTTTTAACGCTCGTCTCCTCCAGAGTTATCTTTTTAGCGGGACGCCATCATCGCTGCTCACCATGAGTGATACCAGCGATAGTGGACATGTGGGAGACCTGATTCTAGAAACATCGACCTATCTCACCCGCCAACTGCGCCTTTTGGTTGATGCGCGTTACGACCACCACCAAAGCGCCATTGGCAGCAGTGCCACCGGCCTGGAATTTAACAATCAACGGGGAACAACAGCCCGCATGAACTACCGCTTTGTCAATAATCAGGTTGACTATGTAGAAGCTGGCATGACTACCTCAGTAGCAAACCCTGTTTATCTGGGCTATAGCACTCGCTATAGCGTGGACGGTAAAAAAGAGCTCGAGTCCTCTTACAACATGGAATACCGTCATCAATGCTGGAGTTTAATTGCAAGCTTTGTTTCACGCCCCAATGAACGTGCTTTTACCGTTATGATCAACCTTGCGGGCCTCTTCCATATCCCCGTGCCAACACCGGGCAGGTAACCAGTATGTCACGTCCAATGCCACGCCTCGTATTTGCTGACCAAAGTGGTCAGATTTTTGACCACCCCCATCTGAGCATGGCCGGTATGAGTGGGACGCAGGCCGTTCTACCTGATAGTATCGAACTGATTCCCCTACCTGAAGACAGTCGGCTGTTTACCATACCCCAGACACCACCGATAGCCTTTGACACGACAAAGAACAGCTTTACCACTGTCGAGCGCGTGCGGGGCTGTAAAGGGGCTATTCAGGCGGTTTCAGCGTTCATGGCGCCTGGGTATGCCCGCACACTGCTGCCGGCCTGCGCACCTGTCGACCGCAAAGCTCCACTCCCTCTTTGGTCCTATACTGCCGTTGGTTGGGATGAGGAACAGGAGCGATTTGTGGTGGCAGCCACAAAAGTTGATCAAAACGAAAACTGGAATCCCGCCCAGTTTGATGACCGCTTACTTGATCCTCTTGTGCGCGAACGTTTAGTCCAAGAACCGGACAACCGTCTTTTAGAACAGCTTGCCCGATGCGCCATCGATTATCACTGCTTTGCTGCAAAAAACCTTTTCTTTGGCCGTTGGGAAGCGCCACTACCGACCTCACCGGTCTGCAACTCAGGTTGCCTTGGCTGTATATCATTGCAGCCAGCCGAAGGCTGCCCCTCCAATCACGACCGGATAAGCTTTGTGCCAACCGTCGAAGAGATTGTTGCGCTGGCGCTCCCCCACCTCCAACAGGCTGAAGGCGCTATTGTTTCCTATGGTCAAGGCTGCGAGGGAGACCCGATAATGCAGGCTGACACCGTCGCAAAGGCTACACGACGTCTACGGGAGCTGACAGACCGGGGCACTATTAACTTCAATTCTAATGGGTCTATTCCCGAGCGTGTTGCCCAGCTTATTGATGCCGGTATGGATTCCTTTCGCTTTTCCATAAATTCGCTGCTTCCAGAACGCTATCAGGCCTACTACAACCCTCGAGGTTACAGCTTTGATGATGTTATGGACTCACTCCGTCTGGTGAGAAAGGCTAAGCGCTTCACCATGATTAATTATCTTATCTCACCAGGTGTCAGCGATGCCCCTGAAGAATATGAGGCATTACGCCGATTCATTGCCGATATTGGTGTTGATATGATTCAGCTGAGAAACCTTTCCATCGATTTTGACCTCTATAACCAGGCCATGGGGGTCAACAAGGCCGGTATCGGCATGTACCGTATGCTGAAACTTTTGAAGGACGAGTTCCCCTCCCTACAATACGGTTACTACAACCGTCCTAAAGAGCGCTTTTTCCCGGAAGGCTACCAACAGGGCTGGCCAATTTCTTCTTAAGTCAATGTTTTCCCGTCTTTATATCCATATTCCTTGGTGTAGAGCTGCCTGTAGCTACTGCTCCTTCTACTCAAAGCCACTGGCAGCCCATGACCTCCAGATAACGGTCAACCTTTTGAAAGAGGAAATGCGTATACAGGCGAGCCGTTACCAACCAACGGGACCACTGGCCTCGATCTATTTTGGTGGGGGGACTCCTTCCCTGCTGCCCCCCGAGCACGTGGCGGACCTGGTACACCACGCCGATACGCTCTTTGGCCTCGCACCGGAAGCAGAGATAACGCTTGAAGTCAATCCCGGAACGGTTTCTCGTAAAAGCTTACAGGGCTTCCGCACAGCCGGTGTAACCCGCCTCTCCCTTGGCTTACAATGCTTTGATAATCAGATCCTTACCCTCCTGGGTCGTACCCACACTACTGAGGAGGGTATCGCCTGCTTTCAGGAAGCGCGCTCCGTTGGCTTTCCCTCCATCAGTATCGATCTGATGGCCGGCCTGCCTTACGGCAGTCGTGATACCTGGCAGGCAACAATCAATACTGCTCGTATGCTACAACCTGACCATATATCACTCTATGCCCTAACCCTGTCACCTGAAGCACCACTCTATCAGCAGGTCGAACGGGAACAGCTCCCTCTGGTGGATGACGATACCGTAGCAGATATGATTCTGGATGCCGCAGACAGCTGGGAACAGCACGACTACCACTGGTACGAGATTGCAAATTTTTCCCGTCCGGGACACCAGTCCCAGCACAATTGCGGCTACTGGCTCCGTGATGGCTATCTGGGGCTTGGCCCTGCTGCCCATTCCTTCCTCCGTAGCGGCTATGGACATAGGTTTGCAGCTCCGGCATCATTTGAGACCTGGCAGCATGGGGTTCTGAGCGGTTCGCCACAGCAGGAGGAGTACACGGTGCTGAGCCGAGAACAGGCGTACAGCGAAACAATTTTTTTAGGATTACGTCTGGCACAAGGACTTGATTTAGCAAAGTTTAAGCGCGATTGGGGGGATGATATACATGAGCGCTACCACACCGAGCTCTCGCGGTGTCAGGAAGCCGGTTTGCTTACCAGCGATGGCACAACCATCCGACTGACCGCGCAAGGGCGATTGATGGCAAATCAGGTTCTCTCGCTCTTCATTGCGTAATACGCGAGAAGTACTAGCCCCATAAAAGGTTTCATGCTATATAGATACGTTGAAACAGTCGTGCACACTCAGCTTCCTAAGGAGCATACTATGCCAAAATTTGTGGAGGGTAACCTCGACGGTAAAGGTTTGACATTCGGTATCGTTGTCAGCCGTTTTAACAGTTTCATCTGCGAGCGCCTACTGGAAGGGGCTCTGGATGCCCTTGTTCGCCACGGCGTTTCTGACGCAGACGTTACCATCGCTCGTATCCCTGGCGCCTTTGAAATTCCCCTCGCCGCCCAAACCATGGCAGCATCCCAGAAATTTGATGCCGTCATCTGTCTGGGTGCCGTGATTCGAGGGTCAACACCCCACTTCGATTACGTTGCTTCCGAAGTGTCCAAAGGTGTCGCCTCTGTTTCGCTGCAAACCGGTGTACCGATTGCTTTTGGTGTCCTGACAACCGATACCATCGAGCAGGCTGTGGAGCGTGCCGGCACCAAAGCAGGTAACAAAGGGTTTGAAGCGGCTGTAACAGCCATCGAAACCATCAACGTCATCAAGGCTCTTAAATAATGGGACAACGCCGTGAAGGGCGCGAACTCGCGCTCCAAATGCTCTATGCTGCCGACAGTCTTAAGGGCGATGTCCGCGAAGCGGTGCGAGGATTCCGCGAAGGGGTTCTTGCTGATGACGCCACCCGTGCATTTGCCGAAACGATTGTGCGCGGTGTCTATGACCACCGCGAAACCATTGACCAGGCCATCGTCAGTCGCTCTAAAAACTGGGCGCTTTCCCGTATGCCGAAGGTCGACCTCAACATTCTCAGAATGGCAGCCTATGAACTGCTGTTCCGTGCGGACATCCCTAAAAAAGTCAGTATTAACGAAGCTATAGAAATAGCTAAAAAGTTCGGTGACAAGGAGTCGTCCTCCTTTGTCAACGGTATCCTGGACGAGCTTGCAGCCTGTCCCAAGGACGAGGAGTAACGGATCAATGAGTCAGATTAACGTAGGGCTGATCGGCTTCGGCAACATTGGTGCCGGTGTCGTACGCCTTCTCCACGACAATGCAGCCACCATTCTTCAAAAAGTCGGACAACCAATTCGCCTAACCCGTATTGCCGACCTGGATATCACATCGGACCGCGGCGTGGCCGTCCCTCCCGGCGTCTTAACCACCTCCGCCGAGGAGCTGATTCAAGACCCGTCTATTCAGATTATCATCGAACTGATCGGTGGTTATGAGCCTGCAAAGCGTTTTGTACTAAAAGCGCTAGAAGCGGGAAAACATGTCGTGACAGCCAATAAAGCGCTGCTTGCGCTGCATGGAGAAGAAATTTATGCCACAGCTGCTCGCCATGGCGTAGAAGTTCAATTTGAAGCAGCAGTCGGTGGTGGCATCCCGGTCCTCTCCGCCATTAAAGGGAACCTGGCAGCAAACCACTTTACCTCCGTCTTCGGCATCATGAACGGCACCTGCAACTATATCCTGACCCGTATGACGCAGGAGGGGGCAGATTTTGATGCGGTGCTCACCGCTGCCAAAGAACTCGGCTATGCCGAGCCGGATCCGACGTTCGACATTGAAGGGACCGACACCGCCCATAAGCTGGCTGTGCTTGCTTCACTCTGCTTTGGCACAACGGTCGATTTTAATGCTATCCATACCGAAGGTATTACCGGCATTAGCAAAGTGGATATCAAGTATGCTGAGGAGTTTGGGTATCGCATCAAGTTACTGGCCATTGGTAAATTAACCGATGATGGTCAGATGGAACTGCGGGTACACCCAACCATGATTCCACTCCATAATCCGTTAGCTGATGTCAACGGTGTCTTTAATGCCATCCGCCTGACCGGTGATTTTGTCGGACCTGTCCTTTTCTACGGCCGTGGCGCCGGACAAAATCCAACGGCCAGTGCCATTGTCGGCGACTTGATTGCACTGTCACGCAGTATTACCGCTGGCGTTACCAGTCGCCGTGCGGCTCCACTCGGCCTGCTAGACCAGCATATTACAACGCTCCCCCTTAAGCCTATGGAAGCAATCGAGACAAGTTTTATGCTGCGCTTTACAGCCCTCGACGAGCCGGGTGTTTTAGCTGGTATCGCAGGGGTTCTCGGCACAAACGGCATCAGTATCCAGTCCATGGTACAAACCTCAACCCATGATGGTGGTGAGGCTGTTCCAATTGTCATCATGACCCATAAGGCACGCGAAGGAGCCATTCGTGCGGCATTAACGGAAATTGACCGTTTCTCCTTTATTAAAGAACAAAGCCGTTTGATCAGAATTGAGGACACACTCGAATAATCACGTAGTGTGCAGTTATAGAGTCATCTACAGCTACGGAGGTATTGACGGATGCAGACGAAGATTATCCTTCCTGAGGACAAGATCCCAACCCGCTGGTACAACATCATTCCCGATCTGCCAGGGCCACTTGAGCCGGTCATTTCACCACGGACCAACCAACCGGTCACCCCCGATGAGCTCATGGCCATCTTCCCTCCCGCCCTGATAGAGCAGGAGGTATCCCAAGAGCGCTGGATTACCATACCGGAGCGGGTGCGTGATCTCTATAGTATGTGGCGTCCTTCTCCCCTCTTTCGGGCCCATCGATTAGAAAAGGCCCTCGGCACCCCAGCAAAGATTTATTATAAATATGAAGGGGTTTCACCGGCTGGCTCCCACAAGCCCAACTCTGCCATACCTCAGGCCTACTATAATAAGGAGTACGGAATTCGCCGCCTGGCAACGGAAACCGGTGCCGGCCAATGGGGAAGCTCATTATCTCTGGCATGTAGCCTGTTTGGTCTTGAGTGTACGGTCTACATGGTTAAGGTATCCTATTTCCAAAAACCGTATCGTAAGTCGATGATGCAGCTCTGGGGGGCAACCGTCCACCCGTCTCCATCTGACCAGACAGCAGCTGGTCGGGCAGCTTTGGCTGCTGACCCGAACTCCAACGGCAGTCTCGGCCTAGCCATCTCTGAAGCGGTTGAAGATGCGGCAACCCATGCCGATACCAACTATGCCCTTGGCAGTGTTTTAAACCATGTCTGTCTGCATCAGACCGTCATCGGACTCGAGGCAATTGAACAGTTTAAGATGGTGAATGACTACCCGGATGTTGTGATTGCCTGTTGTGGCGGAGGCTCTAACTTTGCCGGTGTTGCCTTCCCCTTCTTGGCAGATAAAGCAGCTGGTAAGCAGGTCCGTTGTATTGCTGTTGAGCCTGCCTCCTGCCCAACCCTGACCCAGGGTGTCTATACCTTTGATTATGGTGATACTGCTAAAATGGCCCCGATTGCCAAGATGTACACCTTGGGCCATGATTTCATGCCGCCTGGCATTCATGCCGGAGGCCTACGTTATCACGGTGAATCACCGCTTGTATCGCAGCTCTATCATGCCGGGCTGATTGAAGCCCGCGCCATGATGCAAACAGCCTGCTTTGAGGGGGCTATAACTTTTGCAAAGCACGAGGGTATTGTTCCTGCACCTGAATCATCCCACGCGGTCCGTGCTGCCATCGATGAAGCCCTCTTGGCCAAAGAAGAAGGTAAAGAGCGTACTATTCTCTTCAACCTGTCGGGCCATGGCTTTATGGATATGACTGCCTATGACGATTATCTGGCAGGCAATCTTGAAGATTACGCCTACCCCCGTGAAATGGTTGAGGCCTCCTTGGCAAACCTACCCAAGGTTTCTTTCTAATACCTATGACGCGTACCCGGGTAAAGATTTGCGGCATTACCTCTTTGGAAGATGCGCTGGCTGCCGTGGCAGCTGGCGCAGACGCCTTAGGGTTTGTGTTTTACCCGGCCTCGCAACGCTCTATAGAGCCCGCTCTGGCTGCAGCCATCATTCAAAAACTGCCACCGTTTGTACAAACGGTCGGCCTCTTTGTGAATGAAGAGAGCGAAACGGTTAACCAGGTTGCCACTGCCTGTTCCCTTGACATGGTACAACTGCATGGCGACGAAACAGCAGCCTACGCACGCACGCTGACCTGTCGGTATATCAAGGCATTACGTATTACGGTGGCTGATGGCCCCGCACCACTGCATGACTTTCCAGAAGCTGCTGGCTTTTTAGTTGACGCCAGTGTGGCTGGTGCCTACGGTGGTACCGGGTTTACGGCAGATTGGCAGGCAGCGCTTCAGGTTGTAGCTTCTGGCCGACCAGTCATCTTGGCAGGAGGCCTAAACGCCACAAATGTCGCCCAGGCAATCACCGTGGTACGCCCGTATGCCGTTGATGTTTCATCGGGGGTTGAGCGAACTCCCGGTCATAAAGACCCCTCGAAAATGCTGGCCTTTGTTGCGGCCGTAAAGGATAACGACCATGAATCAGCCTGACCGTCACGGTCATTTCGGTATACATGGCGGACGCTATGTTTCGGAGACCCTGATGCCAGCCCTTTTGGAGCTCGAGCAGGCCTACCGGCACTATAAAAACGACCGCGAATTTAAGCAGGAGTTTGAATACTACCTGCGTGATTATGTGGGACGCCCTTCACCGCTCTATTTTGCCGAGAAACTTACTGCACGGCAGGGAGGAGCCCGTATCTATCTAAAGCGAGAAGACCTCAACCATACCGGTGCACACAAGATTAATAACACCATCGGGCAAGGACTTTTAGCGAAGCGGATGGGTAAGGGACGGGTCATTGCTGAAACCGGTGCAGGCCAGCACGGCGTGGCCACAGCCACCATTGCCGCCCTCTTCGGTATGCAGTGTGATGTCTTCATGGGTGAAGAAGACATTCGGCGCCAGGCTTCAAACGTATTCCGCATGAAGCTGCTTGGTGCCAGCGTAACACCGGTTACCGCAGGGACGGCAACCCTCAAGGACGCCATGAATGAAGCCCTCAGGGACTGGGTAACCAACATAGCTCATACATTCTATGTTATCGGTACGGTAGCCGGCCCCCATCCATACCCCATGATGGTACGTGACTTTCAGTCCGTAATTGGCAGAGAAACCAAGCAACAGTTTAAGCGCATACGTAAAGAACTTCCTGACGCACTTGTGGCGTGCGTTGGTGGCGGTAGCAATGCCATGGGGCTTTTTTACCCCTTCCTCAAGGATAGTACCGTGCGCTTAATTGGCGTGGAGGCTGCTGGTCATGGGATTGCAACAGGTGCCCATGCCGCTGCGCTTTGTGCAGGAAGTCCTGGTATTCTGCATGGTAACCGGACCTATCTGTTACAAACACACGATGGTCAAATTCAAAATGCCCATTCCATCTCTGCCGGCCTCGATTATCCCGGCGTTGGCCCGGAACACGCCTGGCTCAAAGATTGCGGCAGAGCTGAATATGTCGCCATCACCGATGACGAGGCGCTGGATGCGTTTCAGGTTCTGACCCGTGAGGAAGGCATTATGCCGGCGCTCGAATCCTCCCATGCCATAGCCTACGGTATGCAGCTGGCAGCAAGCATGTCCAAGGACCGCTCGATTGTCATATGCCTCTCTGGCCGTGGCGACAAAGATATGCATACCGTTGCCGACATTTTAGGTGTTTCCCTCTAACACCATAACTGCCTAATATTATGAGAAGCCGCCATTTGGGCGGCTTTTTTTATTGACGGCGGGCAACGGTTACGGTATCTAGCCAAATGTTGTTCTATTTTTAACCGAAGAGGTGGTTTCATGCATCTTGTTGACCAGATTAAGGAGAAGGCTAAGCGCAACCTGCAAACAATCGTCCTGCCTGAAAGCTATGATGAGCGTATGCTCTATGCTGCCGAGACCATAGTAACGGAAGGGCTTGCCAAACTGGTAATACTTGGCGAACCGACCGCTATTCAAGCTGCCGCTCATGCTAAGGGGATCTCGCTGGATGGTGTAACGCTTTTGGACCCTAAAAACTCCCCAAAACTTGACCAGTACGTTAACGATCTGGTTGAGCTTCGCAAAAGTAAGGGGTTAACCGCAGATGATGCAAGAGCACTTTTGACTGCTGAGGATAATCTCTATTATGCTGGTATGATGGTGCGTAATGGTGATGCTGGTGGTGAGGTAGCTGGTGCAACCGGTACAACGGGTAATGTTTTAAAAGCTGCTTTTCAGACCGTGGGGCCTGCACAAGGGATCAAGACCGTTTCATCATACTTCTTCATGGTTACGAAATCGCCCCAGTTCGGTGAAAACGGTATTATCCTTTTTGCTGACTGCGCAGTAAACCCGAACCCAGACGCACAAGCACTTGCAGAAATCGCCGTGGCGACTGCAGGAAACTGCAAAGCATTCCTCGATGTGGAAGCACGTGTTGCCATGCTTTCTTTCTCCACCAAAGGCAGTGCCAGCCATCCAGATATTGACAAGGTAACCAAAGCCGTTGCCATCGCAAAAGAGATAAACCCTGCCATCCAGATTGACGGCGAATTGCAGGCTGATGCAGCACTCTTACCAAATGTCGGCCAGAAAAAAGCTCCGGGCAGTAGCGTTGCCGGCCAGGCAAACGTGTTGGTCTTCCCAGACCTTGACGCGGGCAACATCGCCTACAAACTCGTTGAGCGTGTTGCTGGTGCTGAAGCCGTCGGCCCGATTATTCAAGGCCTGGCCAAACCGGTTAACGACCTTTCACGGGGATGTTCCGTGGAGGACATCGTCAATGTTGTAGCCATCACCGCAGTGCAGGCTGGTGCATAACGCTATACGCCATACCTGACGTGGCTGTTGCCAATGATAAAGGCCCTAAGCAGATTGCTTAGGGCCTTTATCATTTCAGCAGGAATTGTTTCTTTAATACGCTTCGCTGTTCTCCAGAACATCTTTCGCCGTAACCGGTGCACGGAAAATACGATATGCCCAGATTTTATATAGAATAACAATCGGCACAAAGATCAGAGCTACAACCGTCATAATGCCAAGCGTATACTGGCTTGATGATGAATTATAGATAGTGAGACTAAAAGCAGGGTCGATACTGGACGGAATCATATTCGGGAAGAGCCCGACTACTCCCGTCACCACAACGAGCACGATGGTCAAACAAGAAGCTGTAAAAGCTTTCAGAGGCTGCTTTAACATCATGAAGAGCTGAACGGCAACAAGGGCAATAACTGCCAGAGCCGGTACAATAAAGAGTGCCGGAACCTGCAGGTAGTTGTCATACAGTTTGGTAGCGTAGGCAGTGAAGCCCAGGAAAAGTACCGCCACCATAAGCAGAGGAATCCAGAGTAACTGCGCGAGATTGAAAGCCCGCTGGCTCAGAACGCCCGTTGTCTTTACGGCTCCGTACAGAGCGCCGTGCACTGCAAAGAGACAGACAAACAAAAGACCGGTAACAATACCGTAAGGATTTAAGAGTGAGAGTAACCCACCATGATACCCATTGGCATCCATGGGCAGCCCCATAAAAATATTGCCAAAAGCGGTACCAAACAGCAGAGCCGGCAGGAAGCTTGAGATAATAATGGCCCTGTCCCAACCAGTTTTCCAGGCAGGGCTATCCATTTTACCGCGGAACTCAAAAGCGACGCCCCGTACGATTAAAGCAAACAACAAGAGCAAAAGTGCCGTGTACAGGTTTGAGAACATAACAGCATAGGTTGTAGGGAAGGCGGCAAAGGTAGCACCACCGGCAGTCAGTAACCAAACTTCATTACCATCCCAAACAGGACCGACGGAGTTAATCAGAACTCTGCGCTCTGTATCGTTTTTGGCGATGAAGCCGGAAACGAAGCCCAGGCCTAGTACGAAACCATCCAGCATAAAATATACAGCCCAGAGGACAGCCCACAGGACGAACCAGGTAATTTGAAGTTCCATGTTATGCCACCTCCTTCGCTACACCGTGGGCAGCTTCAGGCCCTTTTTTGGCATATTTTGCCAACAGGTAAATATCGATAAACCCTAGAATGCCATATAAGGCCGTGAATCCGAACAGGGAGAAGCTGACCTGCGCCAGGTTGACCCCTTTTGAAACACCATCAGCTGTCTTTAAAACACCATAAACAACCCATGGCTGACGTCCCAGCTCAGCCACCAGCCAACCAAGCTGTGTGGCGATATAGGGCAGCGGTAGCGCAGCCAGCATGATGTACAGGAATATTTTGAAATCTAAAAAGTGCTTCCAACGCGGCATGATCATGGCAAGGAATGACAAGCCGAGCATGAGCGTACCCAGAGCAACCATCAGACGGAAACTCAAGAAGACTGGCAAAACCGGTGGCCGCTCTTCCTTCGGAAAGTCTTTCAAGCCCTTCACAACCGCATTCGCATCATGGAATGCCAGGAAACTGACCATACCTGGAATCGAAGCACCTTCAACACTGTTACGCTCATTTGCAGCATCGGGCACCAGCAACATATGCATCGGTACGTTTGCACGGGTTTCCCAGACAGACTCCATAGCAGCAAACTTCGTTGGCTGGGTTTTCGCAATCTCAACCGCATGGAAATCGCCGGTAGCGGCCACTAAAATAGCGGAGACAAACGAGAAGACAGCTGCTGTTTTGAAAGAGCGGATGAAAAAATCAACCTCATTCTTACGGAGCAGGTGCCATGCAGCTATCCCCATTACAAAGAAACCCGCCACCATATACCCTGAAGTAACAGTATGCAGGAACTTGAACCAACCATAGGGGTTGGTGACAACGGCAAGGAAATCATTCATTTCAGCACGGCCGTTACGCAGGATGAAGCCGACCGGCTTTTGCATCCAGCCGTTCGCCAACAGAATCCAGAGCGCCGACAGGTTGGTGCCGAAGGCAGCCATACAGATGGTCATGGCATGAACTTTTTTGGAAACCTTATCCCAACCAAAAATCCAGACGCCAATAAAAACCGACTCCAGGAAGAAGGCTGCTGTTGCCTCAATGGCCAAGGGGGCACCAAAGATGTCACCGACATACCGGGAGTACTCTGACCAGTTCATACCGAACTGGAATTCCTGCGTAATACCGGTAACAACGCCGAGAGCAAAGTTAATCAGGAACAGCTTGCCCCAGAACTTGGTCATGCGCAGA
>CAYVYW010000020.1:0-24497 GCA_964456065.1 uncultured Geobacteraceae bacterium
GTGTAAAGCCGGTGTTCCCAAGAATCCTCCTCTTTCAGAGGGGGAGAACGTCAAAAAAGCAGAGGTTATGGATTTATACTGTGGGTTGCTGAGCGTATGGTGTTGCATGCAGTATATAAAGTGCTGCCGTAGCAGGATCGTTACTGGTGAAAAGGTCATCTCCAGCTACACCGAGGTAATATTCACCGCTTGTGGAAAACCACTGACCGGCTATAGCAATAATGCTGTTGAGTGATTGATGTTTCATTTTACGAAGGTAAGACTCTGGGTTGGCAGAACGGTGAGTGAAAAAATCAGATGCTGGATTCAAAAGTAGGGCAATCATTTTACCATTAGGCTTTAGAACCAGAGCTGTTTTTTTAAGTGCGGAATGGATATCGGTTATAAATTGTAGTGATGCGATGAAAAGAACCACATCGAATGACTGTGGAGGGAAAGGCATGTCTTCAGCACTGGCTGTCACCACGCGAAACGTGTCTTTTGCACAATGAAGTGCTTCGGCTGAAACATCCATACCAACAATCTGGTATCCATTTGCAATTAAAGAACGTTCAATAACAGCAGGTCCGCATCCAACACTTAACACGTGATCGTTTTTACTGATATGCTGCATGAGATAGTTACTCTCATGTTCAAAGACCTGCTGCCAAAAAGGGGTGTCACACGAAGCGGTGTAGCGATCAACATCCTGTTGGTTATCCATAATTACAAGCCTTAGCTACTCGCCTGGATCAACTTCGTCAAGCATGGAAAAAGCGAAATTTTTAGCACGACCCGATGGAGCAATAATTCCATAGGCAATGGCCTCACGTAATTCAGCTTTTGATGCACCAGCTTCCTTCGCGACCGCGAAGTGCTTTTTAAGTCAGGTAGGGCACCCGACGGCGATGGCACAACCAACTCGAATCAACTCACGCGTTTTGGTGTCAAGAACTTCTTCATACTCATAGTCGAGAATTTTTTTTCGTATTTGCATAGTCGCCTCCAAGGACCGAGTTCACAGGAAACAGTACCACTCCGTATGAAGCACGGCAAGCACTGAGATTGTGTAATCGGGATATCAGTCTGTGCTTGATTGTGTTAGATTGTCACCTGTTTCAGATCTAACCTCGTAGGTGCATATCATGAAAAGATTGCTTTTTCTCAGTTTTTTAATACTAGCAGGCTGTTCAGTTAACCAGGTTAATACACTGGGAGTTAATTCGTATGTGGCTGCCGTACGTGATGTTAATTATTATGTCGCGAAACAAAAGGCAATTAACTCTGCGAACACTCACTGCCGTACACGTGGGGGTGGTATCGAGTATCAAAGGGTAGAGCAGCCGTATGATAATATCGGGGCAGCATATTACCTTTACTTTTCCTGCTTTGATTATGCAGCGCGAGAGGCTCGTGAACGTGAACTTAAAGAAGCACAAAAACGCGAGCAGGAACGTCTTCGCTTGATTCGTGAGGAGGAGGAGCGTAAGCAAAAGATAGAGTGGGAAAAACGTAGTAAACAGCTAGAAGCTGAATATGCTCGACAACGTGAGCGTGAGCGTATTCGCTTGAATAATATTTGTCCAAAATACTGGTTTGCGCGTCAAACCTGTGCGACCGCTTTTAATTATGAAAACTGCATGTCAATTCGTGTGGGTAGAACCTATAACCAGTATGATGATAATGCCTGTCGTTCTCGATGATTTTGTAGCCCTCTAAAAGATTCATACTTTTAAGGGCATTACCGAGTCACTTAAGATATTCTGTTTTTTGACGTCAAAGGAAAGGTTTGTTTAATGATTCATTTGTCCAATATTTCCAGACAACATGGCTCACATATTCTGTTTCGGGATGCAAGTTTTCAAATTCTACCTGGTTCTCGTACAGGACTGGTTGGTGCTAACGGTGCTGGTAAAACCTCTATCTTCAGGATGATTACAGGTGAAGAGGAGGCTGACACGGGCGAGATTACCTGTGCTAAGCGCACCACCATTGGGTATTTTTCTCAAGATGTCGGAGATATGCACGGTCGTAGTGCTCTTGAAGAGGTTATGGCTGGCTCTGCGGTAACCATGCAGCTTGCTGAGGAATTACAGCGTATGGAAATGGCCATGTGCGACCCCATGGATGATGATGCCATGGCTGACCTTCTTGAACGGTACGGCATTGTGCAAGAGGAATTTGAACATCGTGGTGGTTATGATCTGGATACACGTGCTCAAACGGTACTTACTGGTCTGGGAATCGGTCCGGACCGTTACGACCATCAGGTGGAATCGTTTAGTGGTGGTTGGAAAATGCGTATCGCTCTTGCCAAGATCCTTACACTCAACCCTGACGTCCTTTTACTAGATGAACCAACAAATCACCTTGATGTTGAGTCTATTATTTGGCTGGAAAATTGGCTCAGTAATGATTTTACCGGAGCCTTGCTTATGACGAGTCATGACCGGGATTTCATGAACAGAATTGTCACACGTATCGTTGAAGTGGCAAATAAAACCATCACAACCTATGGCGGTGACTATGACTTCTACGAGCGTGAACGCGACATACGCCGTGAACAACTCTATGCAAGCCATAAACGCCAACAGGATATGCTCGCTAAAGAGGAGGAGTTCATTGCAAAGTTTGCGGCCCGAGCATCGCATGCAGCACAAGTGCAATCCCGCGTAAAAAAGATCGATAAAATTGAACGTATTGAGCTTCCTCCTGAAGAGCGAGTTGTTACGTTCGACTTTAATGACCCACCCCGTAGCGGCGATGATGTTGTTGTTATGGATCAATTAGCTAAAGAGTGGCCGTTGCCCGATGGTAAAATACAACCGGTATTTCATGGCGTTTCAGGGATCATACGGCGACAGGATAAAATTGCTCTGGTGGGAGTGAATGGTGCTGGTAAATCGTCCCTTTTGAAAATTCTAGCTGGACAAACGACACAGAGTGATGGCGCCTTTACCCTTGGGGCAAATGTTGATGTCGGATATTTTAGTCAGCATGCCATGGAATTACTTGATCCTAAAAAAACTATTTTTGAAACGGTCCAAGATGTCATACCGCTTGCGACTATCGGCGTTATTCGCAATCTGTTGGGAGCCTTTCTCTTCTCTGGTGATACAGTGGAGAAACGTGTAGAAAACTTATCAGGTGGGGAGCGCAGCAGGGTTGTTTTAGCCACCTTACTTGCACGCCCAATCAATTTATTAATTCTCGATGAGCCAACTAACCATCTGGATATACGTTCACGTGAAATCCTTCTTGATGCGTTACAGCGTTTTAGTGGTACGGTCATCTTGGTAAGTCACGATCGCCATTTCTTGAGGAGTCTGGTCACGAGGGTCTTTGAAATAGATCACGGAGAGATGAGGACCTATGAAGGTTCGTATAACTACTACTTAGAAAAAACGCAGCAGATTGTATAACCACCACTCTACACAAAGGAGATGAAGTATGAAAACAAGAGGAGTTCTTGCGGTGTGCGCTGTGCTTGTATGGTTGGGGGCTACCCCTGTAAAGGCACAGGATATAGCAACCATCATGTGTCAAAACTATGTTCAGGGGCTTGGAAGTGTATTTATGACCATGCGCCAAAACGGCTACCCCATCAGCATGGCAGAAAATCAGATATATGACTCAAATATTGATGATTCTCGCATGAGGATTTATCTCAAAAAACTGGCAAAACAAGTATATCAGAACCCTGCTGCTGCTCAACAGGCAATCCGAAATGGTGCTGCTGTTAAAGAGTGTGTCACGGACACCAGAGGGTACTAACGGCAGAACTCATGACTTGTCTTAAGGGAACGGCTAATTTTCAATTAGCCGTTTTGCTGTATCTTGCTCGAAACCACTTGTCACTTTCTACGGTTATGATAACGCTTGAGGCGACAAGAATGCAACGTAACCAGTCGGCGCCTGTTATGGGAACGGTTCTGAAAATCCACTGGAGTGCAGGTAAGTACGTGAATGCTATTTGGGCAATCAGCGCAAAGATAAGGCTATAGAATAGAAAAGGGTTGCTTAATAGGGGGATGTGCAGCAGAGAGCGGAATTCTGATCTACTGTTCCATGCTTGGAAAAACTGAAAGAAGACCATCGTCGTTACGGCAACTGTTCGAGCATGCTCAAGCGATTTACCGGCCTGGAGAGCTGAGATGTAATTATAGACAATGCCGATGGCAATCACCAATCCTACAAGAACGGTTCTTTGGAGAAGTAAAGATGATAAAATACCTTCCTCCGGGGGGCGTGGTGGTCTTTTAAGGATGTCTTTTTCGCCCGGTTCGAAGGCAAGGGCGACATCTTGCAGCCCATTAGTGACAAGGTTAATCCACAGGAGTTGTGCTGCAAGATAGGGTATGGGGACCCCCATTACAAGCGTAATGATAATAGAAACTATGGAAGCAAGACCCGTAGGCAGTAGAAAGAAGATAACCTTGCGAAGGTTATCAAAAACGATACGGCCCTCTTTAACAGCATGAAAAATACTAGAAAAATTGTCATCTGCTAAAACCATGTCCGATGCTTCTTTAGCAACATCGGTCCCTGTTATACCCATAGCAATTCCGATATGCGCTGCTTTTAGGGCGGGGGCATCATTGACGCCATCGCCGGTCATGGCAACAATGTGGCCATGCTTAATTAGTTGACGAGTAATTCTAACTTTATGTTCCGGAGCAACCCGAGCAAAAATTGAAACTGTCTTGGTCTGTTGAAATAACAGATCATCGTCCATTTCATCGATGTCCTTACCCGTCAGGACAGGCTCACCCATTTGAATAATACCTAGTTGTGTACCAATGGCTTGTGCTGTTACTTTGTGGTCCCCGGTTATCATGACGACACGAATCCCTGCATCTTTACAATCGGCAATAGCCTTAATGACTTCAGTTCGTGGTGGGTCAATCATGGCTTGGAGGCCGGCAAAGGTAAAGCCTGAAACTATATCTGCATGGGTGAGATCTTCTTGGCTTTCTGAAACGCGCTTCCAGGCAAAACCAAGTACTCGCATGCCATCTGTTGCAAACTCAATAGCTTTGTCAGTCGCTTTTTCGATCAAATTATCGGTATCAAGACACATCCCCAGTACACGTTCTGGAGCCCCTTTTAAGAGTATGTAGCGTCCCTCTTTGAGTTGGTGTAGTGTTGCCATAAATCCTCGTTCAGACTCGAACGGTATAATGGCTAGCTGTTCGGAATGTTCTTTTTCATATTCGGCATAAAGCCCACCTTTACTTGCGCTGACGATAAGTGCCCCTTCAGTAGGATCACCATCAATCTTGTAGAAGTTGTTCTCTTGATATACCTGAGATTCATTGCAGTGGAGGCCGATTTCTAGCAGGCGAAGCAGGCGGTCTTGTGCAAATTCATCTTGATTATTGTTCTTGGAATAAATGTTCCCTGTGGGATCGTAACCAATACCATCAACGGTATAGGTGTCATAACCATCGTACAGGCGTGTCACAGTCATTTCATTTCGCGTTAAGGTACCTGTTTTGTCAGAACATATAACAGTGGTACTTCCCAATGTTTCTACTGCTGGCAGTTTTCTGACAATGGCGCTGTGTCGAGCCATACGGGTGACACCAACGGCCATGGCTATGGTTACTACAATGGGAAGACCTTCTGGTATTGCTGCCACAGCAGCTGCTACGGTCACCATAAACATTGTTTTGAGTGGTTGCCCTGCTAAGAGGCCAATCATAAATAGAGCCATAGACGCGCCTAAAACAAGAAGGCCAATCACTTTTGCTATGGACTCGATTTTTTCTTGTATGGGTGCTTTTACGAGACCTATTTCCTGTACTTCCTCTGCAATGCCCCCTAAAATAGTGTTTTTACCGGTTGATACAACGATTCCACGGGCCCTGCCATTTACTATGGATGTGCCCATAAAAGCCATATTAGCCTGGTCACCAATGACTTTTTTCCCGCCACTTAAGGCCTGATATGTTTTTTCAACAGGCACTGATTCGCCCGTTAGCATAGATTCGTCTACTTTTAGCTCCAGGGTATACAGGAGCCGTAAGTCAGCTGGGACTCTTGCTCCAGAAGTAAGTAGCACAAGATCTCCAGGTACAAGTGCGCTACTCGGTATTTCAACTTCATGGCCATCACGTAATACTCTTGCCTTTGCGACCAATAGTTTTTTCAATGATTGGACACTTTTTTCAGCTTTTACCTCTTGGGTGAAGCCAATAACTGCATTCAAAATGACGACGGCAATAATGACAGCGCTATCAATATACTCTTTGAGCAAAAAGGTGACGCCAGCGGCTATAAGCAAAATCAAAATGAGAGGGCTCGTAAATTGATGGAGTATTAATTTGAATAAAATGATTGATTCAGCCTGAGCGAGAGTGTTGTAACCATAGCTTTCAAGTCGTGAAGTGGCCTCTGACGGTGATAACCCTGTCTCGGGTGTGTTTAATTTCTTGAGAATCTGCTCTGATACTGCAGCGTACCATTCCATATGTATTCCCTTTGCCATCAAGTAGGTGGTTGGTGGTAGTTTTGAACTTCTTTTAGGACGTTCTTACAGGTCGTGATGTAATCTATTGTTTTCTTTTTTTATTTTCGTTTTCAGCTTAGTATCATTCAAATATGTATGTATTACGTAACAGGTTGTGCGCTTTAATGCATTATAGTTTTTTAATGCTATTGGCGAAACATTTTTTGGCTAGATTGAAAATAATGATAGAGATAGTGATACAGCCTGAGAAATGTTACGAAAGATAAAGGTGCGGTCTATACATGAGTACAATATTAAATGGGTTTGCCGAGGAATATCGTGGTCTTCTTGATGGGTTGGATTCTTGGTTTGGCCTCTTTGTGCAAAATTTCTCTGAAGAGATTACTTGTCATGCTGGATGTAGTGGGTGCTGTCGAGGCATTTTCGATATAACAATACTCGACGCATGTTTGTTACGCACTGGGTTTGAAACGCTCCTGAGTACTGATCAACAGCAGGTACTGGCCAAAAAAGCACAAGTACTTCTCGGACGCCTCCAATCACAAATGCCTCATCTCGCTTCTCCGTGGTTCATACATCGATTCGACAAAAAGGATCAGGAAGCATTATTTCTGTTAGAGTCTGAAACCCCCTGTATTTTCCTAGAAGAGACTGGCAAATGTGTTTTGTACAACTATCGACCGATGACCTGTCGATTACACGGAGTGCCAATGGTGGATGCTATAGGTGTACTGCATGATAACCAAGTTTGTACGCTCAACTTCTCAAAAGGATTACCTGAGCAGCTTACACTCCCCAAGGCGAACTTTAATGAAGTTTTCCTTAAAGAACAGCAACTTATTAAGGCTCTTACAAAACATTTATTCGGCATTTCACTATCTGAGTGTGACACGCTTATACCAGCTGCAGCTTGTGTCGACTTAAACACGTTTTTAATAAGCAGATAAGCGAAAATACTACATCGTTCAGTTGCGTTTTCTCAGTTAATTCGATAAAATTAAAAGTTATGAACACCAAAACACGACAACTGAAAATTGGCCATGTATCGATAGGTGGGGGTGCACCCTGTGCTGTACAATCGATGTGCTCGACTGATACCCGTGACATGGTTAAAACGCTTGATCAAATTCATCGTCTGCATGCTGTCGGCTGCGAATTGGTCCGTTGTGCTGTTCTTGACCAGGATGCTGCGCATGCCTTGTGTCAGATAAAACTCCAAAGTCCTATGCCGGTTATCGCCGATATTCATTTTGATTATAAACTTGCCCTTAAAGTTCTTGATGGTGGGATAGATGGTTTACGTTTAAATCCTGGTAATATCGGTGAACACTGGAAGATTGCTGAGGTGGTTAAGGCTGCATCAGAACGTAACGTACCAATACGTATCGGTGTTAATGCAGGCTCACTTGAGAAGCCATTGCTTGAAAAATATGGCCACCCTACGGCTCAGGCAATGGTTGACTCTGCTCTTGGGCATATCCGTATCCTTGAAGATCTCGGCTACCAACAAATAAAAGTGTCGCTGAAAGCTTCCGATGTTCGTAAAACTGTTGAGGCATACCGCCTCTTGGCCGGGCAGGTTGATTACCCGCTTCATATCGGTATTACAGAGGCAGGCACTGTTTTCTCGGGTACAATAAAATCTTCAGTTGGTCTTGGCATATTACTCTGTGATGGTATTGGTGATACCCTCCGTGTTTCTTTAACCGGTGACCCCGTCGATGAGGTTCGCGTTGGTTTCGAGATTCTTAAATCGTTAGGGCTACGCCAACGAGGCGTTACTTTTGTTTCTTGCCCAACGTGTGGACGCTGCCAGATAGATTTGATTCGGGTCGCAGAAGAGGTTGAGCGTCGCTTGCAGTCTGTCGACAAGCTCATCACGGTCGCTGTAATGGGGTGTGCTGTCAACGGTCCGGGTGAGGCCCGTGAGGCCGATGTCGGCATAGCCGGTGGTAACGGTGAGGGGTTGGTCTTCCGTAAGGGCCAGGTAGTTAGGAAAGTGCCCGAGGCCTTTTTGGCTGATGCCTTGTTAGAAGAAATAGCATTGTTGTGATATCATAAAAAAGGAAATATACTAATGCTTTATAGTAAATTCTTTATTCCAACACTTAAAGAAACACCCAGCGATGCAGAGGTGGTATCCCATCAGCTTATGATGCGGGCTGGTATGATTCGTAAGATATCAGCCGGTATATATACCTATATGCCCCTTGGACTTCGTGCGATTCGTAAGTTTGAGCTGATTGTGCGAGAGGAAATGAACCGTGCCGGTGCTATTGAACTTTTGATGCCGGGTGTCCAGCCTGCGGAACTATGGATTGAATCAAAACGTTGGGGGCAATATGGTAAAGAACTCTTACGTTTTGTCGACCGCAAGGATAATGAGTTTTGTCTTGGACCAACCCATGAAGAAGTTATTACTGATATAGCCCGTCGTGAAGTGCGCAGCTATCGACAGATGCCAATCAATTTCTATCAGGTCCAGACTAAATTCCGTGATGAGATTCGGCCTCGTTTTGGTCTTATGCGTGGTCGTGAGTTCATCATGAAGGATGCCTATTCCTTCGATGTTGATAGCAGTGCAGCCGATCTATCTTATGAGAAAATGTTCGATGCATATACGCGTATTTTTGAGCGTTGTGGTCTCGATTTTAGGGCTGTTGAAGCGGATACAGGTTCAATTGGAGGGTCTGCCTCCCATGAATTTATGGTGCTCGCCTCATCTGGTGAGGATGCAATCGTGTCCTGCAGTCACTGCCGTTATGCTGCAAACGTAGAAAAAGCAGAGGGACTATCTCCAGCGCAAAGTGTGGGTGGTGCTCAGGACGCTTTGTTAGTTGAACATGCAACCCCTGGCCAGAAAACCATAGATGAGGTTACCTCCTTTCTCGCTGTGACAGCGCAGGACGCTGCCAAAGCACTGGTTCTGACCGATGGCGAACAAGCGTATGTTATGGCACTCGTTCGTGGAGACCATGAACTAAACGATCTTAAACTTAAGGCAAAAATGGGGTGGGATGAAATCCGTTTGGCTACGGAGCAGGAGGTGCAAGACTTAGTCGGTGTTGAAACCGGTTACCTCGGTCCTATAGGTCTCCCGTCAACATTACCAGTTATCGTTGACCTCGCTCTTACCGGTGCCGGTGCTTTGGTTGCCGGAGCCAATAAAGCTGATACTCATTACTGTGGTATGGTTATTAGTCGTGATGTACCGCAGGCAACGTATGCTGATATACGCCTGGTCGGTGCTGATGATCAGTGCCCCCGTTGTAAAGAAGGGGCTTTAGCTGTCTCGCGCGGTATTGAAGTAGGACACGTCTTCAAGCTCGGTACGAAATACTCTGAAGCAATGCAGGCTAGCTACCTTGACAAAGATGGTAAGGAACAGATTATTTTCATGGGGTGTTATGGTATTGGCATTAGCCGAACCATTGCCTCCTCCATTGAGCAAAATTTTGATGAGAATGGTATTATCTGGCCGATTCCTCTGGCGCCGTTTCACTGTTCGGTAGTTGCTCTAAACCCCCAGAAAGACCCTGTCGTTATGGAACTTGCACAGAAAATGCATGATACCCTTGAGTCCGCTGGTGTTGAGGTTCTTTTGGATGACCGCGATGAACGGCCTGGTTTTAAATTTAAAGACCACGATCTGATTGGTATACCTTTAAGGATTGTTGTAGGCGGTAAAAACCTTGCTGATGGCAAGGTTGAGTTTAAAATGCGAAGGGGAGGGGAGATGGTGCTGATGACCCCTGACGACGCTGTAGCTGAAGTTATTTCCATAGTTCAGCAAGCCCTTGGAGGAAAAGTATGAGTAATTCTGTAACGCCAGTCTGGGACCGCCACCATGAGTGCATGCCACGCGAGGAGCTGGAACAGCTCCAGCTTGAGCGACTGCAAGCTACGCTCAACCGTGCCTATAAGAATGTCCGTTGCTATCATGCCAAGTTTGATGAGAGTGGTATTGTGCCGGAGGATATTACGTCATTAAGCGATTTATCCCGTTTACCGTTTACGACTAAGGAAGATTTACGCTTAAACTATCCCTATGGCATGTTTGCAGTACCACTGCGTGAAGTTGTACGGATTCACTCGTCATCAGGAACAACGGGTAAGCCAACGGTAGTTGGCTATACCAAGAATGATCTTAAAATCTGGTCGAATTTAGTCGCCCGTTTTATGACAGCAGCTGGCGTGACCCATGACGATGTTGTGCAGATTGCTTTCGGGTATGGTCTTTTCACTGGTGCTTTTGGTCTGCACTACGGCACGGAAAACATTGGTGCCGCTGTTATCCCTATGGGTGGTGGTAATACCGAAAAACAAATCATGATTATGCAGGACTATAAGACGACAGCTCTGGTTGGAACGCCAAGTTACGCGTTAACAATTGCAGACCGCCTAGAAAAGATGGGGATAGATCCGCGCTCACTGGCTCTTCGTGTTGGTCTTTTCGGTGGTGAGCCATGGTCAGAATCCATGCGTTCAGAAATAGAAAGCCGTCTTCAGATTAGTGCTACTGACAACTATGGCTTGTCAGAGGTTATCGGTCCCGGTGTAGCCGGAGAGTGCCAGCACAAATGTGGTATGCATATCGCCGAGGATGCCTTTATAGCAGAAATCATTGACCCTGATACCGGGGAGGTTTTGCCTCCAGGGAGTGTGGGGGAATTGGTTTTAACGACTTTGACCAAAGAAGCATTTCCTATGATTCGTTATAGGACCCGTGACATCACCAGTCTCGATTATAGTCCGTGTTCCTGTGGCCGAACGCTTGTACGCATGAAAAAGACCATGGGGCGTACTGATGATATGTTGATTATAAAAGGGGTGAACGTATTCCCGTCACAGATCGAAGATGTGCTCTTTGCTATTGAAGGATGTGAGCCACACTATCAGCTGATTGTGCGTAGAGATGGTGCATCTGATACTTTAGAGGTTAATATAGAAGTAACTGAAAATATATTCTTTGATGAAATGAAAAAGCAGAGAGCTTTTCTTGAAGGAGTCGAACGTAAAATCCATTCTGTCCTTGGACTTGGTGTTACGGTTAAATTGGTGGAACCGAACAGTATCCCACGCCACGAAGGAAAAGCGCAGCGAGTAATTGATCAAAGAAATCATTGAAATTTTTTAAATTATAGGGGTTATCGTGAACTGTTTTGTGAAAAAGAATCTGGTTGGTGTTTTATTTGTTGCATTAGTCATGTCCGCTGGGTGTGGTAAGGCGGAGCAGGGGAGTGCCGAAAAAAAAGGGGAGGTTATTCAGCAACAGCCAGCAGTACAAAAAGCAGTTAGTGCGCCGAAAGCTCCCGAACCGGCCAAAACCGAAAAGGGAAGTGCCGCACCTAAGCCAAATGTAAAATATAATGCTGGTGAAGACCCGCAGTATGCCGCTTCCAAAGGGTGGCCAGTACAAGGGCCAGAAGCATCGGCAGGAGCAGTTTTACCAGCAAAACGGATTGTTGCTTACTATGGCAATCCACTGTCGAAGAAAATGGGCGCACTCGGTGAGTTTCCGAAGGACGACATGCTCCGTAGGCTTAAAAAAGAATCAGAGGCTTGGCAAAAAGCCGACCCGACAAAACCTGTACAGCCTGCTTTACATTTAATTGCTGTCGTGGCTCAAGGGGAACCGGGTAAAGCAGGTAAATACCGTATGATCATGCCTGATGCTGTTATCAATCAAGTCTATGGCTGGGCAAAAGAAGCAAAAGCTATAATGTTTATTGATATTCAAACAGGCCATGACGATATTCGCAATATATTGCCACGTTTTGAGTGGTTGCTGAAAAACCCTGATGTTCATTTAGGTCTTGACCCGGAATTCAACCTGATTGCATCAAAGAAAAAACCGGGAACTAAAATAGGCACATATGATGCGAGTGACATCAATTACGCAAGTGATTACCTTGAGCAGCTAGTGAAAAAATATAACCTTCCACCAAAGGTTTTTGTGGTACATCGCTTTACCCGTAACGGCGTAACCAATGCCAAGCAGATTCGGTTGAAGAAAAACGTGCAGATCGTTATGCATATGGATGGGTGGGGAGCTCCATGGCTAAAGAGGGACTCGTACCGCGACTACATAGTTGCGGAGCCTGTTCAGTACACAGGCTTTAAACTCTTCTATCACAATGACACTAAAAAAGGCGACCCGCTCATGACGCCTCAGGACGTTTTGAAGCTGAACCCAAAACCGCTTTACATCCAATACCAGTAAATAGGCGGGACGTGTTTTTACTTGCCTAAGCTACTAAAATACTGTAGAAACTACTGTCGCTTAGCGCGATGAACCCAATAGATATTCAACTTTACATAATATATCTTATGGGACAATTAGATATGGACACTTCCAGAAGGAGTCACCTACTGCATGAGTAAAGAAGAAGCGATAGAAGTTGAAGGAACCGTTATAGAGCCATTGCCGAACGCAATGTTCAGGGTTAAACTTGAGAACGACCATATTGTCCTCGCTCATATTTCCGGTAAGATGCGCAAGTATTTCATCAAGATTCTTCCCGGCGATAAAGTTACCGTGGAGCTCTCCCCTTACGACTTAACCCGTGGTCGTATAACCTATCGCGCGAAATAATCTGCTTCTCATTCTAATACAACACCTCATGCCACTGGACCTTGTAGAACTTGGGACTTTCGGTATGGGGTGTCCTCATGTCATGACTGATAAGAATATAAATGCTTAAGTGATTGAAATAACTGAAAGGATTTGCACTATGTATTCTGTTGCTGATTTGAAAAAAGGTCTTAAACTTACACTCGATGGTGATCCGTATGTTGTCACCCATTTTGACTTCGTAAAGCCCGGTAAAGGCCAAGCGTTATACCGCACCAAGCTGAAAAACATGATTTCAGGTGTTACTCTTGATAGGACCTACCGTTCCGGCGAAACGTTTGAGCCTGCTCGTCTCGAAGAGCGTGAGATGGAATATCTTTATAAGGAAGATACCCATTACACTTTTATGGATCAGGAAACTTTCGATCAGTGTGTTATGGAAGAAGATGCAGTCGGTGATGCTAAAAACTTCCTGCTTGAGAATACAAAGGTTGACGTACTGCTCTTTGGAGAGAAACCAATTGGTGTTACGCTTCCCAACTTCGTAAATCTGCGTGTAACTCAGACAGATCCATGGGTTAAGGGTGATACATCGGGTAGTGATTCAAAGCCCGCAACCCTCGAAACTGGCTTTGTATTGCGTGTCCCTCCTTTTATTGAAGAGGATGAGATGATTGTGGTTGATACCCGTACCGGTGAGTACTCTACTCGCGTCAAAGGGTAAGCTCCCCTCTTACTATGGGACAATCAATACTGCATCAGCGTGCGCAGATCATTGGTGCTGTTCGCTCTTTTTTCAATCAGCGGGGGTTTCTTGAAGTTGAAACCCCTCTGCTGATTCCTCAAAATGCTCCAGAAGAATATATCGATCCCCTGGAAGTTCCCCTCTCACCCAAGCCCGCCCCACCCTGGCAACTTCAGACGTCACCTGAACTTTGTATGAAGCGTCTTCTTGCACGAGGCTATGGCGATATATACCAGATCAGCCGTTGTTGGCGCTCAGGTGAACGTGGCCAACGTCATTTGTCTGAGTTCACGATGCTTGAGTGGTATCGCCCCCATGCCGATTACCAGGTTCTTATGCAGGATTGTCAAGATTTGCTCCGGCATGTTGCCGATCAATGCACTCCCGATGGATTTTTCAGTCATAAAAACAAAAAAATAGACCCATACGCCCCATGGCGCTTTCTTGGGGTCTCTGAGGCCTTTTCAGGCTTGACCCATACCGACGCCCTGGATGCCGCCGGAAAAGGGGCCTTTGATACCCTTATGGCGGAGTCTATTGAACCATCGTTCCAAGAAAGTCGTGTCCCCGTCATTTTGTATGACTATCCGGCTAAGATGGCAGCCCTTGCTCGTTTGAAGTCAGATGATGGTCGTTATGCAGAGCGTTTTGAATTGTATCTGGCAGGTCTTGAGTTGGCGAATGGATTCAGCGAGCTGATTGACCCCGTTGAGCAGCGAGAGCGTTTTGAAGAAGCACGACGTCATCGGATAAAACGATCTGTTTCCCCTGGATCACTTCCTGAGCGCTTTCTTTCTGAACTTGATATGGTGCCACCTGCTGCAGGAATCGCTCTTGGTGTTGACCGATTAGTTATGCTTACTGTTGGTGCTGACCAAATCGACCAGGTTGTGGCTTTTACTCCTGAACAGCTGTAGTTTTCTATCTTGTATCATTCGTTACTCCAGTAACGGTACATGCTAACTCACCCGCATACATTCGAATACGAATATCTTGACCAACACGAACGCTCGTTGTGTCTGTCAGTACCTGTTGATCTGAACTCCGTTCAACAATAGAGTACCCACGGGCAAGGGTTTTTAACGGTGATAGAGACTCAAGTGCTGTTATGGCTTGTACCAGGTGCTGTCTACGTCGATCGAGACCATTGGTTATAGCCTGCTCCAAGCCTACATGGGCAAGGGCAAGACGTCCACGACGCGTTGCTAGTATACTGCTTGGGTCATGCCGCTGTAATCCTATGGAAGCAGCATTAATTCTGCTTCGTAGTCGGCTGGTAAGTAGTTGGATGGCTTGATGCAATCTGATGGAAACATCATCGGTACGTTGTGCAAGATAGCCAAGTACTCTGGTTGGGTCCACCAAAGCACGGTCTGCGGCAGCATATCGACGACGATAGGCATGGAGTGTTGCGCTGACGGCCTGTTCAAGACGTGCCTGTAAATGGAGTAGGTTTTCGAGCAATTGCTGTTTGCCGGCGCTGACTATTTCCGCTGCAGCTGATGGTGTTGCAGCCCGTAAGTCAGCGACAAAGTCAGCTATCGTCCAGTCAGTCTCGTGTCCCACCGCTGAAATGACTGGTATGCTAGAGCGGCTTATGGCACGGGCAACAATTTCTTCATTGAAAGGCCACAGGTCCTCAAGGGAGCCACCACCACGCCCCACAATCAGAACGTCAACATTACCATAGGAATTAAAAGCTTCAATCCCGGCAACAATCTCACGGGCTGCATGTTCTCCTTGTACGCGTACCGGATAAAGAACGATTGGCAGTCCCGCATGTCGTCGTCCCAAGACGGTACAAATATCCTGAAAAACAGCACCGGTGGCTGAGGTCACAACGCCAATACGTCTAGGGAGCAGCGGAATATCTTTTTTACGGGCTGCATCGAAGAGTCCTTCTGCCAAAAGACGTTCTTTAAGTTGTATAAAAGCCGCCTGCAGAGCGCCAAGACCTTGGGGCTCTGCATACTCTACAATCATCTGGTAGTCGCCCCGTTGATCGTAGACGCTAATGCGCCCCCTTAGAATAAGCTGTGCACCGTCTCGCAGACTGAATTTCAGTGCTTGAACCGAGCTACGAAACATTACGCAGCGCAGGGAAGCTTGACTATCTTTCAAGGTAAAATAGCAATGCCCCGATGCTGGTGTCGCAAGATTTGAGACTTCACCCTCAACCCATACCTGGAAGAAGTTCTCCTCCATGAGCCCTTTAATAAGTGATGTCAGCCTGCTAACACTTAGAATGGTTTTATCTTGAAACAGATCCATCGCTCATTATCTCCATAACCGTGCATTCTATATAGCCTTTTCTGGCTCTTTTGGCCACTAGTTTGCCGGTGCTTGTCATATAATGCCAAATAGGTTATCGTATGATAACCTATTCTTTGTGGAGTCACGATGAACAAAAATCAAAATCCACCGAACATTGTGCTACGCTTCTTTGTAGCTGGTCTATTTCTCAGTTTTATAGCCCTTTGGGTATTTGGTCTCGGCTACGGGCAAGTGATGCTGGGCATGGTATCCCTTATCTGTGTTGTACAACGAAAAAAAGCAGATTTTGCAAATACTGCAACCTGTAATTTTAAGGGTACGTACGACCATCTGCCTGCCAACCCAATGCATGGTCAGCTTTGGCGTGAATGATGGTTGACCCAGTGGTCAGCTTTCCGTATAGTAACGGTCTATGACGAACAAGTTCCCGTATATTCTGACGATATCCTCCGAAAAAGGTGGCGTCGGCAAGACCACTCTAGCAACAAACCTTGCGATTTATCTCAAGGCGATGCTCGAAGATCTGCCGGTTACCCTGCTTTCTCTTGATAACCACTTTACCGTTGATCAAATGTTTGCCATCAAAGGCCAAACGCCTCGGGGTTCTGTTGAATCACTCCTTGATGGTAGTGTTAAAGGAAGCGACCTGCTCGTCCAGGGACAGTACGGTGTTGGCTATATCCCCTCTTCCAACGAATTAACGCATCTTTATGCCCGGTTTAAAGGCCCCATGGCCCTTACCAGAATTTTGGCTGAATCGGGTCTTACGGGTATCATTGTCTTAGATACCCGTCCTGATCTCAATATCCTGACGCAGAATGCACTTTATGCGGCTGACCGTGTTTTGATACCGGTCAAGGATATGCCAAGTCTGGAAAACTGTAAAAATATCTTTGCTCTTTTCGACCAACGGGGCATCGATAAAAAATCTCTCATGCTCCTACCATGCTTGATCGATAATCGTATCAAGTATGATGGGATGTTTAAGGACCAACGTACTTTGTTGCGGGCCTTTGCCATTAATCGCGGTTATCGCTGTATGGATACCTATATTTCAAAAAGTCCTAAAGTTGAAAGCTTGAACACCAATCCCGAGGGAAAGATCTATCCGGTCATCAGTCATGCCCGTGAGACGGATGTCCACCCGCAGATGACAGAAATTGCCAAGGCAATAATCGCTCACTATAACGTGACGCCGGAAACCCGTTCTACACTGTATTATCGCTGGTACAGCGAGCAGGAAGACCTTAAAAAAGAGGCGTATCTTGCGCGCCTTGAAGGGATTTCCAGTCATTGTCTCCTCTGCGGCAAGGCACTCGAAATCGGTGCTGGTGGTATTTCTAAAGGCTTTTATTATGAATCTAAAGACCGTATGCAACGGGGCTTTATACATAGCGACTGCTTTGTGCCGCTTTTAGTTACTGCCATGTATGGTCTTGACAGTGACTCAGACCTCTATGAAACATCCTTGAAAATTGTCAAAGAGCGCTCTAAAAGCACCGTAGCAACCTTTATGGTCACTGATGGCTACGACACGACAGCGGTTGTGGCCTTCAAGCAGTTTGATCTGCGTGGTGAACTTTTGATGGAGCGAACCATTGTTATGTCACGATTCTTTACAACACAGCGGGAACCACTACTCCGTCTCCTTAATGCCCTGTCAGGTGATACGGCCAACAACTGGCTAGCCGTACACCCTGTTGACGAACGAGCTCCGGAATCTATTCTTAAAGAGCCCTTACATCGAAAACTTCTTGAGTTTCAACATATGCTGACCGAGCGTCTGCAGCCCTAAAATCCCTATGACTAATCTGATAAGTGCTGAAGGTATGCGCCGCCTTGAGGAGGAGTTTGATCAACTCTGGCGAGTGGAGAGAAGAAAAGTTGTCCAAGCAGTTTCCGAGGCAGCTGCGGAAGGTGACCGATCTGAAAACGCCGAATATATTTATGGTAAGAAGCGTCTACGTGAAATAGACCGGCAGTTAAAACATCTGGGTACTCGTTTAAAACTTCTTAAAATAGCTCCTGAACTAAGAGAGATACCCGAGTTGGTCTGTTTTGGTTGTTGGGTGTGCTATGAAGACGAGGATGGTAACGAATACTGCTATAAACTTGGTGGACCTGACGAGTTTGATATTAAGTTGGGGGTTATCAGTATCGATTCCCCTGTTGGTATGGCCTTACTCAAAAAGCGTGTTGATGATGAGGTAACCATTCACCGTCCTAATGGAGCATTGACGGTCGTTATAACAGAAATAGCCATCATTGACCCACGCTAGCTCTTAAAGAAGTCTGGCTATCAGTAAAACTTGTTTATTAGCGAGTAAGATCACCGACCCTAACAAAGACAACGCCCTGCTTGCTTAATTCAGGAATGATGCGTTCAAGGGAATTGAGGGTTTGAGTATGGGGGTGCCCGATTATGAGGGCACTCCCATTTTTTGTGGCGATACGCAGCGCCTTTGCCATCTGTGTACGAATCTGAATATCATTTTGGTCGTTATCAAGGAATATATCGCGCCTGGCCGTTGGGACGCCACAAGCACGTGCCTGTTTCAAAGCTACACTTTTAGGTGTTGTGACGCTATCGATAAAGAAGAAGTGCCGTTCTTTCAAGGTACGTAAGACCGTATCCATTTTCTGTGCATTCTGGGTGAAAGCAGACCCCATATGATTATTTGCGCCGACAGCATACGGTATACGTTGGCAATATCCAATAACGCGGGTAATTATTTCTTGATCCTGCATGCTCGTTAGCAACCCGTTATTTTCAAGGCGTTCATAGGATCCGGGGAGAGCTTCCATGGGCAGGTGAACTAAGATCTGCAGGCCAGCAGTGTGGGCTGCAGTAGCGACAGCTTTATCCTGGGCAAGTCCTGGAATAATGGCAATGGATAGTGGCACCTGCAAGGCGATAAGTCGCTGTATTTGAGCAGTACTACGCCCCATATCGTCAATAAGAATTGCCAGTTTGAGGCCAGGACGCGGAACTACCAGTGCACCATTCTTTGTGGGGATAGACATGGCATGCTGGGACGAGCTACTGGAGGGTTGCGGTAAAGGGTGTCGTACTTCTTGATGCACAGCGGAACTTGGTGTTGTGTGGTTTAAAGATGTAAGGTAGATATAGCCTGCCGCGATTCCAGCACCAATAACAAGCGAGAAAAGAACGGCACGGAGCAAAAGCTTCGTGGCGTTAGCTGTTGGTTTTCTGCGCTTATTCCCGTTGGAGGGGGTCCGCGTGACGCCCATAGGAACTACTTACATCCCTTTGAAAAGTGACCAGCCCTTCAGAAGGTCTAGTGCACGCATCAGTTGATAATCATTTTTGAGAGTATCTGACTTTTTTGTAGCCTGTTGGTCAGCCGGTGCAGCCTTGCTTGTCTTGTCACTGTTTTCAAAATGATTATCAAGGTCTTTCTCTCGAATTACCATGCCTTCACGTTGTGTCTTACCAACCTCCACCTGCTCAACCGTAATGTCCGGTGTTATTCCTTTGGCTTGGATAGATCTGCCACTTGGTGTGAAATAACGTGCTGTTGTTAGACGTAGCCCCGAATCATCGGACAGCGGGATAATGGTTTGTACGGAGCCTTTACCAAAGCTCTGTACCCCCATGATAATAGCTCGTTTGTGGTCCTGTAGCGCCCCTGCAACAATCTCGGAGGCACTGGCACTGCCACTATTGATAAGAACAACGATGGGATAGTTTGGCTCCTTGCTACGGCTACTGGCCTTAAACTCCATCTTGGCATCTTTATCGCGACCTTCAGTATATACAATCATTTTACCACTCGGGATAAAATGGTCAGAAACCCGTACTGCCTGGTCGAGGAGGCCGCCGGGATCGTTACGCAGGTCAATAACGAGACCGGATAATTGCTTACCACTGTTTTCACTTACCATAGTTTTGAGGGCTTTAACCATGTCATCATCGGTACGCTCTTGGAACTGGGCAATCCGTAAGTAGCCATACCCGTTATCAAGCATTCTGAATTTAACACTCTTCACTTGAATGACATCTCTGATTAAAGAGAATTCCTTGGGACGATCAAAACCATCCCGCATAATGGTCAGGATAACCTTAGTTCCCTTCACGCCACGCATACGTTTTACAGCATCGTTAATAGTAAGATCCTTCGTGAACTTGTCATCAATACGAATAATCTGATCACCCGATTTGATGCCAGCACGCATGGCTGGTGTGTCTTCAATCGGTGAAATAACCGTCAAGACTCCATCTTTCATACTGATTTCGATGCCAAGACCACCGAAAGAACCCTGGGTCTCAATTTTAAGATCTTTGAAGGAATCTGGTGGCATGAAAGAACTATGGGGGTCGAGAGCGGTAAGCATGCCGTTGATCGCACCTTGAATGAGCTTCTTGGTATCAACCTCTTCGACATAACTCTTTTTAATAATGGACATAACATCGGTCAACTGACCGATATACTCATAATCGCTGACTGACTTGGCATCACAACGACGTTGAGAAGCAACGCCGATAAAGACGACCAAAAGAGCAACGACAGCTAAAAAACCAACGGCTATTTTTTTCTTGGTACCATTCATCTGCATAGTATCTACTCCTGCGAAAACACTACTTACGAACTTGTATAGCTATAGCATACCGTCGTGTTAGTCTCCAACCAGATTCTTCTTCTTTACCGTACCCAGCCGCTAGGGTTTACTGGCTGTCCTTGATGTCGAATCTCAAAATATAACGCCGGCCCCACCGTAGAATCAACATCACCAACGGCAGCAACAATATCACCCTTCGTAATTGAAGCACCAACTCGCTTCGAAATGCGTGCATTATAGGCGTAGAGACTGAAATATCCAGCCCCATGGTCAATAATAATCATGTTGCCATACCCTTTGAAATAACCGGCATACAAGACAGTTCCATCGTATATGGCACGTACATCAGTACCTGATGCAGCTGAGATAACAATCCCTTTGTTAAAAGTGTAGGAGTTAAACTCAGGATGCTTGTGTTTACCATAGGGCAGCAAAATACGGCCCCGAACTGGCATGGCAAGACGCCCCTGTTGACTAGCGAAACCCCGGTCAGGTGATGTTGGACGATCTGGGTATGTCCTCTTTGCCTCTTTCTCCCCTGCTGATGGTTTGGATGGACGTTTACGACTTTGTGCATTCAGGCGGTTCAGCATACTTTGTAAGCGGGAGGCATTTGCCTCAAGTTCTTTGAGCGATGCTTCCTGCCCTTGTCGATCCAGCTTAACCGTGTTGAGTTGCTTAGCTGTTTTTTGCCGCTCAAGTTCAATTTCTTTTTTCTTTTCAGCGATAGACTTGATCAGTTTTTCTTTAACCGTTGCCTCACGCTCAAGCTTAGCTTTTAGTTCTTTTAATTCGTTTAGCTTACTGAGGTACTCGCTAAAAGCCACCTTATCCTTAGCAAGAATACGCTCCATAAAACGGTTGTTTTCTGCCATTTGGGGGAAACTTTCAGCTGAGAAAAACATGCGAACAGGGCCAAGATTGCCAGCTTTATAGAGAATTGTTAAGCGCTGTTCAATCTGTAGCTGCTTCTGCTTTGCTTCTACGCTGACAATATCAATTGATTTACGGGTCTGGGCGATGGTTGCCTCAACTTTTTTAAGGTCGGCATCCAGTACCTTTAGTTCTCGCTCTTTTTGGGTCAATGTTTTGGTAATCGCTTGGAGCTTACCGGAAACAGCTTTCTCGACCTTTTTTGTTTTTGATATCTGTTGTTTCTTTGCATTTATCTGACTTTTAACACCACGCAACTCATCCTGAGGCGAAGCGTAAACAGGGGCAATATACAAACTAAGTACCGAAAATGGCAGCCCAAACAGTAAAATCCAAAGTATGCGCACTGCTACGAAACTCATCATGCCAGCAGGCCACGAACCCGTTTTATGCTACGCCGCGTTGCCGCAAGGCTGCCTAAGAGACCAAGCAGCGTACCGCCAGCAATGATACTCGTGATGTATTCAATAGGTAGATATATCAGGTTAGCGGCACGTGGGTCGAAAATTAGATAATCACCGGCATAGGCCATAAAAAACTCATAAAGGCCCCATAGCATCAACTGAGCAAAACCAGTTGCAACAAAACCTTGTATAACGCCTTCAAATACAAAGGGAAGTTTTATGAATAGTGGTGTCGCACCTACCAGCATCATAATTTCCAGTTCATCTTGCCGGTTCATGACCGTTAAAGTAATGGTGTTAGAAACGATGAAAATGACAGCAGTTACCAAAAAACCACCGAGAAGCAGACCAACAACACGCATAACATCCAAGAAACCATTGAAGCGACGGACCCACTCTTCACCGAATTTTATGTCACCGATCCCTGGTAGTGCCGTTAACTGCTTCGCATAGGCCTCCACACGATCATTGGTTCGATAGGGTTTTTTTAGGGTAATCTCCAAAGAGGCGGGCAGTACATCAGGACGGACCCCTTCCAAGAGGGCCTCCTGCCCTTTCATGCGTTGCTTAAAACGCTCGAGGGCACTTTCTTTGCTGACCCACTGAATATCTTTGGTCCCTGGTAGCGTTGCTATCTGAGACTTCAGCTGATCAATAGTCGTCGCAGCGGGGGTTTGGTCGTAATAGACGGCTACCTGCACCTTTTCAGCCCACTGGTCGGCTGCATGCTCCAGGTTTACAAAGACAAGGGTAAAAAGGGAGACAACTAATAAGGCCAGCGTAATAGTACCAACGGTAATGAGGTTCAGGAAAAGATTTTGACGGATATTAGAGCAGGCTTTCCTGATATAATAATTAAAGCGGGCAAAGATGCCTGCTGTAGAGCGCTTCTTAACGAACAGATTACTCATCGTTTGCCTCCCGTTCATCTGCCACAATGATGGGCTTAGGGGCCTCAAGCGTGATGACTCGACGGCTTGAACGCATAAGTAAGCGCTGATCATGGGTTGCAACAATAACCGTAGTACCTTTGAGATTGACGGAGTCAAGAAGTGCCATCAGCTGGTCTTTGGTCGCATCATCGAGGTTACCGGTCGGTTCGTCTGCCAATAAAATACGTGGGTCATTCACCAGGGCTCGAGCCAGAGCTGCCCGTTGTTGGTCACCGCCAGAAAGGCGATGAGGTTTCAGATGAGCCTTATCGGCGATACCGACTTGCTGAAGAATGTTCATGACTTTAGAGTTAATATCAGCTTGATTTCTAACCCCTTGCACTTCAAGGGTTATGGCTACATTTTCGAGAATGGTACGGTTGGGAAGGAGACGACAATCCTGGAAGACGACACCAATATTACTGCGAAGGTATGGTATCTGGGATGTTTTCATGTGTGCAAGGTCAACGCCATCGATGGAAACTTTACCACCACAGGGTGCAAGAGCCCCATAGAGTAAGCGTAAAATGCTGCTCTTCCCTGCCCCTGATGGACCAGTTAGAAAAACAAACTCGCCTTTATCAATATGAAAAGACACTCCATCCACTGCGGGGGCGTCATCGGCATGTCGAATACAAACACTATCAAAATCAATCATAAAACCACCTGTGATTCAATACAAACTATATGAAATTATACCATAGACTTCTGTTACAGAACCAAAAACTTTTCATGCCTTGCTGAGGCAGAAAAGCCAGCCAGCAAGTGTTACTACACTGAGAAGAAAAAAGGGAACAGCTTTTCTGTAGGCGAGGCTGCCCTTATGGGGAGCGAGACGCCAGAGTCCTATAAGGGAGCACACAACCCAGAGCCAGAAAAGGATAATGCCGGCTCTACTGATCAGGCTATCGACCATGGCGATACCTACCAAAAAGTTCTTTGAGTTTCAATTGCCATACCTTGGCAATAGCCTCATACACAATGGCTCGGGACATTTTCGATTGACCAGCTCGACGGTCGATAAAGAGTATGGGCATTTCTTTGATACGATCAGTGATGCGAGAACACCAAAAATGCATTTCAATCTGAAAGGAGTAGCCATCAGACGTAATACTCGTTAGATCAATTTTTGTGAGTAATTCACGGGAAAAGCACTTAAAACCACTGGTACAGTCCATGATGGTCATGCCGGTAATCATCCGTGTATACCAATTGGCGCCATAGCTCAGCATTAAGCGCCGTAATGGCCAGTTTACAACACTAATACCCTGAATGTATCGAGAACCAATGACTAAGTCAGCATCGGACATAGCTGCAATCAGTTCAGGAAGCATCGCAGGATCGTGCGAAAAGTCAGCATCCATTTCGATGATATACGACGCGCCCTTATCAAGGACGTAGCGGAAGCCCTCGCGATAAGCGGAGCCGAGACCGAGTTTACCGGCACGATGAAGGACATGAACACGGGGATTGTTTAAGGCAAGTTGATCAGCAGCCTGACCGGTACCATCAGGTGAATTGTCATCAACAATCAGAACTTCAATGGAAGGATGTTGCGCGAGGATAGCAGGAACAATTCGTCCGAGGTTATCCAACTCATTAT
>CAYVYW010000021.1:0-24290 GCA_964456065.1 uncultured Geobacteraceae bacterium
GGCCATAATAAATGGAGTACCATTAAACACAAAAAAGGTGCCGCCGATGCAAAGCGCGGTAAAATCTTCACGAAAATCATTAAAGAGATATCAGTTGCAGCAAAACTTGGTGGTGGTGATCCAGCTGCGAACCCGCGTCTGCGTACTGCCATTGACAAGGCAAAAGGCGAGAATATGCCGAAAGACAACATTGAACGTGCCATTAAAAAAGGTACCGGTGGCATGGAGGGTGTGGTCTATGAAGAAATAATCTATGAGGGGTACGGCCCGAATGGTGTTGCCGTGCTCGTGGACGTTATGACGGATAATCGCAACCGTTCTGTTTCAGAGGTGCGTAGTATCTTTTCAAAGTGTAACGGGAATATGGGTGAAGCCGGTTGTGTTGCTTGGATGTTTGACAAGAAAGGCCTCCTAGTCTTTGATCGCAGTATAGATTTTGACACACTTTTTGAGGCTGCACTTGAGGCTGGTGCCGAGGATGTTGTTGATGCAGACGAGCAGATTGAAGTTGTGACGGAACCATCATCCTTCATTGAGGTGCGTGAGGCCCTTGCGGCGAAGGGATTTGTCCCGCAGAGTGCTGAAGTTACCATGATTCCCCAGACCCAGGTGGTGCTCGATGGTAAACATGCCGAAAGTATGCTGAAAATGATGGATCGTCTTGAAGATTGTGATGACGTTCAAAACGTCTATGCAAATTTTGATATCTCCGCAGAGGAGATGGAAAAACTTATGTAACGCTGTTGGTCAGGAGGGGGTATGGAACAGGCTACCTTTGCTGCGGGCTGTTTCTGGGGAGTTGAAGAAACGTTCTACGAGACCGATGGTGTTACTGCCACCAGAGTCGGATATACGGGTGGTGGGCTCGACTCGCCTACGTATCAGCAGGTGTGTGCAGGTGACACCGGGCATGCCGAGGCTGTTTTAGTCACCTTTGATCCTGAGGTTATCAGTTACCAAGCCTTGGTTGAGTTGTTTTTTAAAAGTCATGATCCAACTCAGCGAAACGGGCAGGGGGTCGATATTGGCCCTCAGTACCGTTCGGTCATTTTTTATCATAATGCTGCACAATATGCGACCGCCCTCAACGTCAAAGAAGCCCTTGACCATTCAGGACGGTTTCGTAGTTCCATCGTCACGGAGATTACCCCAGCTACTCAATTTTGGGATGCGGAAGAATATCATCAGAAGTATTATCAGAAAAACAGCTGCGGCTGTGGGTTTTAACCCGCTGCATGCGTATTCTCGGGATTGACCCTGGTTCTCGTAAAACCGGCTACGGCATTATCGAACAACAGGGAACGCGACTGATACATGTCGATAACGGTGCTATCTTCACCGATAGGGCCAAAAACTTTCCTGATCGTCTTCGTTTGATAGCTGAGGGTTTGCAGGCGGTTATTATCCGCTATGCACCGACTGTCGTTGCCGTAGAGGATGTTTTCTTGGCGATGAACGTGCAATCAGCTCTGAAACTAGGGCAGGCGCGGGGAGCTGCCATTGTTGCGGCAGTTCAGTCTGGTTTGTCTGTTTCCGAGTATACGGCCATTCAGGTCAAACTGGCCGTCGTCGGTCAGGGGCGTGCCAGCAAAGAACAGGTGCAGCAGATGGTAAAGGCACTCTTAGGGCTGCCTGAGGTGGCCCAAGAAGATGCTTCCGATGCCCTGGCTGTTGCCATATGTCACGCCAATGCCCACCATCTTCAGTCCCGCATTACCAAAGCCTCGGTCCCGACTGCTCGGCGCACCCGTTCCTGGAGGAACTTCACACCATGATTGCTCTTTTGACCGGTACCATAGCATATAAAACTCCGGACCATGTTATTCTGGATGTGCAGGGGGTTGGCTATCGTGTCATGATACCCTTTTCTACGTATTATGCTTTGCCGGAAAGCGGTAGTGCCAGTCTCCATATCCATACCAGTGTACGTGAAGACGCTATTCAACTCTTTGGGTTCATGACCCGTGAAGAAAAGGCTTTTTTTCAGCTTCTCATCGCTGTTTCGGGCGTTGGGCCAAAACTGGCGCGGGATGTTCTTTCCAATATTCAGCCGGCACCCCTCGCAGCTGCACTCTTACAGGGAGATGTGGCAAAGCTGACGGGAATTCCCGGGATTGGTAAGAAAACAGCTGAGCGACTTGTGCTTGAGTTAAAAGAAAAAGTTGCGAAGCGGGGGGCTGAACTTGCTCCACCGGACAGTGCGGACTTTATTGAGCCCCCTGACGATGATGTGAAGGATGATGTTCTTTCCGCACTGGTAAATCTTGGCTATAAAGAAGTTCAGGTCAAAAAGGTCCTTGCAGACCTCGAAACTGGTGATGACCTGTCAGTTGAAGCTGTTTTGAAACAGGCACTTCGTATTCTTATGCGCTAGTGTTGGACTGGTTGCGATAACGAAGTTTCAGGTAGGTCAGCATGAGGTTGCAGAGCAAGGGGATAATGTTGGCTATAATGAGAGGTTTATCCCCGATACGAATACCATAGACCAACCACAAACCAACCCCGAACGACAAGAGTAGGGGCTGCCCCAAAGATAAATCCCGCACATGGCGCGTTCGTAGCGTTCGAATCAATTGTGGTAATGCGGCAATACTGGTTAGAAAACCGGCTATAAAACCAAGAACACTATCATTCATGAAGATTTCTTCCGATCTGAAAAGCCGGTTGTGGCCCAATCTACCTGTGAAAGCATCCCTCGTAAAAGGTTCACTTCTCGGTGATCAAGTTCGGCTCTAAAGAAAACTCTGCGCAATGACTTCATTAGGTGGTCGGGATTTTGTGGGTTGAGGTAACCGATGGTGGTCAGGGTGCGTTCGAGGTGCTGAAAAAATGGTTCATATTCTTTGAGAGTGGCCAGTTCACGGGTCTCTTCGCCCTCAGCTTGCATGCCTCTATCTGCGAGCAGACGAAAATAGGTATGGCAGAAAATAAGCACAGCTTGCGCTAGATTCAGAGACCCAAAGGCAGAATCTGAAGGAATCGTAGCATGTATTGGACAGCGTTTGAGCTCATCGGTACTCAGACCATGGTCTTCTCGACCGAAAACAAAGGCGCTTTTGAGGTCAGGAACCTGTACTTTTCGAACAGCATCTTCAGGCAGGTGCAGTTCTTGACGATATTTACCGGTTCTTCTGGTGGTGGCTACTGCAAGTTGGCAGTCATGTAATGCGCTGTCAAGATCGGTGTAGATGGTAGCCGCTTCGAGAAGGTCCTTCGCCGAGACGGCAAACATGCGTGCTTCATCGGCGAGGGGCTCACAGGCCGGTGCAACAAGGCGTAAATCACTCAGTCCCATATTTTTCATGGCGCGACAGACCATACCTATATTGCCAGGGGACTGTGTTCCTACAAGTATTATGGCGGGGGGTACTATGCCGAAAGATGGTCTCTCTTTTTCCATAGCGTTACTATAACATATTTGCTCGCAGGGGGGCGTAAAAAGAGCATCTGGCCTGATCTGGTCACCATGAAAAAAGCCGCATACTCGAGATGAGTATGCGGCTTTTGGTTCCTCTGGAGCAAAACTACCCTTCGCTGTGATTTTGGGCGTCAACAACGGCAATAGCTGCCATATTGACGATGTCGTTGACATCATCACCACGCTGCAGCACATGAACGGGTTTGTTCATACCCATCAGAATCGGCCCTATGGCTTCTGCGCCGCCAAGACGGGCTAAAAGCTTATAAGCGATGTTCCCTGAGTTGAGGTCGGGGAATATGAGTACATTGGCTGTCTGCTTGAGTTTCGAGAACTGATAGTGATCAAGCAGTTCTTGGACAACGGCTGTATCGGCCTGCATTTCGCCGTCAATGATAATTTCAGGGTTGCGCTCCTTCACAATTTCGACTGCTTTGCGCACTTTATCAGAGTGGGGGTGGCGTACTGACCCGAAGTTTGAAAAGGAGAGCATGGCAATACGGGGGTCGATGTCAAAAACCCGAACATGTTGGGCTGCTAATAAAGCAGTTTCTGCAAGCTCTTCCGCTGAAGGATCTATTTCAACGGTGGTATCCGCCATGAAATAAACACCTTTTTTGAAGACCATCATGTACATGCCATGCACGGAGGTCAAATTCTGTTGTTTGCCGACAACCTCAAGAGCAGGGCGGATAGTTTCAGGATAGTGAGCATCAATACCCGATATCATTGCATCAGCATCGCCCATTCGTACCATCATGGCACCAAAATGGTTGCGTGACTTGCGGCGGATAATCCGTCCGGCTTCGTTTTCGGTGATACCTTTGCGTTGCCTGAGGGTGTAAAGCTCCTTGCTGTAGGACTCGGTGAATTCGGAGGTTTCAGTGTCAACAATGGTGGCACCAACCATTTCCAAGCCGAGCCCTGCAATTTTCTCGCGGATTTTATCGCTATTGCCAATCAGAATTGGTTTGGCGATTCCCTCATCCAGGAGAATCTGAGCCGCACGCAATATTTTTTCGTTATCACCTTCCGGGAAGGCAATACGCTTCGGATCAGTTTTGGCTTTGTTGATCAGGTAGCGCATAATCTCTTTCGACTTGCCCTGTGTCGATTCGAGATGCTCAATATAACAAGCCATGTCCTCAATCGGTTGACGGGCAACACCGGTGTCCATAGCTGCCTGTGCAACTGCCGGTGCAACGTGTAGAAGAACACGTGGATCGAAAGGCTTTGGTATGATGTAATCACGCCCGAAGGAAAATTTTACATTGCCATAGGCCTTGCTGACCTCGTCGGGTACTTCTTCCCGTGCTAACTTGGCAAGGGCCTGTACAGCTGCTAATTTCATTTCTTCATTAATGCTGGTAGCACGAACATCCAGTGCACCCCGGAAGATGAACGGGAATCCCAGTACGTTATTTACCTGGTTGGGATAATCAGAGCGACCGGTTGCAATGATAACATCGCCACGGGCAGCGAGTGCCTCGCTGGGAGTAATTTCTGGATCGGGGTTTGCCATGGCAAAAATAATCGGATTCGGTGCCATGCTGCGGACCATGTCGGCCGTGAAGGCGCCTTTTACTGAAAGGCCGAACAAAACATCGGCTCCTTTGGCCGCTTGATCAAGCGTCCGTAAATCCGTATCAGCAGCAAAAATTTCCTTATAGGGGTTCATACCCTCCGTACGTCCCTTATAAATAACCCCTTTGGTGTCGCACATGATGAGGTTCTCACGCCTGACGCCTAGAGCAATGGCGAGTTTGGCGCAGGAGTTTGCCGACGCTCCGGCTCCGTTAACAACAATCCGGATGTCTTCCATTTTCTTGCCCACATGGGACAGTGCATTCAGTAACGCTGCCGAAGATATGATTGCTGTCCCGTGCTGGTCATCATGGAAAACCGGGATGTTCATGGTGCGTTTTAATTCTTCTTCGATATAAAAACACTCAGGGGCTTTGATATCCTCGAGGTTGATGCCACCGAAGGTTGGCTCAAGGAGTTGGCAGGCCTTGATTATTTCATCAGGATTTTCAGTGTTTAATTCGATATCGAATACATCAATATCGGCAAAGCGCTTAAAGAGGATACCTTTACCTTCCATGACGGGCTTACTGGCTAAGGCACCAAGGTTCCCCAGTCCTAAAACCGCGGTACCGTTTGATACAACGGCCACCAGATTACCCTTTGCGGTATATTTGTAAGCGTCGTTTGGCTCTTTTTCGATGGCAAGACAAGGCTCGGCAACACCGGGAGAGTAGGCTAGGGAGAGATCTTCTGCGGTCTGGCAGGGTTTGGTCGAGATAACCTCGATTTTCCCTTTGCGACCCATAGCATGGTATTCAAGGGCGTCAATTTTCTTTGCCATCTGATAGCCTCCATTTTTAGTATTAGTAAAATTAGGCGCGGAATTTTTAAAGTGAAGCTGTTTTAGATTTACTATTAGTAAATACTTATATGCCCCTTGTTTCAGGCTGTCAAGCCCAATTACTCCGTTTATTTCGTAGGTTTCTCCACCTTCCGTCTGGCTAAACTAACACTGTTTTGCTTGCAGTCGGACAGTGGGGGCTTCCCGCTCTTTAAAAGTGCTTGGGGGTGACGGTGATAATCATGGTAGTATTGCAATACTTTCAGGAGCGGGAGTATGACTATGCACTGGGTTGGTATTGATATTGGGGGGACAAACACGCGCGGTGTCTTGGTGGACCTTCATGGAACGATAGTGTCCCGTTTCAAGTATCCCACCAAGGCTAATAACCCAGCGTCTTACCTTGCCACGTTGGTTTCCGCAGTTCGGACCTTGGTCGGGGAGCGTTCGCTTGGCGGTATTGGCTTGGGCGTTCCTGGGCTTGTTCGTTATGATGGCCTGTTGGTGAAGACCGTTAATATTCCCCTCTTAGCAGGGACGGCCCTGACGAAAGCTTTGGCTGAGCATTTTTCAGTGCCGGTCGTGCAAGGTAATGATGCCACCATGGCTGCCTTGGGAGAACAGTGGCTTGGTGCAGGGCGGGATGTTTCCAGTATGCTGATGCTCACCATTGGTACTGGTCTTGGCAGTGGCCTGATTGTGGATGGTGAGCCATTTTGTGGGGCCCATGGCTACGCTGTTGAGCTTGGGCATCTGCCGGTTGTTCCTGATGGAATTGCATGTCCTTGCGGTCACCATGGTTGTCTCGAACAATATGTTTCAGCTGCTGCCGTGGCTCGCTACGCAGGGACGCTGGACGCTGCGGCTGCGGCGCAGGGAGCGCTTGTTGGTCAGCAAGCATGCCTTAAGGCGTTTGAAACCCTCGGTTCATGGCTTGGGCTCGGGTTGTGTGCCGCCATGAATCTATTAGACCCTGCTCTGCTGGTGATTGGTGGTGGTGTGGCGGAGAGTTTTGAACTGTTTGCGCCTGCAGCACGGAAAAAATTGGTACAGTGCTCCTTCAATCCTTGTGCTGAAGATGTACCGATTGTTAAGGCGCAACGTGGGGATGATGCTGGAAGCCTTGGGGCGGCCCGCTATAGTATGCTACGCTCAGGAGTTAAATAATGGTGCCAATACTGGTGGATCATAGACCAAGTCAGGATCTTTTGGCACGGCTGCATCTTCTTGAAGAGCCCATCCGACAGTTTGTGGTCGGTGCTCATGAACAGTGCTCGCCATCGCGTATGGTGGCATATGTTGCAGGGGGGGTGGCAACGCTCACCAGTGAGGATGGCGCGCCCATAGTGATAGAAGCCGGTATGCTCCTCAGCATCCCTGCTGGATGTGCCTGCCTGTGGGAAGTGAGTGCCCCTTTGACGCTTCATTGCCGGGAGCGTTAAGGTATGGTAGTGCCAACCACGGTGGGTCTTGACGGCAAACACCCACGACCGTTGTATGTTACGGCTATGTTGGTGTTGACCACATTTTTTTGGGGAGGTAGTTTCCTCTTTACCAAAATTGGGGTGCGCGATATGTCGCCGCAGTGGTTTGTACTGTTGCGCTTCTTACTTGCCACGCTGATTATGCTGGTGGTAAGCCTGCCACGCCTAAAATACATAACAGCGACCACCATGAGACGCGGTGCTGTGGTAGGTGCCGCACTCGGTGTAACCAATCTTAGTTTTGTTTTTGGTGTCCAGGGGACCAGCATCTCACGGGCTGGTATACTGAACAACCTCTTCGTCTTATTGATACCACTCGTCAGTCGATTGTTCTGGAAAGAACGTCTGGATCGCTTGACGGGACTTGGAGTAATGTTGGCTGTCGCCGGTATCACCGTACTGGCATCAGCCGGTGGTGGATTAAATCGTGGGGATGTGGTGTCGTTAGTATGTGCAGGGTTTATCGCCATTCACATTTTGACGGTATCCCATGTTATTGGTGACGATGATATATGGTTAATCTCATTGGTGCAGTTTGCCGTGGTGACGATGGTTGCCTGGTGCTCGATACTGCTCTGGCCGGTACCTTTTCATAGCCCGTCAGCTTCAGCTTTGGCATCACTGGTATACTGTGCCATCTTCCCGACAGTGGTGTGTTTTACCCTGCAAAATCGCTATCAACGCTATGTCACTCCTTCGCAAGCAGGCCTTATTTACACTCTCGACCCTGTTTGGAGCCTCTTGGCTGGTACAATCATCCTTGGAGAATCTCTGCAAATACGGGAGTGGTTTGGGTGTCTACTGCTATTCCTTGCTGTCCTCGTGCCACTGCTTGTGAAACGGTATAGAGAGAGACACGTACAGATGTGACGCTTTTCCCTCACTAAAAGCAGGGGCAGCTGTGAGGCTGGTATTTCATTTTGTATGTCGAGAGCGTGATTGGTCTGGATAGGCCGATTGCAGGAGGTGACGTCATCGTTTGTTATAGAGACTTTCAGGCAGTGAAGATTGAAAAAATGGCAAACCCCTGAACGGGGAATGCGGCTTTAAAGTCTTATCCTCGTCTGTGTCGTCTGGCGAGGTCTGATAGAGGACCTGTTTCTATCCCTTCAAAGGCATATGGATTCATTATTTGGTTACGCCAGAGCAGATTCCGGTCGATCTCGTTCAGTGATGCCTCTTCACAGACTGTCGGCCAATGCTGCTCGATACCTTCGACCTGGTTGCTGATAATGTCGACGGCATTCTCCTCTGAAAGAAGAAATAGCGGGGCAGCAGCAAGGCAGGTGGCTATTTTGCTGGAGCGGTCGTCATCCTTGATTAGCATGGCCTGACTAGCAATCTGACCATGACGTGCCTGGGGACATATATCGTATGCAGGCGTCAATGTCAGCACGTGACCATCCCAGAAGGCGGCATGGTTTCGAGCATGATCATCTGTATTGCCGACCAGGATGTTGAACACGATGCGGGAGAACAGTTGGCGCAGTGTTTCCGGTGCGGAAGTAAATCGTGACCGCACAAGCTCGGCCAACGTCTCGTAGCTTGCGTAACGGGCCATCATTTCATCCAGAGTCAGCATCGTAAGCGCGGAGACCAGGCTCTTACGCTGCCAACCGTTGACCGTTGCCGTCCGATCGAAACGCTCAACCAACAGCACGTCCTTGCCGGCAGCGCGTTCCAGCGAGACTGACGCAACATTGAGACCAGTCAGCTTGGCCAGCCTCATGGCAATATATTCAGCCTTGACGACAGAGTAGAGGTCGGAAGATGTAGAAAATTTCGCGATGTATTTCCTGCCATCGCTTTGGATGAGTGCCTTGGGGCGTGCCCCGCCGATGGATGTGCCATGCTGCAGGGCCTGGGCAAGTTCCGCCGTCAGCGGGATCCCCTTCTCGACAAGTTCGGTTGCTTCTATCAACTCCTCAAGGGGGGCGCCGGAAGCATTTCGAGGTTCATACACGGTAGGAGACAGCTGGAAATCCAGAGCGCCGATCCGGTCGGACCCGGACTCCATAAGGTAACTGAGTTCGTCGAGTGCCGCCGGGTCAATTCCGGAGGCTTTGTTGCCGAATTTCCTGTTGAGTATTACCCTGCGGCCCCAGGCATCAGGAGCCGCATCACGCAGACAACCCGGGATGGAAAGTCCTGACAGGAGTGGAAGTAACCCCGGTCGCAGAGGGAGTTCAGCATCATAAATCGCGATGGTGTCATCTCGCTGAAGGTAGCTTTTGCCGTAGTTGAAGACATACGTTGACCCGGCGGCCACAAGCCTGCCGGCAACCACTGGTACTGTCTCTCCAGGGAGCCAGATCCAGACAAATATCTCATTGTACTCAGAACTCATCGTTCACCTTCACGATGCTGCGAACCAACTGCGGTAGAAGAGCCAGCTTATCGTCAACCCGGCTCAAATTCCTGGAGATGTTTGCGTTCCCCTCATCCCCGAACAGGCTTACACCCACCAGGTTGGCAACCTCGAACACCAAACCGATCTCACATTTCGGGTCGCCGCGCTCGATCTTCTGCAAGGTCCTTCTGGAAATCCCCGCCCGTCCAGACAGCTCTTCCTCGGTCATCTTGCGTTCTTTTCTGCCAAGCCGGATGAGCTTGCCCAACAGCTCAGCGGCATCCCGGGTCTGGCGGAGATATGTGCGGTTCACAGGAGAGGCCATAAAATACCAAATGGATACTAACGTAATCGCATAATAACTACATGAGTACGATAGTATCCAAAATAACAAAATGCGTCAATATAAATTCCTGTGTAGCCATTGTCTCAAAAAGCCGGGCAGCTCTTTTTGGTTACCAGAATATTCAATTCGATATCTTTCCCAGCACGGTGGCACAAACGTTCTTAGGGTTGCCATCGATTCTGGAGCCTGGACGTTCTGGCGGTGGCAGGGAGCAGAGGGCAGAGCAGTACCCTATTGGCTGACCATGACCTGCCTGGGGACATCTACGCACACGGAGGTTTCGGAAGACGCAAAAGGGGCGGTCCGTTATGGACCGCCCCTTTGTACAGCGTATGCAGTGTGCTTATTTACTTCTTATGGCACTTGGCGCAATTGGTCGTTACTGGGAAAGCGTTTTTGCCGTTATGGCATGCCCCACAGGATTTACCCTGCTCCATCTCTTTCATGGTTACACCATGCTTGTAACCGCCATAGGGGTAGAGCTTGGTGTGGCAGTCTTTACAAGACAGCATGGCAGTATGCACATCATGGCTGAAGTGGCCAATGATGGTGCCGCGCTTGTTCTTATAGGTTTTATTCGCTGGCTTGAAACCAACGTGACATTTGTTGCAGTCGCCAGATGCGGCAAAAGCTGTTTTGCCGTCGTGACAACTACCACACGATTTACCCTTTTCCATTTCCTTCATGGTCACACCACGCTTGGAAGTGCCGTATGGGTATTTCTTGGTATGGCAGTCACTGCACTTGTACATCTGGGTATGGAAGTCATGGCTGAAAACAGCATCATTGACCGGCTTTGAAGGAAACTTTACGGTCTTTTTTACCAGGGTGCGGTGGCACTTGGTGCAGTTTGCGGCAACAGTAAAGGCCATTTTACCATCGTGGCAGCTACCACATGACTTGCCCTTTTCCATCTCCGCCATGGAAACACCACGCTTCATCGGGCCATTGTTATGGCAGCTCTTACAGCCGAACCCTTTGCCGGCAACGTGAGAGTCGTGGCTAAAATAGGCATCTCCGGCAGGGTGCTTGAAGGTGATGGCAGTCGGTACGCCGCGGTGACATTTTGCACAGTTCTTCTCGGGGGCCACACTAAAGGCTTTTTTGCCGTTATGGCAGGCACCGCACGATAGACCTTTTTCCATGTCTTGCATGGAGAAGGAGCGCTTCTGGGCAAGGTTGAAAATGGCGCTATGGCAGGTCCGACAGTCCTTGCTTTTGACAAGGTGCGTGTCGTGGCTAAACACAACCGGCGCTGCATTCTTGAAAGTGAATTTAACGTCACCTGCCTGAGCCGGTACCGTCATCAGCGTAACCAGTAGCGCTGCGATCAAGGTTATAATCCGCCCGTTCATCGAAGTCCCCCTTGCGTCTAAAAATGGTTTTGGAAGCGCCCTACTGTAAAAGCTCGGGGGCCGCCTTGTCAATTGTTAATTGTATACAAAATATATACAGAGGGGTTTGTCTAGAAACAGATACTTGCATGGAATGCAGGTTGCGGTGGCCTTCTGTGCTATGGTATAGAAAACGAACCAACAATAGCGAAAAGGATGGTCGAGTGTATGCGAGGTGTTGACGCCATTATCGAGCGGGCGCTTGAGGAAGATATCCATACTGGAGATGTGACCACCTTGGCCGTTGTGCCGGAACCTCGCCAGGTTGCGGGGCGTTTGGTGGCGAAAGAGGCAATGGTCGTTGCCGGTCTACCGGTCGCAGCCCGTGTCTTTGCTCTGCTTGACCCCACCATTACCTTTACGGTGTGCTGTGCTGAAGGTGCACATATTCCTGCTGGTACCATTCTTGCCACCATGGCGGGGGATGCCGCTTTGCTGTTACAGGGTGAGCGGGTTGCGCTCAATTTGCTGCAGCGGATGAGTGGTATTGCTACAGTAACATCACGCTATGTGGCTGCTGTGGCTGGTACTGCTGCTCGTATTGTTGATACCCGCAAGACAACCCCAGGACTTCGTGTTCTCGAAAAATATGCCGTTCGGGTGGGTGGGGGCCATAACCACCGCACTGGCCTCTATGACGGCATTCTTATCAAAGAGAACCATATTACGGCTGCCGGTGGTATTGCCCAGGCCATCAGTCGTGCCCGAGCAGCCATCTCCCATACTCTGAAAATCGAGATTGAAACAGAAACGGTAGATGATGTGCATGAGGCTTTGCGTGCCGGTGCTGATATCATCATGTTGGATAATATGGATTGCGATACCATGCGGCACTGCGTCTCCATTATCGCTGGACAGGCAGTGGTTGAAGCCTCAGGTGGGGTCAATCTGGAGACGGTTGCCGCCATTGCCTCAACTGGTGTGGATATCATATCCGTGGGGGCCTTGACCCATTCTCCACGGGCGATGGATATCTCCATGCTGTTGGATTAATGCATGGCGCGCACGAGTTGCCAGTCTGCATTGATCACACTTCTAAGCAGTGCTGATTCACTGGTTTCGGGAGAGGAACTGTGCAGGCGACTCGGTGTTTCCCGTACCGCTGTGTGGAAACAGATTAAGGGACTGCGGGAACAAGGATATCAGATTGAGTCACTCACCTCAAAAGGGTATCGACTCGTGCAGGCCCCTGACCTCATAACGGTCGCTGGTATACAGAGCCATTTGACTGGTCACTTGATAGGTAAGAGCTTAGAGGTGCACCAACGTCTGGATTCCACGAATGCTCGTGCCTACGCTCTGGCCGAGGCTGGTGCTCCAGAAGGAATGGTTGTCTGTGCCGATAGCCAAAGCCGAGGTAAAGGGCGTTTAGGGCGTCGCTGGGAGTCTCCGGCAGGTAGTAACCTGTACTGTTCTGTTATCTTACGGCCTGAGGTGGCCCCCCATCAGGCACCGCAGTTGACGTTCTTGTCAGCAGTTGCAGTGGTGGAGGCAATACAGAGCCTAACGGCCCTTACTCCAAAAATTAAATGGCCTAACGATGTTTTGGTCGGCCCCTATAAAGTAGCAGGTCTTTTAAATGAGATGAGTGCCGAAACGGATCGCGTTTCCTTCGTCATCCTCGGTATCGGTGTTAACCTGAATATGCTGCAGGGGCAGTTTCCTCAAGACCTGCGCAGCCCGGCGTCATCGTTATTCCTGTTGACGGGGCAGCGCCTTTGTCGTGAACAGTTTGCTGCCACGCTTTTTAATGCACTTGACCGCCACTACCAGCAGTTTTTGCTAGAGGGGTTTGAGCCGATTCGACAGATTTGGGCTACGTTGTCCACGGCGGCTGGCAAAACAGTCAATGTTGTGGTTGGTGATCGTCTGGTCCAAGGTCCTTTTGCCGGCGTCGATTATGATGGTGCTTTGTTGGTTGCAACGTCAGACGGGGTTGAGCGGATTGTTAGTGGTGATGTGACCCTGTCCTGAAAGGAGTAGAAGCGACGTGCTGTTAGTCATTGATGTTGGTAACAGTAATATTGTTCTTGGTTTGTACGAGGGGCAGACGCTCACGCACCATTGGAGAATCGCGACGGATAAGTCACGGACCTCCGATGAGTACGGGGTTATGCTCCAGAGCCTCTTTTCCCTTTCTGCTCTGTCCTTCAAAGATGTAGCTGCAGTTATCATTTCCTCGGTGGTTCCTCCCCTGACGGGTGTACTTGAGACATTGAGCCGGGATTTTTTCGGCCGTGCACCTCTTGTGGTCGGTCCCGGTATTAAAACTGGTATGCCAATCCAGTACGATAATCCTCGTGAAGTCGGTGCCGATAGAATTGTGAATGCGGTTGCCGGTTTTGAAAAACATCGCTGTGCTTTAATTATTGTCGACTTCGGTACGGCCACAACATTTGACTACGTCAATCCGAAAGGGGAGTACTGTGGCGGAGCCATAGCCCCCGGCCTTGCCATCTCACTCGAGGCGCTCTTCCAAAAAGCCAGCAAGCTCCCTCGAGTTGATATCGTGCGTCCTCCACAAACCATTGCAAAAAATACTGTAAACTCAATGCAGGCCGGTATTCTCTACGGGTATGTCGGTTTAGTGGATGGCATTGTGGAGCGTATTATTCAGGAGTGCCGCTTGCGTCCCAAGGTGGTGGCAACCGGTGGCTTAGCACGTTTAATAGCGGAAGACTCGAAGACCATTGATGAAGTGGATGCCTTTCTAACCTTGGATGGGCTTCGGATTTTGTATGAGCGGAACACCTAAACCCGGCCGTCCTCTCTGGACGGCACACAGTTACAGCTAAAGGAGGCTGACGATGGGAACCTACGCAACTGAAAAAATCCGCAACTTGGGTATCGTCGCACACGGTGGAGCAGGTAAGACATCACTGGCAGAGGCAATCCTCTTTAACACCGGTATGATTGATCGCCTCGGCCGTGTTGACGATGGTACGTCCACCATGGATTTCGAACCGGAAGAGACAAAGCGTAAGATTTCCATTTCCTCAGCCTTTGACCACTGTGAATGGGACGGGCATTCAATTCACTTTGTGGACACACCGGGATACGGTGATTTTATTGGTGATACCCGGGCCTGTATGCGCGCCCTTGACTGTGCCGTTATCATCTTGTCAGCGATCTCAGGGGTTAAGGTTCAGACCGAGGAAGTCTGGCAGTGGGCGAATGATTTCGAAATTCCGCGCATCGCTTTTGTGAACAAGATGGATAAAGAACGGGCTAACTTCCTGCGGGCGATTGACGATATGGAGCAGCATCTGCAGGCACGGGGGGTTGCCATCCAGATGCCGATTGGTGCGGAGGAGGATTTTGAGGGGGTTATCGATCTCGTGACCATGAAAGCCTGCCGCTATAAGCAAGATGGCGGTGGCGGATGCGAAGAGATGACGATCCCTGATGAGTTGTTGGCTGAGGCACAGCGTTTACGGGAGCACATGGTTGAAGTAGTTGCCGAGGCCTATGATGCCTTGACGGAGAAGTATCTGGAGACGGGTGAGCTGACGGAAGAGGAGATTCTCGACGGCCTGCGGGTCGGTACCATGCGTAATACCTTTACTCCGGTCCTGTGTGGCTCCGCTACAAAGAATGTTGGTGTTCGTCAGCTGCTCCAAGCAGTATGTTCCTTCCTTCCTTCGCCACTTGACCGTACCAAGGCCGTTGGTGAAAACCCGAAAACCGGTGACTTGGTTGAGCGTGGTCCCGATGAGAAAGAGCCGTTCTCTGCGCTGGTGTTCAAAACCACGTCTGATCCGTATACGGGTAAAATTACCATCATGCGTATTTATTCAGGCACCCTGCATGCAGACTCTACGGTCTATAATGCTTCAAAGGGTGTTGAGGAACGTATCGGTCAGATTTATGAACTGGAAGGCAAAAAGCAAAAAGCAATTAAACAGGCTTTTGCCGGTGACATTGTTGCCGTTGCCAAGTTGAAAGAAACCGTAACGGGGGATAGCCTGTGTGACCCTGTTCATCAGATAGTTTTCGAGCCGGCAAAACAACTGCTGCCCGTAATCTCCTATGCCATTGAACCGAAAACAAAGGCTGATGAGGATAAAATCCACAACGCCCTGCACCGTATGATTGAAGAAGAACCGACCCTTGAATCTCACCGGGACGCACAAACCAAAGAGTTCATTATTTCAGGGCTCGGTCAAGTACACCTTGACGTTATCGTTGAGAAAATGAAGCGGAAATTCAACGTAGAGGTTCTACTAAAGACCCCTAAAGTACCGTATCTTGAAACATTACGGGGCACGATTAAAGTCCAGGGTAAGTACAAAAAACAATCCGGCGGCCGTGGTCAGTACGGTGATTGTTGGATTGAACTCTCGCCGACCGCACGGGGCGAGGGATATGTTTTTGAAGATAAGGTTGTTGGTGGTGTTGTGCCGCGCCAGTACATACCAGCGGTTGATAAGGGTATTCAAGAGGCTGCCGCCGATGGTTTCCTCGCCGGGTATCCGGTAGTTGACTTTAAAGTAAGCCTGTATGATGGCTCCTTCCATACCGTCGATTCTTCGGAAATGGCCTTTAAAGTTGCCGGTTCCATGGCGTTTAAAAAGGGGATGGAACAGGCGAAACCGACGCTGCTTGAGCCGATTGTGACGCTGACGGTTATTGTTCCTGATGAAAATATGGGGGATGTAATCGGTGACCTAAACTCACGGCGCGGCAAGGTGGTTGGGGTTGAGCCGAAGGCCAACTCACAGGTTATTAAGGCAATCGTTCCTATGGCTGAAGTACTTGCCTACTCCAATGATTTAAAATCGATGACCAGTGACCGTGGCCTCTTTAGTACGGAGTTTTCTCATTATGAGGAAGTTCCGACGCATCTGGCTGCCAAGATTGTCGCTGAAGCACAAGCAGCAAAATAGGGGTTGGCGTGGCACAGGAACCAGTAAAACATAACCAGAGCTTAATACCCCCTGACCGGGCTGAATACACCTCAAGAAGTGGTTGGATTGTACTGGTGGTGGTTTTGTCTGCTAGCCTTGGCTATCTCTATCTTTTTACGGATCTTTTAAGAAGCCCTTCTGCGGTCAGGTACCGTCTTGACCAACCGGTTGCTGCTGGGTCTCGTGTGCAGATGCCTGCTGCACACGAACCACCGGCACCCCCTAAGGTTGTCCCTGAAAAGCCAGCCAAAAAACCAGCGCAGGTAAGGACGGCACCGGAAAAACATCTGAAGGGCGCGGCGGTAGTTCGTGCGCCGTGGCGTGTTCTGGTTGGTAGCTATGTTGTACCGGCAACAGCCCAACGGATTGAGAAGCTCGTGTCGGCCGCCGGCTACACGCCACAGGTCAAAGAGGCTGCTGACCGTCAGGTGACCTTCTACCGTCTCCTGGTTACGACGGTGGCCACTCCTCAGCAGGCAGCAACAGCTTTGACTGATCTGAAGAAGACTTCAGCCACGGCGTTTAGTGAGCAACGCGGGTCCCGTATCGCTATCTACAGTAGTAGCCATGCTGCACGTCATGGAGCTGAAGCGGAACGTCGTGAGCTAGCGGCCCGTGGCATACCGAGTACGCTTCAGGCGGTCGCGGTGCGCAGCAGGGTTCACGACGTACAGATTACCGGTTTCCCTAATCGAGCAGCTGCCCAGGCTGCGGTTCAGCGGCTTGTAAAACACGGATTGCACCCCCGTGTGGTTCAGTAACGGTGAGGTAAGTGATGGATATTTCCCTGTTTGATCTCCAGTTGGTGGTCAGAATTCTTCTGGCGATGCTCTTCGGCGGTATTATAGGCCTTGAGCGTGAAATCCATGGCCGTCCTGCTGGTTTTCGCACGCACCTGCTGGTGTCATTGGGTGCGGCCTTGTTCATGGGGATTTCACTGCACTTCTATGAGGTTTATGGCAATCTCTCAGGGGCTTCCGTTGTGCGGGTCGATCCTGGCCGTGTTGCTGCGCAGATTGTGGTGGGGATCGGTTTTCTTGGTGCCGGCGCCATTATCAGGGATAAGGCGGGAGTCAGAGGGCTGACAACGGCTGCCTGTCTTTGGGTCGCAGCGGCTGTCGGAACCGCGTGTGGTGCCGGTATGCTCCTGATTGCTTTTGTGGTGACCATGATGGCGCTCTTAAGTCTTCTGGTTTTAAAACAGGTTGAAAAGCGCATTAGCCGTGACCGCTACCGTCAGTTGCAGGTTGAAGCTCTCTACCATGAGGGTCTTTATGCGGCGGTCAGAGGCGCAGTACTAGGTTGTGCTTCTGAAATGCTTGATGGTGGTATGGAGCGGGATCTGAAAAGCGGTATCTGTCGGGTGGAATTTCAGGTCAAGGTTTCAACAGGTGGACCAGTCTGTGATTTAATGGGAAGAGTTGGGTCCTTGCCTGGGGTACAAAAGGTAAAAATGTGGTAAAGCAGTCGTTGGTTGCTAGACGACGTGGAATGTGGTAGGAACAGCAACATTGTTTACCAGTGTGAGGAGGACGTAAAACGACATGCCGATCATTACTATTTCGCGGGAAATGGGTACTGGCGCCTACGGCATAGCCAAGGAACTGGCCAAAAAGCTCAAGTATACGCTTGTTGACGGGTCAAAGCTTGCGGCGTGTGCGGCTGAAGAAGGGCTTGCCATGGATATCTTTAGTTCGGCGGACGAAAAGCCCCCCTCTTACAACACGGTGGAAGACCGGGCCCGTGCTGCATCTTTGAACTGTATTGAACTTATGATGTTGAAGCAGGCCGCCATGGGAAATGTCATCCTTTACGGCCGTGGCGGTCAAGATCTACTCAAAGAGTGTGACAATGTACTGCGCCTGCGTTTCATTGCTGATTTTGAGGAGCGGGTAGAGCGTTTTGCAGAGCGGGAGTGGATAGATCCCGACCTGGCTCAGGAACTGATCCGGCGCAGTGATCATCAGCGGGGCGGATTCATTCATTTCTACTTTGATCGGGATTGGCATGATCCTCTCGGGTATGATCTTACGTTCAACACATCGAAGCTTTCTGCAGAGTCTATCATTGATATTGTGGTGGCAGCAGTTAAAGATCCAGCTCTGAAAGGTGCTGACCATGCAGCACAGGCCGAAATCCAGAAGATGATTTTGGTAAAGAAGATAGAAACGGCTCTTTTACGTTCAGATGAGTTGGAGTATCGCCCGTTCAATATTGCCGTTGATGACGGTGAAGCGACCTTGCTTGGCTATATCGGTTCCGAAGAGGAAAAAACGGCTGCTTTGAGAATTGTGGCGGCGGTACCTGGTGTTGAGCAGGTAATTGATGATTTGCAGGTGGTTAACTATAGCGCTTTCAAAGACAAGTGCTAGTTGTAGCGTTGTAGCCGTTCAAGAATGGGCGGCATGAGCGCTTCAGAAAAGCGCATGCCACTTCTGCCATAGCCAAGCCGTACCGGTCCTTCTTCTCCATGGAAGTCGGAACCGGCTGTTATAACCAGCCCTCGGCTGAGCGCACAGTTTTGCAGATACTGTGCCTCATGTTCGAGGGCTGTGCTGTTAAACACCTCAACGCCATCAAGCCCACCATGGGCCATCTGATCAACGAGTGTTTGAAGTTCATCAAGATTTCTGGTGATGGTTACGGGGTGGGCTAGCACGGCAATGCCACCAGCTGCATGAATAGTCTGTAGCGCCTCTCGCCAATCCCAGTAATATTTCGGTACGTTACATGGTCTTAGATACAGGGTAAACGCTTCTTCCATGGAAGAAACATACCCACGTGCCATTAAGGCACGCCCAATATGGGGCCGTCCCAGAACACCTGCTGCCTGTTGCGTAACCTCCTGAGGAGACAGTGTCTGGCGGCCTTCTTCAGTCAGTCTTTGATTGATCCGATCCAGAATGGCGCCACTTCTTTGTGCCCGGGCATCTGCAAAGGCATGCAGTGCAGTGGTAAGGGTTTGGTTTGCGCCATCTATACCATACCCGAGCATGTGCACATCACGATAATCTCCCATGGCAACGGAAAGCTCGACACCCGAGAGCAGGGTAATGCCTGCGACCTGTGCTGCTTGAACAGCGGCAGGAATACCATCTATGGTATCATGGTCAGTAAGGGAAATGGTGGTCAGCCCGGTTTTTACGGCTTGATGCACCAAGTCCTCTGGTGACAAAAGCCCGTCAGACGCAGTACTATGCATGTGAAGATCGATCATGGGGAAAGCCTAGCACGGCTATGAGTCTCGGTACAAGAAGGAGTTTATGTGGGACGCTTTAGTATACACCATGCCATGTCATCGGTTGCCGAGGCCTGCCGCGACTGGGTAACGCCATCGGTTGCTGTTATTGCGCAAGAACACCGGTCACCTTACCATGTATTGGTTTCGTGTATTATTTCGTTGCGCACGAAGGATGCGGTAACCGCTGCAGCCTCACAACGCCTTTTTCTTGAAGCTCCCACGATTGAAGTACTGGCAGCCCTTTCGGAAGAGCGTGTTGCGACTTTGATATATCCTGCAGGTTTTTATCGTAACAAGGCTCGGCAGCTGGTAGGCATAGCCAGAATTTTAGTGGAGCAACAGGGCGGTAAGGTGCCTGATAGCATGGAGGGGTTGTTGGCCCTGATTGGCGTTGGCCGTAAAACAGCCAACTTGGTTCTGACGCTTGGCCATGGCCTGCCTGGTATCTGTGTTGATATCCATGTGCACCGTATTGCTAATCGTTGGGGGTATGTCGAAACAGCCACGCCGGACCAAACCGAGATGGTGCTGAGGAAAAAACTGCCAAAACAATACTGGATACCGATTAATGACCTGCTGGTCTGTTTTGGCCAGAATTGCTGTTATCCTGTTTCACCGGCCTGTACAACCTGTAGCCTTGGCAGCTCTTGTCCTCAGCGGGGGGTGACACGCAGACGGTGAGGGATTCGTCGTAAAAAGTGCTGGAATGGGGACAAAAAGCAGGTTGCAAGCTCGTGGGATTCGGTGTTATAGAGGATACGGAGTAGCATACGGAAAAAAGAAACCATTCAAGCTTGCTTTTGATGAAGGAGTTGCGACTATGCTGCAGAAAATCGGTTTTATCGGCCTTGGCACAATCGGGTATCATATGGCCTCAGCCCTGGTAAAGGGTGGTTATCAGGTGACGGTTTTTGACGTCGATACGGCACGTATGGATGCACTTACCAAGCTCGGTGCTGTTGCAGCCCCTACTGCTGCGGAGGCAGCCCGCGGTCGCGAACTGGTTATTTCAATTGTTTCTGAAGGTGAGGAGCAGGGGCCACTGTTCTGTGGTGAAACGGGAATTATGGCTGGCATCGAGCCTGGAACCATTTTTGCTGACATGGGAACAACCTCGTTGGAAACAACCTTGAAAATGGCTGAAGAGACAGCGAAAAAGCGTTGCTATTATCTTGATGCACCGGTTTGGGGCAACAAGGACCATGCGGCCCACGGGCTCTTGACCATTATTGTTGGTGGTGATACTGCCATTGTCGGTCGTTGCCGTGAACCCTTTAGCAAGTTTGGTTTGAATATCATCAGTGTTGGTGAAATCGGCGATGCAACGAAGATGAAATTCATCGTCAACATGGTGCAGGGGACGTTGGTACAGATTCTTGCTGAAGGGATTGTCTTTGGCGAGAAGATGGGCTTTGAGGCCGACAAGATTCTGGAGGTGCTGGATACCCGTGGTGTAGCCTCCCCCATTTTCCACCTCAAAGGGCGCGCTATGTCACGTAATGAGTTTACCCGGAGTCTTGCCCTTAAGTATGTTAATGACGGTATGCATCTTGTGATGAATGCCGCCCGTCTGGTGGGACTGCAGCTACCTGCAGCTGAAGCGGCCAGCAAGATGTACGAGAAGGGTGTTGAAGCTGGATTTGGTGAGGAAGATTTCTCGGCGGTCATCAAAGTGCTGAGAAAATAAACGAAAGCAATAGTGCTGCTTTTGCAGAGACGGGGCACCAGGCGGTGCCCCGTTTTTTTTATGGAGGCTTGTATGGGAAAATCAAACCCCCGGCGCCAGGTTTTTGTTGCCGCATCATGGATGGGACCGGTTGGTCGCTACACCGGAGGTCGTTGTCCTGCCCTTAGTTTCCTCGATATGGCAGCCGGAGCTTCTGCTGTTTTTGCGGGAAGCCCTGTGCGCCGCCGTGATATTACAGCTGTTGTGGTTGGGAGTCAGAATCCGGCAGCATTTTCAGGTGTTGACAATACAGCTGCCAAAATAGCCGGTATGCTCGGGATTTCAGGTGCTAAGTCAGTTTTGATTGACACCGCTTCATCATCAGGGGCCTCAGCCTTTGAAAATGCATACCTTGAAGTGGCATCGGGTCAGCATGACCACGTCCTTGCTATCGGCATCCAGAAAATGAGTGATGCCTCAACGCTTGAGGCAACTCGTATCATTGCCGGTGTCATTGACCGCAGTGAGGCAGAGTATGGTTTGACCATGCCGGCCTGTGGTGCTTTTGTTGCCCGGGCTCTGAAGCGTAAGCTTGGTTTAAGTGATCAGGAGTGGTCGGCTTACTCAGCACTACTGACAGCACGCAGTCACCGTTTCTCCAGCCAGAATCCCCTGGCCCACTTACAAGAGGCTATTCCGGTTGAACGGTATTATCAGCAGGTGGATAGTGGCGAAAACTATCGCTACTGGTCACCACTGCGTTACCACGATTACTGTCCGATGTCTGATGGTGTTGCTGCGGTTATTTTGACAGCAAAGCCGCAGGAGGTCCTTGTCGCTGGTGTGGGGAGTGCAACGGATATCCCGACTATTGCCGATCGGCGTTATTTCCACTCTTTCCCTGCCACGGTTATGGCCGCTGGCGCTGCCTATGGTATGGCGGGCCTTCACTCCCTTGCGCCTTTGGAGGGGGTGGTGCATGTTAATATGCATGACCCGTTTAATGGCTTTGGACCGATTAATCTGGTTGACCTTGGCGTTGTGAGTAAAAACCGACTCTTTGATGCCCTGCTTGATGATCAGCTGACCGGCCCGGGGGGACAGTATCCCACCAACCTGACCGGCGGGTTGAAGGGGCGTGGACACCCACTCGGTGCAACGGGTATGGTTCAGATTGTAGAAAACCACCGTATGATGTTGGAAGATGGTTTTAAGGCCGGCCTGTCTCAGTCTATCGGTGGCCCTATTAATAATAATGTTGTTGTGTTACTGGAACAGCACGACCATTACCGGCAACGTTTTCATGAACCGTATCGCCCTTGGGGGCTTCCCTCGCTTGGTGTCCCAAAGCCAAAGGGGGTAAGTATTGAGGCAATATTGTCTGAACAGGGCAGTGTTCCGGGGACCTTTGTCGATGCGACGGTGCGCTATCACCATAAAACCGGTCAGCCTGAGGTGGTGCTCCTTTTGGTCGCCTGCCGTTTTCAGGGGCACAGCTACCGCTTCTTATTCGGCCTTGCCGGGGAATCGGCACCGGCAGTCGAAGCCCTTGAACCAGGGGCGTCGGTATTACTTGAGCGGCAGGGGGAGGTTGTTACCATTAACCGACTGCCGGCAATCAAGCGGTATCAGCGCACGTTAAGTCACATGCGAGACCTGGCCGGCGCTGGCCTAAAACATCTTGGATTCTAGAGGCTTTCCCTATTGCTGACATGTCATGTCTGGCTGTCAGGTCTTGGAAATGTTCCATGATAAAAAAACTTGATTTTGTTTAGCAACGTGCTAGAGTATTAGCAGTCTCGTTATGAGACTGCTAATATTTTTTAAAGTGAGGTGGTTTCTATGCAGATGTCACTTCCGGTTACAACAGACAGTTTAAGTATTTATCTTGCTGAGGTGCGGGCTTTCCCCCTGCTGAGCGAAGATGATGAACATCGTCTTGCCGTTCGTCTCTATGACCATAATGACCTGCAGGCGGCTCAGACCCTTATAACGTCAAATCTACGCTTCGTTGTTAAGGTCGCAAACGAGTATCGCTCCTATGGCCTTAAGATGCTCGATCTGATTCAAGAGGGAAATGTCGGTTTAATGCTGGCAGTTCGCAAGTTTAATCCCTATCGCGGGTTGCGCCTGGTTAGCTATGCCGTCTGGTGGATACGTGCCCAGATTCAAAGCTTTATTATATCCTCGTGGAGTTTGGTAAAAATCGGTACGACACAGGCGCAACGGAAACTTTTCTATAAGCTGAAGCAGGCTAAACAGGCGATTGCATCAATGACCGGCAATGAAAGCGTCGATGCCCTTGACACAGCAGCCTATCTAAACGTGGATGCGGCTGATGTTGATGAGATGGATCAACGCATGATGGGTGAGGTTTCCCTTGATGCACCATTGGGTGATACTGAGGGATTTAGCCTGATGGACACCTTAGTGGATGATCGTCCTAATCAGGAACAAGCGTTGGCTGCCCGACAAGAAAGCCATACCCTGAAGCGGCGCATTGCAACGGCCATGGCAGGATTAACAGTAAATGAGCAGACCGTTATTCGGGAGCGCGTTACTGCGGAAGAGCCGCTGACGCTACAGGAACTGTCCAGCAAGATGGGCGTTTCTCGCGAACGTGTCCGGCAGATCGAAGAAAATGCTCTTCGCAAACTCAAACGCCAACTTGCCGATGCAGCATAAAGAGATTATGTAAAAAAATCTTGACTTTTAAAACCAGCTCACGTAAAAGTGCAGATTCCATGAATTATTGATGGGTGGTGTGCTGGCGTAGCTCAATTGGCAGAGCAGCTGACTTGTAATCAGCAGGTTGCGGGTTCGAGTCCCATCGCCAGCTCCATTGAAAACTGAATACACGACATCCTTGGAGGGATTCCCGAGCGGCCAAAGGGAACAGACTGTAAATCTGTCGTCAGCGACTTCGGAGGTTCGAATCCTCCTCCCTCCACCATATAGTCACCGGTACTAAAAGACGTTGGTACTGTTATCAGGAGGCCTTTTCTGCCACAAGTACTGATACAGTCTGCGTCATTTGTACCATAAGCAGTGCATACCGTTGCGCGGGAGTAGCTCAGTTGGCTAGAGCATCAGCCTTCCAAGCTGAGGGTCGCGGG
>CAYVYW010000022.1:0-23280 GCA_964456065.1 uncultured Geobacteraceae bacterium
TGAAGTGCAACCCCATCATCATCATACGGGCCACCCAGAAAAACAGGATATCAAAACCGGTGACCAGACAGGAGGTTGGATAGTATCGCTTGAGTTCGGGGGTTTCATCCGGCCACCCCATAGTGGAAAAGGGCCAGAGCGCAGAAGAGAACCAGGTGTCAAGGACATCCGTTTCCTGACGCAGCGCATGGCTGCCACAGGATGCACAACAGCTTGGATCTTCCATGGCGACCGTCATCTCACCACAGGCATCACAGAACCAGGCAGGGATACGGTGCCCCCACCAGATTTGGCGTGAAATACACCAGTCGCGGATATTTTCCATCCAGTCGTAATAGGTATTCTCCCACTGGCGTGGCACAATGCGGGTACGGCCATCTTTGACCGCTGCCAATGCTTCAGAAGCTAATGGAGCAACGTTGACATACCACTGGAGGGAAAGATAAGGCTCAACAACGGTTTTACAGCGATAACAGCCACCGATCGAAAGGGCATGATCGTCAATCTTTTCAAGCAGCCCAGCGGCATCAAGATCGGCAACAATACGTTTTCTTGCTTCAAAACGGTCCAATCCCTGGTAGGGACCACCTGACTCATTGATAATACCAGATGGATCAAACACATTAATTTTTTCGAGGTTATGACGGGCACCAACCTCAAAGTCATTGAAGTCATGGGCCGGTGTAATCTTAACGACACCGGTACCAAAATCACGGTCGACATAGCTATCAGCAATAACCGGAATGGGGCGATTCACCAAAGGCAACATCACCATGGCTCCCTGAAGATCCTGATACCGCCCATCTTCAGGATGGACTGCAACAGCACTATCGCCAAGCATCGTTTCAGGGCGGGTCGTCGCAACCGTCAGATAACGGCCAGGCTGCCCCACCACGGGATAACGCAAATGCCAGAGATGTCCCTTACCCTCTTCATGTTCGACTTCAATATCTGAAAGTGCCGTATGACAGCGAGGGCACCAGTTGATCAGTCTATTCGCACGATAAATCAGACCTTCCTCATAGAGGCGAACAAAAACCGTTCTGACCGCTTTTGAAAGGCCGGCATCCATGGTGAAGCGCTCGCGATCCCAGTCACAAGAGGCACCAAGACGCTTGAGCTGACCGATAATCTGGCCGCCTGACTCCCCTTTCCATTGCCATACACGGTCAATAAAGGCCTCACGTCCCAGGTCGTGACGATCCTTACCTTCAGCAGCTAATTGACGCTCAACAACATTCTGTGTGGCAATACCGGCATGGTCTGTCCCAGGCATCCAGAGAACGCTATGCCCTGCCATACGTTTCCAACGGCACAAGATATCCTGCAGCGTGTTATTGAGGGCATGACCCATATGGAGTGCACCGGTAACGTTCGGCGGTGGGATGACGATACTGTAGGGCGTTTTACCGTCGTTGGGATCAGCATGGAAATAGCCGGCATCAAGCCAGGCTTGATACCATTTTTTTTCAACATCATGGGGCTCGTACCCCTTTGCCAGTTCAGTTGACATACTTCATTTCCTTACGGTTACGCGTAATCGGCACTAAATAGCTAAATATACCCATCTACAGCTATAGGGTCAAGGAGAGATGGCTGCAATAGGGAAAAGGAGCAGTAGGTTGTTTGATGAGGCATCATTACCCAAAGGTTTCATAACCGGCCTGACAGGGTATTATAATGAAAACATCAAGCGAGATAGGTGTCAACAACCCATGCGGCAAAAGGCATACTACAGGTAAAGGCAGGTGAAACAGCATTGAGTACATGGACAGAGTTATCACGTTTTTCAACGATAAAATCCATAACCAGGGACCTGGTTGTGGTGTCAAGTAGCTGTGCCCGTATACCGGGTACGCTCCATTGATCAAAACCGGACCGGTCAAGCGTTTTAACCATCGAAGCAGCGAGACCGACAAAGTGATGACGTTGGTACTTACGTAGCTCATCAAAAGCCAATGAGCGAAAGCCGAAGGAGTCCTCCAGAAAGAGCCTGCTCTCCCAGCCGATAATCTCCAGCATTTCTCTAGAGGAGAAGTTCTCAAAGCCACGGTAATTCTCCCGCCAAAAAGCAGGGATCGCCGTGGGCCCAATCTTTACCGTACCGTCGACCGTTACCGTATAATGGACACCAAGGAAGGGGTTTTTAAGGTTCGGTACCGGATAGATATTGGTGCGAACCGGAGGTGTGGGACCATGATACTTCAGGTATATACCCTTGAACGGTATGATGATGTAGTGGTGGCCAGCGTCGAAATCTTTCGCGATATGGTCAGCATAAAGCCCGGCAGCATTGATAATAACCCCGGCGTGGACCGTCATACCCCCGGTGGTTCTTATGGTATGATTGTCAATACGCTGCGCGTAGCCATGCTGAAAATAAAAACGGACCCCGGCCTGCACTAAGTCCCGAAAAATCTGTTGGCAGACCTCGCTAGGGTTTACTGTTGCTGTACTCGGTGAATAAAGAGCACAACCAATCGTACGTGCATTGGGATCAATATCTGCTGCCTGCTGTTCATCAACTACGCTGACAGAAACCCCGTTACTTTCACCCCGGCGCTGGAGTTCAAAAATTCCATCCTGTTGTGCCTCCGTTGTGGCTACAACGAGCTTGTGACAGCGATTAATTGCAAGTCCTTTTTCATCAACATAGGCCTGCATCATACGATTGCCGTCGCGCGTAAAACGCGCTTTCAGGGAATCGGCGGTATAGTAAAAACCAGCATGCAGAACGCCGCTGTTACGGCCACTACCATGTTTGGCCACCTCAGACTCTTTTTCAAGCACCGCAATACGGGCATGGGGATAGCGTTGAGAGAGTTCTCTGGCCAGCGTCAGGCCGATAATACCGGCGCCAATGACCAGGTAATCTGCCTGGACGGTTACGCGTTCCATCGCGCTGGATTGGTATGGGTCAGGGTTATAAAGTTTTGCAACAAGGCCATACCACCTTCCGTCAGAATCGACTCAGGATGGAACTGGACACCCCAGACCGGTAGTTCACGATGGCGCATACCCATTATTTCTCCATTCTCCACCCAGGCGGTCACCTCAAGGCAGGAAGGTAATGTTGCACGTTCAACCACCAAAGAGTGATAACGAGTGGCGTTGAAGGGGTTGGCAAGCCCCTGAAAGATTTCACGGCCATCATGATATATAGGGGATGTTTTCCCATGCATCAGCGAAATGCTCCGCACGACCTCTGCGCCAAAAGCAGCACCGATGGACTGATGGCCGAGACAGACCCCAAGCAGCGGAACCACACCGGCATATTGCTTAATAGCAGCAACCGATATACCTGCTTCATCGGGGGAACAGGGCCCGGGAGAGATTACCAGGCGGTCTGGACGCAACGAAGCGATGGCATCAGCCGTCACTTCATCGTTACGGACAACCATAACATCCTCGCCAAGCTGCGCCAGGTATTGGACGATATTATAGGTAAAGGAATCGTAATTATCGATCATCAAAAGCATAGAATCACCTTAACCCAACGGGGTAAAAAGATTATGAAAGTCCCTGTTCAGCGAGCTCAATAGCACGGCGTACTGCCATGGCCTTATTGACCGTCTCCTGCCATTCGGCGGTCGGGTCAGAATCGGCAACTATACCGGCACCGGCCTGAAGATGAACCTGACCGTTACGCACCACCAGTGTTCTAATGGCTATGGCCAAATCCATATTACCCGAATAGGAAACATAGCCAACAGCACCACCATAGATTCCCCGGCGAACCGGCTCAAGCTCGTCAATAATCTGCATCGCCCGTATTTTCGGGGCACCCGAGAGCGTCCCGGCCGGAAAGGTCGCCCGCACAAGATCAAAAGCATTACGTCCCTCTTCGAGCTTACCCCGCACATTGGAGACAATATGCATGACATGAGAATAGCGCTCGATGACCATCAGCTCACTGACTTCGACCGACCCTTTCTTACAGACCCGTCCGAGATCATTACGGCCGAGGTCGACCAACATAACATGCTCGGCACGCTCTTTGGGGTCAGCCAGTAACTCCTCCGCAAGCTCGTGGTCGTGTTCAGCGTCCCGCCCACGTGGCCTCGTACCGGCTATGGGGCGTAATTCAACCCGCTCCCCTTCTTTTCGCACCATAACCTCAGGCGAAGCGCCGGTTACCACTGTGTCACCACAGCGTAAAAAGAACATATAGGGCGAGGGATTCAACGTCCGCAAGGCACGGTAAATATCAAAGGGATCAACGGTTAGCGTGCCGCTCATCCGTTGTGAAAGAACTATCTGGATAATATCGCCGCTTTTTACATATTCTTTAGCGGTCCGAACCGAATCTTCAAAGACATCTTGACTGGTGAGAGATTGGAAATCGACAGACTGCCGTGCCGAATCAGTCCGACTGCTGCGAGCCAATGGTGAAGCAAGCCGCTCAACAAGTGCATCAATTTTTACACAGGCAGCTTGATACCCCTCCTCAAGCGACGCAACAGCCGTCGTATCAACGGTAGCCACCACCTGAATCTTCTGTTTAACTGTATCGAAGATCAGCAGGGTATCCGTAATCATAAAGTAGGAATCATAGGCGCCGATTGGATCAGGGGCCTCACTGGGTAAACGCTCAAAATGGCGAACCATGTCATAGCCAAGATAGCCAACCGCACCACCGATAAAGCGAGGCAAGCCCGGCACCTCAACCGGTGCAAAACGACCGAGTATTTCTGAGACCACCGTCGTGGGGTCGTCACAATCGCGGCACTCCACACAGTCTCCGCGCTGGACCTCAACCATACGCCCTTTCGAGCGGACAATGGTGGCAGGCCCCGCACCAAGGAAGGTATAGCGCGCCCATTTTTCCCCACCTTCAATACTTTCAAGCAAAAAGGAGCTGATACCATCATCGATTTTCAAGAAGGCGGTAACCGGTGTATCCATATCCGCCATGATTTCTCGGTAGACTGGAATCAGGGTTCCCTGGGATGCGTAGTTTGTAAAGGCTCCAAAGTCTGGAAAGGTCATGAAAACTCCCGAAGATGTTCTGTTTTTTGTGTGTACCATAGGGGGGTACCCCTGTCAATCACGGCTCGTTCCCCCAGAGGGCTCCACACAACACAACCAGTTCCCAACAACACCTCATCTAGCCCCCTCTCGCTGGGTATCTCTCATTTTTTGATTGACAAACCAGCAGGCAATCTGGTTTAGTTCCGCAGGCTTTCTGCTGTAAGTATTTAAAATGACTTTAGTTTTTTAAGTACCACTAAAAAAGAGCCGTTTCGCTTTGATGAGACTGAAACTACTTTGGAGGTGTCAGAGGTGAAGAAAATTAACAGATTCAGGAAGGTCATGGCTGCAAACCGGGGTGAGATTGCCATCCGGATTTTCCGTGCCTGCACCGAACTCGGTATCAGTACGGTTGCGTTGTATTCCGAAGAGGACAAACTTTCTCTCCACCGCTATAAAGCCGATGAAGCCTACCTGATTGGTAAGGGTAAATCCCCCATTGATGCCTATCTTGGCATCGATGAAATCATCGCTCTGGCACTTAAAGCAGATGTTGACGCAATTCATCCCGGCTATGGCTTCCTGGCCGAGAACGCCGAATTTGCAGAAAAGTGCGAAAAAGCCGGCATTACCTTTATTGGCCCTACGGCCGACATGCAGCGTGCCCTCGGCGACAAAGTGGCCGGAAGAAAAGCTGCCATTGCGGCGTCAGTACCTGTTGTGCCAGGCACCGAAGACCCGATTGAAAAGGTTGAAGAGGCCCTGCGTTTTGCCAAAGACCATGGCTACCCCATCATTATTAAAGCTGCAGCAGGGGGCGGTGGACGCGGTATGCGGGTCGCACGCAACCAAAAAGAGCTTGTTGAAGGATTAGATGCAGCCCGCAGTGAAGCAAAGGCAGCCTTCGGCAATGCCACGGTCTTTCTTGAGCGATATATTGAAAACCCTAAACATATCGAAGTGCAGGTCCTTGGCGATAATTATGGAAACCTGGTACACTTTTTTGAACGTGACTGTTCTATCCAACGTCGCCACCAGAAAGTGGTGGAGTTCGCCCCTGCCCTCTGCCTGACACAACGTCAACGTGATGAGATATGTACGGCAGCTTTGAAGATTGCTGGTCAGGTGAAATATCGTAATGCCGGCACTGTCGAGTTTCTTGTAGATCAGGAGGGTCATTTCTATTTCATCGAAATGAACCCCCGCATTCAGGTTGAACATACCGTCACCGAGATGATTACAGGGCGCAACCTCGTCCAGAGCCAGATTCTGATCGCCCAGGGGCTTAGATTATCCGACCCCGAAATAAACATTCCCTCCCAAAGCTCCATCGATATGCGTGGGTATGCTGTACAGTGCCGTATTACCACAGAAGATCCAGCCAATAATTTCGCACCTGATTTTGGTACGATTACCACCTACCGTTCCGCAGCAGGTTTTGGGGTGCGTCTTGATGCCGGCAACGCATCAACGGGAGCAAAAATCACCCCGCACTATGACTCTTTGCTGGTGAAGGTCACCTCATGGGGGCTCTCATTCCAGGAAGCAGCCCATATTATGTACCGCTCACTCCAGGAGTTCCGGGTACGGGGGGTTAAAACAAACATCAGCTTCCTGGAAAACGTCGTAACACACCCTGTTTTCTTAAGTGGTGATTGCAACACATCCTTCATCGAACAACATCCCGAATTACTCCAATTCCGCGAGAAAAAAGACCGCGCAAGCAAGGTTCTCTCCTTTATTGGCGATGTGGTGGTAAACGGATCGCCCGGCATTACCAAACCACTAAAGTCGTCTGAACTGATTGATGCAACGGTTCCGGCAATCGATTATACCATCCCCCGTCCGGCAGGTTCCAAAAACCTCTTTATGGAACTTGGCGCTGAGGGACTTTCAAAATGGATTCTTGATCAGAAAAAACTGCTTTTGACCGACACAACCATGCGGGATGCCCATCAGTCGCTCTTGGCAACCCGCGTGCGAAGCTATGACATTCTAAAAATAGCCGAGCCAACCTCCTATCTTGGATCTGATCTTTTTTCTCTGGAGTGCTGGGGTGGCGCAACCTTTGATGTCGCCATGCGCTTTTTAAAGGAAGATCCGTGGCAACGTCTGCACAAACTCTCAGAAGCCGTTCCCAACATACTCTTCCAAATGCTTCTGCGTGGGTCAAATGCCGTTGGCTATACCAACTATCCCGACAACGTTGTACAGAAATTTGTTGAGGAAGCAGCCAACTCGGGGGTCGACATTTTCCGTATCTTTGACTCTCTTAACTGGACCACCGGCATGCAGGTTGCCATGGAAGCTGTTCGTAAAACGGGCAAAATCTGTGAAGCGGCCATTTGCTATACGGGTGATATTACTGACCCTAAGCGTGACAAATATCCCCTTGAGTATTATGTTGCCATGGCGAAAGAGCTGGAGAAAATGGGGGCACATATTCTGGCCATCAAAGACATGGCAGGCCTCTTGAAACCTATGGCAGCATACAAACTGGTCAGTGCCTTAAAGCAGGAAATTGGTATCCCGGTTCATCTCCATACCCATGACACCTCATCAAACGGTGCAGCATCGTTATTGAAAGCGGCTGAAGCCGGTGTTGATATTGTTGATGCAGCCCTATCATCCCTTTCAGGCTTGACATCACAACCGAACCTGAATGCCCTGGCTGCGGCGCTTGCCGGAACCGAGCGTGACCCCATGGTCAACCAGCGTGGTCTGCAACAGCTTGCCAACTACTGGGAAACGGTTCGTGACTACTATGCTCCCTTTGAGTCGGGCCTAAAGTCAGGAACGGCTGAAGTCTACCATCATGAAATCCCTGGTGGCCAGTACTCCAACTACAAGCCACAGGTTGCTGGACTTGGCCTGCTTGACCGCTGGGAAGAGTGTAAAGAAATGTATCACCAGGTTAACATGATGTTTGGTGACATTGTCAAAGTTACCCCATCCTCAAAAGTTGTCGGCGACATGGCCATGTTCCTCGTTAAAAACAATATGCAGCCAGCTGATGTTTTCACAACCACGGAGGATCTGGCGTTCCCGGAATCTGTCGTGGGTATGTTTAAAGGAATGCTAGGACAGCCATATCAAGGCTGGCCTGATGACTTACAAAAGATCATTCTGAAGGGCCAAGAACCGATTACCTGTCGACCCGGTGAGCTGTTAGAGCCGGCAGACTTCGAGTCTGAGCGTGGAGCCCTTGAAGAGAAACTGGGACACAGTATTGATGATAAGGCCCTGATATCTGCCATTCTTTACCCAAATGTCTACCCTGAGTTTGACCGTCACCGTCAGGAGTATTCAGACACCTCCGTTATACCAACACCAATATTTTTCTACGGTATCGAACCGGGCCAAGAAACCTCCATTGAGATAGAACCCGGCAAAACCCTGATAATCAAACTGAACGCCATCGGTAAACTTCAAGAAGATGGCACACGAACTGTCTACTTTGAATTAAACGGCAATAATCGTTCTGTTGTCGTACGGGACACATCTGTCAAAAATAGTGATGCTTTCCGTGAAAAGGCTGATAAAGGCAATCCAAGCCATGTGGGTGCCCCTATGCCAGGAAAAGTTTTCAAAGTACTGGTCAAGGTGGGGGATACGGTTAAAGCTGGGGATGTCTTGATGGTAACAGAGGCCATGAAAATGGAGACCAATATCAAGGCTAAACATGATGGCATCGTTGACGCGGTCAAGTGCAAGGAGGGTGATCAGGTTGAGAAAGAAGACCTGGTGATCTGTATGGCTCCATAGCCAATCAGGAGCGTGGCGTACCGTTTTTCTATCAGGTAGACGAAACTGCCTTGAAAAGACAAAAGCACGCAGGGTCTTAGAGCCCTGCGTGCTTTTTTGTCGACAAGTACTGACATTTATTTTGAATATCGAACCTAGAGGTATTAGCCTCTCGGACGCCGTGGTGGACCACCCGGACCCGATTTACGGGGAGGGCGAGGCCCCTGCGGGGGGCGTGCGCCACCCGGACTTTGTGAAGGGCGTGCACCACCAGAACCTTGAGCGGGACGTGCACCACCAGAACCTTGAGCGGGACGCGCACCACCCGACCCTTGCGGAGGACGTGCACCACCTCCGTGGCTAGAACGGCGGGGCCCTTGGCGACGACCAGACGGTCTTTGGGACTGCTCGAATCCACGCTTCGGTTCGAATCCTTCGAGCTGATGACGCTCAATGGTCTGCTTTTGGTATCCCTCAATCCGCCGCACCAGACCACCTTCGTTCGGCAGTGCCAACGAAATGGCAATACCCTGCTCACCAGCACGACCGGTACGGCCGATCCGGTGGACATAATCTTCGGTAGCCCGTGGCAAATCATAGTTAATGACGTGGCTCACGCCGTTGATATCAAGTCCCCGTGCAGCAACATCAGTAGCAACAAGAATTCTAACGCGACCACTTTTAAAGTCACGCAGGGTTCTCATACGAGCCCCCTGCCCTAAATCACCATGAATAGGTGCAGCAGCAAAGCCTTCACTCTTTAGCATCGCGGCGACATCATCAGCACCGACTTTGGTCGCACAGAAAACGATAGCGCTGCTAACCGGTAAATTTTCCAGGAGCCCAACCAACAGCGCCTGCTTGTGCTGGAAGTCATCAACCTGAAAAAGCTGTTGCTCAATACAGGCGTGGGTGCCGCCAGCTGGAATCACATCAATGCGCTGTGGGTCTTTAAGCAGACGACCAGCAAGACGTGCCATGGGAGCATCCATGGTCGCAGTAAAAAGAAGGGTCTGACGAGACTGCGGTGTTTTACCGGCAATCAAGTCTACGGCATCGGAGAATCCCATATCAAGCATACGGTCCGCTTCGTCAAGTACAAGCAGCTCAACACGGCCGAGGTCAACTTTACCATTTTCAATATGATCTATCAGGCGTCCCGGTGTTGCCACCAGCAGGTCGATTGGCTGACGCAACATTCTGACCTGCTGAGGATACGGCATTCCCCCCAGAACAGCACCAAAGCGCATACGAGTACCACGGCCATAACTGGCTACCGAATCGGTGACCTGCATAGCCAGCTCTCTGGTAGGTGTCAGCACCAATACCCGGGGACCAATGCCTGGGTGGACCGAACGTGATTGTAGGCGCACAAGCGCTGGTAGCACAAAAGCTGCCGTTTTACCTGTGCCCGTCTGGGCTGATGCAATTAAATCGTGACCCGCGACAGCCTGTGGAATAGCAGCAGCTTGAATCGGGGTCGCATCTTGATATCCGCATTGTTTAATCGCCCGCAACAGCGCAGCGGGGAGCGGAAGTTCCGTGAACAGCATTATAACTCCTATACGACACCATCTGGAATGGCGGTGTCATGACAAAAAGGTCCCGCTCCTATAGTGTATGACCACAGGCTAGGCTAGGACAGTGTTTCGCAAACCAAACGGGATACAACTGCAGAGGGAAAAGGGTGTTAAGCAATGCAGGATGTCAGGTAGCGAGGCTTCGTAAAGCTACCCTACCTTATACAGGGTGGTCTGTCACGTTAAATCGTCCATCATTTTACGAAAATGGTTGTTTTTATAAGAAGAGCATCGTGGAATTGGTCCGTCACAGCGTAATCCGGCCCTGGAGACGCAGCAATCCATCAAGTATCGTTGCAGGATGGGGGGGGCAGCCCGGAATATACAGGTCGACGTGCAGATCCTCAGGAGCACCATGACTAACAACATCACTACCGGCAAATGGTCCACCGGCAATTGCACAGCTCCCACAGGCAATCATAAGACGTGGTTCTGGCAAAGCACGCCATGTGCGATAAAGGGCATCCCGCATACCATCGGTCACTGGGCCAGTGAGGTAGAGTGCATCTGCATGGCGGGGCGAAGCAACAAACTGCAGCCCGAAACGTCCCATGTCCCAGCCGATGGTGGTGAGCACATTACTGTCCGCCTCACAGGCATTACAACCACCGGCACAGACCTGACGTAATTTAAGACTACGGCCATAAAGTGCTAACAATGACGGCTCAAGTGCTTGTGCCAAAACGAGTTCCCGGCCGGGACGCACCAGTAAGTCTTCGCGCTTTCGTACGGCAAGCCGGTAATCATTGGTAAAGTGAATGGCTGGCTGTAAGGGGCATTCAGCGCAGAACAGACAGCGCCCCATATCCAAGAACCATCCCTGATCATCCTTGCCAAGTGCTTTAAAGGGACACTGCGCCATTGAATCCGTATTAAGACGCGCAGGATCAAGTATCGGCCTCCCCCTGAAATGGGGCTGCAGGACAACATCTTCAGGGAAACGCATTGTTCTGAAGCCCTGTATGGTAAAGCGCTGTCTAAGCGCACGTAACATAACGGTCTCCCCTAGAGGTCATGTCCACAATAGGACAGGTTAAAGCTCTTGTTAATGAGCGGGAAATCGGATATTTGCCCTCCCCGCAACGCAAGTTCGAGACCCTTCCAGTTTCGGAAGGAAGGATCACTGACTTTATAGCGCACCAAGCGACCATCTGTTCCGGTCACGGCAATATGACAAACCTCACCTCGCCAGCCTTCAACCAGCGATACCACCATATGGTCAGCAAGCATTGCTCCTTGCAAAATGGAAGCCTGTTCCTGGTCAATCAGGTCGAGCTGGTCGATCAAGGTTCTGATGCAGAGAATTGACTGTTGCGCTTCTAACCAACGCACCATGGCCCGACTGAAAACATCACCTTGTTCCTGAACCATAACCGGCATAACAAAGTCGTGGTAACAGCCGTACGGCCTAAAGTGGCGTACATCGCGATACACTCCCGATGCACGAGCAGCAGGGCCAACAAGGCCGAGGCGCGAAGCACTTTCCCGGGCAACGACACCTATTTCTTCAAAACGGCCCACAACTGAGGATGTCGCAAATAACAACTCTATGGCACCGGTTAACTCACGTTCCGCCAGAGCGAGGCGCCGTAAAAGTTCATCCACCGTCTCCCGCTCCGGTATGCGGACAACACCACCAACCGTAACAAGACCACGACCGAAGCGGCTTCCACACAGTAAAGCGGTCATATTCAAGAAGTCGCCACGAATCCTGCCGCAGTAAGAAGCTGTCGGCAGAAAACCAACATCACCCGCCAAAGCCCCGAGGTCACCGGTATGGTTGGCAAGCCGTTCGAGCTCCTGCCCTATCCCGCGAACAAGCTCGGCATCGGGGCTGATGGCGTCCCGGGCTGATAACCCCTCACAAGCCATGGCGTAGGCCGTGCCATGGGCAACGGAGCTGTCACCGGCGATGGTTTCGGCGATTCTGATGGCCTGCAATGGATGCACCGATGGCAGAAGCTGTTCTACACCACGGTGTTGGTAGCCAAGGGCAATTTCCAGGTGCAGTACCTGCTCACCATAACATTGGAAACGGAAGTGTCCCGGTTCGATAACGCCGGCATGGACAGGACCAACACCCACCTGGTGAATATCATCGCCATGGACACGATAAAAATCACCATCCCCTGCTCGATCACCTTGGTCGGCAAAGGCCGAAGGATATCCAGGCAACGGCGGTTGCCAGCGAACTGGTTTAAACCAAGGGTGTGGTTCAAAGCGTAGACCGAACTGTTCTGCAATTTCTCGTTCATACAGTTGAAGTTTCGGCCTAAAACCCGCTATTGAAGGCAATACAGACTCGGAACTGATGCTGCTGACCAGACCAAGTTCTGGACCACTTTGGGATGCTAATACCATTACCAGGCGCACCCCCTGCGTAACAGGAATGCCAAAGTAGCAAATAACCCGCCATCCCTGCTCTGTATGATCGAGAACCGTCTGACAGAACTCCTCAATCGGAAGGGTTAGCAGCGCTTCGACAGAAATCGCCTTGGTATTATGGGTAGTCGTCAGTCTGTTCATGGGCGATACTCGAGCAGGGTCGCCCCTTCATGAAAGAGGTCTATCATTATTTCAGGGGGCCAGATGCCAAACCAAAGAATGATAAGAAGCAGACATAGAATGGGCAAAACCGTACCAGGGCCCTCACGGTAATCGGTCTTTGGCAACTCACTATGGGGAGTGCCCATCATCATCGGTATGACCGTCATGGACATACCGATAAAAGTGCCGACAAGGAAAAGCATGAAAAGGCCGGCCACCCAGTAACGCCCGTCAATGATTGCGTTACCTACAATGGCAAACTCACTGATAAAAATTGAGAATGGCGGTGATCCGGAAACGGCTATGCAGCCTGCCAAGAAAATGGCCCCTGTCCAGGGAAGACGCTTTAGGGCCCCCCGCACTAAATCAATGGTTTTCCCATCGTAGGAGCGATGAATATTACCGGAAGCAAGATCAAGCACTCCTTTAGTCAAACCGTTACTAACCAAATGGAAAAGTACCGCCCAGAGCGCCCCACGTCCAAGTCCAAGGCCAACCGCCATAATGCCGACATGCTCAACACTGGAATATGCCAACATACGCTTAAAATCATGCTGGTGTGCCATGAAAATTGCCGCCACTGCCATGGAAAAAAGCCCCATCACCACCAGGGAGTCCTTCACAAAAGCGATATCCATACCGGAAGCCATACAGACCTGATACATACGCATGAGCGCTAAAAAAGAGCAGTTAACCAGCCCTCCTGCTAACAATGATGAGACAAGTCCTGGCGCTTCACCGTACGCATCAGGTTTCCAGGTGTTGAGGGGGGCAAGACCAAGCTTTGTGCCGTAGCCAACAAGCTGGAAGATAAACGCGGCATGCAGCCATCCTGGATTGAGACTCGAAGCCCTTTTCAAGAGGGCATCTAACTGCAGGGTAGCATGCTGATCAGCAACGAAGGTGCCATAGGCCAAAAAGAGTAATCCCAGCAGGGCAAGGGCAATACCGACTGAGCAAATCAGTAGATATTTCCAGGTAGCTTCAATGGAACGGGCGTTATGGTTGAAATAGATTAAGGGTGCCATGGATACGGTGGTCATCTCAACAGCAACCCACAAAAGCCCCAGTTGCTGACACAAACTAGCAAGTGTCATGGCTGAAAGACAGATCAACATACCAAGGCAGAGAATACGGTTGTCACGTTCTTTACGAAAACGTAGATACCCGACGGCATACCAGGCACAAAAGACAAATAACAAGCTCACCGAGAACAAAACGACCGTACCAAGTGGATCAAGCCGCAGCCAGTCATTCCCCGGCAGAACGTCACGCCGTACAACAGCTACGGCCACCAGCGCCAGATGAATAATCGCAGCAAACGGTAGAACCAGAGGACGATAGAGAGTATCCCGCACCAACCAGGCAATGAGCGAGCCAATCAGGGGAACCAGTATCAAGGCGTAGAGAAAAGCCATCCTGGTTAATCCTCCCGAAGCGACCGTAAGCGGGTCGTATCCAATGAGTTAAACTCACGGTTGATATGATTAATAACAATCCCCATAACAAAGACACCAACCAACAGGTCGAGCAGCGCTGCGGCTTCGACCATCAGCGGCATCGCCTGTGTGAGTAACATACCAAAGATGAATATTCCACTTTCCAAAACAAGATAACCAATAACCTGAAAGATGATTTTTTTCCGACTTACCAGAATCAAAAAACCGGTCATCAGCGTTGCCAGAGCGGTTGGTACCACCAACTGATCATGATGACCAGGTGCCAAAGGAAGCCCACTGGCAAAAGCAAAGGAAAAAGCCGTCATAACTGCGCCTAATAGCAGCGTGCCAAGATATGGAATAAACGTATCCTGCTCGCGATCAATGCCGGTCTTACTAACGGCATTGTTAATCAAGTAAGGAATAATGACTCCTTTTGCCAAGATGATACAGACCGTAATAATAGCAAGATGGCCTGAAAACGGATGTAAAAGTGCTGGCACCATGCCGAGCAGCGTACCTTGTACGGCAACCGCCCTGACAGCAAAGCGTAACCGACTGGTGCCCAACAAAATAAAATTGATGAGCAAAACAATAATGAGAAGTTGGTCGGCCATTGTCAGCATAGCATCACCTCATGGCCAGAAGCAGGGCAAAGGAAGCCAGAATCAGACCGGTCACCAAAAGGGTCGGAAGCTTCCGTAAGGCAAGACGAGCCATGGAAGACTCAATCAAACCGATCAAAAAAGACATCGCCACCATGGCAGCCGCATACACCATCCAGCCGGCAAGTGGGGTTTCAGTACGCACCGGCAGAACAACAAAGACCCAGATACTCGAAAGTACGAATAATTTTAGAGCAGCACCATACTGAATCAAACCAAAACCAGGGCCACTATGGTCAAGAACCATAACCTCATGCACCATAGTAAGCTCAAGGTGTGTGGTTGGGTCATCAAAAGGTATGCGACAGCTTTCCGCTAAAACAACCAGCAGCAGCGAACCACTCATGAGAATCATGGAAGCACCGTTAGATGCCCAAACCGTAAAGGAAGGGAAGGTCAGTAGTTCTGAGAGTGTCATGGTGCCGCTCATGCGCGCAAGGACAATCAGAATAACCAGTACCGTCGGTTCAGCTAAACAGGCGAAGGTTAAATCGCGGACCGTTCCCATCCCCTCAAAACTGGAACCCGTATCAAGGGCGGCGGCAGCGGTGAAAAAACGTGCCGTACCAAGTAAATAGACAAACAGTACGAGGTCACCGGCAAAAGAAAAAGCCACGGACTGAAAACCAAGCGGGATCATCAAGCCAGCGACAAAAACAGTGGTAACCCCAAGTACCGGTGACGCCCGAAATAACCAGGTCGTGGTGGTGCTAAAAACAGTTTTTTTACGAAAAAGACGTGCCAACTCACGGTAAGGCTGCAAGGGAGATGGACCACGACGTCCCGCCAACCATGCTTTGGTGGTGGTAATCAGGCCAAGCATCAGGGGCGGTGCCGCGACCAGTACCAATATGGCGAGGAGAAATGAAGCCATCACAAGCCCCACAGCATCAGCAGCGTCAGAGTTATGAATATGTACATGATATACAAGTGCAGCTGTCCGTTTTGCATACGGCGAAACCAGCCAAGTGAGCGGTCAATCCAGCTCAGGCTACCCACCAGTAAACTATCAAGCAGACGTTCCCGTAGTATGACCGAGAAGGATATCGGTGCAGGAAAAGCGCGATGGGGTTTAATAGACGTTAAACCTTTCACATCAGCCAGCCCAACCATGCCAGCCACCATTTCAGAACAGGATGACCCACTGTACTGCATGGTCGCATCAACACGATGATAACCACAGCCCCACGTCTCTTCCTGACGGGAACCACGAATCTTCACGGCATACCAGATACCGATACCAGCGCTCATAGCAAGTACAACAAGATTGACCGTTACCAGTTCAAATAACGGCAGCCGGTTGATATGGTCGACAACCATGGTAAGTGGTTGGCCACCCATCATAGCAACGGTACCAGCTACCAGTGGGACGAAGGCAGGAGCGCCAAATGCGATGAGGAAACAAAGGAATGCTAAAAAGACCAAGGGCAGTGTCATGCGTCGGTCTTCATGGGGCGGTGCCGGCAGCACCGAGCGGGGAGCACCAAGGAAAATGGTGCCAAAAAGCTTTAAGAAGGTCAAAACCGACAAGGCGCCTACCATCGCAAGGATTGGGGCAACCAGGACAACGGCGCTTAACTCCCCACTGGGAACCGAGCCAAAAACGGCATAATAAAGAATAAACTCACCAACGAAACCATTGAGAGGCGGCAAACCACAGATGGCAACAACACCAACCAACATGCTCCAGGAGGTCACGGGTAGTTGCTTAGCAAGTCCCCCCATACGCTCAATAACCCGGGTACCGACCGCATGAATAACAACACCGCTTCCCAGGAAGAGTAATTGTTTAAAAATGGCATGATTGATGGCGTGGAGTAAAGCAGCAGTAAAGCCTCCAATCATGAGAATGGGATGATGATACGAGAGACCAAGGTAACCGACACCTAGGCCGGTCATGATAATACCAATATTTTCGATACTACTCATGGCGAGGAGGCGTTTCAGGTCCTTTTGAATCAGGGCTAAGCTGACACCAAACAGAGCACTTAAAAGTCCCAGCAGGAGAACAAGCCAGCCAAACCAAGCGGGAAGATTCTGAAAAAGACCGACCATGCGAATCATACCGTAGAGACCGATTTTCAGCATAATGGCTGACATAAGTGCGGAAACCGGTGTTGGCGCATTGGCATGGGCGCCGGGCAACCAAAAATGTAACGGCATAAAACCGGCTTTAGCACCAAAACCGATCAGCAAAGACACCAAGATGACACCCTGGGGGATGGCGTCCACCACCAAACTGCCAGCAGCAGGAAACAAAAAAGATCGACCTTGTTGATACAGTAGGGCAATCGCCACAAGCAATGCCATTGTGGCGGTGTGTGTTGTAATAAGATATACTAGCCCTGCCCGCTCGACTGATCGTTCTTTATACTCGCTGGTCACGAGCATCCATGAGGAAAGTGCCATTACTTCCCAGGACGCCAACAACATCACGCCATTACGGGTTAAAAGCACAAAGCCCATTGCACTCAGTAAAAATCCAAGAAACAAGACCATACGACGACGAGAACCAAGCGAGCCCTGTCCGTCAGTATAACCGGCAGTATAAAGGGGGCATGCAAGTGCTGCAACCGATATCAGGAGGAAAAAAACGGCACTCAGATGATCAGCAGTAAGTAAACCATGCCCAAAAGGGCCGGGCCAGAAAATCTCATATGAGCAAACAGGAGTACCGAGAAGAATAGCAACACTACCGAAAAGACCAAACACAGCAGCAACGCCACAAAGAAGAACCGTAGCCACCTGCCCGGATCGAGAACCGAGAAACAGACCCGGCACCCCGCTCAGGCCGAACAGTACAGCAGCTACGAGCAACGTGCTGACCGGTTCGAACCCTATAGGCATAGTGACACCATTTCGTTCCTATCCAGAAAGATAAATTAGAAACATTGTTTTACTTTAATGATAATAACAAGGAAAGCACGGGAAAGCAAACAAAAACTACAGTAAATTAGTCTTATATCGTCGTTTTAGCGACACCATACGAAGGTCTTGTAATACCAAAATACGTGGACGCCCCTTGACAGGGTACGTCAAAAAAGTTGATATAGGGAAAAGTCATTTCACTAGAAGGGGTCGCGTCTCATGAAAACAAAACAGGACAAGTATCTCAACGACTGGAAAATACAGGAGGAATGCGCCGAAAAGATGCTGCCACTCGTTGGTAAGCTCTATCGTGAGCGCAATATCGTTCTGTCAGTCTATGGACGATCGCTGGTACATGCCAGTACGGTCGAACTCCTCAAGATTCACCGTTTTGCTCGTCAGATTATCGAGAGCGAGCTTTCAATCACCAAAACGCTACCGATTGTTGAATCCATTGCCCGCCTTGACCTAGCTCCTGCCCGCATCGATATCGGTAAACTTGCGGTCAACTTCCCCTTACAATCTTCCTATGCAACCGTTGATGAATATGTTTCAGCACAGCTTGGGAGCATCAACACCGGTCGCAAACACCTACGTGATGAGGGGCCACAAGACATCGTGCTGTACGGATTTGGTCGTATCGGTCGTCTGCTCGCCCGCCTCTTGATTGAAAAAGCAGGCAGTGGTGAGAAATTCCGTCTCTGTGCCGCTGTTGTACGTAAAGGCAGCAGTGATGACCTGGTTAAACGAGCGAGCCTGCTACGCCGCGACTCCATCCATGGACCTTTCGATGGAATTATTACCGTGGATGAGGAAGAAAACGCCATCATTGCCAATGGCAACCTGATTCGTATTATCTATTCCGATGCTCCTGAAAATGTTGACTACACCCAGTATGGCATTTCCAATGCCATTTTGATTGATAACACCGGCAAATGGCGCGACCGTGAAGGACTTTCCCGTCACCTAAAGGCACCGGGTATTGCCAAAGTCATTTTGACCGCTCCTGGTAAAGGAGATGTCCCGAATGTTGTCGCCGGGGTCAATAACGAGTTAATTGTTGCAAATGAAACCGTTTTCTCAGCGGCAAGCTGCACCACAAACGCCATAGTTCCTGTCCTGAAAGCGGTTAGTGACCGTTTCGGGATTATATCTGGCCATGTTGAAACGTGCCACTCCTACACCAACGACCAAAACCTCATCGATAACTATCATAAGGCAGCCCGTCGTGGACGGAGCGCCCCACTGAACATGGTTATTACCGAAACCGGCGCCGCTAAAGCTGTCGCAAAAGTTGTCCCTGAACTGACCGGCAAGCTCACTGGTAACGCCATTCGCGTACCGACTCCAAACGTATCTCTGGCAATCCTCAATCTTGAGCTTGGCCAAAACATCACAAGAGACGACTTGAACAACTATTTACGTGACATGTCATTAAACTCTCCGATGCAAAATCAAATTGACTACGTCAACTCACCGGATGTTGTATCCAGTGACTTTGTGGGATCGCGCCATGCTGGGGTAGTTGACTCGCTCGCCACCATCGTACAGGGGAACCGCTGTGTTCTTTATGTCTGGTATGATAACGAATTCGGCTACAGCTGTCAGGTTATCAGAATGGTACAACAGATGGCTGGGGTTGAACTCCCCTCTATCCCGTAGGCTTAACAGGCTTAAGTCATTATACAGCAAGAAGGGCATCCGACTCCTCGGATGCCCTTCTTGTATCATTATGGAGCCAATCTATGCATAGGATTGCTGCTACGATTCTCTTGGTAGTCTGCATTGCTGCTGTTATTTTCTCTAGCTACTCTTTCATTCAGGGGCGTCTTGAGGCCGGACTATCAGTCTTACCATTTTTGGTAATCTGCTACTTCTTTCTCGTGGCCAAACGTCGCCCTTAACGATTTACTGCTGACGGACGGTCATTGCCAACCAAATCCCCGCAAGCACAAACAGCAGGTTTGCCCCCCATGCTGCCACTAATGGTGGCAGAGCGCCACTTTTCCCATACGATACGATCAAAGCATGCAGCATAAAATAGGTAAACCCGATTGCGACAGTAAATGCAATCCCCTTGGCTGCACCACCAGAGCGGCCTGTCTTCAGGGCGAAGGGAATACCAAGGAGAACCATCACGCAGGCAGCAAAGGGAACGGCAATCTTTGCGTACATGAGGGTTTTAAAACGACCGGCATCATACCCGCCCCGTTCCAATGTTGAGGCATAACGGTTTAACTCTCTGAAGCTCAGGTTGTCAGCACGTTTATCATAGACCCGCAAGTCTTCCCGTTTCAGTTGTAACGGTATTGCAAAACGATCTACTTTCGCGGTTGTCTGGGTACCGTTAACAAAGCGGCGCACCGAGGCATCCCGTAACACCCACGTGCCATTTGCCTCCTGTACTGCTGTCGCAGCGTCAGTTCTACTCACGGGTTGCATACGATCAGATATTTCCCAAACCGTTACCCCCCGCAGAACAACCGCGGCTGGGTCAAAAGCTTTCGCCTGCAGCATCATAGTATCAAAACGAAACCAGATATTATTTAAGCGGAATAACGATCCAGCATCCTGCTTTTTAATCTTTATCTTTTCAATGTAATCAAGTTGCTTAAAGCTGCTCGGCACCACAAACTCTGCATTTAAAAGCGTCAAACAGGTGACAAGCACTCCCCCTGCAACAACGGGTAGTGCGATACGCACAATACTGATACCGCAACTCCGCATTGCCGTCAGTTCACTCGAACGGGAGAAAGCCCCGAGCGACAAAAGGGTTGCCATAAGCACGGAGAAAGAAGCCGTCTGACCAAACATTTCAGGAAGTTTCAACAAAAAGAAGAACAGCATATCCTGTAAACTACTGCCGCTCCGGCTAAAGCGGCCATACTTTTCGAGGATATCCACCACCAGGTACGTCCCGAGAAAACCAGCCTGGCATACACCGTACATCTTCAGCCAGGCCATGAAGAGGTAACGGTCAAGGATTCCCGCCCTCATAAATGAGCTCTCCCAGAAATCAGCGTACCGGCCTTAGGCAGGCGCCCCTCACAGATGCGATACCAAAGCAGCAGCAAACCCGCGAGTAAAAAAAGTAGGTTCGGCAACCATACCGCCAGGCCGGCGGCAACAGCTTCACGCTCAGCAAGGGTTTTACAAAATGACAATAACATATAGTAGCCGAGAATAACCGCGATGCTTATGGTGAAGCCAGCCCCTTTACCGGAACGTTGCTTGGTGATACCAAGAGGCATTGCTAAGAGGCCGAAAACAATCACGGCCCCCGGAAATGCGAATCTGCTGTGCCACTCTGTTGCCAGCTTTGCACGGCGCTGAGGCTCAAGGCCGGGTTTATTCAATGCAGCGCTAATCTCAGTAAGCGCCATTTCCGATTCTTTTCGCTTCGGTGCATTGCTGGAGTCGGCTTGCATGGTGAGCGTGTACGTGCCAAAGGAAACCATCTGATAACCTTCGGCATTATTGGCATGAATCGTTCCCCGCTCTAAAACCATACGGGTCACCTCATTATCACCGGCAGCCACAAGGGAACCACTATCGGCAAAGATGGTTAGAGGACGACGGATGTCTCGATTGTCGTGAATCATGACACGTTGCATACGACGACTGGCTTCATCATACTGGTCGACATACACCACCAAACCTGGCAGATCATCCCGGAACATCTGTTCCTTAATAACCGTACTTACCGTTTTTTTGGCCACCAGCATGCTCTGGAGTTTGAAGCTGTTATTACTACTGGGGACAACAAACAGACTAATCAGTAACGTGAGGGTTGCTGTAGGAAGTGCAACCTGCAGAAGTGCTGGCACTAGACTGATAAGCGGTATGCCGCTTGCCCGCATAACGGTGAGTTCATTGTCAGCAGAAAGCCGGCTAAAGCTGACCATGACCGCAAGAAGAAAAGCCATGGGAATCGTTAAAACGAGAAAAGATGGTATGAGGAGTACGAGAAGATACAGGACGTCGAAAAAAGGGACACCATTTGATACCACAAGCTCCAATAGCTTTACCATCCGGCCCATCAGCAGGACCAGCGTAAAGACAACCAGGCCAAGACTAAAAACTGCGTATATTTCTCGGCGCAGGTATCGTGATAAGGTCGGATGGGTCATGATGGTTGCCATGATACCCGATGTCGGGCACCCTGTAAAGAAAAGGGGGGATGGTTTCCCATCCCCCCTGTCCACCAACGTTAAAAACGTCTTAGGCTTTCCACTGACCATGCAGGTTGCAGTATTCACGTGCAACCAGCTCCTTGGCCGTCACACAGAATGTTGCTTCAGGAGCCTGACCAGGCTCGAGGAACTTTCTGAAGACCTGACCATCAGCAATCAGCTCAATCCACTGAATAAAGTGCTTCTCTTCCATTGGGTGAGCAACCTCACCAACTTTTACTGTTACGGTACCATTACCAACTTCAATAACCGGTACGTGTTTCTCCTTGGCTGCATCAACGGTATTCTCAGCCATATGAACCATGTTCTCGCCACAGCAAACGAGTGCTGCGCCGCCACCAATCAAAACTTCAACCATGTTTCCACAGTGATTACACTTGTACACTTCCATACGATTCGGCATCGGAGTTCTCCTTTGTAATTAATGTCGACTAGCTGGGTAAACTATACACCAGTTCAAGAGAAATTACCAGTTTTCTCCGAGCAACTCAAAATGTGCCTTGGGGTGAATACAGGCCGGACATATTTCCGGGGCATTCTTGTTACTGTGAAGGTAACCACAGTTTCTACAACGCCAGACCACAACTTCATCACGGGCAAAAACACGGCCGGCTTCTATGTTGGCCAGGAGATCCCGAAAACGTTTCTCGTGCTGCTTCTCAGCAACAGAAACAAAATTCCAAAGTGCAGCAATATCGGTAAAACCCTCTTCTTTCGCCTTAGCTGCAAACATCGGATACATGTCAGAATGTTCTTCATGCTCGCCACAGGCTGAGGCGAGAAGATTTTCAGCGGTTGTACCGATAACACCAGCTGGGAAAGTTGCCGTCACTTCAAGGTCGCCACCTTCAAGGTAACTAAAGAAACGCTTGGCATGTTCTTTTTCTTGGTCTGCAGTCTCAGTAAAGATATCAGCAATTTGAACATACCCTTCTTTGCGAGCCACTCCAGCATAATAGGTATAGCGCATGCGTGCCTGACTCTCGCCGGCGAATGATTTTAAAAGATTCTTTTCCGTCTCGGTGCCTTTTACTGACTTGCCCATTGACGTTCCCCTCTCTAATTAAGAATGATTCCTACTTAGCACTTTATGGCCACTCCGTCAACAACTATATTACTTGTATCAGCGGAGTGTTATCCCTGCAGGACTTGAAACTAACACAACAGAAAGTCACACAACAGTATTATTGTTTCAAAAAAGTTGTACCACGGTGCCTTGTTTGACGTTCTCCCCCTCTGAAAGAGGAGGATTCTTGGGAACACCGGCTTTACA
>CAYVYW010000023.1:0-22357 GCA_964456065.1 uncultured Geobacteraceae bacterium
CCGCGACCTCCGGCGTGACAGGCCGGCACTCTAACCGACTGAGCTACAACCCCAGAATATGGTGGGTGAAGAGGGGATCGAACCCCCGACATCCAGCTTGTAAGGCTGGCGCTCTCCCAGCTGAGCTATTCACCCTAAAACGTTACAGTATAAAATGGCGGGGTTGACGGGGCTCGAACCCGCGACCTCCGGCGTGACAGGCCGGCACTCTAACCGACTGAGCTACAACCCCGTTCAACTGTTGTTACCTCTTTGTGACAACAGACAAACTTTATAGCAGACAGCCGTCGCCCCGTCAAGACTTTTTGCTAAGCTACTGCGTTCCCCTGCTGGTTTTCATAGATTATCAAGGGACGCTCTCGCTGGTAAACAACATCTTCGCTGATAACGACCTCACGTACATGCTGCATGGAGGGGATTTCATACATAACATCCAACATAGACCCTTCCAAAATAGCACGCAGACCACGGGCACCGGTATTACGCTTCAAAGCTTCCTTTGCAATGGCAATGACAGCGCCATCTGTAAAGCGTAAACGTACCCCTTCAAGATCGAAGAGTTTTTGATACTGTTTTGTCAAAGCGTTTTTAGGCTCGGTAAGAATTTGGACTAAAGATTCTTCATCCAGTTCCATGAGGGTTGCTAAGACAGGTAGACGGCCAATGAACTCAGGGATAAAGCCGTACTTAAGGAGATCTTCAGGACGTGCCATTTTGAGAAGCTCGCCAGGTTTTTTCTCCTTCTTGGTTTTAACATCAGCACCAAAACCGAGGCTCTTAGTACCAACCCGTTGCTGAATAACATCTTCCAGGCCTGCAAAAGCCCCACCACAGATGAACAGTATATTTGAGGTGTTGACCTTTAAAAACTCCTGTTGTGGGTGTTTACGGCCACCCTTTGGAGGAATATTGGCAACGGTTCCCTCAATAATTTTAAGCAGTGCCTGTTGAACACCCTCCCCTGATACATCACGGGTTAATGATGGTGATTCAGACTTGCGGGCTATTTTGTCAATTTCATCAATGTAGATAATGCCCTTTTGAGCACGTTCTACATCATAATCAGCAGCCTGAAGGAGATTCAGAATGATGTTCTCAACATCTTCCCCCACATAACCAGCCTCAGTCAGATTGGTAGCATCTGCAATAGCAAATGGCACTTTCAACATACGGGCTAAGGATTGTGCTAAAAGCGTCTTGCCTGATCCCGTTGGGCCCAAGAGCAGAATGTTACTCTTTTGCATTTCGACATCACCCGGTTTAGCTGGGTGTTCAATACGTTTATAGTGGTTATAGACTGCAACGGAGAGAACTTTCTTTGCTATATCCTGACCGACAACATACTCATCTAAAAACTCCTTGATTTCCATAGGTTTCGGGAGTTTTTTAAAGTCTTGACCGAGGTCACTTTTTTGACGAGCCTCTTCAGTTAGGATATCATTGCAGAGTTCTATACACTCATCACATATATATACCGCCGGACCGGCGATAAGTTTTTTAACATCAGTTTGTAGCTTACCGCAGAAAGAACAAGCCATTTCGTGCGGGATATCAGTGTCGTCGTGCTTTGACATATTGATTATGCTCCGGTGGTGTGTCGTTCCATAACGGCGTCAATGAGACCATAACTTTTGGCTTCTTCTGCAGACATGAAATAATCACGCTCAGTATCGACGGAAACCTTGTCAAGTGGCTGACCGGAAAGGTTTGCAAGCAAGGCATTAAGCTCTCGCTTCATACGTAGAATTTCCTCTGCTTGAATCATGATGTCGGTGGCCTGTCCACGTGAACCGCCTGATGGCTGATGGATCATAATACGGGCATGGGGAAGCGCGTAACGCTTGCCAGGCTCACCGGCGGCAAGCAACAAAGCCCCCATGGATGCTGCCTGTCCGACACAAATAGTCGAAACAGGAGCTTTAATGTAATGCATAGTATCAAAGATGGCCATACCAGCTGTCACAACACCACCTGGTGAGTTGATATACAGATGGATGTCTTTGTCCGGGTCTTCAGCCTCAAGGAAAAGAAGCTGCGCTACGATAAGATCAGCCATTTGATCATGAACTTCACCACTTAAGAAGACAATGCGCTCCTTAAGTAGACGCGAGTAAATATCATAGGCTCGCTCACCACGACCACTCTGTTCAACAACCATCGGTACATACATGTACTTACTCCGCCTTTGTTTCTGCAGCCAAGTCGGCAGCATCAACTTCACTTACCGTTGCATGCTGTACCAAAAAGTCAATGGCCTTTTCTTCTTTAATTTCAGCATACATGGAGTTTTTCACATTGGATTGTGAGCTGTAGAACTCCTTGATGCGCTCTATAAGGTCAGGGTTGCCGTTTGCCAGTTTCTCGTAGCGAGCATCAAGATCTGCATCTTCAACGGTGATGTTTTCTTCTTCAACCAGCGCCATGACAAGCAGGCCACCTTTTACTTTTTGTGCAGCTTCATCCCAGAAACGCTGACGGAAACTATCTTCTGTCAGTCCCATCATTTCAAAGGTCATATTTTGGCCTTTGAGGCGTTGCTTCATATTATCAAGCATGAAATCGAGCTGACGACGTACCATGGAGTCAGGAACCTCCATAGGGTTCTTTTCGATCAGTGCATCGATGACGCGGGTTTTGAAGTCGGCGCCAATACGATCCAATTCATGCTGTTCACGCATTTCAGCAAGCTTTGAACGCATGTCATCCATGGTGTCAAACTCGCCGAACTGCTGAGCAAAGTCATCGTTGAGCTCAGGAAGTTCTTTGCGCTTCATTTCCTTGACCGTAATCGTGAAGATTCCGCTTTTGCCAGCACTCGCTGGATCTGCCGTTTCAGGCACCGTTACACTAATACCTTTTGTTTCGCCAATCTGCATACCAATCAGGCCTTCTTCAAGGCCAGGCAACAGCTTGCCGGAACCGATTTCAACGCTGGCGTCCTGACCAGAGACAGCATTATCCTCATCACCTTCAGTGACGAAGCTGTAGTCGACAGTCAGTACCATGCCGCTTTCTACACTGCCCTGCTCTACTGGTACCAGTTGCGCCATATTCTCACGCATGCGGGCAATCTCATCCTCAACAGCAGTGCCAGAAGCATTGTATCGCTCTTTTTTGACGGTAAGACCTTTATAATCTTTTAAAAGAATTTGCGGCATGATTTCAATTAAAGCAGAATATTTGAAGGGAGTACCGGCTTCAATTAAAGCCATATCGTCAATCATAGGTGCATCGACGGGCTCAATATTATGGTCTTTCAGGGCTGGGAAAAGGGTTTGCTCATAGAGACGACGCATAACCTCTTCTTGCATGGCACCCTGATAAAGGCGCTTAACCATGGCGAGGGGAGCTTTACCTTTACGAAATCCGGAAACAGTCGCTTTTTTCTGAATGCCAACGAATGTTTTCTCTATTTCAGCGGAAACGGTTTCTGCCGGTACTTCAATACTGACCTTACGTTTAACGGAGCTGAGTTCTTCGACATTGACCTGCATGCTTGTCCTCACTTCTGTGTTTTGGGATTATAAAAATGGTGCGAGAGAGGGGAGTCGAACCCCTACGGTTGCCCGCTAGATCCTAAGTCTAGTGCGTCTGCCAGTTCCGCCACTCTCGCAAATCAGGTGATGTGTGACTAAATCCTACATGGAATAGGATTTGGTACTATAGCAATAAGAGGGAATTCTGTCAATTGAACTTCGACAATACCTTTTACGGCATCGGTACAATCACGTTATCGACTATGAGTGGTGCTTTTAAGCGTCTCTCTTTCAACAAGAAATCAGCTGTTTTTTGCAGGCTGATGCGAGTTGCTTTATCCATTGAAGCCGAAAAAGCATGGCGTTTAACAGCACTTTTAGTCATAGCCAGGGGTAAGCCTGTCTTCTTTGATATAACCAGGAGAGCCTTAGAAGGATTCTGTTTCATAAATCGTTCTGCTCTTTGCAGCGCGCGTACAAACTTATGCATGTCTACGGCACGACTATTTAAAAGTTCCTTCCGCGTGAGCATAAAAACGGGATAGCTATTGGCCAGTCCCCCTAGGGTAGCCAGTTGCCGTGCCCCTCGTCCTTCCGCAAGGGATGGAGTTGGCTCACTTGCCACTATGGCGTCGATAGTACTTGAAAACAATGCTTCGACAGCAAGGTCTGGGTCAAGATCAACGACTGTTACGTCCTTTACATCAATACCGTTTTTTTCGAACAGGGCTAGTAGGCCACCATGGGTTGACGTACCTTTTTTAACACCTATTCGTTTGCCCCGTAGTTGTTGTATGTCTCTGAGTGATGACCCTGCTGACACCATAATACGGTGCCGGTGTTCCCCCTGACCATGACTCATAAAAATACGGATGTTTTTACCTTTACTAACACTAGTCAGCGCAGCAGTATCGCCCATAGTCGCTATATCAACGGATCCGGTGTGGAGTGCTTCTGCAGTCGCCGCACCACTCGAGAGAAAAACAGGAACGATAGCAAGCCCCTCTGCTTGAAAAAACCCCTGTTCAACGGCAATAATGGACAATGCATCAACAATACGGTTTTGGTAGGCAAACTGTAAAGGTGCAGCAAAAGCAAGGGAACTTGACAAGAGAAGTGGAAGCGAAAAGATACTAATAAGCAGGCTCTTCATCATTATAAAACCTCTTTCCTGGTTCGAGACAACAGGGCACGTCTGAAAAATAACGACGTACTAAAGCAACTTCGTTACGAAACAAGTTACTGGTGCGTGATCGTTGTGATCGGGTACAGCTCAGTGTGTGATCAGCAATCAATGATTCTGGAGCCCGTCCCATGACAATTATTCGATCAGCGATGTACACGGCTTCTTCTACACTATGGGTGACAAAAACAGTTGTTAGTCCAGTTTTGGCTTGTAACTCAATCAGTTGATCTTGAAGGTGCTCACGACTCATGGTGTCAAGGGCGCTAAACGGCTCATCCAAGAGAAGTACGTCCGGGGCAAGAACAAGAGTACGGGCAAGTGCAACCCGCTGTTTCATCCCCCCAGAGAGATGTAATGGATGATGAGTGTAGTGCTCTGGGTGCATCCCAACAAGCTGTAACATAGAGGTGGCAAGTGCGAGAGACTGATTCCGATCCCCACCTTTTTGTTCAAGTCCGAACATGACATTCTCAAGTACGGTCATCCACGGGAAGAGTGTTGCTTCCTGAAAGACCACAGCTTTATTAGGGCCAGCTGGTACAGCATCGCGTCCATTTACGCGACACGCCCCCTGCTGGGGACGGATAAAACCTGCCAGACAGTTAAGCAGTGTTGTTTTGCCACAACCACTTGGCCCAACAAGAGCGAGAAACTGGCCTTGTGGCACATGTAACGAAAGAGGGCCGATAACGACTTTGCTCCCATAGCTTTTAACCAACTGCTCAACACGAATCAATGGAGTCCATCCTCTAGTTGATAATAGCGATGAATACGGTGCTCAATCTGCCTTAGAAGACCGTACTCAACCGCACCACCAATAGCAGCTATAATTACAAGGCAGGCAAAGGCGTCAACATATTCCAGACTCCAACGCGACTCAACAATGGCATAGCCGAGCCCTGTTCCGGTACCAACAATCATTTCTGCAGCCAAGAGTATTCTCCAGGCCGTACCCATACTGATACGAAATCCGCTAACAATGGCTGGCAATGCCCCTGGGAAAAGAATCTTAAAGAAGAGAGTCCTCTCCCCTGCCCCAAGCATACGAGCTGCACGAATATAGGTTCCGTCAATCTGTTTTACACCGCTAAAAACGGATAGCGCCATAGCAGGAAATGCTGAGACGGTAATCATAAAAATAGTTGCCATCTCACCAATACCGAAGAGGAGCAGGGCAATAGGAATCCAGGCCAGGCCGGGAATTATTTGTATCCCCTCTACAAGTCTTCGTGTCGTGTCTTCAATCAGGCGCCACCGGGCAGCGAGTAGCCCGTAGCAGATACCGAGTATTACCGCCAAGCTAAAACCAATTCCCCAGCGATAAAGTGTATCAAAAATATGGTGATAGATACTGGTGTCAGACAATTCCTGACCAAAGGCAAGTTCGAGCAGTCGTTTGGCCGTGTCAAATGGAGAGGGAAAAGAGACCTGCCGAATGTGTGTTATGGCACGGGAAACCCCCGTCCATAACGTTATTCCTATTAAAGGTGGAGCTATCCAGCGAATAATTTGTCTCTTCATGCGTCTAGCTAAAACGGTTGTCTGAGGTTGATGCCGTTACGGCAGCATCTTTACCGCTAAGCCAGCCTAGAGATAGCGGACCTTGGGGCTGATCATAGGCTGGTACATACGGTTTGATATCCAGAACCGGTGTGCCATCGAGGATGTCGAGGTTGTCTATTTCGAGCGTTGTGCCATGGACAGAGCGTAATCGTACGATTGACAGACCGATCGAATTAGGTCGCACAGGGGCCCGTGTGGCAAAAACACCATGGGGTTGGTCATCAAGAAAAGGAGTAACGGTCAAAGCAGCTCCAGAAGCCGCATGAAAATGATAGAGTAAAATAAGATGGGAAAAACCTTCGAGATCGACAAGTGCCTCAGCGAACTCAGGATGCACCTCAACCGTGCCTGGGCTTGCTTGATGTGAGCTTGGCTGAATAGGCATCTGAGCAGGTGATTTAAAAGGGCTATGAATATAACCAACCGGACGGTAGGTAATTGTTGAATACATACAACGCTACTTTCTGCAGAACAGTATTAAAAGTGTGCCCGAATCGTTCCGTAAACACCATCGTACCCTGCTTTGCGACAAACGTAACCTTGCCGCATGGCATGAATTCTTGATGCAAGTAATACATTAAACTTTTCTATAAACTCTATCGGAATATCCAACAAAATGTCAAGTTCTGTACCAAGACTCTGAATGGCATCTTCATAGCTTTTTTGTACTTTTTTACTGGCACACCCGACACCAAAGATGTCAGCAAGAATCTCCCGCAGGGGGATGGTGTGAAAACGAGCGGGAGCATTGTCAGGATACCACGGATTTTCACGGTCAGCGAGGTCGTGGACGCGATGCAAAACCCCAAGCGTCAGCGGTTCGTGACAGACTGGGCAACTATTGTTATGTTTTTTCGATTCTGCAGGCGAAAAACAAACGCCACAAGCTCGGTGCCCGTCATGATGATACTTACCCTCTTCTGGGAAAAACTCAATTGTCCCAAGTAACGAAGTACGGTCATTATTGCGTAATGCCTGCATGATTGCATTATATGACAGCTCCGTATCAAAAACCGTTGCTTCCCGGCCAACCATTCCCAAAGAATGACAATCAGAATTGGATACAAGAGCGAAGCGGTCAAGCGCCGACACGCGTCGAATCATGTCTGGGTCTGCAGACAAGCCGGTTTCAAGTGCGAAGATTTCCGGTGTCAAATCGAGGAAGCACTCTTCAATAGCATCGTAACCGGAACGTGACCCAAAAAGAGAGAACCAGGGTGTCCAAATATGGGCGGGAATCATAACGGCCTGTGGGGAACAATCCAAAAGCAGAGACAAGAGATCATAACTTGACATGCCGAGAATGGGACGTCCGTCAGATGCGATGTTTCCTCGAGCGGCTAATGCTGTCTGAAAACGACGGGCTGAGCTAAAATCAGGTAAATATATATTGTGGTGTACTTTGCGGGTGGCACCGTTATGTTTATAGATCAGACTGATTTCAGTCGAGAGCATAAAGCGTGGATCAGGAGTAGCATGTGTTATTGTAATTAATTCACTGGGCTTACATGAAGAATCTAAGCGATACAGCCCCTGCTCTGCCGGCTCAAGTTGCTCTTCTAGTGTGCTAAGCCAGACAGGGTGCACACAGTCACCGGTCGCCATGACTGTTATTCCCTTGATTTGTGCAGCTTTTGCAATACCAGCTGGCGAACATGCTGGGCTGGTAGCCCTGGAATATGGTGAATGAATGTGCAGATCAGTGCGAAAAATCATCGTGCAAGGAAGTCGCGCAGATGGTTAAGAATGGGGGCATCAGCTGGTGCCCAGTCGAGGCGATCAAGCTGTTCAGGAGCAACCCAGGCCACACGTGCGTGCTCGTGGAGTACTGGCTCCCCGACTAAACTATCACAGATAAAAACAATCATGGTGACGCGAAATGTCGGATAGGTATAACTATGAATTGGCAGTGCGTGCACAATTCTCACTTTGATAGAAAGTTCTTCCATCAGTTCACGGTGCAGACAGTCATCAGCTGACTCATTTAACTCCAGTTTACCGCCGGGAAACTCCCATTTGTTGGGAACGGACATGACGGGGGAGCGTTGGGCAGCTAAAATAAGTCCATCACGTATGATAATGCCACAGGCAACGGTTACATGACGAAGCGGTTCGGAGCTCATAGTGGTCCTAAAAGCGATTGGCCCGAAGGAGAAGCTCCTTCGGGCCAAATGGCTCATGTTATTGTAGGCGATTGGCGTACAAGGGAAAATGTCGCATCAAGTCATTGACCCGAGCTTTGATAGCCAACAGTGCTTCTGTGTTTCCAATATTAGCAACAGCCTCAGCGATAAAATCAGCAACTAACGGCATTTCCTTCTCGGTCAAGCCATGGGAGGTACAGGCTGGTGTACCGATGCGGATACCAGACGTTACAAACGGTGAACGTTCTTCAAACGGTACGGTGTTCTTATTTACGGTGATACCAGCAATATCAAGTGCCTCTTCAGCAGCTTTACCAGTTATCTCGGTGCCACTGAAATTCACGAGCATCAAGTGATTGTCCGTGCCGCCTGAGGTCAGTTTGAACCCTTTTGCCATCAGAGCCTCCGCCAACGTAGCAGCATTTTTCACAATCTGCTGCTGATATAGCTTGAATGATGGCTGAAGCGCCTCTTTGAAAGCAACCGCTTTGGCAGCGATAACGTGCATAAGAGGCCCCCCCTGGATGCCAGGGAATATCTGAGAGTTAATCGTCTTAGCAAACTCCTCACGACAGAGAATCATACCACCACGTGGACCGCGCAGCGTTTTATGGGTTGTCGTCGTAACAAACTCAGCATATGGCACAGGGCTCGGATGTACACCGGCAGCAACAAGACCAGCGATGTGGGCCATGTCTACCATCAAAACAGCCCCAACTTTATCTGCAATAGCCCGAAATGCCGGGAAGTCGATAATACGTGGGTAAGCACTGGCACCGACAACAATCATTTTCGGCTTATGCTGGTCAGCCAGTTGCTCGACCTCTGCATAATCAATACGCTCGGTCTCACGGGTGACACCGTAAGGAACCACCTGATAGAACTTACCAGAGAAGTTAACAGGACTACCATGGGTTAAATGGCCACCATGGGCGAGGTTCATACCAAGAATAGTATCACCAGGTTTACACACCGCATTGTAGACCGCCATGTTTGCTTGGGAACCTGAATGGGGTTGAACGTTTGCATGGTCCGCACCAAAGAGTTCCTTAGCACGGTCAATGGCCAACTGCTCTACAACATCAACCTCATGGCATCCACCATAATAACGCTTGCCGGGATACCCTTCGGCATACTTATTGGTCATCAGGCTTCCCTGAGCCTCTAAAACAGCTTCTGAAACAAAGTTCTCAGAAGCGATGAGTTCAAGATTGTACTCCTGTCGCTCAGTTTCCTTGCGAATTGCTTCGGCGACCTGGGGATCGAATTGTTCGAGAATAGACATTGCTTACTGCTCCTTCATGCAGGTGAAGACGACGTATGATACGTGGTCTCAAGATTTTCGATAAGATTGATACGGCGCTGATGACGATCTCCTTCAAAAGAGGCGTCAAGCCACGCTTCAACACACGCTAAAGCCATGTCATTGGAAAGAATACGACCACCAAGTGCCAATACGTTTGCATTATTGTGTTGTTTTGCTAAGGCAGCCATTTCGGGAGAGGTAACCAGTGCAGCACGGATACCGGGTATTTTGTTGGCTGCAATGGATATCCCAATACCTGTTCCACAAATAATGATGCCTGCATCCGCTTCGCCATGGGTAACCAGAAGGGATACTGCTTCTGCAAAGTCAGGATAATCCACCGAGTCAGGACCGTGGGTCCCAGCATCAGCAACCATAATGTCACGCCCTTGCAAATACGGAATCAGAGCTTGTTTTAAGGCGTAACCGCCGTGATCAGAACCTATGGCAATACGCATGCTACACCCGCTTAAAGAGGAGGGTTGCGTTTGTGCCGCCGAAGCCAAGTGAGTTACTCATGACGTAATCAACCGTAGCTTCACGAGCCGTGTTCGGTACATAATCCAAATCACAATTCGGATCTGGCTCTTCGTAGTTGATAGTCGGTGGGATAACATTTTTATCAATGGCCATACAGCTGATAACCGCCTCAAGACCACCGGCAGCACCAAGGAGGTGGCCTGTCATTGACTTCGTGGAGGAAACCATAAGCTTATAAGCATGATCGCCGAATACAGACTTAATTGCGAGGGTCTCATTTAAGTCGTTAAACGGGGTTGATGTACCGTGAGCATTGATGTAGCCAACCTGTTCAGGATTGACGCCAGCATTTTTGAGAGCCATCTTCATGCAGCGGGCAGCACCCTCCCCGCCGTCGGCAGGGGCAGTCATATGATAGGCATCACCAGTAAGCCCGTAGCCTGCAATTTCTGCATAAATCTTAGCGCCTCGCTTTTTAGCAGCTTCGTACTCTTCCAATATAACGATGCCGGCACCCTCACCCATAATAAATCCATTGCGGTTATTATCAAAAGGACGTGAGGCATGCTTAGGATCATCATTGCGATCTGACAGGGCTTTCATAACAGCAAATCCACCAATGCCAAGTGGTGTAATGGTGGATTCCGTACCACCAGCAATCATGGCATCAGCATCACCGCGCGCAATCATATGATAGGCGTCACCAATGGAGTGGGTTCCAGTCGCACAGGCCGACACGGAAGAAAGGTTCGGGCCTTTAGCACCATATCTAATTGAAATATGACCGGGAGCCAGATTGATGATCAGCATAGGGATGAAGAACGGAGATATTTTTTTGTAGCCACCATCCATCATGGCAGTATGGTACTTCTCGATGGTTGGCAGACCACCGAGGCCAGCTCCCACCAGAACGCCAACACGCTCTGCATTCTCTTCCGTGATCTGGAGACCTGAGTCCTCCATGGCGAAATGTGATGCAGCCATGGCATACTGGATGAAGAGATCCATTTTTTTGATCTCTTTTTTGTCAATGAAGTCCTCAGGATTAAAGTCCTTCACCTCGCCAGCGATACGAACTGGCAGAGTACTGGCGTCAAAACGGGTGATATGATCAATACCGCAGACTCCCTGTACGAGATTGTCCCAGTTTTTCTGATTCCCGGTTCCAAGCGGTGAAACCGCACCTACACCGGTAACGACGACTCGTCTCATCTCTATGCTCCCTTAGTCAATTGTAGAAAAAAGAAAAAGAGGGGGTACAGTACTCCCCCTCTTTTCATAGCAACCGTCAACAAGCGTTCCTAGCGATGCTCGGAAACGTAATCGATGGCGTCCTGAACCGTTTGAATCTTTTCGGCGTCCTCGTCGGGGATCTCGATATCAAACTCCTCTTCGAGAGCCATAACCAGTTCTACCGTGTCAAGGGAGTCAGCACCGAGATCGTCCATAAAAGAAGCCTCAGATACTACTTGTGCCTCATCAACACCGAGTTGCTCAGCGATGATTTCTTTTACCCTTTTTACGTCGTCAGACATCTTACACCTCCGTGTGTAGTAAACCTGTTGCGGTTTGTAATGCGTTTTTCTGTTTCATAACAAAGAGAAACGCACGTTGTCAAAGCAAATTTTCAGCAATTGCGTGGCGCTTGTAACCCACTGTTTCTGTTACATATACATACCGCCATTTACCGCAAGTATCTGGCCGGTGATGTAGCCAGAGGTCTCAGAAGCGAGAAACACGACGGCATTTGCAATATCTTCCGGTGTGCCAAAGCGCTCCATCGGTATTTGTGCGGAGAGGGATTCTTTGATTTTCTCGGGTAGATTCTCCGTCATGGCGGTGGTAATAAAGCCGGGAGCAACGGCATTAACCGTAACATTGCGCTTTGCCATTTCACGAGCATTCGACTTGGTCATGGCAATCAAACCACCTTTACTGGCGCAGTAGTTTGCCTGGCCAGCATTTCCCATCTGACCGACGACAGATGTGATATTGATGATCCGGCCTGAACGCTGCTTGCTCATAAGTTTCCAGGCAGCACGGGTTGTCATGAAAGCACCTTTCAGGTTGGTGTCAATGACCGTATCCCAATCATCATCCTTCATCTTTATCAAGAGTGCATCACGGGTTACACCGGCATTATTAACAAGAATATCAACGGATCCGTACTGTTCCTGAGCTGTCTGTATCAAACGATCACAGTCATCAGGACTTGCAATATTTGCAGTAACAGCCATGGCGGTACCGCCTTGAGAGGTAATATCGGCTACCACACTATCAAGGGCTTCCTGGTTCGTGCCGACAGCGACAATCATAGCCCCTTTTGCTGCAAGGGCCAAGGCGATGCTTTTCCCGATACCGCGTGAGGCACCGGTGACTATTGCGACTTTACCGTGTGGCATTGAGAACTCCTTGAACTGAATTTATTCTTTTCCTTGAGCGTCAACAAAGGTGGCTTTTAAAGTTGCTTCCGTTACTAACTGTCCATCGACATATGCTTTACTGTCAAACATCCAGATGCCACGTTTACAGCCCGAGACATGAATCTCGAAACGTAGTTGGTCACCAGGGACAACTGGACGACGGAATTTAGCGCCATCGATACCAACAAAATAGGTCACTTTACCTGCAACGGACGGATCCGACTTATAAGCCAGAATGCCAGCAACCTGTGCCATGGCCTCTATGATGAGAACTCCTGGCATAACAGGATGATTTGGGAAGTGACCCGGGAAAAAAGGTTCATTGATGGTAACATTTTTAAGACCGACAATACTTTTCCAGGGATCGATATCGAGAATGCGATCCACAAGCAAAAAAGGATAGCGATGGGGTAGTACTGCTGCTATTTCATTACAGTCAAGCATGTGATCTCCTACCCTGCCAGTCCAGCAAGGCCCGTACTATCTTCTATGTTGGCAAGTGATGCTTCTTTGTCAATTCGCTTTACAAGACCGCTTAAAACTTTGCCTGGCCCTATTTCAATAAAGCGTTCGACGCCATCATGACGCATGGTAAGTACTGATTGCTCCCAACGCACCGGCGCACAGACCTGAGCAACTAAAAGCTCGGCAACACGACCAGCATCACCGTTTGAGGTCGCTTCCACATTACTAACAACCGGTACGGTCAGGGCGTTGATGCTAATACCTGCTAAGACTGCTGCCAAGCGGTCAGCAGCCGGTTGCATCAATGAACAATGGAATGGTGCTGATACCGGCAAAAGCATGGCTTTGCGAAATCCACGACCTTTGGCTATATCGATGGCTCGCTGTACTGCACTGGCATGACCAGCGATAACAATCTGACCAGGGGAATTGAAATTGGCTGGAGCGACAACATCACCTTGAGCTGCTTCTTCACAGATGACCGCAAGCTCATCAGCCTCAATGGAGAGCATGGCTGCCATGGCACCAACTCCAACCGGTACGGCTTCCTGCATGAATGTGCCACGGGAACGTACCGTTGTAACAGCATCAGCCAAGCTCAAGGCTCCAGTAGCAACCAATGCTGAATATTCACCGAGGGAGTGGCCAGCAACACAGTCAGGTTTCAATCCTGTTTCCTGACGTACAACTGCGAGCGTTGCTATACTGGTTGTCAAAATTGCTGGCTGGGTATTGTAGGTTAATTTAAGATCGTTATCCGGCCCCTCAAAACAGAGTGCGGAGAGTTTGAAACCGAGCGCATCATCAGCCTCTTCAAAGACCTGACGTGCTACGGCAAAATTAGCCGCAAGCTCCTTACCCATTCCGGCATACTGTGACCCTTGACCAGGAAACAACCAAGCTGTTTTAGCCATCTGTTGACCTCCATATTTCATCCATCAAGATGTTTTCATTTTACCATACTAAAACAGACTGTGCAGCATTCGATACTGTTCACAGTCTGAAAGTTTTTTGTGTGTTCGCCCACAGTGCGTTGCAACAACACCCGGGAACTTAACGAGGCACCAGAGCGCTGTAGTTTTCTGAAAGTTTATCAGCTATGCGCTGGGTGACGCCACTCGCAGCATATTCATGGGCAAAACGAATCGCATTTTTTATGGCTTTAGCGTTTGAACCGCCATGGCAAATCATGCCAACACCGTTGATGCCGACAAGGGGTGCCCCACCATATTCCGCATAATCGACGGTCTTTTTGAAACGCCCAAAAGCTCCACGCATAAAAACATAGCCAAGCTTTGCAATCGGATCTTTCATAATCTCGTTCTTCAGCATGGTACTGATTGCTTCTGCCAGCCCCTCAGACGTTTTAAGGACGATATTACCAACAAAGCCGTCACATACAACAACTTCAACCGTGCCTTTAAAAATGTCGCGGCCTTCAACATAGCCAGCATAGTTTAGCGATGTCTGCCGTAAGATTGCATTGCTCTCGCGGGTCAGGTCGTTTCCTTTGGAGTCTTCCTCACCATTGGATAAGAGACCTATGCGGGGTGTGCTCATGTTAAGGGCATGTTTTGCATAGACATGGCCCATAATGGCAAACTGAACAAGATGGATCGGTTTACAATCAACATTTCCCCCCACATCAAGGACGAGGGTCAGTCCTTTCAACGTTGGGAAAACCTGTGCAATAGCAGGACGCTCAATGCCGTTAATGCGCTTGAGAACGAACATGCCTGCAGCCATGGTAGCACCAGAATTGCCGGCACTCACCGCTGCACAAGCAAGCCCTTCCTTTACAGCCTCAAAAGCTTGCCGTACTGATGAATCTCGTTTTTTACGCACGGCATCTGATGCAGAGTCGTGCATACCAACCACTTCGCTGGCATGACGTATGGTAATGTCGAGACCGTTTGTGTCGTGTCGTTGTAGTTCACTTTGCAACCGCTCCTGATCACCGACAAGCATGACCGGGATACCGTGCTCACGTGCAGCAGCAATCGCCCCCTCCACCTCGATGGCAGGAGCGTTATCGCCACCCATAGCGTCTACAGCAACACGCATTGTTTACTCGCTTCCTAGGCTTCCTTAGCGGCGCCAACTACTTCCTTGCCTTTGTAAGTACCACATGAAGGGCACGCACGGTGCGGCATTTTAGGTGACTTGCACTGTGGGCATACCGATGATGCCGGTGCGGTCAGAAAATCATGGGCGCGACGCATGTTTTTACGTGATTTGGATGTTTTCTTCTTAGGTACTGCCATGGTGAAACTCCTTTACAGGCGCACGAACTGCGCCAACGGTTATGAACGGACCTTAAAGTCCTTAAGAACAGCAAATTTAGAAGGTTTGTCCAGGGTACTACAACCGCAGGGCCCGGCTGACTTAGCCGCACCACACTGAGGACACAACCCTTGACAATGTTCTGAACACAATGGCTTCAAGGGAACGGCTAAAGCTAAATGCTCCGCTATTTCCGAAGCGAGATCAATTTCATCCCCAACAAAACCAGTTGTTATGAGATCACGCTCGTCCAACTCAATTTCATCCCGGTCGTCGTCCTGTAAAACTCCCGGTTTAAAGAGTACGGATAACGTGCTTGCCACGTTTTGCTCAAAGTCACATAAACAGCGTGAACAGGTTACGCCAATGGGCATACTTACCGTCCCATCAGCACGATATTGGTTGTGTTCACGGCAAACACGTACGTCGATAGACACCGGTCCGGTAATACGGCAGGTGCCATCATGAACGAGTTCCAGAAGGACGGGAAAATCAGTATACGGCCTATCTTCGCGTATCTCTTTACAACAATCCTGGATATGCTCGATAGAAACCTTCACAGCCCACTCCCAGTAATTACAGTGACAGAAAAAATCAAATATACGTTATTAGTCAACTTTGTCAAGCAGATTGATGTTTTGCGCGCAGGGATGCTCGGGGCTAGCGCACCGGCATAAACGCATCTCTACCGGGCATTGTCTGCAAAGCGGCGACAATTAACTCAGCTGCTTTCTCAAGGTCTCCTAAAGAGGCGACCTCTACGGGAGTATGCATATACCGCAACGGCAGTTTAACTAAAGCTGTGGCGCACCCGCCCCGAGCAATTTGCATTGGGTTAGCGTCGGTACCAGTGGCACGGGGTATGGCCGTTATCTGAACGGGGATTTTCTCTCTTTTTGCCGCGCCATGCAGTTCTTCGAAAAGTTGGTGGTTTATATTGGGACCTCGGGCTAAAATCGGTCCTTTGCCAAGCAAAACCGTTCCATTATGTTTACGTTCAACATCCGGTTGGTCTGTTGCAAAGTCGACTTCAACACAAATGCCGATATCGGGATTGATAGTGTAGGCGCTGGTGGTTCCACCACGCAATCCGATTTCCTCTTGGACAGAAGCAACCCCCACAACATCAACCGGAAGCCGCAGCTTTCTGGTAGCCACTAAACGTAAAACCTCGGCAACGACGAATGCGCCAGCCTTATCATCTAACCCACGGGATGCTATTTTATCCCCGAGCAGTTGTGTCACACCAGCAGTAAAGGTGATGGCATCACCTACCATGACCAGTTTTTCAGCTTCTTTTTTCGTGTTTGCTCCGATATCAATATATTGAGCATCAAGCTTTATGACCGTTTCACGGTCTTTGGCATCCATAAGATGAATAGGCTTTTTACCGACGACACCGGCAAGAGGACCTTGGCTCGTGTGTACTGTAACGACTTTTCCTGGGGTCAGGTGAGCATCAACCCCGCCAATGGCAGCAAAGAAAAGAAAGCCCTTATCATCAATATATTTGACTTGAAGACCTATTTCATCACAGTGACCAACAAGCATGACGGTTGGGGGGTCCTCCCCCTCCCCTGCAATAAAACCATAGGTGTTACCGAGCAAATCGCTCGTTACGCTACAGTAGGGCTTGATGTAGTCAGCAAAGAGAGTGAGTGCTGGCGCTTCGTAACCAGATGGGCTTGGGGCGGCTAAAAGAGATTCTAGAAAACGACGTGATGCTATTCTCATATGATACAACCTCCAGGGTATGGATAATCTGCTAAATGATACCGTACTGTTTGATGTCGATCTTCAACTATGATGCTTTGTTCATCAAGAAGCTGATCATCTCTCGCCAAGATAGGTACCGTAAAACCTTGAGTTGCCAGACGGTCGCGGTTACTGCCCTGGTGACCTATAACTGACGACAAAGATCGCTGATGGCAATAAATGCGAACCGGTTCTGCTGCCGCCTGCTGCAGTCCCTGTAAAGTAAGCCAGTACATCCGTGCACTATGTACTAAATCACCAAAGGCAGGATGCCAAGGACCGACAACAGCACGAGTTACACCATGCTCGCTTGGCAATTCATGTAACCCTACTCGAATTACCTGGGCACCAAGTGTTTCTGTCCGAGCCATGAGAGCGGCACACCAATCAACAGCCTCAGATATATGCAGAGGCTGGTAATCCCCCGCCTGCATCTGATGATACAAGTCTGTATGGGGGAGCACAAGCACTGGATACAGGCGCAGCAATGTCGCTCCTGCTTCGACAACCCTGTTAACGGCGTCAAGCGCCTTCTTGAAAGTATCGCCGGGGAGACCGAGCAGCAGTTGGGCACCTACGGTGAAGTCATGGGATGCCAAAAGACGCAAGGCCGCTATCGATTGCTCAGCACAGTGGCCACGATTAGCTGCTAGCAAGACTTCGTCGCAAAGGGACTGCACACCAAGCTCGACCGTTGTTACTCCCGCTTGATGCAATCGTTTACAGATATGGTCATCTACAGCATCAGGTCGGGTTGAAATCCGTATGCCATGCACACCTTCGTTGCGAAACTCTGCAGCAACCTCTAGGAGGCGGCCCTGTTCTGCCACTGGTAACAAGGTAAAACTCCCCCCGAAAAAGGCGACTTCTACCGGACGGCGCTTTGAGTGCATGAGCCAGCTGGCTATATGCTCACGTAACACTTTATTGCTGGGTACCCCCCCTTTAGTGCCGGCAATTTGGTGCTGATCGCAAAAACTACAGGTGTGGGGACAACCGGCATGGGGAATAAAACATGGAATAATTAACCCTTGGTACATGGAACAGTGCCATCCTTGGCCTGGCGCGCCGTAAGCAGCTGCAACGCTTGCCGTGCTGCTGCGTGCTGCGCATTCTTTTTGCTACGGCCAGTACCTCGACCAAGCTCTTCATCATCGCAGTGAACGCTTACTGTGAAACGCAGGTCATGACCAGGCCCGTCGATGGCAATAACAGTATAGCGAGGTAGTGATTTATGGCGTTGCTCAAGCCACTGCTGAAGAGAGCTTTTACTGTCTTCTAAGTCAACGAGTAGTAATGGATCATCCAAGAGCGGCATGAATTGTTTAACCAGTATCTCACGCACGGTGGCGTAATCACTGTCGCAGTAAATGGCAGCAATGATCGCTTCGTAAAGATCAGCGTGAATAGCTGAGCTCTGACGCGACCCCTCTGCTTCTGCTCCCCTTCCCAACAATAAATGCTCCACCAAACCATGGGTGGCTGCTTGTAATGCTAACGTTTCACTGGTTACCAAGCGGGCACGCAGCTTAGACAGAACTCCTTCATCGGCATCGGGAAATCGTTCAAAAAGCATATCCGCCAGAACAAAGCCAATCAGCGCATCGCCAAGGAACTCCAAACGTTGATAATGCCCATGGCGATTGTCATTTTCATTAGCATACGATGGATGAGTCAAAGCCTGTACGAGCAACGACAGGTTTTGAAAGGCATAACCTAATGGTTTCATGTGTGCATTATCCATTTGTCAAGTATAGTGGAAATGCGTCGTGTGATGCAAGGGTGGAAAGGTGTTTCATCGGCAAACGCTTCACGTCTCTTTCCTTGCGAAAAATCCCTGTTTTTCGTATAATAAAACATTTAGGGGAGCGTAACGATGTTCATTACATTCGAAGGGATTGAAGGGTGCGGCAAAAGCACTCAGATTACCCGTCTGGCGAGCATATTAACTGCTGGTGGACATGAGGTTGTTGTAACCCGTGAACCAGGTGGATGCGCTATTGCCGACCAGATCAGGGCTGTCCTTCTTGATGCGCAAAACACCGCTATGGTCCCCATGGCTGAGCTCATGCTCTATGCTGCAGCTAGAGCTCAGCATGTCGCAGAGGTTATTGCACCAGCTCTTGCACGGGGGGCCATTGTGCTGTGTGATCGCTTTGCCGATGCAACGCGTGCTTATCAGGCCTACGGCAGAGGATTGCCCCATACGTTAATAGAAGCTTTAAATGATCTCGCCTGTGGCACAACGGTTCCCCATTTGACCGTTTTGCTGGATTGTCCGGTCCCCGTCGGTCTTGGCCGAGCACGGTCCCGCATTGATGCTACGGCAGGTCCCAAAGAAGAACGTTTCGAGTTGGAGTCCCTTGCTTTTCATGAACGTGTACGGCATGGATACCAGCAAATTGCACTGCAACAGCCTGAACGATTTTGTATGATTGATGCCGATGGCAGCCTTGACCAGATTGCGTGCCGTATCAAGGAAGCCGTTTTACCCCGTATTCCCGTTAAGGGCCAATGACAGTTCCTTTCCGTCATATATATGGTCAGGAGCGAATTGTGGAAACGTTACGGCGGCTGCTTGCCAACGGACACGTCGCGACAACCTACCTTTTTGATGGTCCAGAAGGGGTTGGGAAGACACTTGCTGCCAAAGCGTTCATATGTGCTCTCTTCTGTCAGCATAGACAGTCCAAAGGGGATGCCTGTGGTGTTTGCGCTTCGTGCCGTAAGATGGCAAGCGGGAATCATCCAGACTTTCATTGTCTTGAGCCACTCCCTGATAAGCGGGACATAAGTATCGAGCAGGTCAGGCTGCTGCAACAGGCGCTGGCTCTACGCCCCCTGGAGGCTCCACGCAATGCTTGTATTATTGAGCCGGCCGATAGATTAAATGAAAAATCAGCCAATGCGCTACTTAAGACACTAGAAGAACCACCTGGTGACGCACTACTGATCCTGATTACGACTCAGGGTGATCGATTGCTCCCGACAATCAGATCCCGCACGCAACAGTTTCGATTTGCACCATTATCTGATGCCGTACTGATGGAAATAGCTGCACAGCAGGGTCTGAATGATTTAACGTTGGATACGGTTTCCCTGGCCGAGGGCAGCATTACCCGTTTAGCTAGTCTTGTCGGTTTGGAGGAGCAACAAGCCCGCCGTACACTTCTGTCTGTTCTGTCAGGTGCCGATAGATTGTGCTGTTCATCCATCCTTCAAGCCGTTGAAGAACACTTGCCTGATGGACGTGAAGAGGCCTTGCTTACTGCAGAGCGTTTTATCTCGCTGCTTGAAGACCTCTGTTTTTTGTGCGCCGCTGACAACCATACGGTCAAGAATCACTCGTGCTATGAAGGCCTACGGACCGAGGCGGCTCGCTTTAACCAACACGGTGCCATGCTGGCACTGGAACTGGCGTTGGACTGTCATCGTGCTCTTCGGGGCAATGTCAACATACGGTTATGCTTTGAACGTTTTCTCATAGAGTATGACCGCTTACGTAAAGGAGTCGACCCGTGATACGTGTCGTAGCCATACAGTTTAATCCTGCCGGCAAGGTTTATGACTTTGATGCCGGCCCCCTCCCCTTGCAAGAGCGGGATCGTGTTATTGTGGAGACGGAACGTGGCCTCGGCGTTGCCACTGTTGTCGCAGCACCGCAAGAGCGCCCGCGGGAAAATTGCCCTCAGCAACTCGCCAAGGTCAAGCGGCAGGTTACAGCTGAAGACGAAATGACGCTTGCACACCACGCCCGACGCGAGCAAGAGGCATATCAGTTTTGTATACAGCGTATTCAGGAACGTGGCATGGACATGAAGCTTGTCCGTGTTGAACAGATGTTCGACGGCTCCAAGGCTGTTTTTTATTTTACTGCCGATGGCCGGGTGGATTTTCGTGAGTTGGTGAAAGATCTCGCCCATACCTTCCATACCCGTATAGAAATGCGTCAGATTGGGGTGCGCGATGAAGCAAAGATGGTGGGAGGTCTCGGTATTTGTGGTCGCGAACTATGCTGTTCATCCTTTCTACGTTCCTTCCAGCCTGTATCCGTGAAAATGGCCAAAGAACAGAATCTGGCTTTAAACCCAACTAAAATCTCAGGTCAATGTGGCCGTCTGTTATGCTGTCTTGACTATGAATATGAAACTTATTGCGACTTGCGAAAATCCATGCCTCGTTGCGGTAAGCGCGCCTGTATTGCTGACAATGAAGGCGTTGTGGAAAAAGTTAATATTTTAACTGGCGAGATGGTCATTAAAACCGATGATGGTAAACAGGTTGCTTGCCATGTTAACGACCTCTCAACCGCTACCGGTCAACCCAGAGAAAAAGAAAAGGACCGAAACGAACCGGGGCAGCAGCGACGGCAGAATCGCCCTGTGCCTGAGATGTATCAACCAGCGCCCCGTGAACATAAGGCCCCCCAGGAAACCATGAGCGAGCCGGTTATTGCAGAACGTGATACCGCTGCGGTTGAAGCCACGGCTAGCGACAAACCAAAACGGAGAAGACGGCCACGCCATGGTCGCAATCGTACAAAAAATTCAAACGAACCCTCTACCCAGGAGTAAACCTTATGAAACCGAGTTTTTATGTAACAACCCCCATCTACTACGTTAATGATGTGCCCCATATAGGTCATGCGTATACGACGGTTGCTGCCGATGTTCTTGCCCGGTACAAGCGGATGCAGGGTTTTGAGGTTTTCTTTCTGACCGGTAGTGATGAACATGGTCAAAAAGTCGAAAAGGCGGCAACCCAGAATCAAGAGACACCCTTGGAGCTTGCTGACCGTGTAGTGAAACGCTTTCAGTTGCTTTGGGAAAAATTGGGTATCTCCCATACCGATTTTATCCGTACCACCCAGGAGCGGCATAAAGCTGGTGTTACACATATTTTCCAACAGTTATTAGAAAAGGGCGATATCTATCTTGGAGAGTATGAAGATTGGTACTGCACCCCCTGCGAAACATTCTGGACTGAAACGCAGGCCATAGACGGCATGTGTCCAGACTGTAATCGCCCTGTGGAGAAGCTTAAGGAAGAATCGTATTTCTTTAAGATGAGCGCCTATGGGGAACAGCTTCTCGCCTATATAGATGAGCACCCCGATTTTATTCAGCCCAAGAGTAAACGTAACGAAATCATCTCCTTTGTTAAAGAAGGCTTGCGTGACCTCTCTATTTCACGGACGTCTTTTTCTTGGGGGATTCCGGTTCCTGGCAATGAGCGCCATGTCATCTATGTCTGGTTTGATGCCCTGACCAACTATA
>CAYVYW010000024.1:0-22155 GCA_964456065.1 uncultured Geobacteraceae bacterium
TCACCCCGGAGAATGACCCCAGAGAGACGGGTTTGTCTTTTGTAAATGGTGGAGGTGGCGGGAGTCGAACCCGCGTCCGAAAGACCTACGTCATGAGCTACTACACCGTTAGTCCACTGATTAAATTTAGATTACAAACCGGGCAATGGACACCCAGCTCATAATCGAGCCCTAAAGTTTCAGAAACTACTGCGGGCGAGCAGTCTCCAATTCGGTAGTAAATGACGTTTCCTTCCTACCACCGACATCTCAGTCGGAAACGCCTGTTAAGCAGCTAGTGCAACAGGTTGGTTTGAATAATTGTCGGCAGTTATTGCCGTGCAGGTTTATTAAGGTCGGCCACCTGCCCCGACCCGGTGCAACCCAGGAGTTCATTCCCCCGTCGAAACCATGACACCCCCAATTATCAAAGAACTACTATCTACTATACTATTAAGTATACATCATCGTGCTCTAATTTTAAAGTCCTTTGCATGCTCACGCTTTAAATCTTTCATTTTTAAATCTTCACGCTTGTCATGCAATTTTTTACCCTTTGCTAGACCAACCTCAACTTTGACTCTACCATATTTAAAATACAGACGCAGCGGTATTGCCGTATAGCCCTCTTGCCGAATTTTAATAAAAATCTTTGCTATCTCTCGTTTATGTAACAGTAACTTGCGCTGCCGCTCCGGATCATGATTTTCACGGTTGCCGAATGTATAGGGAGCAATATGAAAATTATGCAACCATGCTTCACCTTCACGGACCAAAACAAAGGCGTCGCCAAGATTGGCCTTGCCGGCACGTAAAGATTTGACCTCCGTTCCAACGAGAACGATGCCAGCTTCAAAACGCTCTTCAATATGATATTCATGGAATGCGCGCTTGTTGGCGCATATCAGCTTTTCACTCATACGATAAGCATAGCAGAGCACCAGAAAAAAAGATAGGTGCGTTGGTAGTAGGGGGCATCCATGGTGCGCAAATTGGCATCAGTGCACCTGAAGAGCTAAACCAACGTAGTTTTTAGAAAGGGGGGCTCGCTACCTACTCAGCACCTAGGCAGCTAAAAACGCTCGCAAGCTCTCAACAAAAGAGCCGCCGTCTGGATCAATGCGTGGGATTTTGCTTTGACCACCGAGTTTACCTCTCACATGGTGAGACCAAGCGTAGAGCTTTTCTGTAGGCACAAAGATGATATGAGGTTCATGTATTCTTTCCTGACGCCTGAAAGTACAATAGTCATCGTTTTGTTCCTGCAGTTCGCGATCAAGACAGGCAGATGTTGCCTTATCATCTGGTAACGGGCCATCAGCAGACAAAAACCAGATATGACGTCGTTCTTCAACTGATGGTCCGACCATGTATTCCGATATCGTAAGCTGAAACTCACGCTCTAAACGGGCTATTGCCTGTTCAACTTCCAACTGAGTCACCTTTTCCTCGAACGTCTCAAGTGAGCGCGTCCTCCCTGTAAAGACAAAGCGGTAGGCACTTGTATCCAGGAACTGAATGGTATCGCCAATATGATATCGCCACAGACCTGAACAGGTGGTCAACACCATGGCATAACGAATACCTGGTGAGACACCCCATAACGGTACCGTTCGCGCATGTGGAGGAAGCACTCCATCCGACCCGATTTGGTCTGCTGGGGCAAATTCAAAGAAGGTTCCGTACCATGGAGCAAGGCGCATGGCACAATCACCAAAACGCTGATACCCCATAAAAGATTCTGAAGAAGGTAGAAGCTCGAGATAGTCAACCCCATCGCCCGGCAACATCCTCTGGAAGTCGGAACGATAGGGAGTCATGGAGGTCCCGCCATGAATAATCAGCCTGAGATGGGACAGTACTTCACGGCATGGTCGTCCCGACTGTTTTTCCACTTCATGGAGCAACAACAAAATCCAAGGAGGGACGCCAGAAATGACTCGGATTTGTTGATCATGTATCAAAAGCGATGCCATCCCCTCAAGGCGTTGTTGCCAGGGTGAGGAAGAAAGTGGCTCCTGGGGCAAAACTCTCCCAGCAAGCCATGCCGGCCGATGTACCAGCGTAATAGCACTCATGTCACCAGATGCTATTCCGGCATCAAGGTTCGTAAGGGATGTACTCCCTGCCATATAGAGAATGCGTCCAGAAAGAGCTTGTGCCTTACCGGGCGTTGCGGCATACCAACTCAACATATCAAGTGCTGCTCGCCGGTTCATCCGAAACATTGCATCGGTAAACGGGATGCGTTTACTACCCGCCGTTGTCCCCGATGTTTCACAAAACCAACGTACTGCACCCGGCCACGTTACATTATCAAGTTGATACCCCTCCGAAAATCGCTCAAACCACTCAAGACGAAAAGCGTCGTAACCACGGATAGGTATTTCCTGGCTAAATCGAGTAAAACAGGCATTGCCACTGCGGGCAAGTTCTGTAAAATTATAATGACGGCCAAATCGAGTACCAGAGGCTGCCTCTAACAGTGTTGGGAGTAGTTTTTGCTGTTCGGCACAGGGACATTTACGGTCAAGCCATGCTTGACGAGCACGAGCTGCGAGAAAGAGCGGGCGTTCTAGATAGTCGGTGCCCCGCCAAAAACCTTTACGCTCAAGCCTAGCAAACATTAGCCCACCATAGCAAAAAGCGGTTGACCATGTAGTCTTTCGAACCATGATGCTATACGCGGGTTAAAATATTGCTCATGAAAAATAAGTGAGGCATGGGCAACAGGGTCGCCCTCAACCTTCGAGCGAACAGTACAAACTCGAGCATCGGGAAAATGACTGGCGGTCAAGGCGTGACTTCCAAACAGAGCCAGCGTCGGGGATTTAGGTGCAAGAATATCATACTCTGCTTCGGCCAGCATAATCTGCGTTGGCCCTGCAAACACGGTCTGAAATTGCTTGAGCGACACAAGGTTCCTTAATGCTAAAACCCGCTGATACCCCCCCGTATAAGTCGTGTCCGCTAGAACACCAAAAATCTGCTTACGGATGGAAAGATGTCGCATACTGAGAGAGCGACTCCCTGCACCTGCCTCAAAAAGTGACTGAAAGCAGCGGCGACCCCGCTCTATCTGTCTCTCCAGCTGACGTTCATCCGCAGGATCAGCATCAAGAATTTTAGTCAGATTATGCTCCAGCATACGCATCCCCTGCTGCCGATCATCGACACCCCTGACAAGATCATCAACACCAAGTACGGGACTAATCATTAATAGTCCTTTGATACGACTATGGGTCACCTCATTTGCCTGCTTGAGGAAATCGACAACAAGACCACAGCCAAAACTAATACCGAGCAAGGTAGGACGCTGCCGCTTTTGTGCTAAATATGCTATGATATCATTAATCTGTGCATGCAAAATAGCAGTTGAAAAACCATTTTTAGGGAAATTCAGATAATAAATACTACCGTACTTTCGCAGAATGGGACGTTGAAATTCAACCGCTTCCGTTGCATCAGGAACAAAGCCACCGATGACGATAGTAGGGTGTTTTCCAATACCCCGTTCACGAAACAGTGAGCAGCGCACCGCTGACAATGCAGGCTCGACAGCAAGCAGTGCTGCTTCATGACGCTTCGTCACCAAATCGAAGGATCTAATGCTGAGCGCTCTCATAAAACCGGCCGCAGCTGTTGCGGCCCCATGGACCGTTCCTCTGCGTTGCTGGTTTTGTTGTCGTCGTCCGCCATGTTCACGATGAAACATGCCAAAGACACCAGGAATCCCACTGGGCAGCGCAAGACCGTATCTCATGCAGCAACTCCTACCGCATACCCCTCAAGCCCTGTTGCCTGAAGAATCTGCTCATCAGAAGACAGTCGACTGTGGCAGGCACCACAAACAGCTTCGCCCTTAATTACCACGGCAAGTTCAGTTTTGTTTTCAGAGTCACACCAATCACATTCCCACTCCACATAGTCGCTGTACGTAATCCGTCTCATCAGCGTCTCCTCTCTCTTTCTCTCGCTTAAGTTAGTCATGGAGACACTATAGGGGCGAACTGTTGCAAGCTTGTGACACACAAGGAAATAGTTGATGTCAATAACATGCGGCAATAAACCCGTTGAAAACCTGTAACCAACAGGACACAGAAATTGCGTATGGTCTTACTCATGGAGCATCTAACCACATCCCCTGCTATCCCAACGGTAACCGCGACCTCCTGGGATCATCTTGTCGATCTGCTGTATGATGAGTCTTGGAATGAGGACCTCGGCAGATTTCGATCTCGCTACGCATTCAGGGGCCTGTCAGATGCCAACTATCGGCTAGAAACTACTCTGATGCGTCTTGGTGGCAGCTATGCACCACTTGAACGACACCTTTTAAGGAATTTTAAAAAATACGCACACCAGCGTGTCGTTGAGCAAGACTCCCTCTGGCATTGGTTATCGGTTGCTCAACACTTCGGCCTGCCGACCCGTCTGCTGGATTGGACCTACTCACCATTTGTTGCCATGCACTTTGCTACCGTTGGCGTCGATCACTACCAACGTGATGCTGCCATTTGGGTCGTCAACTATCAGAAGACCCATACGCTCCTTCCTGAACGCCTAAAAAAGATGCTTGATACTGAAGGAGCGAATGTACTAACGACTGACATGCTCAATCATGCTTTCCCCAGCTTCGACTCCCTTGCAGCACCGCCAGAAACTGTTGCCATGTTTTTTGAGCCACCTTCGCTTGATGACCGTATTGTCAACCAGTTTGCTCTCTGCTCCACCATGTCTGATCCATGTATTTCCTTTGACACGTGGCTTGCGGCATGCCCCGGGCTTGGACATAAAGTGATCATTCCCCAAGGACTTCTCTGGGAGGTTCGAGATAAACTCGATCAAGCTAATATCACTGAGCGTGTACTTTTCTCGGGCCTTGACGGACTCAGCCGGTGGCTGAAACGTCATTACAGCCCCCGCCTGACAGCACAGCACACACAGATGCCCCACCTCTTGGGTTGACAGTATTAACCATAAGGGATACAAAGAAAAATCGGCCAAAATGTCTAAAGCTTACTGGTTTACCCGGAGGATGTACCCATGATCAAGGTCTACTACAACGCAAACGGTGTCATCTCGAGCCACGTCGTCAGTGGCGAAGAGCTTGACATGATTGAAAGCAAACAGCTGATCTGGGTCGATATGCTCTCACCATCCATGGCCGAAGTGGGCGAGCTTGACAAAAAACTGGGCCTGGACCTGCCAACCCGTCAGGAAACGGAAGAAATCGAATTTTCAGCCCGGTATTGGGAAGATGAGTTTGGCATCACCATCAACACCTATTTTCTGGTGAAACATGGTTCGACCGCCACTAACGAGTCTGTCTCCTTCACCCTGAAGGATCACTTTCTCGTTACAATACGCTTTGTTGAGCTACCTGTTTTTGGCGACTTCACGCGCAAGCTGATTCTGAATCCCAGCCATTTTACCGATGGTGCCCGGGTCATGGGCGGGATTCTTGAAATGCGTATTGAAGATGATGCCGACACCCTTGAAGCACTTTCTCGGGAAATTGCTGGAGTTGCCCGCCTTAATCCAAGCAACTTCGATGACACCAAGAAATTTCTGTCATATATCTCAGATTTTGAGGCGACCAACATTACCATTCGTGAAAACCTTACTGATAAGCAGCGGGTTCTCTCCTCTTTGCTGAAAAGTGGTAAAATGCCTAGTTCACTTAAAAGTGACTTCAGTATCATGATTAAGGATGTTAACTCCCTCATCACAACAGCAAACTTCAATTTTGAACGCCTTGACTACCTACAGGATCTCTTTTTGAACTTTTTGAGCATTGAACAAAACAAGGTCATCAAGATTTTTACGGTGATGTCGGTTATATTCCTGCCGCCAACCCTGATTGCCAGCATCTACGGCATGAACTTCAAATATCTTCCTGAGCTTGGCTTTGAATATGGCTATCCCCTCGCACTCCTGCTGATGCTTATCTCCGCAGGACTGCCACTTTACATCTTCAAGAAGAAGGGCTGGCTCTAAGCGGCCGCCCCTAAAAAAGGCATACCGATGTCAGACGGGACCCCGACCCCCTTGCTACTCCCTCTACAGCCGTCCCCCTTTGAGGAACGACGTCCTGAGATTCTTGCCGCCTGTAGAACCCATCTTGACAGCCATCACTCCCACGCTGCAGCGGACCATGCAAACGGTGCCAGCGGTTCTGTTATTGTACACCGACTTGCCACCATCATGGATGAAATGCTTGCGAGCCTCTATCAGGCCGTGGCAAGTGACCCCGTTGCCACAAGTTGCCAGCTGACTGAGCATCTGGCCCTCGTGGCCCTTGGTGGATATGGACGCGGCGAGCTCAACCCCAAATCTGATGTTGACATTATGTTTTTACATGATGGTTCCATACCCCCACAAATTATTGAAGGTATAACCCAGAAGTTTCTCTATCTATTATGGGATTTACGTCTAGAAATTGGATCAAGCGTCAGGACGCCGGCGGACTGTATCTCCATGGCTCAACAAGACACCACGGTTAAAACAGCGCTTTTGGACTGTCGCTATTTAACCGGTGCCCGCGTTATCTTTGATGCTCTGCATAAAAGTATTTTCAAAGATGTCCTCCCACGCACCAGCGACAAATTCATCAAAGAGAAAATCGATGAAATGCGTCGTAGGCGCCATAAATTCGGTTCGTCCATTTACCTGCTCGAACCGAACATCAAAGAGGGTGAAGGCGGCCTTCGTGATCTTCAGACGGCACTTTGGGTGGCCAAGATTCGCTACAAAATTGACCGCGTGCAAGACCTGGTTCTCAACGGCGTTATGAGTGACAGCGAGCTGGCTACCTACCTCGAAGCACTCGACTATCTCTGGCGCATCAGAAACGAACTGCACTTTCATACGAATCGCCACACCGATCAATTAACCTTTGACCTGCAGTCCCATCTAGCACTCTTCATGGGTTATAACGATGCAGATGGGGCACTTGCCGTCGAAGAATTCATGCGTGACTACTATCGACGAGCAGCACGCATCGAGCACCTTGTTTCAAGTCTCTGTGCCCGTTGCCAACGGCAGGATGAGGGCGGAAGCGGCATATTGGGCTATTTCGTCCGGCGACCTGTTGGTGATGGCTGTTTTGTACTGAAGGGTGAACTGATTATCCCTGATGAATCGATTGTTGAGGGTAACCCCGTTGTACTCATGCGGATTTTTGAACTCGCTCAGAAACATGAGGTTAAACTTAGCCTGGCTGCCAAAGCCCTCGTTCGCCGTTCACTGCACATGATCGACGACAGCTTTCGGCGTTCCCGCGAAGTTAACGTTTCCTTCATGAGCATCCTTAGGTCGCCCAAAGGGGTTACAAACACCCTGCGCCTCATGCACCACCTCGAATTATTAAACCGTTTTATCCCCGAATTTGAACAGATTTACTGCAAGGTACAGCATGATATGTACCACATCTATACGGTTGATATTCATACCCTCTTCGCCGTCGAACAGATTGAAATGATTCTGGGTGGTGACCTGGCTGAGCAGCTACCACTACCAACACGTATAGCCCGTCAAATCGGCAAGCGGGAGCTCTTGATTCTGGCCGTCATGTTCCATGACATTGGCAAGGGGCTTGGCGGTGGCCACGCTGAAAAGGGCGCTGCCATGATACCAACCATCGCCCGTCGACTCGGCCTCAATCGTGAAGACAGTCAACGTCTGGAGTTTTTAGTCCGTCAGCACCTTGTTTTTGCCCATATTGCCCAGCGGCGCGACCTCTCCGACGAGCTGATGATTGCCAACTTCTCCAGACTCATGGAAACCAGCGAAAACCTTAAAATGCTCTATTTACTGACGGTTGCCGACGTCCGGGCCGTTGGAGCTGATGTATGGACGAACTGGAAAGCCATGCTGTTCGATGAGCTCTATGACAAAACGTATAACATTCTGGAGCGAGGCGGCTTCGCCTTAGAAGGCAGTTCTGAACGTGCCAGGAGCGTACGCCGCGCCGTACGACTCATGGTAGAACACGATATCCCTGAAAACGTAGCTAAAGCAGAGTTAAAACAGCTGCCGAACCGCTACCTCCTCTCCACTCCCACGGAAACCATCGCAAAACATCTACGTCTGCTTGTTGCCCAGGAGAGCCAAGGACTGGTTATTACCATTGAGCACGAGCCTGAACTCGGCTTCTCCAACCTTATTATCTGCACCATTGATACCTACGGCCTCTTTGCACGTATTTGCGGTGTGCTTGCAGCCAATAGTGTCAATATCCTCGGTGCACAGATTCACACCGCCAAAAACGGTAAGGTTCTTGACATCCTGCAAGTCAATTCTGCTCAAGGCCACCAAATTAGAGATCAGCACCGTTGGGACAAAATCGAACAGGACTTGGGTGCCGTATTGCGTGGGACACAACGAGTCGAGACCTTGATGGAAAAACGGCAGAAATCACTTGTCCTCAGCAAAACTACCCGCGCCTTACCAACGCGGGTTGAAATCGACAATCAAGTTTCAAACGACTATACCGTCATTGACATCTATGCCCAAGACAAGGTCGGTCTGCTCTATATGATTACAAACATGCTCAATCAAATGGGACTCTACATTGGTGTTTCACGTATCTCCACCAAAGTGGACCAGGTGGCAGACGTTTTCTATGTCCGCGACATTTTTGGGCATAAAATCACCTCCGACGAAAAATTGGAGGAGGTTGTAACGAGCCTGTCCTGGGCCATCGACGACTGGAGCTAAGGCGTGAATCATCTGTTGGACCTGTTCCTGAATTGGCTCTGTGCCGAAAAAGGATTATCTCAAAATACAGTCAGCGCCTATGCTGCTGACCTTGGGCGCTATCTGGCTAGCCTCGAGCAGGCCGGGAAACAGTCCCCCGACGACATAACCCCCGCTGACATCAGTCTCTTTCTCCAACAAGAACAACAACGCGGTCTCGCCCCCCGTAGTCGAGCCCGGGTTCTGTCATCCATCAGGATGTTCCACCGTTTTCTGCTGACAGAGCGGATTACCCGCACGAATCCAACGACACCTATTGAATCACCGCGACCATCGAGAAAACTGCCGCATCATCTTTCTCTCGATGAAGTTGAAACACTTTTATCAAGCGCGGGTGGCAGCCGCCCTGAGGATATCCGCGACCTTGCTATGCTGGAACTCCTCTATGCCACCGGCCTCAGGGTCTCTGAGCTTGTAGCACTCCCCCGCCGCTCTGTTAATTTAGATGCAGGATATCTCGTCACCATCGGCAAAGGAAATAAAGAGCGACTCGTACCTATGGGAGATAGTGCGCGCACAACGGTTCAGCATTACTTGGCAAGCGTGCGACACCGGCAAGATCCCGATGGAGCCGTTCCCCAGCTTTTCCTTAGTCGCCTCGGGACCGCCATGACCCGTCAAGCATTCTGGAATATCATCAAAAAACGGGCTCTCATGGCAGGCATCAGTACCGCCATATCACCCCACACCCTACGACATTCCTTTGCTACACACCTGCTGGCCAACGGTGCTGACCTGCGTAGTGTCCAGGTCATGCTCGGCCATGCCGACCTCGCAACCACGCAAATTTACACCCATGTCACTCGGGAACGCCTTAAGCGTTTGCATGCTGAGATTCACCCCCGCGGCTGAGCGAAAAAACTACCGATACCCTTGCCTGTAAACATGCTTTCCTGTATAAGAAAAGCATGCGTCTTTGTTTGTTAGCCAGCGGCAGTAAAGGTAACTGCCTGTACCTTGAAACCGGTGGTGTACGCCTTCTGGTTGATGCTGGACTCTCTATGCGTGACCTCTGCGCTCGAATGGCCAGCCAAGGTATAGACCCGTCAGAACTTGATGCCATTTTAGTGACCCATGAACATACCGACCACATTCGGGGCGCGGGCGTGCTTGCTCGGCGCTATGGTCTTCCGGTCATCATGAGTTATGCTACACAACGGGTCACCCACGGGGTCTTTACCGACACCCAAACTATCCCGTTTGAATCAGGTTACTCTTTTACGTTTAAGGACATCCTGATCGATCCATTCCCGATCCCCCACGATGCGGTTGATCCGGTCGGTTTTGTGGTGGAGTCCTCTGAGGGCAAAGCAGCTTCTGCTACTGATCTCGGGTATGTTACGCGACTTGTACGAGAAAAACTCCGTGGTGTGCGAGCGCTCAATCTAGAGTCGAACCACGATCCCGTCATGTTGCGGGAAGGGCCCTACCCATGGCCCCTGAAACAACGCATCAGTTCGAAACATGGGCACCTGTCAAACGGGGAGTCCCTTGAGCTGCTTTTTGAGCTGGCCCATGATGATCTTCAGGCCGTGTTTATGGCACACCTGTCCGAGGTTAATAACCACCCGGCCATGGTGGATACTATTATTCAGCAGTTCCTTGACGGCCAGACCAGCTGCACTCCCCACATCATTGTGGGAGAACAACATCAGGCAAGCAAGCTTGTAACCGTCGAGCGGTAACCCACAATCAACAGAGTAAATCGTAGACCTATACTTGGAGGATACACGCATGATCCCACGTTACACCCGCCCTGAGATGGCAAAAATATGGGAACCGGAGAACCGTTTCCGTATCTGGCTTGAAATTGAGACGCTGGCCTGTGAAGCCCAGGCTGAACTGGGTGTCATCCCTAAGGAGGCGGTGCCGGTCATCCGTGCAAAAGGGAACTTTGATATCGAGCGAATTGACGCCATTGAGGCGGAGGTCAAGCATGATGTCATTGCCTTTTTAACCTCCGTAGCCGAATACGTCGGCCCTGAGGCTCGTTTTATTCACCAGGGCATGACTTCATCCGATGTTTTGGATACCTGTCTGTCTGTACAACTGGTCCAGGCCTGTGATGCATTACTGGTCGACCTCGACCTGATTCTCGACTCAATCAAGGTGCGGGCTTTCGAACACAAAGATACCGTCTGCATGGGACGCTCCCACGGTATCCATGCTGAACCGGTGACCTTCGGCCTCAAGCTGGCTGGGTGGCATGCAGAAATGCAGCGAAACAGGACTCGCCTGACCGCTGCACGCGAGAACATTGCTACAGGAGCCATATCTGGTGCTGTCGGCACCTTCGCAAATATCGACCCCTTTGTGGAGGAATATGTTTGTGAGAAAATGGGGCTTAAGCCGGAACCTGTTTCAACGCAGGTTATACCCCGTGACCGCCATGCTGAGGTTTTCTGCGCCTTTGCTTTGATCGCCTCATCCATGGAGCGCATCGCCGTTGAAGTTCGACATCTTCAGCGAACAGAAGTCCTGGAGGCTGAAGAGCAGTTTACCAAAGGGCAAAAAGGCTCTTCAGCTATGCCCCACAAACGCAACCCGATCCTTTCCGAAAACCTGACGGGCCAAGCCCGTTATATTCGCGGGATGTGTATACCTGCACTGGAGAATGTGGCCCTCTGGCATGAGCGTGACATTTCCCACTCGTCGGTTGAGCGCTATATCGGTCCTGATGCCACCGTCGCTCTCGACTTTTCCTTACGCCGTTTGAATGGCCTCATCCGTAATCTGGTGGTATATCCAGAGAACATGCTGAAAAACCTGAATCAAATGAAAGGGCTGGTCTTCTCCCAAAAAATTCTTTTGGACTTAACCCAATCAGGTGTTTCACGGGAAGAGGCGTACCGCATGGTACAACGCAATGCCATGAAGGTATGGGAGGAAGGGAAAGATTTCCAAACGGAGCTATTAGGCGATGCCGATGTCGTTGCAGCACTCGGTGCCGAAAAAATTCGTGAATCCTTCGACCTCAGCTATCACCTCAAGCATGTTGATACGATTTTCAAGAGGGTTTTCGGTGCGTAGCCCTTTTGACATCATGCAGCTACTTTTTCTGCCAGCCTCCTCTGACGGATTGCTGCTGATTTGGGCAAAACATCTCCTGATGGCCCTAGTTGTTTTCGGTCTTTTTTGGGTTGTCTCCCAAATGCTCGGGCAGATACTCCTTAAGTGGAGTGATCGCCTATCCCGGCACACGGACCGCTCGCTACTCGCCAATGTCGTCATCAGGTGTGCTCCGCTGGCAAGCTATCTGATCATAGCCTACGGTGCCTATGTCGCAGTTAGAACCATTACCATTGCCCCGGCCTTTGAGCGCTGGCTGGCCGGTGGGCTTTTCATTGCCACCGTCGTTATCATCTGCATGGTACTGTATCGTATACTGCATGAGTCATTGGTTGCCTTCAGTGACAGCACTCCTGACGGTCGCGGGATTATTTCCCAGCAACTCGTCCCTGTCATCGAGAAGCTTCTGATGCTTTTTGTCCTTGCCACCGCCTTGATTATTGTGCTGCGCTATTTCGGCTACGATATATGGTCATTGGTTACCGCTCTTGGCATCGGTTCTTTAGCCCTCGGTATGGCAGCCAAGGAGTCTCTCTCCCATATCATTTCGGGCTTTACCCTTATGCTCGACCGCCCCTTCCGCATCGGGGACAGAATACAATTGGCCAATGGTCACATCGGTGATGTTCAGAATATCGGCTTACGCTCCACACGCTTAAAAACCCTCGATAATCTTCTAATTATTATTCCAAACTCTGATCTCACCAACACGACCGTCACTAATCAGGCATTTCCGGATAAACGTGCCCGTGGTAAGGTTACTGTTGGCGTTGCCTATGACAGTGACCCCAATCACGTCATCAGTGTTTTAACTGCTCTTGCGGGCACAACGGAGGGGGTTTTGCCCAATCCTCTTCCCGAGGCATATCTCGCGACCCTGGGTGATTCTGCCCTGCAGATGGTCCTTTTCTTTTGGGTTGAAGACTACGCAAAGCTTTTTGCTGTAACCGACAGAATCAACCGGGCCATTATTGAACGTTTCCGTCAGGAAGGGATTAGTATCCCGTTTCCGATCCAGACCGTCATGCTCCAGCATGACCCAAATAACACCTAACCCGTACGGTACACCCGTTCCAAACAGACGAGGTTCGCAGACATTATGGCATACCGAATAGAAGTAGCCTTACACCAAGGGATCAGAGATGCACGTGGGGAGCGTATTTGCCGAGAGATTGGCGAAATTTTCTCGCTGCCAGTTACCCAAGTCCAAACAATTGATGTCTTTACCATTGATACCACCTTAGGTGAGCAGGAGCTGACCGCCATCGCCCAAGGCCCCCTGTGTGATCCGGTCATTCAACATGCCAGCATTGGCTTGCCAACGGCTGAACAGTTCGACTGGGCTGTAGAAGTCGGTTTTCGGCCGGGGGTCACTGACAATATCGGCCGTACGGCACGGGAAGCTGTGGAATATGTGACCGGCCGTTCCTTTGCTGCCAGCGAAGGTGTCTATGCCGGCGTACAGTATCTGCTAAGCGGTACCCTTTGTCGTGATGATGTGGAACGTATCGCCACAGGTCTGCTCTGTAACACACTCATTCAGCGTTATAGCATTCTGTCCCGCGCCGACTTCGTGGCAACCCGCGGCTTTGCTGCGGTGGTGCCGAAAGTTACCGGTGAGACCCGTGGATCAGTGAACGAAATTAATCTGCAGGTAGCTGATGACGAGCTGCTCCGTATTAGCCGTGAAGGAGTGTTGGCGCTAACGCTGGAAGAAATGAAAATCATCCAGGCCCATTTTGCCGACCCCAAGGTACAGGCTGCGAGAAAGCAGGTTGGGTTGGGAGAGCACCCTACTGACGTCGAGCTCGAATGCCTGGCCCAAACATGGTCTGAGCACTGCAAACATAAAATCTTTGCGGCAACAGTACACTATGAAGATGAGCACGGCACCAAGCGGGAGATTCAATCCCTTTTTAAAAGCTTCATTCAGCAGACAACCCGAGAGGTACGGGAAGCACTCGGTGACCAGGACTTCTGCCTGTCTGTTTTTAAAGACAATGCCGGCGTTATTACCTTTGACGAGCATAATTCGCTGGTTTTCAAAGTTGAAACCCACAACTCACCCTCAGCTCTTGATCCGTACGGCGGGGCACTAACCGGTATTGTTGGTGTTAACCGTGACCCCTTTGGTACCGGTCAAGGAGCACGCTTGATTTTTAACACCGACGTTTTCTGCTTTGCAGACCCTTTCTATGATAAGCCGCTGCCAAGCCGTCTGCTCCACCCCCGCCGCATTTATGAAGGGGTTGTGGAAGGGGTCGAGCATGGAGGCAACAAAAGTGGTATCCCAACCGTAAACGGCTCATTGGTTTTTGATGAGCGATTCGCAGGGAAACCGCTCGTGTTCTGTGGTACCGCAGGCATGATGCCCCGAACAGTCAACGGTCGTCCGGGACATGAAAAGTCAATTGAGCCAGGTGATGTTATTGTTATGACCGGTGGGCGCATCGGTAAAGACGGTATCCACGGGGCCACCTTCTCTTCAGAGGAATTGAATGAGAACTCTCCGGTCACCGCGGTACAGATTGGTGATCCGATTACTCAAAAACGGATGTTTGACTTCCTGATCCGTGCCCGTGACAAAGGCCTCTATCGATTTATAACTGACAACGGTGCTGGCGGGCTCTCCTCCTCAATCGGTGAAATGGCAGGCGAATGCGGTGGTTGTCGCATGGATCTGGCCAAAGCCCCCCTCAAGTATCCCGGTTTGAATCCATGGGAAATCCTCATCTCCGAAGCGCAGGAACGGATGTCGCTAGCAGTCCCCCCGGCACAGCTTGACCAGTTCCTTGCCATGGCGCAAGCCTTCGGTGTCGAAGCGAGTGTGCTTGGAGAGTTTACAAACGACGGTGTCTTCCACATACTGTATGATGGTAAAACCGTTGCATGGTTACCGATTGATTTTATGCATGAGGGGCTCCCCCCCATGCAGATTCCTGCTAAATGGCAACCGCCATCTCATCCTGAGCCTGCCCCTGCAACCGTCAGCGACCATACACCAGACCTCCTTGCGCTACTGGGCCGACTGAATATCTGCTCAAAAGAGTCCGTGGTACGTCGTTATGACCATGAAGTACAAGGCGGTTCCGTTGTCAAGCCGTTCACCGGCGTAACCAATGATGGGCCCTCGGATGCTGCCGTGGTTCGTCCAGTACTCGATTCTTTCAAAGGCGTTGTTGTTTCCCATGGTATCTGCCCCCGTTACTCGGATATCGATGCCTATCATATGGCAGCCAACGCCATTGACGAGGCACTGCGCAACTATATCGCTGTCGGCGGCAACCCCAACCACTGGGCCGGCCTTGACAACTTCTGCTGGTGTGATCCGGTCCTGTCAGAAAAGACGCCCGATGGGCCTTACAAAATGGCCCAGCTTGTGCGTGCAAACCAAGCGCTCTTAGACCTCTGTGTCCCCTTGAACCTGCCGCTCATTTCCGGCAAAGATTCTATGAAAAACGATTTCTATGATGGTTCCGTCAAAATATCCATCCCGCCGACACTGCTCTTCTCGGTTATTGGAACCATCCCCGATGCCCGCAAAGCCTGTACCATGGATTTTAAACGCCCCGGCGATGTGGTGTGCCTCCTTGGTGTGACGGCTGATGAGCTCGGTGCTTCAGAATATTACACCATGCAGGGTTACACCGGAAACCAGGTACCGGTTGTTGACTTAGTAACCGCCAAAGCACGCTACCACGCCTTTCACCAGGCTGTTATGGCAGGATTGGTTGCATCAGCCCATGACCTGTCGGATGGCGGCCTAGCCGTCGCCGTAGCGGAGAGCGCCTTTGCCGGCGGCTATGGCTGTGACCTTACGCTCACCTCCGTCGCATTTAGTGGTGACAACAGCCGTCACAGCGATGAAGTTTTATTGTTCAGTGAGTCTGCATCCCGTCTTTTAGTTACGATTTCCCCCGATAAGCTTGAGGCCTTTAGAACCCTCATGACGCCGACTGGATGTCAGGTTCTGGGAACGGTTGCCTCCCATGACCGTCTGACCATCACCGGCCTAAGCGGTGCCACCGTCATCGACAGTAGCTGTGCCAACCTAAAAGCTGCGTGGCAAAAGCCACTGAAGGAGCTGTAACCTATGCAACGGACCCGTGCGATTGTCTTAACCGGTAACGGAACCAACTGCGAAATGGAGGCTGCACACGCCTGCCGTCTTGGCGGTTTTGATGATGTGGTAATCGCCCACATTGCAGAACTGCTCTCGGGGGATGTCTCCCTGGATGACTTTCACTTTTTAAACCTAACGGGCGGTTTTCTTGATGGTGACGACCTCGGGAGCGCCAAAGCCCAAGCCAATCGCCTCACCCATGCCACGGTCGCTAAAAACGGCGAACCCCTGGTACGTCAGTTTGAGCGATTTATCGCTGATGGAAAACTGGTCCTAGGTGTTTGTAACGGCTTCCAATTGATGGTTAAAATGGGGATGTTACCCGCACTTGATGGAGCGGGATTCACCCAGCGCGTGACCCTCTGCCATAACGACTGTGGAAGATTCCAAGACCGCTGGTGCTATCTTGCAAGTGACCCTGCCTCTCCCTGTGTTTTTACACAGGGGATTCAACAGGGTATTTATCTACCTATTCGTCATGGTGAAGGAAAGTTTGTCACCGATACACCGCAAACATTGGCGCTACTTGAAGGGCAGCACCTGACCTGTTTACGGTATAGTGATGCCAGCTACACCCCCACCATGGATTTCCCCGAGAACCCCAATGGATCTGTGAACGCCATTGCCGGCCTCTGTGATCCGAGCGGACGACTCTTTGGTCTCATGCCACACCCTGAAGCTTTCGTGCACTATACCCAACATCCCCGCTGGACCCGCGAAGAGCTACCTGAAAGCGGAGACGGCCTCATTCTGTACACCAACGCTGCACGCTATGTAAGGGACAATCTGTTATGATCGAGCTCCAAAGACCAGAAGAAGAATGTGGCGTCTTCGGTATTTACGGCCATCCTGAGGCCGCAAACCTGACCTATCTTGGCCTCTACGCACTACAACATCGTGGTCAGGAAAGCTGTGGCATCGTATCATCAGATGGTCACGGCCTTCATGCCCATAAAAGAATGGGACTGGTGGCCGATGTTTTCGGTAACCAGAAAGTCTTCAACAAACTACCGGGCGAGGCTGCCATCGGACACGTGCGTTATTCCACCGCTGGAGCGTCTGTAGAGAAAAACGTCCAACCCATTATGGTGGACTACTCCCGTGGCTCCATCGCGCTGGCCCATAATGGTAATCTGGTGAATGCGAACCTTCTTAAGGCGGAATTAGAGGCCTACGGATCGATTTTTCAGACCACGATGGATAGCGAAATTATCATCCATCTCCTGGCTGTATCCAACACCAACTCCTTGATAGAACGCATCAAAGATGCCCTAAACCGTGTTATGGGTGCCTATTGCCTGCTCTTTCTGACTGAGTCCCGCATGATTGCTGTCCGCGATCCAAACGGATTTAGACCGCTTTGTCTGGGGCGCCTTGGAGCGGCATGGGTTGTAGCTTCTGAGAGCTGCGCTCTCGATCTTATTGAAGCTGAGTTTGTTCGCGAGGTTGAACCCGGAGAAATGCTGGTGTTCACCAGCGATGGCGCGATGGAGTCTTTTTTCCCGTTTAAAGCCATTGAGCCAACGCCCTGTATCTTTGAATTTGTTTATTTTGCACGCCCTGACTCAAATATCTTCGGTAAGAATGTCTATCAAATCAGGAAAGAGCTCGGGCGGCAGTTGGCTCGAGAGCATCATGTCGATGCTGATGTTGTCATTGCCGTACCTGACTCAGGTGTCCCCTCAGCCATGGGGTATGCAGAACAGGCTGGCATACCGTTTGAACTTGGCTTGATTCGAAACCATTATGTGGGACGGACCTTTATTGAGCCGGCTCAGTCCATACGGCATTTCGGTGTCAAAATAAAACTCAATCCGATTAGGGAGCTCTTGGAAGGAAAACGGGTTGTGGTCATTGACGACTCAATCGTGCGGGGAACCACCTCCAGAAAGATTGTCAAGATGGTTCGCAACGCGGGAGCGAAGGAGGTCCATATGCGGATTTCATCGCCACCCACCAGTTTCCCATGTTTTTATGGTATTGACACACCAAACCGTAAAGAGTTGATTTCCTCATCACATTCTCTCGATGAGATCCGTCGTTATATCACAGCGGACAGCCTCGGATACCTCTCCGAGGACGGTCTTCTCAGTGCCACCGGCATGAAGGAAACCGGCTTCTGTACCGCCTGTTTTACTGGCAACTACCCCATACATTTTCCCATCCCCTGCGACCCCTGTCAGGCACAGCAGGAACTTTTTAAAGAGGAGTGATGTCAATGACTGACCGTGAACGCCTTAAAGAGATTATCCTCGAGCTTTCCTATGAAAAACGGCTTGTAACCCTTGCCTCTGGACGCCAGAGCGATTTCTATTTCGATGGAAAACAGACCACGTTACATGCTGAAGGAGGCCTGTTGGTCGGGCGCCTTTTCTATGAAGCAATCAAAGATGTTGCCGGTGTACAGGCTGTAGGTGGTATCACCCTTGGTGCCGATCCGATTGCAACCGCCACATCCATTGCCGCTTATCTTGACGGCTGCCCAATGCATGCCTTCATTATCCGCAAAGAGCCGAAAGGACATGGCACCGGCCAGTGGCTGGAAGGTCGGAAAAACCTTCCTGCTGGTACCAAAGTCATCATTGTTGAGGATGTGGTCACCACTGGTGGGTCATCCATGAAAGCAGTTAACCGCGCCAAGGAAGAAGGGCTGGATGTCCTCGGGATTGTTGCTCTTGTCGACCGTGAAGAGGGCGGCCGTGAGAATATCGAGGCCGAGGGTTATTGGCTGCGCACTATTTTTACGAAGTCACAACTTGTAGGTGCATGAGTACGAAGCAGCGCCTTGACCGTGTCATGCTGGAACGGGGCCTTGCCCCGTCCCGTGAAAAAGCCCAGGCACTGATTATGGCTGGGCAGGTGGTCGTGGGTGATCATGCTGCTCAGAAAGCCGGGCAGATGGTTCTTCCTGATGCCCTGATCAGAATCAAGGGTGATGTTCTTCCTTTTGTGAGCCGTGGCGGCTTAAAGCTTGATGCCGCCCTTAAGGCTTTCAATCTGCATGTCGTCGATCGTGTCGCGATTGACGTCGGAGCTTCAACCGGTGGGTTTACCGACTGTCTCTTGCAGCGTGGTGCGCAGCGTGTCTATGCTGTTGATGTAGGGTATGGGCAGCTGGCCTGGAAACTACGGGAAGACCCCCGTGTCGTGGTCATGGAGAAGACCAACATCCGCCACCTTGATGCGGTGGGTCTGATACCGCAACCGGACCTGGCTGTTATTGACGCTTCTTTCATTTCTCTGGAGCTGGTATTACCACCAACCATGGCGCTCTTACGCAGGCCCGCAACCGTGGTAGCATTGATAAAGCCGCAGTTCGAAGTTGGACGTGATGCCATTGGTAAAGGGGGAATCGTGCGAGACCCTCTGCAGCATGAGCGCGCAAAACAGAAGGTTGTGGCGTGTGCGGAGCAGTTAGGTGGTCAGGTGCGCGGCATCTGTGACTCGCCCATCACGGGTGCCGATGGTAATCGTGAATTCCTGATACATATTGACCTGGAGTAACGGTATGGACTGCATATTCTGTAAGATACTCGATCGAACGATTCCCGCTGAGATTGTCTATGAAGATGATCAGATGATTGCTATCAAAGACATTGCTCCCCAGGCTCCGTTACACCTTTTGCTGATTCCCAAACGGCACGTGAGTGGCTGTCTTGACATGGAGGTTAGCGATGCAGCCCTTGTCGGACATCTTTTTCTCAAAGCAGCCGTACTTGCAAGGCAGTACGGTTATGATGAAGAGGGCTTTCGCTTAGTACAGAATAACGGTGCCGGAGCCGGTCAAACGGTCTTTCACCTCCACATTCACCTGCTTGCAGGACGAGACTTGACATGGCCCCCCGGCTAACCACCATTGCACCCGATGAAGAAATTAACCGTCTCTGTAAGCGGTGCCGCCGCAATTGCAAGCAGACCGTTGCTGCCGTGATTAGTACCTGTCCGCGCTACTACCCACTACGGACCCGTCAAGTTGTGCACAAAGACTGGCAGCAGCAGGACCTCTTCGGTGAGTGAGGCCATGGTACAGATTGCCCCTGAGCGTTGTTCAGGGTGTGGTCGCTGTATTGTAGCCTGCCCTGAAAAAATTCTGACCTTAGCCACCTTTGGGCCCAAAAAAAGAGCCGTATTAACCGACCCCTCCCGCTGCACCTACTGCAAAGCATGTTTCGAAGCCTGCCCTCTCGATGCCGTAACCTTCCTGCCCCCCAAATTATAATCAAAAGATTTAAATCATCACTTTATTTTGTAGCCGTTAGCTTTACAGCCAAAGGGAAAACATACCATACAAGGCTCATAGCGTGACCACGACATTACATAACCCCCGCCGGGAAAGCCTCGCTCTTTAGGCGGGGATGGTAGGCGTCTTTTTTGAGTATATTTACCAAGACGACCGGAAGAAAGAAGTCCATGCATCCGCGCCATCAGCATCATATATAAGCGCGACGTCACATGGACTCCGCATAGTCGGGAATAGAGTCTAAAAGACCTGGGTATCCTTCTGCCTGAAGACGCGCACGTCGAAGATCAGCCAGAAGCCGCTCACGGACTTTGGGATAGCTGCCAGCAAGTGTAATCAGATTTGAAACGTGGTTGGAACGTAGAATGGTCTTGCAAGGATGAAGGTCCTCAAGCATGCGACGTACCTCATCAAAAATATCCCGTACCGTCATACGTTCAAGTGAGGAGAGAAAGGCATCGTTATGCCGAACAAAAAGAGTTAGCAGGGAGAAAAACTCCGGGTTAACAAGATTAACCCAATCTGCCGTGGCTTTAGCATGTTGGGAACTCCTTGCACGCCCTCCCAAACCGAGAATCGCCGTCACCGACAATTTCATGCCAGCTCTGCGTGCCATCATCGCCAAGGAGGCCACCTCATCAGGGTGATACCCCTTCCCCGAGATGGCAAGTGTTTCCGGATCACCGGACTCAAGACCAAGGTAGAGTAGTCGCAAACCGGCAGCTCGAAGCTGCTGCATTTCCTGCTGGGTTTTTTCGGCCAGACTTTTGGGTGACGCATAGGAAGAAACCCGCTGCAGACGGGGAAAAGCAACCTGAAACGCCTGTAGCAAAACCATAAGACCGTCGAAGGGATATGCCAGAGCATCGCCATCGGCAAGGAAGACCCGCGTCACCTGTTCTTTATACCGATGCGGTAGACCATCAAGCTCGCCAAGCAGTTCAGGGGCTCACGGACGGTATACCGTTTGTGCTTATACATGCCACAAAAGCGACAGTGGTTTTGGGAACAGCCGATTGTAATCTGGAGAACAAGACTGTTCGCCTCACTGGGCGGCCGATAGACCGGCTCTCTATAACGGGGATAAGCCATGATTGTTATGGAGTATGCTGCGGTAGCCGCAACTGATGCGCGCTAGTAAAATAGAGGCGGCTGCCCTGTATAAGTACCAGAAACGCCGTGATGCTGACCGCTGCAGTAATCGCACACATAATGGCTATCTGGTACCGCACCGCCATAACCGGTTCTGTTCCCGAGAGGATCTGGCCGGTCATCATACCAGGCAGTGCAACGATACCCGTAGCAGCCATACTATTAATGGTAGGCATCAGTGCCGCACGAAAAGCCGATCGTACGGCAGGGGTTGCTGCCTGGCGGGGTGACGCTCCCAAGCAAAGTGCCGTTTCAAGCTCCACACGCCGTTCCTGAAACTCAGAGGCAAGACGCTCGGCTGCAAGGCTTGCGCCGTTCATGGCATTGCCGATAATCATACCGGCCAACGGGATTAGGTACTGGGGGTTATACCAAGGCGTATGCCCTACAACCACAAGGGCGAAATAAAAGGTGACAACGCCACAGCCTATTAACAGAGAACTGCCAACAGCTCGGTAAAAGCCAGGCATGCGCTGTTCAAGGCGCGATCCAGCCACTTGCAGTGAAAAGGCAATCATCACCAAGAGCACCAAAATAACTACCCATGGTGAGTCAATGGTAAAAACAATCTGCAGGAGATAGCCAACAGCCAAAAGCTGAACCACCATACGCAGGGAACTGGTGAGGAGACCTTTCTCTTGACCAACCGTGCTGAAGCGGCTAAGTGCCATCGCCACGAGAATAAGGGCATAGGCAGACAGAATCTGTACCAGGCCAAGCTCAATAACCGTAGATGTCGTTGACGATGCGGCCATCAGATCTCCTTACCTGCTACGCTTTGACGTTCTCCCCCTCTGAAAGAGGAGGATTCTTGGGAACACCGGCTTTACAC
>CAYVYW010000025.1:0-20252 GCA_964456065.1 uncultured Geobacteraceae bacterium
GCTTCAAGCGAGGGAGGCAGGAACCAAATTCAATAGTTTTTCAAAGGCCTGTTAAACTATCAACCCGAAACTCATACTTACCACCAATGGACAACCACTTTCCCAGTTGCTTGTCTTCGATCTTCTGAACTTGGCCCTTCAGATCGTCCATCTGCTTGGTCAGCTTGTCGATACGGACCTGTAGGTCCACATCACTCGCCAGAGCAGCACTCGGCACAGCCAGAGCCAGAACCGCAGCAATCAACAGCTTGTTTGACTTACGCATACGCTTTTCTCTCCTTTTCTTGACAGACGTTATGGGGTTTTGTACGCCTGCCCGATCAAATTAAAGATTAAAAACACTATATTCTTTTTTTTAATTTTTATACCAAGCAGTTTTAATTGGCAAGGAAAAAACCACAACACCTTTTTTAAAAACCCCTAATTTATGCGGGTTTTAGACATTTGAACAAAAAGCCCGCCTTACATCTAAGTAAGAACGGGCTTCTAATAAATTATTAATGTGTACTAATCTAGGCTACAGGAAACGGTGCTGCACCACCTGCCGGTGCGACGAAAGTGCGTTGTCCCAGCTCATTATCCACCATTAAAATACCATGGCCGTTTTCGCCGATGATTTTGAGTTTTGCTATAATGTCGCGGTCATTATTCTCTTCTTCAATCTGCTCGGTAACAAACCACTGAAGAAAAATTTGTGTTGCGTGGTCTTTCTCTTTGACCGCTTGCTCCATGAGGTCATTAATCCGCTTCGTGACCTGTTGCTCATGGGCCAGCGTCTTCTGAAAGAGGTCAAGCAGTGACTTGTACTTGTTAGGAATCTTTTTACAGCCATCCAGAGAAATATTGATACCCTGCTCCACCAGATAATTATAGAACTTCATGAAGTGGGTCATTTCTTCCTGATACTGCACCATAAACCACGATGCAGCACCTTTAAGCCCCATCTCATTGGACGCTGAAGACATGCAGAGGTATACGTTGGCAGAGAGCATCTCAAAATTCATGTGATCATTTAAAGCGTCAGCCATAGTCTTACTAATCATTGTCAGCTCCTTTTCTATCGCCTACTTCAATTCCAAATAGTAATTATTCCTATACATCAAAAATCTGTCTTTGACAAGAAAGCTGTGGATACCATCATCTGTCATATGGTAGGAGTACGGTATCACTATGAAAAAACATACACCATCATTACAGACACGCTTCGCCATAACAACGCTCGGCTGCAAAGTAAATCAGTTCGAAGGCGCCTCTCTTGCCCAGCAGTTACTGGAACATGGCTATCAACAAACCGCTTTCAACTCACCGGCAGACATCTATATCATCAATAGTTGTACCGTTACCAGTAGAAGTGACCGCGATACACGGCGGCTTGTAAGGCGTGCTCACCGCATAAACCCAACGGCAACCATCATAGTTACTGGCTGTTATGCGCAGGTGGCTCCCCAGGAACTGGCAGCACTGCCGGAAGTCAGTCAAGTTATCGGTAACCTTGACAAGCAGACGTTTCTGGAGCTGATACAATCCGGTCGGTCACAGGTAACCCCCTATGGGGAAAATACCAATGACAGCCCGCTACCGCTAACCAGTTACAGTGATCAGACACGGGCTTTTCTTCAAATACAAAACGGTTGTGATGCCGGCTGCAGCTACTGTATCGTGCCGACCGCACGGGGTAAAAGCCGCTCCGTACCCTATGGCCCCCTTGTAAAAACAGCCAATGATCTGGTGGCTTCCGGGCACCGCGAACTGGTTTTGACCGGCATTCATATCGGAGCCTATGGTCTTGACCTTACCCCTATCAGCTCCCTCGAGGAACTGCTTAAAGCACTTCTACGAGATTGTTCAGTTGAGAGAATTCGTCTAGGCTCCCTCGAGCCGACCGAACTCAGTAATGAAATACTACTGGCCATGGCATCAGAGCCACGCTTGTGTAAGCATCTGCATATTCCCTTGCAAAGCGGTTCGAACCGAATTCTTAGCTCCATGGGACGCCACTACAACCGCACCTTCTACGGAGAACGCATAATGAAGGCGCACCAGAAAATGCCCAATGCCTACATTGCCGCTGACATCATAGTCGGCTACCCTGGTGAAACCGCACAAGACTTCCAGGACAGCATGGACTTAATCCAGAACCTGCCGATCTGTGACCTGCATGTTTTCCCCTATTCTCGTCGTCCTGGCACACAGGCAGATCTCTTGCCAGGCCATCTCGCACCAGACACCATACGTGGTCGTGTGGAACAGGCACAGGCGCTGCGTCATGAGAAACACCAGGCTTTCTTGCGAGGGTTTATTGGGAAAAAGCTTTCTGTCTTAGGAAACCGTCGACTCAGCGATGATGGGACCTTGCTAGGGTTAAGCGACAACTACATTTCTGTTCAGTACCCAGCCACGAATATGGCTTGTAATCAGATCCGAACCGTTCGGATTGAGGGTGTAGATAACCAGCACTTGATCGGAGAGCTGGTCTAACCAAAGCGGTAGATAAGCGTCCCATCCTGATAGAGTTCAATCGGTCCGTCTTGGGAGACCTTAATAACCTTACCAAAGGAGGATGCTGCGATAGCGGCCGTTGTTCGCCCTCCACCGGTTACCATTTCCCGGGCATGGGAGGTATCGATTATAAATCCCGACTCCACCAGTTTACCCCGGTTATCCAGCACCGTAATGCCATCCGACGTAAGAATGCGCAACAAAATACCGCTTGTTTTCAATTTATTAATGGTCAGTCCCCGCACCTGGCTCTGTAAAAGCCGTACAATCGGGTCGTCACCACCAACAGATCCCTTTTTAAGGGGGGCAAGCTGCTTTGCCGTGCCGGTATAAATCAGAATAACAGCTCCATGGCGCAGCTTTGAAACAGCATAGACCGTCCAGAGTAAATCATCGATGGACTCCTCATCGATACTGCCTTCAAGAAAATTACGGAAAATATCAGGATCAAAAATAGCCCAGACCCCTTTACGTCTAACCATCAGCTTAGCCGGACTGATTAAAACTTCTATTTCCGAGACTTCATTGACGGTAATGGCGAAAGCCCCCTGCCCGCAACGGCGCACCATGGAAAAAATCTCCCGTTGAGTCAGGCGCTCTATATCGGTCGTGGTCGCTGCATCATCCGTACGTAATAAACCCGCCACCTGCATCTGGACATTGCTGACAAAAAATAGATTGTTACCATCAATAAAGCGGTACGTCAGTGGATTATCCAGAAAAGTTGCCGTGACCTGTTCATGGTGTTGCAGGGGGATAAATACATGCTTGCGGTCTTTTACAGCTTTTTTCAGGGCCGGTTCCGTGGTTCGATGCACCAGAAAACCGGTGGTAGCCGGCTTTCCTTCGTAGCGCTGATAGGAAAGGGATTTTAAAAGCTGGATCAGTTGTTGAATCGGCCAAAAGGCTTTTGAGCGGTCACCCCGCAGAAAACGGGCCACCGTGATATCCATAATAGAGGCAAGAAGCGCGGTTCTAAAATGAAAGGCGTACCCTTCAAGCTTGAATCCGGTATAGAGCCCTGAAAAAGCGGTCAGAAACTCCTGCATGAACTGCTGTTCGCTCTTGGTAAAATCAAGACCGGGTCTACGGGCAAGAAAGAGGTGGTCAGTATCATCAATGCTGATCGGTAGCATCAACTGTGTGCAACGCTTCTCACACTTTGTTGCAGGTGTCTGCCGCACTAAATCCACCTGAGCACCGCCTAGCAAGGCACTAATGGACGGCTCCAACGCTTCAAACAGATTAGCCGGCATGGTTTTCCCCTTCCCTACGGCAAACGGTTATTTGCCCCAATCCCGTGAATAACGGAAATCCCGTTCAATGGTACGGGTCGAAAGTTTTGCAATGACGGGTAAACGACGCTTGAAGTGCGAGTTTTGTACTTTAGTATAAATCTCGTCGATAAAGTCGCTCGAAAAACCATCGGCGATTAACGCATCACGCTCAGCCCGCTGATCAACCATGCGGTACAACAGGTCATCTACATCACTATAGCGAAAACCAAGTTCCTCCTCGTCGGTCTGGCCAGCCCAGAGGTCCGCCGAAGGTTTTTTGTCAACAACAGCCTGCGGCACACCAACAGCCTCCGAAAGTTGCCATACATGACTCTTATAGAGATCACCAATCGGGTTTAAGGCAGAGGCCATGTCGCCATACAGGGTGCCATAACCAAGTAACAGTTCTGTCTTATTACTGGTGCCTAATACCAAGGCCCCGTACAGCGCAGAATGATCGAAGAGTACCGTCATACGCTCACGTGCCATTTTATTACCACGGCGCATGGGACTTGCTTCAGGGAGCTGATTAAAATAAGCATCGACCATCGGCGTAATCGGTAAAACCTGATAGGTAACCCCACAGGCTTGGGCAACCAGGGCTGCATGGGCTTCCGATTCAGGATTACTGGTTTTATAGGGCATACAGATGGCGTGGACATTTTCAGGTCCCAGGGCCTCGGCAGCCAGAAAGCAGACCAGGGCCGAATCAATGCCGCCAGAGAGACCGAGTACAGCTTTCTTCGCTCCGACTTTGGTTATTTCCTCATGGAGAAAGGAGACCAGTATACGTCGCACCAATGCGGTATTAATGGCAGGAATACCCATCTCACCAGCTCCTTTCATCGACAATTCGTGCCAGTTCGCGAAGCGTTAGGCTTGGATCTTCATCTCGTAACAAAGGGGAGCCTATCCGTTCACGTCGTAAAACAGCCTCAGAAAGATCCGCCACGAGCAGTGCTTCATCAAAGACAGCTGCTTCAGCACAGATCAATCCGTCGGGATTGACCAGGTGGGAGCCTCCCCAAAAACAGAGACCATCTTCAAAACCGACCCGATTGACGTACACCACTTGGCAGGTCAAAAAGCGGGCAATGGAACTGGTTAATGAACGCCAACTTGCTGCTGTTGCCAGCCCCTCACCTTCAACACCCCGTCCAGGGCTACTGGAAAGACAGACCAAGGTGGTGGCGCCATCCATTGCCAAGAGATAGGGAGCCGAAAGGTGCCACATATCTTCACAGACCAAAAGGCCAACACGGCCATACTTGGAATCGAAAGCCCTGAAACGGTCACCACGGCCGAGGTAGCGCTGCTCGTCGAACAGACCGTAGGTTGGCAGGTAGACTTTACGATGCAGATGGAGACACTCCCCATCCTCAAGCCAGGCTGCAGCGTTATAGAACTGATAATCTGCAGTTACTTCAACGAAACCGACCACAATACTGATATCGCGAGAAAGTTCCATAAGACGTTGCAATTCAGGGCTTTCAAGGGAACGGGCAACATCAGGAACCAAGTCCTTCAGAAAATAACCGGTTAGAGCCAGCTCCGGAAGCACGGCAATCTGGGCACCACCATCTCTGGCCTCTTCGATCAGACGAATACAGGTCGCAAGGTTATCAGCAACCGGTCCCAGTTTCGGCTTCATTTGCACTAACGCTATACGGGCTTGCATAGGTGCATCCTCCTTCGTCGATTCACAGCGATCCACCCCTCTCCCAGACAACCGTTTGCGGAGCATCCTGAGATTGGCGGATAGTTTCATAACGCTCCCATTCATCACGCAGCATCTGCGCATGCAGGGGGGCAAAACCATAGGGGCTACTCTCTACAAAAAAACATGCCGGCAAAAGACTTCTCGGATCCACCACCTTGAGAAAACGCTGATTCAGGCGTCGTTCCGTTGCGATGCTTGCCTGTCCTGCCTGAACCAGATCAGCAGCACATAATGTTTGAGAGCTGACTGCAGAGAGCACCGCCGCCCACTCTTCAACATCGGTGGCTACAGAAGTGAGTAGACAGGCTCCCAAACCGTCAAAAACCGCCATGACATCTTCTAACCTTGCCACCAGGCGGGCACGACCGGTCAGGTCAAAACGATCTAATGCAAGCGGCTTACGAAAAAGCTCCCCTGCCAACATAAAGGCTGTTGTCCATGCCCCTGGTTGTGGTGAGACCAGACGAGCCAGAGTCTGCCCGACTGCAGCACGTGGCTCCAAGGGTGTCAAAGGAACGCCCTGCAACGACCAGGAACGATAGGCACCTTGAGCCTGTAATACCGGCAGAGAAAAGCTTTCGTCAACAAGGGCCTGGCCATGTTCATGGGGAGTACCCGGTGCCGCCACCAGAAGTGTTGCCAGCATGGAGGGATCCATGCCGCAGGCACGTCCCTTCTGCAGTACCCCCGTTAAAAGTTCCTGATCCGTTATACCGGCTAATCCCACAAAACCGGCCAGCTCACGCCAACTAGCCTGTGGCTTACTTTGCTCGTCAAGCCCCCAGCAAGCGACGGCACAGCCGTGACAGCCTGCTCGTTGAACGACGGCCTGAAACTGGGGATACGCCGACGGCGCTTCAAATAAACGGTAGCTGGGCGTTATGCCTTCTGCCTGGCAAAGGCCAGCAATTGCAGAACGGCCGAAGGTTGCGACCCCGCACGGACCAGACAAGAGCGGAGAGGCATTGATGAGACGCCATAGATCTGCCATTGCCGGTTCTGCAGTTACCTGTTGAGCCGCAGGAGGCGCAGGAAAAACAATCTGATGAATACCGCAGGCTACCAGTGCCAAACCTGCTTCAGCTCCCTGCAAGTTGCCGTTATGGTCAATCAGGCAGGCACCGCGCACCCCTTCGAGGGCCGCAGTGCCGACTTTGAGATACAGACCGCTTACATGCGGTACCGACGCTCTTGTTAGGGAGCCATCAGCATGGATAGTAAGTACCGGCTCGCCATGGGCGCCAACGGGCAATACCAGCGCAGCAATGCCACAACTAAAAAGTGATGCTGCAACAGAGCCGTGCAGGCGATCACTGCGCACAACACCATCACTATCCTGATAGACCAGGCTTGCGGTCCCGATTAAGGGCACGCCGTAGCCGGCTAACGGTGATGTGGCAAGCACCACAACCGTTTGGCCTGCCGCACGGAAACGTTCCAGCAGCGCCATGGCAAGCGCTCTCCCCCACAGCGGGGCAAAATATGCCTGACGGGGCAACGGCTCCCGCACCACGGTGCCGCAGACAGGGTCAAGTATGACAATTTCCGCCCGACCGGTCATACTGGCAGCCATTACGAAAACAGCAGGCTACTGCGGAAGCGTCAGGACCGGCTTTTCTCCCCGACGGTAGAGTAAAAATGTGCGGCCAAGAATCTGGGCCACATCGGAACCGGTCGCTTCTGCCATAGAAGCGGCAGCTTCGTTACGGTCAAGAAGACAGCTTTCAAGCAGCTTAACCTTGATCAGTTCATGGCTTGCCAGTGCCTGATCAGCCTCAGCGATCACCGCTGCATCCAGTTCCCGCTTCCCAATCAGTACCACAGGCTTTAAGGCATGCCCCAAGGCACGCAGATGACGTTTTTGTTTGCCAGTCAACATTTATGTATCACTATCCTTTCAATAACCACATTCGTCAGTTCTGTATAGCACAGGCACCACCGGGCAAACCACTAAAAACATCCCGTAAAATCCATCAAAGTCGGTGAAAACAGATTAGAAAGTCTGTTGAATCCCATGGGGTTGGGTGGTATAGATATATATTACACAGCATACCACCATGAAGGAACCGTACGCATGCTTGCTTCTATAGCCTCGCCACATGACCTGCAAAGGCTTTCCATAGAGGATATGACCTCCCTTGCCGCAGAGATTCGTCAGTTTCTCTTGCAAACGGTTTCTGAAACCGGGGGACACTTAGGATCGAATCTTGGTGCTGTCGAGCTTACCCTGGCACTGCACTATTGTTTCAGCAGCCCCCATGATAAAATCATTTGGGATGTGGGACATCAAGCCTATACCCATAAACTTCTGACCGGTAGACGGGAACGATTCCACACGCAACGGCAATACAAGGGGATTTCAGGTTTTCCGAAACGCTCCGAGTCTATCCATGACCCCTTCGGCGTCGGTCATGCCTCTACCTCCATTTCTGCCGGCCTCGGCATGGCGGTAGCCGCTGATCTGGATAACAATAATAGCCGCGTGATTGCCGTCATTGGTGACGGCGCCATGACTGGTGGTATCGCCTTTGAAGGGCTGAACCAGTCGGGGCATTTAAAAAAGAATCTGATTGTCATCATGAATGACAACGAGATGTCTATTTCTAAAAACGTGGGTGCTTTTTCCGCCTTTATCTCCCGTAAACTTAACAATCGCAACTATCGTGAGTTAAAGAAGGAAATGAAGGAACTATTCAGCAATATCCCTAGTATCGGTAAGGACATACTTAAGTTTGCACGGCGTGCAGAAAATTCCTTAAAGGGCTTTTTGACCCCAGGGGCACTCTTTGAAGCCTTAGGGTTTGATTATATCGGACCGATTGACGGCCACAACCTTGAGGCTCTTACCGAGGTTTTTAAGAATGCCCGTGATATTGAAGGGCCACTCTTAATTCATGTCATGACCACCAAGGGGAAAGGCTACCCCCCTGCTGAGACCAAACCTGATCAGTTTCACGGTGTCAGCTCTTTCGATATAGCCACCGGTAATGCCCCACCAAAACTTGCAGCCGCAAGCTATACCGACCATTTCGGTCAAGCCCTCTGCCAGATTGCTGCTGACAACCCTAAGGTTGTGGCCATTACAGCTGCCATGCCTGAGGGAACCGGCTTATCCCGTTTTGCCGAAATGTATCCCGAGCGTTTTTTTGATGTTGGTATCGCCGAACAACACGCCGTCTGTTTCGCTGCAGGCCTGGCTTCCCAAGGGTACCGTCCCGTAGTAGCCATCTACTCATCCTTCATGCAGCGGGCCTATGATCAGGTTTTCCACGATGTTTGCCTGCAGCACCTACCGGTTACCATTGCCATGGACCGGGGAGGACTGGTGGGTGACGATGGACCAACTCACCATGGTGTCTTCGACTACTCCTTTATTCGCCACTTACCAGGTATTGTCTGTATGGCCCCGAAAGATGAACAGGAGTTGCGGGCTATGCTGGTTACTGCCGTTCAGCACGATGGGCCGGTTGCCCTGCGCTATCCTCGTGGTGCCGGTCGCGGCCTCGTCACCGAAACAGCGGCGGCAGCACTGCCTATCGGCGTTGCTGAAGAGCTGCGAAGCGGTCAGACAGCGACCATTATAGCCATCGGCCATCCAGTGGCGGCAGCCCAGGAGGCAGCAGAGACATTGGCGGCCCAAGGGATTGACTGTACGGTGATTAATGCGCGCTTTGTCAAGCCATTGGATCACACCATGCTTTTGGCTGCTGCTGCTCGCGGACCACTGATAACGGTTGAAGAAAATGCACTCCCGGGAGGCTTTGGCAGTGCTGTTTTAGAGCTTTTACACGACAACGGCCTGCATACGGTTCCAATCCGTCGACTTGGCATTCCTGATCGCTTTATTGAACAGGGACCACAAAATCAGTTACGCCATGATGTCGGTATTGATCACGATGGTATTGTAAGCGCCGTTCAACAGCTGCTGGGCCAATAAACATATGCGACCGGTTCGTTTCAGCACCTGGCTCTGCCGGTTTTTACTGGCATTTCTTATTGTCGGTGCCGTTATCCCGACCGCATCCCCTGCTGCATCTCACAACCAGCTTGTGCTGTATGTTGCAAAGTACTGCAGCCACTGCCGCCGGGCTGAGCACTACCTTCTTGAGCGGGGTGTCCGTTTTGAGATTCGTGATATCAGCCAGTCCAGTCAGTTTCACCGTGAATGGAAAGAACAGTATCGCGGAGATATCGTACCGCTTTTGGTACTCGATAACGGGCGGGCTATGCTGGACGGATTTCAGCGCCAGAACTATGATCTTTTCTTAAAACAGCACAGCATCAGCACAAGGAATTAATCCATGGGAACACAGCCCACCTTAATAGATACACACTGCCATATTTATTACAAAGACTACACCGCCGATTGGGATGTCATGATGGCACGGGCCGAAAAAGCCGGCGTGCGCGGCATGGTGGTTATCGGCACTGATCTGGCCTCAAGCCGCGAGGTTTGTGCCCTGGTTCAAAGCTATCCCCAGTTATATGCAACGGTTGGCATTCATCCCCATGATGCCGATGGTGTGGCTGACGATGCTATGCAAACACTGCGGGAACTGGTGACCACAAATCCTAAAGTCGTAGCGATTGGTGAAATAGGTCTTGATTTCTATCGTGATCGTTCCCCCCGTAAAGAGCAGCAACGCGTGTTTCGTATGCAGCTTGAGCTGGCCAAGTCCCTCGGACTCCCTGTGGTTATCCATGATCGCGTTGCCCATGAAGAGACCTTAGCCTTGATTCGCGAGGTTGGTGTTACACGGGGTGTCATGCATTGCTTCTCCGGTGACCTCTCCTTTGCCAAGGCCTGTATCAGTCAGGGACTGTACCTATCAATCCCCGGTACCATAACCTATGCCAACAATGCCATGCTGGCCGACGTCGTACAAGGAATCCACCTTGAGCACCTGCTGGTGGAAACCGATGCCCCCTACCTGACACCCGTACCGCACCGTGGCACGCGTAACGAACCATCCTATACACTGCTAACGGCACAGAAAATTGCGGAGATTAAGGGTGTCACCCTCGAAGATGTTGCCCGTGTCACCACCATGAATGCAGGCAAACTGTTTGGTATCGATTTGTGGGACAGTTCTGGCAAACTGGCCTACCGTATTCGAAACGCCCTCTATCTCAACATAACTAGCCGCTGTTCCAATCACTGTACGTTCTGCCCGAAGTTCGAAGATCTTACCGTCAAAGGGCATAACCTCTGTCTCGACCATGAACCTGGCTATGAAGAGATGCTGGCCGCCATCGGAGCACCGGATGACATAACGGAGATTGTTTTTTGTGGTTTTGGCGAGCCGCTGATTCGCCTTTCCCTTGTCAAACAACTTGCGAAAACACTGAAGGAACGTGGCTACAGCATTAGAATCAATACCGATGGGCAGGCCAACCTTGTGCATGGCAGGAATATCCTGCCCGAACTGGCCGGTCTTGTGGATCATATTTCCGTGAGTTTAAACGCACCCGATCCACGGACCTATCAGGAACTCTGTAATACCCCCTATGGTGCCGACGGGTATGCAGCGGTATGTCAGTTTATTGCTGAAGCCACCAAACATATACCGACCGTCACCGCCAGTGCCGTAACCGTTCCCGGTGTCGATATTGAGGCATGCAGAGTGAAGGCTCTTAAGCTGGGGGCTCATTTCCGGGTTCGAGAGTATGAGGACGTGGGATGAGTGATACCTACCAGGAAATCTATGATACCATCGTCCATGCAGGAGAGCCTCTGCCATTCACACTACCCGCCTGGGTAGCTCTTGCCCCTTTTGAACGGTATCTCGGTATGGAAATTGTGAGTGCTGCTGACGGGGAAGCCCACCTCACGATGGCTTTTAAGGGGTGTCACTATCAGGGAACCGGGCTCATGCATGGCGGTGCCGTGGTTTCCCTGGCTGATACAGCACTGGCCATGGCAATAAAAACGCTCTTACCGCCAGGAACCGCTTTTGTCACCAAGGAGCTTACGCTACGTTTCCAAGCTGCGGTAACAGAAGGAAGCGTCAGTGCACAGGCAAAGGTTACCCGTTGTGAGGGTCGCGACATTGATGGTAGCGTAACCGTGTACGACCAGCACCAGAAACCCGTTGCCGTATTTCAGGCTTTTTTCAAAGTACTTATACCCCGTCCATCCCCCAATACATCAACGAGTGCCTGATAGACCCCATCCACCAGATAGTCCAACTCCTGTTCGCTGATACACAGGGGCGGGAAAAGCACTAACGTATTACCCAGTGGGCGTGTAAAGACTCCATGACGGCGCGCAGCCTGACTGATGCGTACACCAATCTTCTCTTCCCAGGCAAAGGGAGTGCGCTCTGTGCGGTTCATAACCAACTCAATACCAGCTGCTAAACCTATCTGTCTGATATCCCCCACATGGGGATGGTCAACAAAACGCTTAAGAAGCGACGCAAGCTGTACGGAACGCTCGTGCACTGCCGCCAGCAGGTCCTGCTGATCGAAAAGAGCCAGACTAGCCAAGGCTACGGCACAGGCCAGGGGGTTACCGGTGAACGTATGCCCATGGAAAAACGTCTTCAGTTCATGATAATTACCCAAAAATGCATGATAGATGGTATCCGTGGCCATGGTTGCAGCCAAGGGAAGGTAGCCGGCACAAAGCCCTTTTGAGAGCGCCAGAATATCGGGGCACACCTCTTCATGTTGGCAGGCAAACATACGTCCCGTTCTCCCGAAACCGGTTGCAACTTCATCGAGAATTAACAGCACCCCATGGCGGTCACAAAGGGCACGTACGCCGGCTAGAAACCCCTTTGGATGAACCAGCATGCCCCCTGCCCCTTGCAGACACGGTTCCAGAACGACACCGGCAACTGTTTTGCCATGGTCTATAACCAACCGTTCAAGTGCAGTTAAACAGGCCAGCTGACAGCTGTCCGGTGTACACCCCAAAGAACAGCGATAGCAATAAGGAGCTGGCGCAGCGACCGTCTCAAACAAAAGCGGATGAAAGGTATCATGATAGATACCGATACCGCCGATACTCATGGCACCGATAGTATCCCCATGGTAGGCATGCTCCAAACGTACAAACGTTGTACGTTGCGCCTCGCCGTGATGACAATGGTACTGATAGGCCATTTTCAGGGCAACTTCCATGGCTGTTGAACCATTATCAGAGTAGAAAACCTTATTGAGAGCCGTCGGTGTTCGCTTGACCAGTTCCTCAGCCAGTAAAATGGATTGCTCACTGGCAAGGCCGAGCAGTGTTGAGTGCTCAAGGCGTGCGGCTTGATTGGCTAATGCTTTATTCAGTTCTGGATGGCAGTGACCATGGACATTGGTCCACATTGAGGCAACCCCATCAAGATAACGGTTACCATCACTATCATAGAGCCAAACACCACGCCCTTCTGTAATAATGATCGGGTCATCGGCACACCAATCCTGCATCTGGGTGAAGGGATGCCAGACATGGGCTTTATCAGCAACTCGTAAAGCAGCAGTCGTCACCATAACGTACACAACCTCTTGGGGTGAATTTATTGATTATTGTACGGGAGAGACTTGACGGATACAACCCTGATTCTGTATAGTAGCAAATCTGTGCCAGTCTGGTGGAATGGTAGACACAGCAGACTCAAAATCTGCCGGGGGCAACCCTGTTCCGGTTCGAGTCCGGAGACTGGTACCAGTTTAAAAGTTCTCAAACAGAAAAGCCCTGCTTATGCAGGGCTTTCTTCGTTGTATGCACACTGAATCTCAATACATGTGCGATGAAGTAACACTTCACAACTTTTATTTCAGGTGTCTAATATCTTTACCTTTCACCATAAAAATAACCATCTCGGCAATGTTTGTGGCATGGTCAGCAATACGCTCTAAATATTTGGCGATATAAATTAGTTTCATGGCCCGGCTGATGGTACCGTGGTCCTCAATCATGTAGGTATAGAGCTCACGCTGAATCTGTTGAAAGAGCACATCGACTTCTGCATCATCCTGACAGACCTTGGTGGCAAGCTGATCATTTCCTCGCACAAAGGAGTCCAGCGCTTCACGTAGCATCGTGCCAGCGCGATCCGCCATACGGGGGATATCGATGTACGGCTTCAAAACAGGCTCTTCATTGAGCTCCATGGCGCGCTTGGCAATATTGGAGCATTGATCACCGATACGTTCGAGATCCGTAACAATTTTGAGGGCAAGGGTAATAAAGCGCAAGTCCCGTGCCGTTGGCTGGCGCAGGGCAAGAATTTCAAGACACTTCTCATCAATCTGCACCTCAAGTCCATTGACTTCATGGTCAAGGCCGATGGTACGGGTGGCAAGTTCCGAATCCCGCTCAACAAGCGACTTCAGTGCATTTGAAATCATCAGCTCAACCAGTCCACCCATACTGAGCAGTGCCTGGCGTAACTCCCGCAATTCAACATCATAGCTGGTACTAATATGATCACGTTCCATTAGCCGAACCTTCCTGTAATATAATCTTCCGTGCGTTTTTCAGCCGGATTGGTGAAAACCTTCTTCGTTGCGTCAATCTCCACCAACTCCCCCATATAGAAGAAAGCCGTGCTGTCTGACACGCGGGCTGCCTGTTGCATGTTATGCGTTACAATGGCAATGGTATATTTTTCCTTCAGCTCGTGAATCAGTTCTTCGATTTTCAAAGTCGAGAGCGGATCCAAAGCAGAACATGGCTCGTCCATTAATATAACGTCCGGCTTGACCGCAATGGTTCTGGCTATACATAGCCGCTGTTGCTGGCCCCCAGAAAGTGACATGGCACTGATATTCAGGCGGTCTTTGACTTCTTCCCACAAAGACACCTTGATAAGACAATCCTCCACGGTTGCGTCGAGGTCGCTTTTCTTGGTGGACATGCCATTTAAGCGATAGCCGGCAACCACGTTATCGTAGATGGACATGGCAGGAAATGGATTGGGCTTTTGAAACACCATGCCGATGCGCCGCCTGATAGTAACCGGATCGGTATCGCGGTGGTAAATATCATTATCGTCGAGCAGGATGGTCCCAGCGACACGTGCACCGACGGTTAAGTCATGCATACGGTTAATACTGCGCAAAACCGTTGATTTACCACAACCTGACGGTCCAATGATGGCAGTGACCTTCGTGGCCGGGATATCCATTGAAACATCCCGTACGGCATGGTTTGAGCCAAAATAGACTTGAAGGTTTTTAATTGAAACAGTTGAGCTCATGGAAATCCTCGTACGTCGTTTTCGGTCAAAAACGTGACCGGTTAAAATAGCGGGCCGTTAGGCTCACACTAAACATAACAACCACCAACACTAGTGCCCCACCCCAGGCAAGCTTATGCCAATCTTCATAGGGAGAAATGGCGAAGTTAAAAATCTGGAGCGGTAATGTAGCGATCGGCTCACCTAAGCTCTTTGACCAGAACAGGTTGCCAAGAGCAGTAAAGAGGAGCGGTGCCGTTTCTCCGGCAATACGAGCCACTGAAAGCAGGATGCCCGTGATAATGCCGTTTTTGGCACAAACAAGTGTAACTTTCAGGGTTGTACGCCAGACTGGAACCCCTAAAGCCAGCGATGCCTCACGAATGGTGACCGGTACCAGCTTGAGTTGTTCTTCCGTGGTGCGCAATACAATTGGAATCATAATCAATGACAATGCAATTGAGCCGGCAATGGCAGAGAAACCTTTCATCGGCACAACCACCAAGCCGTAAACAATCAGACCAGTAATAATCGTCGGTATACCGGAAAGAACATCCGCAGAAAAGCGTATAACGGTAGCGGCATACCCGGATCCATATTCACTTAGATACACTGCTCCAAGAATACCAATTGGCACACCAATCAGTGAAGCCCCTACTATAACAATCAGGGATCCGACCATACCATTGGCAATACCACCACCGGTTTCTCCGGGAGGTTTTGGGATTTGCGTAAAGAAGTCAGGAGTTATGGCACTCATGCCCATGGAAACAATATGAAAGAATATGAATCCCAGGGGAATCAGAACCAGAGCAGTAGCCAAAACCATGGAAGCCGTCATGGCCTGGTTCATAATTTTACGGCCAGTAACCGTCATGGCGCACCTCCCGTTTTACGCGTGACACTCCAAACCAAAACCCGTGCAGCAATATTGATTAAGAGGGTCACCATGAGCAAGACGAGACCGATTTCCATCAAAGAGGCAACATGGACCGGGTTGGAAGCCTCGGGGAACTCATTGGCGATAACGCTGGGCATTGTATAGGCCGGGGCCAATAACGATAGAGATATTTGCGGCGTATTACCGATAACCATCGTCACGGCCATGGTTTCACCAACCGCCCGTCCAAGGCCCAAAATAACGGCACCAACGATCCCCGAACGTGCATAGGGTAAGACAGCCATTCTGATCATTTCCCACCGGGTGGCCCAAAGAGCAACGGCAGCCTCTCGCTGCGTATCTGGCACCGCCATTATCAGTTCTTTCGTGATGGAGGTTATGATCGGAACAACCATAATCATGAGAATAAAAATAGCGGCCAACATACTTACGCCGTAGGGGGCACCCTTAAAAAAAGGCAGAAATCCGAGATATTCGTTAAGAAACGGCTGCACAGTACGCTGTAACCAGGGGGCCATCACCAAAACACCCCATAAACCGTAAATAACACTCGGTATGGCAGCTAATAGTTCTATAAGTGAACTGATGGCACCACCAAGCCGTGTGTTACAAATTTCCGTGATAAAAAGAGCTGCAGCCACGCTTAACGGCGCAGCAAGGCAAAGGGCCAACACCGATGATACGATTGAACCATAGAAATACGAAAGGGCACCATATTCCTCGGTGACCGGATTCCAAATTACGCTGGTGAGAAATTTAAAACCGCTAACGGCAATTGCTGGAGCACTTTCGTAAACCATAGTGCCAAGCATCAGTACAAGGATGGCAATGATGCTCCCTGCTGCCGCAATGGTTACGCCGCGAAAAAGGCGATCACCATCCATACGCTTTGTTGGTGTTACAACGTCCTGTGACATACAAACTCCCAGGTGGGGGGAGAATCCCCCCACCCTATGCATTGGATCAGTATTTAATGCTGTTAACGGTCTTCAACACCATGGCATTTACGTTGGCTGGCAGGGGTGCATATAAGAGCGCCGGTGCCATTTGTTGCCCTTTGGAGAGCTCCCAACGCAGGAAGTCAACCAGAGCCTTGCCTTTCACAGGATCAGTCTGCTGCTTGTACACCAAAAGCCAGGTAAAACCAGCAATCGGGTATGCCTTTTCACCAGGCTGATTAACGAGACCAATACGGTAGTCTTTTGGCATGCTCTTCGCTGCACCGGCAGCGGCCGCAGAAGTGGTTGCAATGGACGGCGTTACAAACTTGCCGGCTTTGTTTTTAATATCAGCGTATGCAAGCTTATTTTCCGTTGCATAAGCCAACTCAACATAACCGATGGCGTTTTTCGTGTTCTTTACCAGACCAGCAACACCTTCGTTCCCTTTACCACCCAATCCTACCGGCCAACGGACTGCAGTACCGGTACCTACGGCCGTTTTCCACTCAGGACTGACTTCGTTTAAGTAGCTGGTGAATATAGAAGTTGTGCCACTACCATCGGTACGGTGCACAACAACGATCGGGGCATCAGGTAGTTTTTTGCCAGGGTTGTCCTTGGCAAGCTTTGCATCATTCCATTTTGTGATTTTACCGAGGAAAATCTCACTGAGGGTTGCTGGGCTTAAACGCAGCCCTTTGGTAACACCGGGGATATTATAGGTAACGACTACAGCGCCCATGACCGTAGGGATATGCAGCAATTCACTGGAGGCTGCTTTCAGCTCAGCATCAGACAACGGTTTGTCGGAAGCACCAAAATCAACGGTACGGGCAGTAATCTGTTTGATACCGCCACCGGAGCCGATGGATTGATAGTTGAATTTTGCGTTAGGGTTGACTTTGGCGTACTCGCTGAACCACTTTGAGTAGAGTGGGTACGGGAAGCTCGCCCCGGCTCCGTTGATGAGTGTTTCTGCCTGGGCGGTGGCGGTCAGGCTGAGGGCGGCCACAAGACCGACCAGCATACGCTTGATTGCTTTCATGATTGTTTGCTCCTTGTGAACATACGTTATAAACATCGTGTATGTTTACGGTACGCCCACAAGGTGACAACTCTGTTACAGCAACGCAAAGATTCGCGTACGTATTGCATTCCAAGGAAGGTGGATCGAGAAGAATACCGAAGAGAATAGTGCTAAACCATTACCGGAAGGGCTACGGTAATGACGGTGCCAACGCCCACCTGACTACGAGCCGAAACCTCACCGTTATGCATCTGGACAATGTGCTTTACGATGGCAAGTCCTAAACCAGTCCCCCCCTGTTCACGACTACGTCCTTCATCGACACGGTAGAAGCGCTCAAAAATACGGGGCAGATCTTTGGCGGGAATACCAAGCCCCGTATCGCTCACACTGACATGCAGGCGATTACCATGCAGCGCCGCATCAATAGTAACCGTACCGCCGGAAGGGGAGTACTTAATAGCATTGTCGACAAGGTTCAAGATAACCTGCTCTATTTGCGCTTCATCAATCAGGACAGCCGGCAATCCTTCGGGGACGGCATTATGGATGGTAATACCACTCGCCAACGCATGATCTTCCATGAGCTGACAGGCTTTCACTACCGTTTCACGAATGGCGTGGGGATGCAGATTAAGCTGCAGTTCCTTTGACTCAAGGCGTGAAAGGGTTAAGATGTCTTGGATCAGTGTCGTTAAGCGCTCAGCATGGCGGGCTATAATAGAAACAAAATGATGACGACGCTCAGGGATGTCTGCCAAAGCCCCGTCGAGTAATGTCTCTGCATATCCCTTGATAACCGCCACCGGCGTCCGTAATTCGTGGGATACATTGGCGACAAAATCACGCCGCATATGCTCAAGCCTTTTCAACTCACTAATATCATGAAAAACGGTCACCACAACACCATGGCGTCCCCCAACCGATGTCAGTGGTACACCGTGGGCTAAGAGCGTCGTGCCGGTCATCGGGACCGTTACCTCACACTGTACTTCACCACCGGTTGAGCGTTGCCGATCAATGGCATTAATAAGGTCGGGCTGGCGGCACACATTGACTAGTGCCTCACCTTCCACTGCTCCCGTCAAGCCGAACTGTTTTTTAAAGGCAGGATTCACTAAGCGGATCACCCCTTGGGCATCCGTCACCATGACCCCCTCCCCCATGCCACGTAAAATGGCAGCAAGGCGTTGCTGTTCCTGCTCAAGGCTATCAACTTGCGTCTCGATTCTTGAAACCATCGCGTTCATAACCGTCGCCAGACGGTCAAATTCAGGTCCATTGCCAAGATGGACACGCACACCCTTTTCACCTTCACTGACCTGACTTGCAGCCTGTGTAATGGAGTCAAGGGGACGGGAAAGAAGCCGGGAGAGTAACACACTCAGAATAAAGGACATGCCAAGCAGAACGACGACAACACCCCCCAGCAGGCGGTGGAGGTCAGAACGGGCTTTATCGAGATGTACCATGGGGAGCGCTAAACGCAATAAGGGTCCATCAGCAGAAACTTGAACCGTGTAGTACAGCATGGTTGTTTTAATGGTTTCTGAGTAGCGGCTGGCCCAGCCACTGCCACTGGCAAGGGCTGCTTGAATCTCAGGACGCATGAGATGGTTTTCAAGGTTGCGGACAGCTGTATCTGCAACATCAGAGTCAGCAATGACGCGCCCATCACGGGCAATTACACTTACCCGCACCTGCCCAGCGTCGGCCAGGCGGTGCAGTTGCTCCTGCTGATTTCGTATTGGCGCTTCAAGAATAGCTTGCCTAATCAGAGCTGTTTTTCTTGCAAGTGCTTCCTTTGTTTGGTCTGTTATCTGACGTTCTAGCGTAATCTTAAGATAGAGAAAACCAGCACCTGCCACCAGCAGAGTAATAACAAAGTAGGATATGAACAGTTTCCAGCGAAACTGCATTATGCCTCCTCTAATTTATAGCCGAAGCCACGCACCGTTTTAATCATATCACCAGCAGCTCCCAACTTGCCCCGTAGTCGTGTCATATGGGTGTCAACGGTTCTCGTGTCACCAACAAAGTTATAGCCCCAGACTTCCTGGAGCAGCAGTTCCCGCTGCAAGACACGCCCTGGTCGTTCACAAAGATAAACTAAAAGTTTAAACTCTGTACCAGTTAACTCAACCCGCTCACCATCAACGCTAACGAGGTGACTGGTCAAGTCAATCTGTATGCCCCCCTGGACCAATCGCTCCAACTGCGGCGCCTCCGGTGCACTCCGACGTAAAAGCGCTCTGATACGCAGCACCAGCTCTCGCATGGAAAACGGTTTAACCAAATAGTCATCTGCTCCCACCTCAAAGCCGACCACCCGATCGATTTCGTCACTGCGGGCCGTGAGAATAAGGACGGGAATGGTCCTGGTTTTCTGCTGTTGCCGCAGAATAGTACAGACTTCTGTTCCCATCATTTCCGGAAGCATCAGATCCAACAGAATGAGATCTGGTAGTTCATGGCGCGCTGTTTCAAGTCCGTCCCGACCGTTGGCACAGATAGACACCTGATATCCCTCCTTCTGGAGGTTATAGGCTATCAGTTCAGCGAGATCCGTTTCATCTTCAATGATAAGGATACGTTTCATTACGATGCTCCATAGTTTTTTGGCAATCTTGACGTTCTCCCCCTCTGAAAGAGGAGTATTCTTGGGAACACCGGCTTTACACTGCGAGATATTCGCAGAGCAGGGAGTCGGC
>CAYVYW010000026.1:0-12521 GCA_964456065.1 uncultured Geobacteraceae bacterium
TTCACGTGACCGTGCGATAAGCGAGCTTATAACGATAGCAACAACAAGGAATCCTACTAATGTTATGAGGTATTGGGTTTCTCGGAAAATAAACTGCATTTTTGGGGGGACGAAAAAGTAATCGAAGGAAAGAAGGCTGAGTATTGCAGTCATAATAGCCGGCCAACGTCCGAAGCGAACGGCAGCAACAACTACAACATAGAGATAAACCATTACAAGGTTAGCCGGCTCAATGAATGTATGGACGAGCGTGCAGACAAGGGAGGCGGCTGCCACGAGGAGGAATGAAGCAGGATACCCCCAAGGATTGGACTTTGTTTTCGGAGATCTTGTCATGTGAACTTATTCACCGTAGTACGCATTGGTGGACTCCAGACATTGCTCTCAATCGTGAGGAAAATCCCCGACTCTTGTTGTTGATACAGTACATACAAGTGCTTACCGTGGAATCTTGATATTCAGCCAGACCTTAACGCCGCAGTTCGACGCAAGATATCTACAAAAAACAGTTATTATCTGTGAATTTTAGCATTAAAAGTGAACTTTAGATAATAAAGAAAATATCAAGAAGGAAATGTGTGTGGCAAAACAATGGGCGGTCTGGATAAAGCCAGGCCGCCCATTAGTGCAGAGGAAAATATATGTCGTTATTCGGTTATTTTATGAACGCCATTTACAAATTTAACATTGGCATTAATGACCTTAACATTTGAGAACCCCTTAGCTTTGAGGGTTTCGTAGGTAATACTTGACCGGATACCAGTCGCACAATGGACAACGACAATTTTGTCTTTCGGGATTTCAGTATAACGAGTTGCTATCTGCTCAAAAGGTATATGGAGTGATCCCTTAAAGCTGCCTGTTGCACGCTCGGCCTCACCACGTACATCAAGAATAACTATGTTCGGATCATTGATGAATTTATCAATAGATGCGAGTGGGATATCTTGTTGGTTAAGTTTACGAATAAATACTAGTTTTGCAGGAGCTGGGTTTGGACCAGATTTAACAGCGTTACCCAATTGTTGCCAGCGTTCTACGCCCCCTGAAAAATAGGTCGCCTTCGAAAGGCCGTAATCCTTCATGAGTTCGAGGGCTTTGTCAATATCAGCTTGCTTGTTGCTGTAAAAGACAATAGCCGCTCCTTTGAATGCAGGCCAATGTTCTTCCTGGTAGCTTTCCAGTTTGGCAGCAGGAAGATTTATTGCTCGTGGGATGTGAGCCGTAGCAAATTCCTGCGTTGTGCGTAGATCTATGAGTAAGATGTTGCTGTCTTTAACAAACGAAGCCGAAGATTCAAAAGGTTGTTCAGCTTTAGCCCACGCTGGGTCACCAGCAGAGTATATGCGTACATTGGTATAGCCGTATTTCAGTGCAAGCTCACCGCCTTTGATGGAGAAGGGGCAGGTGGGACCACCGCACCAGAAAATGAGAAGTTTGTTTTTATATGATCCAAGCAGGGGGTGTACTTTACCCTCTTTGTCGAACTTTTCCATCTCGGCTGAAGGCAGCATGAGTGATGTTGGAATGGTGCCGGCATGGAAACGTGTTGCTGGGCGGCTGTCAAACATCAGATAATTTCCGGCCTTAGGGCCTTTGGCCACTAAAGCTTTGACTTCTTCGGTTGAGATTACGCTCGCGCCTTTCGGAAGTGCGGGGGCTTTCTGCTGAGGAGGCTTTACTGCGGTGATGGTGGTTTTAGCCGTCAGATCCTGCTTGGTTTGAGGACCTGTTTCGCAACCTGCCAATACAGCAACCATGGTGGTTAGTATCAGCCCCCCCAAAAATCTTGTTCTGCTGAGCATGCGACCTCCTTTTAGTCATCGTAATATCGATATATAATGATTATCGATTTATTCAATATGTTTTATTGTAAAACACAATAAGTGCTCTGTCAAGTCTGCGCTTAAGTCAAAATGCTCTGCTTGACGTCCCGTTACAGGTTTCTTATAGTAAATCCATGAAAACAATCACAAGAATTTTTAAATCTGTTGCTGATGAAACACGAGTACGTATTTTGCTCCTGCTCTCAGAGTATAAAGAGTTATGTGTTTGTGACTTGATGTCTGCACTCGACCTTCCCCAATCTACGGTTTCACGGCATCTTTCTTATTTGAAAAACTCTGGTTGGCTTGAGGATAGGCGTGGTGGTATTTGGATGTATTATTCACTTCAACTGCAGCTATCGAAAGCCCATACGGCTATTTTAGCCACCATCATCAATGATTGCTGTTCACATAAGGATCATCAAACTGACCAGTGCCGTCTCGAGGCACATAGGCAAAACAAAGACTGTTAGTTTTTATTTTTCCTCTTTACATCCGCATAAGCAGATAGTATGATTTGTGCGTATCTCATTTAAAGGAGGTCGTACGGTTATGCAAAGAGTCCTTTTCTTATGTACCCATAATTCTTGCCGCTCTCAAATGGCTGAGGGCTTAATTAACCATTACCTCGGCGACCGATTTGTTGCCTTATCTGCCGGTACTGAATCTACACAGGTTAACCCCTTGGCTGCACAGGTCCTCTTGGAGCTAGGTGTTGATATTTCACACCATACATCAAAGACGCTTGAGCAGTTTGATGGTCAGATGTTCGATTTTGTCATCACGCTATGCGACTCGGCGCATGAACAGTGTCCGCTCTTTTTTGGCGGTGTTCAGCGGGTACACATCGGCTTTGAAGATCCTTCTCGTCTGACTGGCTCATCTGAAGAGGTACTTCCGGAATACAGAAAAGTTCGAGATAAAATCCTCCAATCTATTTCCGCGTATTTACTGCAGGGAAACCCATGAGATCACCAGTCTTGCGTCAACTCTCATTTCTTGACCGATGGTTAACTCTCTGGATTTTTTTGGCGATGTTCCTTGGTGTAGGTATTGGCTACTGTATACCTGGTGTTGAATCGTTTATTTATCGCTTTCAAGTTGGCACCACAAACATACCAATAGCCGTAGGGCTGATCTTGATGATGTATCCGCCCTTTACCAAGGTTAAATATGAAGAGATGCCAGAAGTCTTCCAGAATAAGAAGGTATTAGGAATTTCACTGCTGCAGAACTGGATCGTTGGCCCCCTATTGATGTTTGTTCTGGCTGTTGTGTTTCTGCAGGACAAACCAGAATATATGGTTGGCCTCATCATGATTGGATTGGCACGTTGTATTGCTATGGTTATCGTGTGGAATGATCTTGCAAAAGGTAGTAGTGAGTATGCCGCTGGTTTAGTAGCATTTAATAGCCTGTTTCAGGTGCTGTTGTATAGCGTATATGCTTGGTTTTTTATCACCATACTTCCACCTTATTTCGGTCTCCAAGGTGCCACTGTAGAGGTCAGCATCAAGCAGATTGCGGAAAGTGTTTTTATTTATCTTGGTATACCGTGTTTAGCGGGTGCTTTCACGCGCTATATAGGTATAAAAATGATGGGTAAAGAGCGCTACCACCAACAGGTTGTGCCAAAGATAAGCCCCCTTACTTTAATTGCCCTCTTATGTACTATTGTTGTTATGTTCAGTCTAAAAGGGCAGTTAATTGTTCAGTTGCCTCTTGATGTTCTTCGCATAGCACTACCTATGTTGATTTACTTCATCCTCATGTTTCTTATATCCTTCTGGATGGGGAAGAAGTTAGGTGCTGACTATACGAAAAGTACAACCCTCGCTTTTACCGCTGCCGGCAATAACTTTGAACTTGCAATTGCTGTGGCTGTGGCTGTCTTTGGTCTAAATTCTGGTGTTGCTTTTACAGCAGTCATCGGACCGCTGGTTGAGGTGCCCGTTATGATAGGGCTTGTGAATGTTGCCTACCGCTTGCAAAAGCGCTGGTTTACGGAAAAATAGGAACTTAACAGCATCAAGGAGCGTTCCGGGTTGAAGAGGATGATGTATGTTTAAATACATAGCTGATTACGTAACATACAACTTGCTAGAGTTACAGACTGATAGTCGTGTCGCAGATGCGCTTAACTTCTTTCTCTATGACACCATGAAAATCTTTGCTTTGCTGTGCGGCATTATTTTCGTAGTGGCGATTATCCGGTCCTCGTTTCCGGCTGAGCGCACACGACAGATTCTTTCCAACAAAAGGGAGTTTATCGGCAACATACTTGCGGCACTTTTAGGCGTTGTCACCCCATTTTGCTCCTGTTCTGCAGTGCCTCTTTTTATCGGTTTTGTCGAGTCGGGCGTTCCTTTAGGGGTGACGTTTTCATTTTTGATAGCATCACCAATGGTCAATGAAATAGCTCTCATTATGTTATGGGGGATGTTCGGCTGGAAAATTGCTTTGATTTATATCGGTACCGGCCTCCTCATTGCCGTCGTTGCTGGGCTAGTCATTGGTAAACTGAAAATGGAGAAATATGTTCAGGACTATGTCTGGGAAATGCGGGTAGGCCACCAAAATGTGACTAAACTTGATTTTGCAGGCCGATTTGAGTATGCACGTACTTATACCCTGGAATTATTAAGAAAAATATGGATATATGTCATCGTCGGTATTGGGCTTGGTGCATTTATTCATGGGTATGTGCCACAAGACTTTTTAGCCACGTGGGCTGGGCCTAGCAATCCCTTTGCTGTCCCTATTGCCGTTGCATTAGGTGTCCCTTTGTATGCAAATGCAGCTGGTGTTATTCCAATTGTACATGCCTTGATGGAGAAGGGGATGGCAATCGGAACGGTCTTGGCCTTTATGATGGCGGTGACAGCGCTTTCATTTCCAGAAGCAATTATTCTCAGTAATGTACTGAAGCGGCGACTCCTCGTAACGTTTTTTTGTGTTGTTGCCTTTGCAATTGTCTGCGTTGGATATCTTTTTAATATTATTTTATAGGAGGTGCGGTATGAAGTTGGAGATTTTAGGAACAGGCTGTGCTAAATGCTCGACATTATATGATAATGTTAAAAAGAGTCTTGCCATGAAAGGAATTAGTGCAGATGTGGTAAAGGTTGAGGATATTCCGACTATCATGAAATACGGTGTCATGAGTACGCCGGCACTTGTGAAAGACGGACAGGTACTGTTCTCTGGTAGGGTGGCGAGTGCTGAGGAGATTGGGGGATTGTTATGAGGTGGGCATTTCTGACACTGCTTCTTCTGTCTATTTCAGTACCCTGCTTTGCAGGGCAGTCTTCTTTTGATAAGTTCTTATTGTCATTTGACTACGAGACACGGGCGGAAATGAAGACAAACAGCAAACAACTCATTCGTATGTTGGAGGAGAAAAAAGCTGTATTGGTTGATATTCGCTTCCCAGAGGAACAAAAGGTATGGAGAATGGGATTTGGTATGTTTATCCCCCTCAATGAGCTACCGAAGCGTTTACATGTGTTACCCAAAGATAAGATTATTGTTGTGGCATGTCCCCACAAAGACCGTTCCTCAATTGCCATGGCCTATCTACGTTCCTCTGGCTTCAATGCGCGATACCTGACTGATGGCTTGATAGGTCTTGCTGAAAACTTACGCGGTGATGATGCGAGAGACTTTGGGGCGACTATGAAATAAGGGGGATATTTTATCAACCCGTTCCACCCTTTATCCCCCCCCCTCTCGTACGGGAGCTCCCTGGGGAAAGGTTGAAATTCTGGCCTGTTCTCTTGGGGTGCCCTGTAGGAATCCTATCGTGACGAACAGTTGGAGAGAGTACAAGAGCTCATTTCAGAGATCAGTAAAACCATATGGGGATTTAGGGAAGGACTCCGAACACCTCAGTAAAATCAAGGGAATATTGCTAGATGAGCTTGACAAGCTTGGTTATGACTATAAGGGTGACCCTTCCGCAGCCTTACTCGAGGTTCTTGACCCACAACAGAATAATGCTTTCTCAGACCATTATATCAATCTTCCTTTTGACCTCTCAAATGTTCTGTTTGTGGCAACGGCAAATCATAGTGATCCAATCCCGTCAGCGGGCTAACCGAGACCGCTTTGTCTTGTCTGCGGGGCATGGTTCCATGCTGCTCTACTCCCTCTTGCACATGTTTGGATTTGAACTTTCCATGGATGAAATCAAGCGTTTTCGTCAGTGGGGCAGTAAAACGGCTGGGCACCCTGAGTTTGGCCATATGGATGGGGTGTAGAGCCCATGCTATCTGTTGCCCGTGCGGAGTGAGGTGGTACAGTATTTGCTTCTGGATGGTTTTTTTTACAGATTTTGGGGGACGTTTGATATCTTGTAACGGTGAATGGTTGTATGTTACAAGATTGGCAACAATACGAATCTCTATCGTCGTGTCTTCACACGTTACTTTTTACCAAGGAAGGTGAACAGTAAGTAATGCGCTCATTTCTCAGAAAGTTTGTCGCCTATTTTGTTGCTGCGGGGATATTTAGCTTTTTCCTGAATCTTTTTCTACTTACTCCCTCATTGTATATGCTTCAGGTGTATGATCGAGTCCTTGGGAGTCGAAACGTAGATACGCTGTATTTTTTGACAAGCTTACTGGTTGCAGCTTTGCTTGTCATGGGCGGGATGGAATTTGTTCGTGCTCGCTTGTTGGTCCGTGCCAATAATGCAATTGACGCTGAACTCGCTCCATACCTGTTTAGAAAAATGACTGAAGGTGCTGTTGCTCCTGAAGGAAATAAGTATGCGCATGGTCTGAAAGACCTTTCTACGATTAAATCTTTTTTAACCGGTTCTGGTGCGCTGACTCTTTTTGATGCTCCGTGGACACCGATTGCAATGTGCATTCTCTGGTACATGCACACATTATTATTTGTAACGGCGCTGATTGGTGCTGTTTTGATGATTGTATTGACAATTGCCAATGAGTTGGCAACCCGCCATACGCTTGAACAGGCTAATAAAATGCATCGAAGTGCTGGAAGACATGTTGAGGTTGCGCTTCGTAATGCTGAAGTTATTAACGGAATGGGGATGCTTGCGTCGGTCACGAAGCGCTGGGGAGCGTTAAATGACGCGGTCATTGCTCTTCAGACAAAGGCAAGTAACCGTGCAGGTGTTATCTCAAGTATAACGAAGGTGGTACGCCAGGTTGTTCAGTCTGTCTGTTTAGGTGTTGGAGCCTATATTGTTATTCAAGAACCAAGTTTTTCTCCTGGAATGATGATTGCGGGAATGATTGTGTTGGGTAAAGCACTCGGACCGATTGAACACTTGATTGCAGGTTGGAAAGGATTTTTAGAGGCGCGTATTGCCTATGCACGGCTTGATGCATTTTTGAGCATTCAGCAGCATGAGCGTGTGCCGATGGAGCTCCCTGCACCAACGGGTACCCTGTCGGTACAAAAAGTGGTCTTTGGCATTCGCAGTACCAATAAAATTATTATCAAAGATGTCAGCTTCCATTTAGAGCCTGGTGACTGCCTTGGGGTTATTGGACCAAGTGCAGCGGGTAAGTCCAGCTTAGCCAGGTTACTGGTTGGTGTTTGGCAGCCACTCTCAGGAAGTATTCGACTGGATTCCGCCGAAATAGGATCTTGGCCATCTGACCGCTTAGGAGAGTATCTAGGCTATTTACCACAGGACATCGAGTTGTTTGGTGGTACCATTGCGGAAAACATTGCCCGCCTTGCAGAGCCTGATGCCGACAAGGTTATCAAAGCCGCACAGCAAGCAGGATTACATGAGCTTATCCTTCATATGCCGAATGGCTATGATACCTATATTGGTGAAGGGGGAGCTGTGCTGTCAGGTGGGCAGCGCCAGAGAATTGGTCTTGCCCGTGCGCTCTATGGAAACCCACGCATTGTGGTGCTCGATGAACCAGATGCAAATCTAGATACCAATGGAGAACGCGCATTACAACAGGCGTTAGTTGCTTTGAAAGCGTCTGGCACAACGGTTATTATTGTGACGCATAAACTGCCGTTATTAAGTATGACTGATAAAATTCTTGCTATGCAAGATGGTGCTGTGGTTGCCTTTGGCCCAAGGGATCAAGTGCTACAGCAAATTCAGAAGGCCTTGCAGGTTCCTAAACCTACCCAGCCTGGGCCGGTACAGCAGGGTGTTATAATTGAAGAGACGGCGGGAGAAAACTAACTATGGCAAAGTCAGAAAATGAAGTTGTAATTGTTAACCTTCCTAAGCGTCAGCAGGGCACTTCACCGACCCAGTTGATTATAGTCGGGGTAGCCATATTAGGTGTATTCTTTGGTGGTTTGCTGTTATGGGGTCTTCTGGCTCCTCTCCATTCTGCGGTACATGCACAGGGAGAAATTACCTTCCAGAAAAAGAGGCAGGCGGTTCAGCACCTTGAAGGTGGTATTATCAAAAAAATTCTGGTGAAAGATGGCGATAGTGTCAAAGCAGGACAACCACTTATCATATTGGAAGATGATCAGGTGAAGCCAATTGTTGACATGATGCGTGGGCAAGACCGGGCTGAAGCTGCAACAATGATACGGCTTGAGGCAGAAAAGAATGAGCAGACAACGGTAAGCTTTCCATCCACTATTCCGGCCTCTATTCGGACCACAGAAGAAAAATTGTTTCATGCTCGACGAGAGGCTTTTTTGAAACAGCTGGAAGTATTGAAAGCCCAACTTGAACAAACCCGTGAAATCATAAAAGGGGCAAAGGAGCAGCTTGCATCTAAGAACCGTGAGGTTGCAACAATCAGCGAACAGTTGAACGCGAATCGAACACTTCTAAAAGATGGCTATGTTACCAAGACCATGATCCTTGATCTTGAGCGGCTTCATGCTGAAAAACAAGGAGAGCGCGAGCAGATTAGAGCAACAATTGCTTCCAATATTCAGCGGCTTGCAGAAGTTGAGCAGAGAACACTCTCTGTTCGTACGGACCGTATTCAACAAGCAGCGAATGAATTAAAGGGCTCGATGATGAAGCGGCTTGAGTTACAGGAAAAAGTACGTCCATCATTAAATACGCTTGAAAGACAAATTATTAGGGCTCCGGTGGCCGGTAAGGTTGTTGGTCTCAAGGTTTCAACAATCGGTGGGGTTATTATTCCCCGTGAGCCAATTATGGAAATAGCCCCTGTTGGTGACCATCTTATTGTTGAGGCAAAGGTTGCAGTCAATGATATTAATGATCTCCGTCTTGGACAAGAAGCTGAGGTGCAGATCACGGCGTTCAAAAGTAGTAAAATCCCTCCTCTAAGAGCTAAGTTGGTGTATGTGTCTGACGACCGCTTAACGACACAAACGCCCCAAGGAACCATGCCCTTCTATTCGGTTAATCTCGATATAGAACAGAATTCATTGCAAAGCTTACCACAAGAACACAATATTGTTGCTGGTATGCAGGCACAGGTTACCATCGCTACTAAACCGCGTACCGCCTTCGATTACATTTTAGGGCCCTTGCGTGATCGGGCCGGAAAGGCGTTCCATGCAAAATAGACGGTTACGGAGAATTGCGGTTGCGGTTGGTGTCGTGTTTGTGCACTGGTGCGGTTTGGCATTTGCTGAATCGTATACCCTGATGGATCTGTATGGTAAAGCGGTTGCAAAGGATACAAAGCTCGGCCAGGCAACGGCGTATCGAGATGCCAGTAACGCTGACCAATCATTAGCGTTATCGGCATTACTTCCTAAGGTGTCAATGAATGCTATGCAGAGAACGATTAACCATAGTGTTGACAACTACAGCTCTACGAATCTTGACGGGAACTATCAGGGGAGTAGTTTGAATTTGTCCGGGCAGCTCCCTCTTCTCAACCCCTCGCTGTTTTTGCAGTTGTCTGCGGCGGGTGCCGGTGTGCGTGGAGCAGAGGCCTCCTTATTCCAGGCACACCAAGACTTAATGGTTCGGTTGTCTAAGGGGTATTTACAACTTCTGAAAGCGACGGTTGATGCTGGCATCTATCAAGATGATATCGCACGTCTCCAGAAAATACACGAACAGGCACGGGCAGCATTGCAGGCGGGTACCGGGGATATTATAGCGGTGTATGAGGCAAAGGCTCGTGTTGAAAGTGCGCGGGCTGATGCTATTCGAGCTCAGTCGGTTAAGCGTTTGGCTTGTCAGGAACTTTCAAGTTTAACCGGAGTTCCCATCACGACGATTGCGGATATTAACCTTTCTGATGCAATACATCATACAACTGATACGATAGGATGGTGGGTATCAGAGGGGCATAAACATAATCATTCGGTAATCCAGGCGCGTGAAGAACTTGAACAGGCTACCTTTACCGTCAAAGCGAACAAGGCAACACATCTGCCAACGCTGCAACTCATCAGTGGCTATAGCTATGAAAAGGGGAGTACCTTTATCCCTGAACTCATTACACGCCAATGGTATGCTGGTGTTAGTTTATCAGTCCCCATCTATTCTGGTGGTGAAACGGTTGCCCGTACTGAGCGCGCTGTTGCAGGTGAAACGGAAAGACGTTTTCTCTATGCATCAGCACGGGATCAGGTACAGAAAGCCGTTGAAGAAGCGTACTTGAACTTAGAATATAATGTAAACTTGATCCAAGCCTATAAAGAAAAGCTAGAAGCGACAACCATGCAACTTACCGCTGTTAGAAAAGGGTACTCCATAGGGACACGAACCATTCTTGATCAATTGAATGCAGAACAGGCCTGGTCCGTCAGTAAGCGAGATTATGATACAGCACGCTATGATAATCTTCTTAGATGGTTAGAGCTGAGAGCTGCATCTGGAACGCTTGCCGTTGCTGATCTTTTGGAAATTAAAACAGTAACGCCCTAATGAGACTCTTAAGGGGTATGGAAGTATGTATAGCAACATGTTATTTCGATAGAATATTTATGATGAAGATGGTAAGATAAAAAAAGTATATGTTCATCAAACTTGATCAAAGCACGTTAATACAAAGGAGATACACTATGCGTACAAAAATTATGATTTCTTCAGTTGCTGTGTTGCTCGGGTTGTCTGGGATGGCTCATGCAGAGGGTTTGTATGTTTCTGGCTCGGTTGGTGCGGTAGTACCACATAAGTCTGATTTTGAGTTTGGGGCAACAAGTGGTGTTAGTGGGTTACAATATAAAGGAAGTTATAAAACGGGGTATGGTGCAAACCTCGCAATGGGATATGGATTTTCAAAGGTACGTGTTGAAGGGGAATTTGGCTATAAAATGTACGATATGAAAGATCTGTCCTATGGAGGGAATACAACGTCACTCAATTCAGATCTTAAGGTGTCAACCTTTATGCTTAATGGCTATTATGATTTTAAAAACAGAACCAGGGTGACTCCGTATGTTGGACTTGGTGCTGGTGTTGTTCATACCGTACTTGATGCTGGTCAGACAGACTTTTTGACGAGCACCAAGGAAGTCTCTGATACCGGCTTTGGCTACCAAGGGATCGTTGGTCTTGGTGTTGCTATCACGCAGTCAGTTACGCTTGACCTGTCATATCGTTATCAGGCAGCGGTTGGTGACGTAAAAACCTCGGCAGCAAGCTTTGATTATTCAAGCAGCAACTTGATGGCTGGTATTCGATATACATTCTAACTGCCCGGGAAACCGTAGTGCTATAGTAAGGAGCTACCTATGAGAAGTGCACCATCTAGTTCAATTGTTGTTCAGAATGAAGTTCAACAAGCATATATTGCGTATTTTGGTAGAGCTGCAAATTTAAGTGAGTTGAGTTTCTATACGTCAGTTCTTTCTGGTACCATCACAGAAAATCATAATATTTTTGATGCTGCTCGTTTTCTTGCGGTTAAAAGTGATGTGGCTAATCTTGATTCCATTATGCACCAGGTTCTTAACACGTTAGCATTAACTGGTGAGTCGAGCATGGCTGTTAGCGGTGCAGCTAAATTTGACTTTGATAGCACACCAAGTACTGCCTACACGGCAACGACATATCAGGATACCCTCTATAGCGCGTATCTTGCTGGTGAAATTTCAAAAGAACAATATTTGTGGGACTTGTCAGTCAGTCCTGTGGTTGATTCGACTGACAGTAACAGTGCTAGTAACAATACGGTTTTCACGAGTAAAATTGATTTTGCCAATCGGTTTGATGCGCTCGTAAGCGAGCTACGGCTTGATTATAGTGGTTCCGCTGATTATGCTGCTGTTTCTACAGCGCTTTCTACTATTGTCGATTCAACTTCAACTACAGGATATAATTATGATGCGTTGATTAGAACCCTATGTAACATTACAGAAACTGATACAATCACGGGGTTAGAAATGTCTGCTGCAAATTATAACCTTATTGTCGCTGCAGACACTAGCCGAAATAGTGATACCACTGAAACGCTTTACTTATTAAACTCTAAGCTGCAAACCCTTGGACTGACAATAGTTGGAAGTGATGCTGCAGAGACTATGTCGGTTGAGACATACGCGGCATTTAGTAAGGGAATCATTGTCGATGCAGGTGCTGGTAATGATACTATTGTCTCTGGTTCGGGCGCCGACTCTCTTAATGCCGGTACTGGTGATGATGTTTTAACCTTTGCCATTAATAATCTTGAATCGAGCGATACTATTGATGGTGGTACTGGCACTGATACCATTGTGTTGAGTACCGCTGGTACCTTAGCTGATGCAGACCTGACCCATGTGACCCATGTTGAGGCGTTAACCCTTGCC
>CAYVYW010000026.1:12621-19571 GCA_964456065.1 uncultured Geobacteraceae bacterium
GTGACGGCAATGATGTTTTAACCTTTGCCATTGATTACCTTGATACGAACGATACTATTGATGGTGGCGCTGGTGCTGATACCATTGTGTTGAGTACCGCTGGTATCTTAGCTGATGCAGACCTGACCCATGTGACCCATGTTGAGGCGTTAACCCTTGCCAATGGTACTAATACGATAACCTTGGGTTCGTTAGCTCAAGCAGCGGGTATCGTCACGATTACGGGTGGCACTGGTGCGGATAGTATTAATACTTCAGGTCACAGTGGTAATTTGACGATTTCATCCGGTGACGGCAATGATGTTTTAACCTTTGCCATTGATTACCTTGATACGAACGATACGATTGATGGTGGCGCTGGCACTGATACCATTATGTTGAGTACCGCTGGTGCCTTAGCTGATGCAGACCTGACCCATGTGACCAATGTTGAGGCATTAACCCTTGCCAATGGTACTAATAGTATAACCTTAGAGGACTATGCGGCGCAGGCTGGAATTGCAACTGTCACGGGTGGCACAGGAAACGATACCTTAGTGTTGACAGATGATCCAGCAGTATTGGGTAGTATCACAGCAGTTACCTTCAATAGTGGTGATGGTGATGATACCTTTAATATTGGTGGATTAACCGTTACTGGAACATTAACTATGGGTACCGGTACTGATACTATTATTGCAACAAGTGGTGCAAATATCGCTGGGCTCAATAATGGTGACGTGACGACCGCTGATGCTCTTACCCTTACTGGGGCAATTACCATGACAACGGCACAGGCACAGCATAATGTCATGACAATTACGGCAAGTGGAGAATCAGATACGGTAACACTAACAACAACAGGAAGCCTTACAGGACAGAGTACTATTGAACACTACATCTTGTCCGATAGTGGAAATACCTTTACACAAGGTTCTACTGACAATAACTCTGTGACTGGTGGTCTTGGCAATGATACGATCATCAGTTTAAGTGGCTCATCAGCAGATGCAGCCCGAAGTGATCTTGTAATTAATATTGCAAGTGGTGGTAATGATATTATCAAGTTGCATAATGCAGGTACTATAGCGATTAGTAATCTTTACGACTATAATACTGGTAATACCACTCAGCTTGATGAATATGGTGGAACTGTTTTGGACGGTTTCCATGCAAGTAGTACGGTAACAGCAGATAATGCTAGCCAATATGATACGCTTGTATTTACTGGGACATGGGCTAGTACAGTGTCCGCATGGGAGTCTAATTCAATTGGAGTTGATGCTGTTACTATTCAAGGATTTGTAGCAGGTGATGGGGCAGGACATGATGTTTTGAAAATCTATCAAGATGATGCGGTTGGTAGTTTTAACACTGCTGACGCTGACATTACAGGAAGTACGTTCTTCAATAACGTCCTTCTAGGGTCGACTTCGCTTGCAGGTGCTGCTACAACAAGCATTTTCGAATTGGATGCCAATTATCACCAGATTACGAATGCATCAGATCTCACTGCAGTCGCAACCCTGTTAAGTAATTCTGGTGAAGGTAATGCACTCCTTGGTTTACATGATGGTATCTACACGGTTGTTATTTATAACAGTGTCGGCGCACAAGGTTCTGATAACCCGGCAGATGCCTATGTATACCAGATTACGGTTGATGAGGGTGATGGTCTTGATTTTGTTTCGTATGAAGGTAGTTATAGTTATGATGCCGACTCAATTGAGTTGGTAGCGGTCATGACAGATGTTGGTGCGAATGCATTAACTGGTCAAAACTTTATTCTTCCAACATAATTAAATTTTCTTCGTGAGCCAGTTCCTTGTATAGGGAGCTGGCTCACTGGTTAAAGGTGACGTATGGCACTTATTAGAAGTAATTACGATGAAAATCTCTGGCATGTCTACGACTCATATGGAGTTGCTTCTTCTTTCTGGAATCGAATTATTAGTGCAAGTTATCTGTCAAACGATGCATTAATCATTCGTGAGTTTGCAGAACCGTACCGAACCTCTGTAGCTGTTATTGACCTGGGGGTTAATACCGCAAATGCTGGTGAGCTTGCAATTAATCAGGACCGTGTAACCTTCGAAAAGTCAGGCACATACGATATTTCTATTAACAATGTAGAATATATAAATACGAGTTCCACCTATACGGTTAATCTCAATCAACTGTCTGTCTATGGGTTTACGACCGATGGTTCTCTTGCAACAATAGAAGCGGACGTTGGGAATCATACGGTAACGTATGAGAATGCAGCTCGTGACTCAAAAATTATTTTAGGTGATGGCTATGATCATGTAGCTCTTGCAACGAACCCTGTTGTCGTTGCACAAGGGCAAGATACCTATTGGGTTGTGAGGCGGCTTGAAGATAACTCTGTGAATGCCTATTCATTATACACCGGGAAGATAGTTGAACTCGAAAGTGGTGATCTTGCAATGTACGCCACATCACCGGTTGGAAACTATGGCGAAATTGAATTAATTACATTAAATGATCGAAATGATGATCAAATTTCAAATGAACCAGGTACTGGTGATATTCCTACAGATGGTGCCCGATCAGGATACGAAAATATCGACTTGAGTAACTATACCCAAGATTCATATACGGATTCATTTCTGAGTGCCAGTTTTGGATCTATTAACTTCACTTCGAAAAATGTCTTTAATGGTGCGGCAGTTATTGAAGATTGGTTTGATGATGCGTCAAACCCCGTTGATGAAGTGGAATACCAGCAATCAGCTGCGTTACGTTGGTCTACGAGTTCCGTAAGTGATAGCGACCATAATCATGACCTTCTTGTTGCAGAGCAATTAGATGCTATAGATGGACACTTGCGTGTATACGTACGTGATGAAACATCGCGTACGTATAACCGCTTTAATGAGGTTTATCTTGGAACGGATGCATCTGAAGTCAATAGTAATAACGGAGCATCAACAGATGGGAATGGGCTAACAAATAGAACTCTTAATACGGCAATGTATGGTTTTGGTGGAAACGATACCCTTACTGCTGGGGCCGGTAATGATTATATCTTTGGAGGTACCAGTACCTATTCAACACTATCACCTAGCGGGAACTCTGGCAATTATGTTACCGGTGGTGATGGAAGTGATTATTTTGGCGTAGGTAATATTGCAGATGGTCAAGCAGGTTCTGTAATGACTTCAGCGTACACGCTCTCTGGGAGTGCCCCGACGGGATCGGATGCTGGTGCTGTGGTATCACGCAGTATTTCAGGGAGTGAATTAACCGCTGAACTCGCAACACGGGTTGCTACTGATCGTATTGCTGATTGGACTTTTGGGGTTGACCATCTCCGCGTGTTGGCAAATGGCACCGCTATTATTGAAGGGCTTGGTACGAGCAATGGTAGTGGATCCGGGATCTATGTAGTTGATATAATTGGTAGTGATGCAGAGCGGATAGATGTTAGTGGTGGTAATGTCAATAATGAAGGTAAAATTGTCATCCGCGGTTTAGGCGGTAGTGACACAATTATCGGTAGCTCTGGTAATGACTATTTGTATGGAAATGCAGCGAGTAACCTTATTGTTCTGAGCAGTGGTGGCTCTGATAGAGTCTTTTATGATACGTTTGATGCTACTAATTCAAAACAATATGTTGCTGGCTTTGATACCGCAAATGATCAATTTTATGTCAACAAACGGGTTGTTGATGCTTTTTATTCAGCCGGTTCTAGTCGGTCACTTGTTTCGGCTGATGTAACGGGCACCTATACGCAGGCTGTTGCCTACAACCCATCGGTTAACTATCTACATGATGTTTTCTACTCTCCTTCTGTTCTTGATTATAATGCAGACCACACTACGCAAGATGGTAGTTCTCCAAGTAACTTGTCTGGTGCCGATGGTACCACATTTGGCATTGGTATTGGGATGGTTGCTGCTGGCTATGCACTACTCTATGTCCCCTTCATGGCAGGGGTCGGTTATGCGTTAATAGCATCAGGAACGGTATTAGGAGCTGGTAGTGCAGTTATTACCACAACACCACATAAAAATGCTGTATTTACTGGTGATGTCAGTAATTATATGAACGTTATTACGAGCAGCACCTTGCAACAAGCAGGAAATACTGTCGTCGCAACAAGTAGTGCTATGAATAATGACTCTGTTAGCTTCCTAGACTTTTTTGGCGGTTCTAATGCAGGTGATGGATTTATACCATGCGTTGAGTTTACTGCAAGTGCTGGGCACGGAGTCTATGGGTATTTTGCACTTCACTCCACGACAGAAACGTTTGTTTTCCTCGTAGCGTCAAGTGATAACTTAGTTGAAAATGGTGAAGCGATTAAAGTTGCAGAAATCAATGGATTGTTAACCGCTGATGATTTCAAAGTCTATGATGGGCTGAGTGATATTTATAACTATGGTACTGAAGCACCAGTAGTACTGCGTACTATCGCAGTAGATTCAGTTCGGGACTCTGGTACAACAACGCCAGATCAAGGACTAACGGATCATTTGATTGATATGGTTGTGAATCCTGTGTTGTTAGATGTTACGTTGAGTGGTGACCCTGCAAGTGGTTCATATCTGCAGGTATATGATGGGACAACGATGATTTATGATGGTCATCTTGGGACAGCGGTTAATAGCCTGGTGACGGCATCATTTAATTCTGACACGAATACGTATACGGTGACGGATAGTAGGGCACTCGGTACGGTTGCGCAACAGACAGATACGAACGCGTTAACGGGAGACAACAGCTTTACACTCAGGGACACGGTCGTCAATTACAGTATTGCATTTGTGGATGGGACGACAGGTATACCAACCCGTGCAAGTAGTGGTGCAATCACTATTACGGGTGGGAATGCAACCATTGATGGTGGTGGTGGCACCGATATCTTGACGATAACGGGGACAAGTGATTTTATCAATACCGCTGCTGATTCTCAAATTATAAACCTTGAGAGAATCATGCTTGCAGCAAAAGATACCAATGGTGATAGCGTCATTACATCAGCAGACGCGACAGTTACCTTAGATTTACATCTTCAAACAGATGGTTTTACCATTATGGGGACACAACAAGCTGACTCAATAGTGGGAAGCCAAGGTAATGATAGTGTCCTCGCAATGGCAGGAAGTGATTATATTGATTTACAAGCAGGTAATGATACCATAAGTGGTTTCATAGGAACTGATACAATAATTGGCGGTGCCGGAACGGATACGTTGATACTTTCCGGTACTTCAATTGATTTTGCTGCAGCAACTGATAGCCGAATTCAGGGTTTTGAAGTCATTAGCTTATCTATCACCGCTGAAAATCCACTTATTGATATTACCCTAACGAGTGGCAGTGTTACCGGTCTGACAATCACCTCAGGCGGGAGTGGATTGGTAGATGGTACCTATACCAATGTTGCACTAACGGGTTCTAATAGCTATAGCACGGTTGCGTACGCAACGTTAGTGGTAAGTGGTGGCGCTTTAACGGGGGCAACAATCACTTCTGCAGGTACAGGGTATACAACGCATGACACGATAGCAATATCGACGATAGCTACTGATATGACGGTAGCCCAGACTATTGATGCACATCTCCAGACCGATGGATTTATTATTAACGGTGATGCGACGCCAGATAGTATCCTAGGGAGTACGGTTGCTGATACAATCTATGGAAATGCAGGTGCAGATAGTCTTTATGGTGGTGCTGGTAACGATAGTCTCAATGGTGGTGACGGTAATGACCATCTGTATGGTAATACTGGAAATGACACAATGTCTGGAGGTTATGGTTCTGATGTGTTCCACGTAGACTCTGGCACAGATACCATTACAGATGTGTTGTATGGTGGAACAAATGATGAAGTAATAATTAGTTCAGGGGCTACGGCGAATATTACCATTTATAATGGCAGTGGTGTTGGAGTATGGACACCAACATCAACAAGTTCTAATGAAGGTATTGCTACAATCACAATAGGTACTCAGGCTTCTGGGGTCGATTTAACGCATGTTAGTGGTAGTTATGGTTTCACGATTAATCTTGGTAGTGATGGCGATAATGTTATAGGGTCAACCCATAGTGACATTATTAATGGTGGTGCTGGTAATGATACTATCAGCGGCGGTGCAGGTAATGATACTATTTATTCAAGTCCTGGGTCAGACCAAATTACATTAGATACGGGTTCAGATACATTCATATTAACGAGCCTTAGTCATACTGGGTGGACTGTATCTGACTTTAATACGTCATATAACACCTTTAATGTACATAACATAGTGTCTTCTTTATCAAATAGTGATAAGTATGACCTTTCATCAACAACAAGTACTTCAACACTTTATGGTCTTATTGCACTTGATGGTATGAGTGGGGATGCAAGTGTTAAGTCAGTTGTTGCTACCTGGATTAATGACGCTACTGATGACAGCACGTATAGTGCTGCAAACGTTCTTGTTTTTGCAGATGGCACGGCTGGAAGTAATACGTATGTGTATTATTGGGATGATGGATCAAGTGGAACTGCTCAGGAAGCAGAGCTAACGCTCATTGGTATTTTCACCGGAATTGAAGAGGCGGAAACGTTCCTGGCCAGTAATGTTTCCGTTTAATGCTAACCTTATAGAAATATTTTGGGGATATAAATGGATATTAAAATTGATGACATAACATATACCACTGAAAATGCATCCGATGCTGCAAAAGTTCAGTTAATGCATATTCAAGCAATTGATGTAGAGCTCAGTAGAATGTCTGTATTAACAGCAATATTACAAACGGCACGGGCAAATTACGTACGAGTACTTAAACAAGAACTTGATGCCCCCGGAAGTACACAGAATGAATCCGTAAAATGACGTGGTGGAGTACAAAGGGGAGAGGAGTGAGCTGGCTCTCCCCTTTATACGCTGTATTATTACCACGGCAAATAAATATATCGATTTAACTTGATTTATGCTATAGTTCTT
>CAYVYW010000027.1:0-15769 GCA_964456065.1 uncultured Geobacteraceae bacterium
CCGTGAAGGTGGCCGTACCGTAGGCGCCGGCGTCGTCAGCTCCATCATCGAGTAATACAAGGTACGTGACTAACGTGCGGGTGCCGGTGGTAACGCCGGCACCCGCATCATGCGTATAAAAGGAACGACAATGAGAGACATTATTACCCTTGCTTGCAGTGAGTGCAAGCAACGGAACTACACAACAACGAAGAACAAGAAAAATACACCGCAGAAACTTGAGTTCAGCAAGTACTGTCGTTTCTGTCGCACCCACACCCTGCATAAGGAAACAAAGTAGGCGAGGGTTTGCAGGCCAGTAGCTCGAACGGCTAGAGCGCCGGTCTCCAAAACCGGATGTTGGGGGTTCGAATCCCTCCTGGCCTGCCATATTTTTGTTGTAACGGGATGTATTGCCGGAATGCTCCGGTGACGACCTGATCAGGAGAGCAGTGTGCAGCGAGTTAAGAGTTTTTTCGATGGTGTACGCATTGAAATAGGGAAAGTGACCTGGCCCACCCGCAAAGAAACCATGGCTACGACTGGTGTGGTTATTGTGATTGTGGTGCTGGTATCCCTTTACCTTGGTGTGTGCGACATCATCCTCTCAAAGCTCATGCGCCTGGTCTTAGGGTAGCAGGAACCGCATATGAGCCAGAAATGGTATGGTGTACATACGTACTCAGGGTACGAGAACAAGGTTCGCTTGAACCTGATGGAACGCATCAAAAACGAGGGGATGGAAGATCTCTTCGGTGAGATTCTGATTCCATCGGAAACCGTGGTAGAATTAAAAAAAGGTGAGCGTAAAACCTCATCCCGCAAATTTTTCCCCGGCTATATCCTGATGAAAATGGAACTGACGGACGAAACGTGGCATATCGTCAAAGAGACGGCTAAGGTCACTGGTTTTGTTGGGGGTAATACTCCTTTCCCGATTCCTGATGAAGAGGTTCAAAAAATCTCCCGTCGTATGGAAGAGGGGGCAGAAAAGCCGCGACCGAAGGTTGAGTATGATATCGGCGAAGCCGTGAGGGTTGTGGACGGTCCGTTCCTGAACTTCACTGGTATTGTCGAGGACGTCAAACCTGATAAAGGTAAGTTGCGTGTTGCAGTAACTATTTTTGGTCGCTCTACACCGGTTGAACTCGAGTTCATGCAGGTGGAGAAGTGCTGATTTGAATAAATACCGCCAGACACGGCGGGGTGTATAAAAGGAGTGCAGTGCAATGGCAAAGAAAATAACCGGCTACATAAAACTTCAGATTCCTGCGGGTAAAGCAAACCCTTCGCCGCCGATCGGACCAGCTCTCGGTCAGCACGGTGTCAACATTATGGAGTTCTGTAAGGCGTTTAATGCAAAAACCCAGGCTGACGAAGGTACCATAACACCCGTTGTCATCACGGTTTATGCTGACCGTTCATTCTCCTTTATTACCAAGACCCCTCCGGTTCCGGTTTTGATTAAAAAGGCAATCGGTATTGAGTCCGGTTCAGCAGTTCCCAACAAAACCAAGGTCGGTAAACTAACAAAGGCCCAGGTTGAGGAAATTGCTAAGAAGAAGATGCCGGATCTAAATGCCGCATCGGTCGAAGCAGCCATGCGTACCGTTGAAGGTACTGCCCGCTCAATGGGTGTTGATATTGTCGCCTAATAAGTCGTTCTAAACGCATCAGATAGAGTCAAAGAGGTCAGATATGTCGAATACGAGTAAGAAACACACTACTGCGATGGAAAAAATCGACCGCAGTAAGGTATACCCGCTGAGCACTGCTGTCGAGGTCGTAAAGGACTCCTCCTATGCCAAGTTTGATGAGACGGTTGATATTGCCGTTAAACTCGGCGTTGACCCTCGTCATGCTGACCAAATGGTCCGTGGTGCTGTCGTTTTGCCGAACGGTCTTGGTAAATCGGTACGGGTTCTTGTCTTCGCAAAAGGCGAGAAGGAAAAAGAAGCTCTTGAAGCCGGCGCTGATTATGTTGGTGGCGATGACCTGGTAGCTAAGATCCAGGATGGCTGGTTCGATTTCGATACCGCCATTGCAACCCCTGACATGATGGGTGTTGTTGGTAAAATCGGTAAGCTTCTTGGACCACGTGGTCTCATGCCTAACCCGAAGGTCGGCACTGTTACGTTCGAAGTAGGGCGAGCAGTTAAAGAGTCAAAAGCCGGTAAGGTTGAGTTTCGTGTCGAAAAGGCCGGTATTGTACATGTACCCATTGGTAAGGTCTCGTTTGAGGCTGACATGCTAAAGGGGAACTTGGTTGCCATCGTTGAAGCATTGCTGAAAGCCAAGCCTTCGGCTGCTAAGGGAACCTATATTAAGAAAATTTCTATGTCGTCCACCATGGGTCCTGGTATCAACCTGGACATCAGTGATGTAACGGCTCAGATTTAATTCGAACAAAATTTAGTAGTACGCCAAAGTCAAAGACAGTAGGTGCACCTCGGTGCATAAACCAGCTAGGGCCTACCGAGACTTGGGGTCCGCAAGTTAGCTTGCGTTTCCTGGCTTTGGCACGGAGTCATACTATGACTCTTAACCCAAAAGAAAGGAGGAAGACGCGTGAACAAGACAACCAAACAGGCACAAGTTGCTGAGATGCACGATAAGCTCAACCGCGCAAAAGCGGTGTTTCTGGCTGACTTCCGTGGCATGAATGTTGAGCAGGCTACGACGCTCCGTAATGAGCTTCGTGCTGCACAGGTAGAGTACAAAGTCTTCAAAAACACGCTCTTTGATCTGGCATCACAGGATACCGGAGCTCAAGAGCTTGCACCCTATCTGGCTGGTCCTACTGCCGTAGCCATCAGCTATGATGATCCCGTCAGCGCTGCAAAGGTTTTGTCGAAATTTTCAAAAGATCTGAAAGGTGTCTTTCATCTGAAAGCCGGTGTGCTCTCGGGTAAAGTTATTGATGTCGCTCAGATTCAGGCGCTGGCCGACCTGCCGTCCCGTGAGGTCCTCATCGCCAAGATGCTTGGTTCTATGAACGCTCCAGCCACCAATTTTGTTGGCGTACTGGCAGCATTACCCGGCTCACTCGTTCGTGCCCTTGATGCAATCAGGGTACAAAAAGAGGCGGCGTAAGCTCACACGAATAGCGGTAGTCCGATTATTATAACCACTTACTTTATTGGAGGATATCATGGCTGAAATTACTAAAGATGATGTTGTTGCATTTATTGAGAAGATGACTGTTCTTGAGCTTGCTGAGCTGGTAAAAGAGCTTGAGGAGAAATTCGGTGTTTCCGCTGCTGCTCCTGTTGCTGTAGCTGCTGCTCCTGCTGCCGCTGCTGCTGAGGCTGCTGAAGAGAAAACAGAGTTTGACGTTATTCTGAAGAGCGCTGGTGCTAACAAGATCAACGTTATTAAAGTTGTCCGTACGCTGACCAGCCTTGGTCTGAAAGAAGCAAAAGACCTGGTTGACGGTGCACCTGGTGCCGTTAAGACTGGTGTTTCCAAGGAAGAGGCAGCCGATGCCCAGAAGCAACTTGTTGAGGCAGGCGCAGAAGTAGAGATCAAGTAATACGTTTGACCCATATAGCGCAGGAAGCCAAGGTCGCCTGGTACGGCCTTGGCTTGTCCTGTTTTCTGCTCATTTGCGATGCGATAACTATTTGAAATATCTAATGTTTCCAGTTGTCGCCGCATTGTTCATTTAGTCTCTTGCCGAAGGAGAAGGTATGGCCTACTCGATTGCCAACAATCACCTGCTGCGCAAAAACTTTGCAACGATCAATAATATCATAGAGATTCCAAATCTCATTGATATACAAAAGAACTCCTATCGTCGCTTTTTGCAGACCGATATGCCGGTTGATGCTCGCACGAACAGTGGTCTTGAAGCTGTTTTCAAGAGCGTGTTCCCGATAAAAGATTTTAGTGAGACAGCTTCTTTGGAGTATGTCTCCTATACCTTGAGTAAGCCGAAGTATGACGTTGAAGAGTGTCATCAACGCGGCATGACGTACGCAGCACCGATGAAGGTCAAAGTACGCCTGGTCATCTGGGACTCAGGTAAAGATGCCGGTACCCGTGGCATCAAGGATATCAAGGAGCAAGAGGTCTACTTCGGTGAGATCCCCTTGATGACTGATAATGGTACTTTTATCATTAACGGTACTGAGCGTGTTATTGTCAGCCAGTTGCACCGTTCACCTGGTGTCTTCTTTGATCATGATAAAGGCAAAACCCACTCCAGCGGCAAAGTACTGTATTCAGCCCGGGTTATCCCCTATCGCGGCTCCTGGTTGGATTTTGAGTTCGACCATAAAGATATTCTGTACGTCAGAATTGACCGTCGCCGCAAAATGCCAGCCACCGTTTTACTCAAGGCCTTGGGATATTCGGTTGAACAGCTGATCAACTATTATTATAAGAGCGAGCAGATATTCCTGAACGGTGACCGTCTGACAAAGGGGATCGAACCGGAACTGCTTTCTCTGCAAAAAGCCACTACTGACATTGTTGACGCCAAGGGCGAGGTCCTTGTTAAAGCGAACCGTAAGTTCACAAAGGCTTCCATTAAAAAGCTTGCAGAACACGGTGTGGAAACAATTCCGACAACCCAGGATGAACTTGTTGGTCGCTATGCTTCACGGGATATCGTCGACCCGACCACCGGTGAGGTTCTGCTTGAATGTAATCAGGAGCTGACGGAAGACAAACTGTCTGAAATCATCTTAAAGGGTGTCACGCAATTTAGCCTGCTCTTTATTGACGGCCTGAATATTACCTCTTCTTTTAGGGATACCTTGCTGGCTGATAAAATCAATAGTGCCGATGAGGCGTTAATTGAAATTTACCGTCGTTTGCGTCCGGGTGATCCCCCGACCCTGAAAAGCTCCTTGGCACTCTTTGACAACCTCTTCTTTAACCCGGAGCGGTATGACCTTTCTGCGGTCGGTCGTCTGAAGCTTAACTTCAAGCTTGGTTTAAAAGTCCTGCCGGACTGTACGGTCCTGAATGGCCCGGCTGCAGTAACGGCGAATGACGTGGCTGATGCTAACCGTATTCTTGAGGCGGTTGAAGCAGGTCTGCGCCCACTTGATCGTGCTTTAATGGCAAGCTTCTCCAGTGATCTGCAGAAAATGATCAAGAAGCGTGACGGTGTTGTTGGTGAGCGGCTGTTAGATCAATTCCTTGACGAATTAAACCTGCGCATGGCTGACGGTGAATTCTTTACCCGTGAATTGCAAGAGGGAATTACACTTTCAGATGCCTACCAGACCCTCAGCAATACTATTGAAGGTGGTAGTTATGATGAAGGTCGCCGTCGTATTGAGGCAATCCGTCGTAACCGTATGCTTTTTGAGCAAGCATATAGTGGCGACCTACGCCCTTGTGCCAAAAATGATATTCTTGAGATTGTTCACTACCTGATTGAGCTGAAAAATGGTCGTGGCACCATCGACGATATCGACCACCTTGGCAACCGTCGTGTACGTGCTGTTGGCGAACTTTTGGAGAATCAGTATCGTATCGGCCTTGTGCGTATGGAACGCGCCATCAAAGAGCGTATGTCCTTGCAAGAGGTCGAAAACATGATGCCCCATGACCTGATAAACTCGAAACCGGTTTCGGCCGTTGTCAAAGAGTTTTTCGGATCATCCCAGCTCTCCCAGTTTATGGACCAGACCAACCCGCTTTCAGAAGTTACTCATAAGCGTCGTTTGTCGGCCCTCGGACCAGGTGGTCTGACCCGTGAACGTGCCGGCTTTGAAGTCCGTGACGTACACCCGACCCACTATGGTCGCGTCTGTCCTATTGAAACGCCAGAAGGCCCGAATATTGGTCTTATTGCTTCCTTGTCAACCTATGCCCGTATTAATGAGCATGGCTTTGTTGAGACTCCATACCGTGTCGTAAAGGGTGCAAAAGTAACCAGTGATGTCAAGTTCTTCTCCGCACTCGAGGAGGAGGGGCATGCCATCGCACAGGCCAATGCACTGGTAGATGATGATGGTGCTTTCTTAAACGAGTATGTATCTGCACGGAAGAACGGCGAATTCGTTCTGGTGCATCGGGAAGAAATCAGTCTCATGGACGTGGCGCCGAAGCAGCTTGTTTCCGTTGCTGCTGCATTGATTCCCTTCCTGGAAAACGACGACGCAAACCGTGCCTTGATGGGCTCCAACATGCAGCGTCAGGCGGTACCTCTTTTACGTGCTGACTCTCCTTTGGTTGGTACCGGCATGGAGCGTATCGTTGCGAAAGACTCCGGTGTTTCTGTTATTGCCCGCCATGATGGCGTGGTGGATGCTGTTGACGCCGGTCGTATTGTTGTCAAGATTGATGAGCTTGAAACGGATGAGTCCGGTACGGGTGTTGACATCTATAACCTCATCAAGTTCTCACGCTCGAACCAAAACACCTGCATCAACCAGAAACCGGTTGTAAAGGTTGGCGACAAGGTAAAACGTGGCGATGTCATTGCCGATGGTCCATCAACCGATATGGGTGAGTTGGCACTGGGGCAAAACGTTGTCGTCGCCTTCATGCCATGGGGCGGTTATAACTTCGAGGACTCCATTCTCGTGTCAGAACGTTTGACCAAGGATGACCGTTATACCTCGATTCACATTGAAGAGTTCGAGTGTGTCTCCCGTGATACCAAGCTGGGTAAAGAGGAGATTACTGCCGATATCCCGAACTTGGGTGATGAAGCGCTGAAAGACTTGGACGAGTCAGGTATCATCCGTATCGGTGCCGAGGTGAAAGCCGGTGATATTCTTGTTGGTAAAATCACCCCGAAGGGTGAGACCCAACTCTCGCCGGAAGAAAAGCTCCTGCGGGCAATATTCGGTGAAAAAGCCGGCGATGTCCGTGATACTTCACTAACGGTTCCACCAGGCGTGGAAGGGACCGTTATTGGCGCCAAAGTCTTCTCCCGGAAGGGAAATGACAAGGATGCACGGACAGCGCAGATTGAAAAGAACGAAGAGGATAAGCTGCGTAAGGACGAACAGGATGAGATTCGTATCATCCGTGATTCAGCTCGCAGTAAAATAAAGCGTATTTTGGTGGGTAAAACCGCCGCTGCTAAAGTTGAAGACCGTGACGGTATCGTTGTGCTGGTGAAAGGCAAGAAGATCACTGAAGAGCTTCTTGAGTCCTTGACCATGGACCGCTGGCGGACCATCTCGGTAACCGAGGGTGATGAAGAGAAGGTCCATGAAGTTTTGACCAAGCTGGATGAACAGGTCGAGTTGATTAAGGCTGTTTTCGACGACAAAATCCAGAAACTGCGCCGTGGCGACGATTTGCCGCCTGGTGTCATTAAAATGGTCAAGGTTTATGTCGCCATAAAGCGTAAGCTGCAGGTGGGTGATAAGATGGCAGGTCGCCACGGGAACAAGGGTGTCGTTTCCCGTATCTTGCCTGAAGAGGATATGCCGTACATGGAGGATGGACGACCGGTAGAAATCGTCTTGAACCCACTGGGTGTTCCTTCCCGTATGAACGTCGGCCAGATTTTGGAAACCCATCTCGGATGGGCTGCCAAAGGACTTGGTTGGAAGATTCAGCAGATGCTGGAGGAGCATACCTCTCCAGACAACCTGCGGGCATTCATTCGCAGTGTCTATGATAACGAAACATTGAATGCTCAGCTGGACGCCATGGATCGCGAAGAACTGATTTTGGTGGCGCGCCGTCTGTGCCGTGGCGTCCCGATGGCATCTCCGGTTTTCGAAGGTGTTGGTGAGCCGAACATTAAGGATCTGCTCACAAAGGCAGGGTTCGAGACCAATGGTCAGGTAGCCCTCTATGACGGCCGTACAGGCGAGCCCTTTACCCATCGGGTAACGGTCGGTGTTATGTACGTCTTGAAACTGCACCATTTAGTAGACGATAAGATTCACGCCCGTTCTATTGGGCCATACTCGCTGGTTACCCAGCAGCCATTAGGTGGTAAGGCTCAGTTCGGTGGTCAGCGTCTTGGAGAGATGGAGGTCTGGGCCATGGAGGCTTATGGCTGTTCCTACGCTCTACAGGAATTCCTGACGGTCAAATCGGATGATGTATCTGGCCGAACCAGAATGTATGAGGCAATTGTCAAGGGTAAACATACCTTGGAACCTGGATTGCCCGAGTCCTTCAACGTTCTGATTAAGGAACTGCAGTCGCTCTGTCTTGATGTTGAGCTGCTGGAAGGTGAAGAGTAGCATAGACCCTGACGGTGTGGGTTGTTACAACACGACCCACACCGTTGTGATTGAAACAAACGGGAGGATAGACCGTGGAAGAGTATTTCACAGGCAGCTTCTTCGATAAACCAAAAGATCCCCTGCATTTCTCCGCCATCAGGATTTCGATCTCCTCGCCGGACAAGATCCGCGAGCGTTCACATGGCGAAGTAAAGAAGCCGGAGACCATAAACTACCGAACCTTCAAGCCGGAGCGTGATGGTCTGTTCTGCGCCAAAATCTTCGGACCGACGAAGGACTACGAGTGTAACTGCGGCAAGTATAAGCGTATGAAGCACCGTGGAATCATTTGTGAAAAGTGCGGTGTTGAGGTCATTCCCTCTAAAGTTCGCCGTGAGCGCCTTGGTCACATCGATCTGGCAACACCCGTCGCCCATATATGGTTCCTGAAATCGCTGCCGTCCCGTATCGGCAACCTTCTTGATATCACGCTGAAGGATTTGGAGCGGGTTCTCTATTTTGAGGCATTTGTCATCTCCGATCCAGGCGATACTCCTCTGCAGTTTTGTGAGGTGCTCTCTGAGGAGAAGTTCCTCAAGGCACAGGAAGAGTATGGTGTCAGTAGCTTTGAAGGTGGTATGGGAGCCGAGGCTATCCGTAACTGCCTGAAGGTGCTCGAACTTGATAGTCTGGCGGTTGAACTGCGCCAGGAGATGATGGACTCATCCAGCGAGGCTAAGCGTAAAAAAGTTGCCAAGCGTTTGAAGGTCGTTGAGGCCTTTAAGCAATCGGGTAATAAGCCGGAGTGGATGATTCTTGAGTGCATTCCGGTCCTGCCTCCTGAACTGCGCCCCTTGGTGCCGTTGGATGGTGGCCGTTTTGCTACCTCTGATCTGAACGATCTCTACCGCCGCGTCATCAACCGGAACAATCGATTGAAGCGTCTGGTGGAGCTACAGGCACCAGAGGTTATCATCCGTAACGAAAAGCGTATGCTGCAGGAAGCGGTTGACGCGCTGTTTGATAACGGTCGCCGTGGTCGTGCCATTACCGGCCCGAACAAACGTCCGCTTAAGTCTCTGTCCGACATGTTAAAAGGTAAGTCCGGTCGTTTCCGTCAGAACCTGCTCGGTAAGCGGGTCGACTATTCCGGCCGTTCCGTTATCGTTGTCGGGCCAGAGTTGAAACTGCATCAGTGCGGTTTGCCGAAGAAGATGGCTCTCGAGCTCTTTAAGCCGTTCATTTATAACAAGCTTGAAGAGCGTGGCTATGTCACCACCATCAAGAGTGCGAAGAAAATGGTGGAGAAGGAAAAACCGGAGGTATGGGATGTTCTCGAGGAGGTTATCCGCGAGCATCCGGTCATGCTGAACCGTGCACCGACCCTGCACAGACTCGGTATTCAGGCTTTTGAGCCGGTGCTGATTGAAGGTAAGGCTATTCAGTTGCATCCGCTGGTCTGTACCGCTTTCAACGCAGACTTCGACGGTGACCAGATGGCTGTTCACCTGCCGCTTTCCATTGAGAGTCAGGTGGAAACACGGGTTCTGATGATGTCTACCAACAATATTCTGTCGCCAGCAAACGGTAAGCCGATTATCGTTCCGTCACAGGATATGGTTCTTGGTACCTACTTCATGACCCGTGAGCGCATCGGCGCGAAGGGGGAGAAGATGACCTTCTCCTCACCGGAAGAAGTGCGTATCGCCTTTGACCATGGCTCCGTTGATTTGCAGGCCCGTATCAGGGTCCGTATGACCGACTTCCTGTATGAGACTGAACTGAAACCGACCCTGGTTGACACAACGGTGGGCCGGATTATCCTGCGTGAGGTTCTGCCGCCACAGGTGCCGTTCTCAGCCATCAACAAGGTTATGAATAAGAAGGAACTCTCGAACCTGATTGACACCTGCTATCGTTTAGCTGGTAACAAGGAAACCGTCATTTTGGCGGACCGCCTGAAGGAAACCGGTTTTAGATATGCAAACCTGGCTGGTATTTCCATCTGTATTGACGACATGGTCATTCCGGAAGGGAAACAGGAAATTATTAACCGTGGCAATGAAGAGGTTCAGGAAATACAGAATCAATACACCGAAGGTCTGATTACCGACGGTGAGCGCTATAACAAAGTTATCGACATCTGGGCAAAATCAACCGAAGAGATTGCGAAGGAGATGCTTGGCAACCTTTCGAAGGAAGTTGCGGTTGATACGGATGGCAATGAGATTGAAGTACCGTCCTTTAACGCCATCCACATGATGGCAGATTCAGGTGCGCGGGGTTCTGCTCAGCAGATACGCCAGCTGGCCGGTATGCGGGGCCTTATGGCCAAGCCGTCCGGTGAAATTATTGAGACACCGATCACGGCGAACTTCCGTGAGGGGTTGACGGTTCTTCAGTACTTTATTTCAACCCACGGTGCCCGTAAAGGTCTTGCCGATACTGCCTTGAAGACGGCAAACTCTGGTTACCTGACCCGTCGTCTGGTCGATGTTGCGCAAGACGCCATTATCGCAGAAGATGATTGCGGCACCTTGGATGGTCTCGTTGTAACATCACTCACCGAGGGTGGTGAGGTCATCGAGCCGATCGGTGATCGTATCCTCGGCCGGGTTGCCCTTGATGACATCCTTGACCCCATTACGGGTGAAGTACTGGTGGACGCGAATACGGAAATTGATGAGACACTGGTGCGTAAAATTGAAGACGCCGGTCTGGAAAAAGTCAAGATTCGTTCCGTTCTTACCTGCCAGAGCAAGCATGGTATCTGCGCTAAGTGCTATGGTCGTGACCTGGCACGGGGACATATTGTAAACCTTGGCGAGGCCGTTGGTGTTATTGCGGCACAGTCCATTGGTGAGCCGGGTACCCAGCTGACCATGCGTACCTTCCACATCGGTGGTACAGCCTCTCGTGCGGCTGAGCAGACCTCACTTGAGGCCCGCTATGACGGTATTGTCAAGTACATCAACCTGCATACCGTTGTGAACGCTGAGGGGTATCATATTGTCATGAGCCGTAACGGCGAAATTGCCGTTGTCAATGAGGCAGATGGTCGTGAGCGTGAGCGGTACGGTGTTGTATACGGTGCAAAGCTGAAAATTGCTCCGGAGGGTGCTGTTAAATCCGGAGAAACACTGGCTGAGTGGGATCCGTACACCATGCCAATTCTTACGGAAGTTGGTGGACGTGTTAAGTTCGGCGACATCGTTGAAGGTGTAACGATGGAAGAAAAGCTTGACGATGTAACGGGACTTTCCCGTAAGGAAATCACCGAGTCCAAGGATGCTGACAAGCGTCCCCGTATTGCCATCAAAGATGCAACAGAAGGTGGCGGAACCATCGGTCGGTACTACTTACCGGTAGGTGCCATCATCAACGTAACGGTAGATACGGTTATAAGCGCTGGTGATATCATCGCTAAAATCCCGCGTGAAACAACCAAGACCAAGGACATCACCGGTGGTCTGCCGCGGGTTGCTGAATTATTTGAAGCAAGAAAGCCGAAGGACTTTGCTGTTATTACCGAAATCGATGGTAAGGTTACCTTTGGTAAGGATTCAAAAGGCAAGCGCAAGATCATTGTTATTCCAGAAATCGGCGAGCCGAAGGAATACCTGATCCCGAAAGGTAAGCACATCAGCGTACACGAAGGTGATTATGTTCGTGCCGGTGAGCCGCTTATGGATGGTTCATCCAACCCCCATGACATTCTCAGGGTCTTGGGTGTTAAGGAACTGGCGAAATACCTGGTGGATGAAGTCCAGGAAGTTTATCGTTTGCAGGGTGTTAAGATTAACGATAAGCATATTGAAGTCATTGTTCGTCAGATGTTACGCCGCGTACGAATCAAAGAGGTCGGCGATACCAGCCTCTTGATTGACGACCAGGTTGAGCGTTGGTTCTTTGAAGAGGAAAATAACAAAGCTTTTGCAGAAGGCAAGCGCCCCGCAACAGCAGAGCCTCTGCTGCTCGGTATCACCAAAGCGTCACTTTCTACGGAATCTTTCATTTCGGCGGCTTCATTCCAGGAAACCACGAAGGTATTGACCCAGGCAGCTATCGAAGGGAAAATAGACGGATTGCGTGGCCTGAAAGAAAACGTCATCATGGGCCGATTGATTCCGGCCGGTACCGGCGCCGCTCGTTACCGGAGTATGCGCATCAAAATAGCCAATGAGCAAGACGCAGCCGGCGTTCAGATGCCAGACGAAGCGGTAAACGATGAGATTCAGGACGTCGTTGTTGAAGCCGACGTAGTATAAAGAGGGACAAACACTGCCACAGGAAAAGAAACCCTGTGGCAGTGTGAAAAAAATATTGACAAGTAGTATTGAATAGCAGTAAGGTACGGAGCTCAGTAAAACGAGTGTCATCGTACGTGCGCTTTTTGTGCACATTTGTGGATGGAGATGTCGGTATAATTCCGACCCTACACCTATTCCATCCCCCACCAAATTAGTACGAGACAGAACACTCATTCGCATTGTTTGAAGTAGTTGCAAGCCGGTCGACCGGTAGCGCGGTTGATACTGTGTGTTGTTTTTTGTGTAGGTTCGCGTCTCGGCGCGATTGATTCATTACGTATCTGGAGATAGGGAGTCGTATGCCAACGATCAATCAGTTGATCCGTCAGGGTAGAGAGAAGAAGCGGGATAAGTCCACCGCACCGGCATTGAAGAGTTGTCCGCAAAAGCGTGGCGTGTGTACACGTGTATACACCACGACCCCGAAGAAGCCTAACTCAGCGCTTCGTAAAGTTGCTCGGGTCCGTTTAACGAACGGGATTGAGGTAACTTCCTACATTCCGGGTGTTGGTCACAACCTGCAAGAGCACTCAGTTGTTCTGATCAGGGGCGGCCGGGTAAAAGACTTGCCGGGTGTTCGTTACCATATCGTGCGTGGTACCCTCGATTCAGTCGGCGTTAAAGACCGTAAGCAGGGTCGTTCCAAGTACGGCGCTAAGCGTCCGAAGTAAACGAGAGTTCGCAAGGGGTTATAGAGTATGCCAAGAAGACGTGAAGTTCCGAAGCGGGTAATCCTTCCGGATCCGAAATACAACGATAAGACCGTAGCCAAACTGATCAACGTACTGATGATCGGTGGCAAGAAGAGCGTCGCCGAGTCAATTTTGTATCGTGCGATGGAGATTGTGGAGAGCAAGACCGGTGAAGAGGCAGTGAAGGCGCTGAAAAAGTGTCTTGACAACATCAAGCCTTCACTTGAAGTCAAGTCACGCCGCGTGGGTGGTTCTACCTATCAGGTACCTATCGAGGTTCGTCCGGACCGTCGTTTGTCCCTGGCTATGCGTTGGTTGATTCGCTATTCCCTGTCACGCTCAGAGAAGACCATGACTGAGAAGATGGCCGGCGAGATGCTGGATGCTTTTAACAACCGTGGTGCGGCTGTTAAGAAGCGTGAAGACACTCATAAGATGGCTGAAGCCAACCGTGCCTTCGCGCACTATCGCTGGTAAGTCTGGAGGACTGATTCGTGTCTCGTTTGTCACCACTTGATAAATATCGCAATATCGGCATCATGGCTCACATTGATGCTGGTAAGACCACTACAACTGAGCGGATTCTGTACTACACGGGTGTTTCCCACAAAGTCGGGGAAGTGCACGAAGGTACCGCTACCATGGACTGGATGGAGCAAGAGCAGGAGCGTGGTATTACTATCACATCCGCTGCCACCACCTGTTCATGGAATGACCACCGCATTAACATCATTGATACTCCTGGTCACGTTGACTTCACCATCGAAGTTGAGCGCTCCCTGCGGGTTCTTGACGGTGCTGTAGCCGTTTTCTGTTCCGTTGGTGGTGTTGAGCCACAGTCTGAAACCGTTTGGCGTCAGGCTGATAAATACCGCGTTCCGCGTATTGCCTTTATCAACAAGATGGACCGTATTGGCGCTGACTTCTTCCGCGGCGTACAGATGATCAAGGACCGTCTAAAGGCTAATCCCGTACCGATTCAAATTCCGATCGGTAAGGAAGAGTATTACAAGGGTCTGGTTGATCTTGTCACCATGAAAGCTATCATCTGGGACGAAGAGTCTTTAGGTGCTAAGTTCCATGAGGAAGAAATCCCGGCTGACCTGCTTGACGAGGCAACGGAATGGCGTGAAAAGCTGATTGAGGAAATCTCAAGCCACGACGACGCCTTGATGGAAAAATATTTAAGTGGTGAAGCGTTGTCTGAGGCAGAGGTAAAAGCTGCTATCCGTACCTGCACCATTAACATTGATATCATCCCGGTTGTGTGTGGTTCTGCCTTTAAGAATAAGGGCGTACAGAACCTGCTCGACACGGTCGTTGATTATATGCCGTCACCGCTTGACATCCCGGCTATTAAAGGTCTCGATGCAGACGGTAATGAAGTTGAGCGTCGTGCTGATGACAGCGAGCCGTTTGCATCTTTGGGCTTTAAGATTATGACTGACCCGTTTGTTGGTCAATTGACCTTTATTCGTGTCTACTCAGGTGTTCTTGAGTCAGGTTCTTATGTCTACAATGCAACAAAAGGTAAAAAAGAGCGTATCGGCCGACTCTTGAAGATGCACGCGAATAAGCGTGAGGAAATCAAGCAGGTATATGCTGGTGATATCGCTGCTGCTGTTGGCCTCAAATACACCACAACCGGCGACACGCTGTGTGATGAAAATAAAGCGGTTGTTCTGGAGTCCATCGAGTTCCCTGAGCCGGTTATCTCCATTGCCATCGAGCCGAAGACGAAAGCTGACCAAGAGAAGCTTGGTCTCTCGCTGCAAAAACTTGCCAGCGAAGATCCTTCCTTCCGTGTTAAGACTGACGAAGAGACCGGTCAGACCATTATCTCCGGTATGGGTGAGCTGCACCTCGAAATCATCGTCGACCGCTTGATGCGTGAATTCAAGGTTGAGGCTAACGTTGGTAAGCCACAGGTTGCATACCGTGAAACCGTCAGCAAGAAAGTTAAGGTAGAGGGTAAGTTTGTTCGTCAGTCCGGCGGTCGTGGTCAGTATGGCCATGTCTGGCTGGAGGTTGAACCGCAAGAGCCAGGCGGTGGCTATAAGTTCGTAGACGCTATCAAGGGCGGTGTAGTTCCCCGCGAATACATCCCTGCAGTCGATAAAGGTATTCAGGAAGCTATGGACAACGGTGTCATGGCCGGTTTCCCCGTCGTTGATATTAAGGTAACCCTGATCGACGGTTCATACCATGAAGTCGACTCATCGGAAATGGCCTTTAAGATTGCCGGCTCCATGGGCTTTAAAGAAGGTTGCCAGAAGGCGTCTCCGGTTCTGCTCGAACCTATTATGTCCGTCGAAGTTGTTGTCCCTGAAGAATACATGGGGGATGTTATCGGCGACTTGAACTCACGTCGTGGCCGCATCATGGGTATGGATTCCCGTGCAGGTGCCCAGGTTGTTACCGCCATGGTTCCGCTGGCAAATATGTTCGGTTATTCAACCGACCTGCGTTCAGCTACCCAGGGCCGCGCAACCTATGCCATGACCTTTGATCACTATGAGCCGGTTCCGAAGTCGGTATCGGATGAGATTGTTGCAAAAGTTAAAGGGTAATACCCAGGTTTAGACACAGGAGGATATTTCGATGGCGAAGGCAAAATTTGAGCGTACAAAGCCGC
>CAYVYW010000028.1:0-14114 GCA_964456065.1 uncultured Geobacteraceae bacterium
TCGTCGGGCTCATAACCCGAAGGTCGTAGGTTCAAATCCTGCCCCCGCAACCAAACTAGATCAGGGACTTGCAGACTTTCTGCAAGTCCCTTTTTTGCTTGCACGGTACACCAAAGGGTAAGGTGAACCAGCCCTTAGGAGAGACCGACCTTTCCCCGATCATTGTACCAGCATTAGCCTGGTTTTTTTGTTTTGATCGTCTGGCAGCAGACGGAGGGTGTATTGACAAACACCGTTTTAGATGCTAACAAAACTTAACGTCATCTCATTATCGACAAGCTCGGAAGTAACCGCCTTACACACGAAGGAGACAAAAATGAGTATTGAATTCGAAGCTATTGCAGCCTCCCCTATGAAGCCGGCATCCACTTTCATGCGACCGAGACAAACTTTTCAGGAGCGTGTCAGTATTAATGACTCTGCGTTGCTCGTTATGACTGACCTCAGTAAAGTCTCCTTGATTGTTGCACGTCCCTTTGCCTCCATGGAAATGGCGAATGCAAAAATGATACGTTACGGTGTTAGGACCCTGTTGGTTCTTGATAGCAACGACCACGTTGCCGGCATTCTCACTGCCAGTGACATCCTCGGCGAGAAGCCGACCCGTTTTATTCAGAACATGGGTGGGACCCATGCTGATATTATGGTGAGGGATCTCATGACTCCGCAACGGGAGTTGCAGGTTATGAGTATTAATGACGTCGAGAATGCGACCGTAGGCCATATTGTCGCCACCTTGAAAAAGGCCGAAAAACAGCATGGCATTGTTGTTGAAGAAAATGCTGATGGCACACAAACCGTCTGCGGCATATTCTCAACAACACAAATTGCACGCCAGCTGGGTATGAAGGTTTCCCAGATGCTTGACAATGTGACCATTATCTAAACCTCTGTAATAATAATGGCTTGCATCTCTCGTCACAGCGGAGAGACTCACTCTGGGTACTCTCCGCTTTGACATGCAAAAGTCCCATGGGCTACACCGCATAATGTTTCGCCGCCCCTGCCGTCTGAGGAACCCGTTATGGCCTACCGACCTTCATCTTCATCGACACGAAGCCGCACCATAACCATGGCACTCTTGGTCGTACTTGCCGGATGGTTTCTGTTAAATCGCTGCGACCGAAATGCCTCCGTCTCTTTAGAGTCTCCACAAACCGTCACGGCACGAGGTGATCTGGCTTCAGACGAGAAGGCAACAGTAGAGCTTTTTGAGCGCTCTCGCGACTCCGTAGTGTTCATTACCACATCACAAAAAGTCACCAACCTTTGGAACAGGAATGTACAAAATGTACAACGGGGAACCGGCTCTGGCTTTGTCTGGGACAGCCAAGGCCATATAGTAACCAACTTCCATGTTATTGCCGGTGCATCTGAAGCCCGTGTCCGCCTGTCAGATGGCAAGGAGTATCACGCATCCTTAGTCGGTGTCAGCCCGATGCATGATATGGCAGTCCTCAAAATTGCGATTCCCCACAAAGGAAGGACTGTTCCCATAGGCACATCGGGAGACTTGAAAGTTGGTCAGAAGGTCTTTGCCATCGGCAATCCTTTCGGCCTTGACTGGACGCTCACCACCGGGATTGTCTCTGCCCTTGACCGTTCCCTGGAAGAAGAGAACGGAACCATTATCGAACACCTGATCCAAACCGACGCAGCCATTAACCCAGGAAACTCCGGAGGGCCTCTTCTTGATTCTGCAGGAAGGCTCATTGGTATCAATACGGCTATTTACAGCCCATCTGGCGCCTCAGCTGGTGTTGGATTTGCGGTTCCCGTTGACACGGTTAATCGCGTCGTACCGCAGCTTATCGGCCAAGGGAAGTACTCGCGACCAAACCTGGGTATTGAGGTTGACCAGGACGTTAACAAAGTTGTCACAAGCCAATTAGGGATACAAGGCGTTCTGGTACTGAAAACAAAACAGGGCTCACCAGCGGCAAAAGCAGGATTACGCGGCAGTGTGGTTAATAAAGATGGTTCTTTGACGCCTGGCGACATCATCGTTGCGGTACAAGGGAAAAAAGTTACCTCGGTGCAAGGGCTTCAAGCGCGCCTTGATGACTTCAAAGCGGGAGACGCTGTCCAACTCTCTATCGTACGGGAAAATACAACACAAGACATCACGGTGGTACTGAACGCACTTTAAGTGCACGTGGCCAACGGCTGAATTGCCATTGACCACGTGCAAACCGTCATGAAAACTGCACGACGCGTTCATCGAGCCCTTCAAAGTTTTTGGAAGCCGGCGCGGCCATGACATTGCCAAAGGGCATCTGAGCAACCAGTCGCCAAGTCGGAGAGAGGCTCCATGTCTCGGTGACCTTCTGGTCAATTAACGGGTTATAGTGCTGCAGTGAGCATCCCCAGCCTTCTGCGCACAAGCCTGTCCAAATAATATACTGTACTATGGCAGATGACTGTTGGGACCAGACCGGAAAGTTTTCTGCATACGCGGCAAAACGGGCCTGCAGGCCTTCAACAATAGCTTGATCCTCAAAAAACAGGATGGTCCCATATCCCGCAGCAAAACTGTCATCTATCTTAGCGGCGGTTACCGCAAAAGCTGATTCAGGCACTACCGTTTGGAGTACCTCTTTGGTAAGGTGCCATAATTTTTTATGCTCTTCACCGAAGAGAACGACAATACGGGCACTTTGAGAATTAAAAGCTGAGGGAGCATGTAATACGGCTTTTTGTACTACCTCCATCACGCTTTGATCGGTTGTTACCGCTTGCTTACCAAGAGCATAATGACTACGACGTTTAATAACTGCATCCCAAAAATTGCTTGTCATGGATTCCTCCGTTTCGTTTCGTATCCCAGATGCCTATGTAGGACCGGAATGCAAAAGTTTAAGCAGGAGAGTCCCCTCACGTCAATACAATAGTGGCAATCTCAATGGTCGCTCATGTCAAAAACGCTCAAAACACTTGACAATAATAAATTGATTAGCTATAAGGTGAATCTTTCTGAAAGAATCATGGCTGCTTAGCTCAGCAGGCTAGAGCAAGCGACTCATATTCGCTAGGTCCGGGGTTCGAGTCCCTGAGCAGCCACCAATTATAGAAACGGCTAATCATTTTAAATGGTTAGCCGTTTCCCTTTAACGGGTCGACGAGAACCCGGTACACTGAAGAATTTTTGTCAGTTTATCTGTTTGACACCCCTGCCAGTCATTACTACCGCAGCTTATCCACTTATACTACCCAACAAAGTTGCACTTACAAATTGAATTCAGATAATATAAAATAAAGTTCTGGCAACAGAGTATCGATGTACGCGTTGGAAGGAAGCGAGATGTCCCCCCTACATGAATCACTTATTACGTGCTATCAGTCCATCATTAATCGCTATCCCCATGAGAGTGAGTTTCATCAGTCCGTTCATGAGGTGTTCCAAACCATCGATGTGGTCGTACAACGTTCCCCCCACTATCTCGATGCGAAGATTCCTGAGTTACTGTGTATACCAGAACGTCAGATTCTTTTTAGAGTGCCATGGCTTGATGATCAGAATCGTCCACAAATCAATCAAGGATATCGCGTTGAGTTCAATAGTGCCCTTGGTCCCTATAAAGGGGGGGTGCGCTTACATCCCTCCGTCAACCTCAGCATTATAAAGTTTCTTGGTTTTGAGCAGACGTTTAAAAATGCCCTGACCGGCATAGGGATTGGTGGCGGCAAGGGTGGTTCTGACTTTGACCCTAAAGGTCGATCTGCATCAGAAATACTCCGGTTTTGTCAAAGCTATATGACAGAGCTTTACCGTCACATAGGGCAGCAAACAGACATACCAGCCGGTGACATTGGGGTTGGACAGCGGGAGATTGGCTATCTCTTCGGGCAATACCGTCGTATCACCAACCGCTGGGAGGCAGGTGTTATAACGGGAAAAGGAACGGCTTGGGGCGGATCCCATGTCAGACAACAAGCCACTGGTTATGGTGTCGTTTTCTTCCTTCAGGAGGCACTCCGCAAAAAGCAAGACGATATTGAAGGTAAACGATGTGTCGTCTCAGGCTCCGGAAATGTGGCACTCTACACCATTGAAAAACTGCAGCAGTTCGGCGGCCACTGTGTGGCCTGCTCTGATTCCGATGGGGTGCTTTATCACCCCGATGGCCTCGACTTAGCGCTATTGAAAGAAATTAAATTTACCAACAGGGAACGTTTAGCGGTTTACTGTCAACATCATCGCGATGCAAAACTGCTACCGGCTGGCAGCCTGTGGTCCCTGCCCTGTGATCTGGCCATCCCTGCGGCAACACAGAACGAGCTAACCCTTTCCGATGCCAAAGCCCTCATTTCTAACGGGTGTCAAGCTGTTGCGGAAGGGGCGAATATGCCAACCACGCCGGAAGCAATCACGTGCCTGACACAAGGCGGAGTCCTGTTTCTCCCGGGTAAAGCAGCCAATGCTGGTGGTGTCATCACCTCCGGTCTTGAGATGCGACAGAATACCCAAAGAACACAATGGAGCTTTGCTGAAACAGAGCAGCAACTTGCTCTCTGCATGCAAGACGTTCATACACTCTGCTATGACACCGCTGAGGCATTTGGTCACCCAGGTAACTATACCATCGGCGCTAATTGTGCTGGCTTCATCCGGGTTGCCGATGCCATGTTAGCACAGGGCCTTATCTAGCCAGCGACTCTTGCATTTACTTGCTGGAAAACCTATACTGAACATTATTTTTTGAGGAGCAGACCCCGATGATTTCTATTAATTTTGACAAGATGGATGGCTTAATCCCTGCCATCATCCAGGATGCCGAAAACGGTGAAGTCCTGATGGTTGCCTTTATGGACAAAAAGACCCTCGATTTGACATTGGAATCAGGCAAAACCTGGTTCTTCAGTAGAACACGCAACAAATACTGGATGAAAGGTGAAGAATCCGGGAACACTCAGGAAGTTGTTGAGGTCCTGACCGATTGTGATGCTGATAGTGTGGTTATTAAGGTCAAGCAAAATGGCCCTGCGGCCTGTCATACCGGTAACCGCAGTTGTTTTTATGTCCGTTGGGAAAATGGCCAATGGGTTGAACACTCAAACCCGCTCTTCGATCCTGCGGAGGTATACAAAAAATGAGTAATCCTCTACGTCTCGGCATTCCAAAGGGTAGCCTCGAAGATGCAACCGTTGATTTATTCCGTCAGGCTGGCTGGCAGGTAGGTATTTCCTCACGCAGCTATTTTCCCACTATCGATGACCCAGAAATCAAGTGTCACCTTATTCGCCCGCAGGAAATGGGGCGCTACGTTGAGCGGGGCACTATTGACGTCGGCATTGCCGGCAGAGACTGGATTCGTGAGAACGACTCCGATGTTGTTGAAGTCTGCGAGATGGTCTACTCCAAGGTGTCCCGTCGTCCCGTGCGATGGGTACTCGTTGTGGCACAGGACTCTCCGGTTCAACGACCTGAAGACCTCCAAGGAAAGACTATTTCAACGGAACTGGTTGGTTTTACAAAGCGCTATTTTGCTGAGCGTGGCATTGATGTCACCGTAGAATTTTCATGGGGCGCCACAGAAGCAAAGGTTGTCGACGGCCTCTGTGATGCTATTGTTGAAGTCACAGAAACCGGTTCAACCATTCGAGCTAATAATCTACGTATCGTCTGTGATCTCATGGAGTCAGTACCCGTCATGGTGGCAAACCGTGCCGCCTGGGACAGCCCATGGAAAAATCAGAAAATTATGCAGCTGGCCACACTCCTTTCTTCGGCACTCAAAGCAGAAGGTGTTGTGGGCCTTAAAATGAATGCCCCAGCAGAAAAGGTTGATGCTATTATCGCCGTACTGCCGAGTCAAAAAGCACCAACGGTATCCCATCTGTATCAATCACAATGGGTTTCTATTGAAAGCGTTCTGCCTGAAAAAGCAGTGCGTCAAATAGTCCCGAGCCTGATTGCTCTTGGCGCTGAGGGGATTATCGAATACCCCATCACGAAGATTATTTAATGTTTTCCTTTCCCATAGATGTTCACAATCAGTTTAGAACGGTGGAGAGCTTGCTCTTTCAGCAGCTCCCACCGGCTTCTCGCGGCTATGTTCATAAGCTGATCCGCTCAAAAGCGTGTCTGTGTAACGGCCAGCCGACAACACCAGGCACACCACTCATCATGGGTGATCTTGTCACGCTCAAAGAAAGTGCAACCGCACGTTCCTGTCACACGGGCCGTACGCCGTTGATTGATATACTCTGGTATGATGAGCGGCTCCTGATTGTTAATAAACCAGCAGGACTGGCCATGCATCCAGCAGCTGAAGTGGATGACTCATTAACAGAACGTGCGACCCGCTGGCTGATAGACCACTATCACAACCCCCACGCCCTCGCCTATCCGGTTAATCGTCTTGACCGGGGGACATCAGGGGTTGTTATGCTCGCAACCAGCTCCAGCAATGCGGGACGATTCGGACGCTACATTAAAGAAGTCGGGCTCACGAAACAGTATCTTGCCGTTGTGGAGGGCAATCCGGGACCAGAAGGGGCCATCGAACTCCCCTTGGATGACAAACCGTCTCTGACCCGTTTCACAACGCTATGGACATCAGGTCACGTGAGTGTTCTACTTGTTGAGCCGGTATCAGGACGTATGCATCAGATTCGACGCCACCTCTCCATGCTTGGCTTTCCAGTCCTGAATGACTCCCGGTATGGAGCAAAAAAAGAATATCCCTCCCTCGGACGAGGTATAGGATTGCATTCCTTTACCACAGCGTTCCACTACCCCGAGGAGGATTTTAACCTTGCGGTAACCGCCCCCCTTCCCGTTACATTGCTTGATGTCATAGAGCGCCATGCCGGCTGTTCTGCTAAAGAGCTATTTGCCCTGGTAGCGCCCTACGCTGTGACCTAGTTATGTTCACGGGTCACCACAGCGGGCTTCGCGCCCTGAATGCGACCCAGTTCCTCGGTGCACTGAACGACAACATTCTTAAGTTTCTCATCATCTTCTATAGTATCCACCACCGTCCCGAACTGTCACCCGGCACCATTACGGCAACAGCCGGGGCGGTCTTTGTGCTTCCGTTTCTCTTTTTTTCCCCTTGGGCCGGTAACCTTGCAAGCCGCTACAGCAAAAGCAGCATCATTCGGCGAGTTAAACTCCTGGAACTGTTCATTACTGCAGCTGCAGTAGCCGCTTTTTCAGTGGGAAGCATTGCGGCGCTCTACACTATTCTCTTTGCCATGGCTACCCATAGCGCCCTATTTGCCCCCTCAAAATATGGCATCATCCCCGAGCTCGTAGAGCACCAAAACCTAACAAAAGCCAACGGAGCGGTGGAAGCAGCAACCTTTCTCGCCATTATACTTGGTACTGCTACAGCCTCGCTCCTGGTGGATCTTACTGAAACAACCTATCCCCGGGCAACTATGGCTTGCGTTGGCGTCGCTTTACTTGGATGGTTTAGTGCATTACAGTTGCCGAATACACCACCATCCGCACCGCACCGGGTGCATAGTATCGCACCAACAGCGCTGCTATCCGCCATACGTTTCCATCGCACACGCCCCTCAGTCATGGTCTCTCTTTGGGGCTTTGCCTGGTTTATGCTTGTGGGGGCTTTTTCGCAGATGAACTTAATCGGCTACGGCATGAAGCATCTACACCTTAGCGAGGCACACAGCGGGTATCTTTTCTTTGCCGCCGCCATAGGTATCGCCGCGGGATCACTCAGTGCCTCACGACTCCATAGAAAGGGGAGCCCTTTCGGTCTCGTCTTTTTCGCCGGTGGTGGTATGATGCTCTGCCTTATCGCTCTGGGTGTGGCACCAAGCAGCATGTATTGTGTCGTGCCGCTGTTACTATGCTTTGGTTTTTGTGCTGGCGTCTTCTCTGTCCCGCTCCAAACTGGCCTTCAGGCCTACGCTGAACCGAGTCGGCGTGCAGAACTGCTGGCAGGGGCAAGTATGCTCAACTGGATCTTTGTCCTGCTGGCATCACTCCTTTTGATGGTCATTACGATAAGTGGCCGCATGCAACCGGCTGGTGGGTTTATACTGACCGGTCTACTCCATGGTGCCATACTTCTCTATTTGGGATGGCGCTATCCCGTTCTCATACGCCATGCTAAGCGACGCATTGCGCGGCGTATACTTCCTTCTGCTTAGCGAGCCCGCACCACCACACATTTAAGGTAGTCTGACTCAGGAAAAGAAAGCAGTACCGGATGGTCAGCTGCTTGACCATAACTCCCCTCTAAGCAAACCTCCCTCTTAGCCAGTCGCGCCGCTTGGGTCAACATATCACGAAAGGCCTCACGCCCCATATGGTACGAGCAGGAACAACTTATCAGATAGCCTCCCGGCTTCAGTAGTGCCATGGCACGGCGATTGATAGTCAAATAGCCTTTGAGTGCCTCAGCAAGTTGACGCTTGTTTTTCACAAAAGCCGGCGGATCCATCACAATAACATCAAAGCGTTTCCCCTCACTCTCAAGAGTCCGCAAACGCTCAAAAGCATCACACGCTTCAAAGCTCATCCTTTCGGCGACACTGTTTCTTTCAGCATTTCTTTCGGCATGCCCCAGAGCACGTTCGGAGATATCAAGGCATACAACATGGGCTGCCCCATAAGCAGCAGCATGGACTCCCCAACTCCCGCTGTAGCAAAAACAGTCTAATACATCAGCCCCCTGACAAAGCGGCTCTAATAAGCGGTGATTATCTTTTTGGTCAAGGAAGCCCCCGGTCTTTTGGCCATTCACCAGGTCAATCTCAAAACAAAGACCGTTTTCCTCCATAAGGACTGTCTCTGGTATCGTTCCAAAAAGAACGGTGACCTCTTCAGATAGCCCTTCCATCTTTCGCACACTGACATCATTTCTGGCTATGATGCCTAGTGGGCTCATAACACGACGTATAGCCGACACGATCAAATCACGACGGCAGTCCATACCGGCGGTCAGGAGTTGAAGCGATACATAGGAGCCATAAACGTCCACCACCAAGCCAGGCAGTCGGTCACTTTCACCATACACGAGTCGATAACTTGCCAGTCCGGGGAAACGCCTCCGGCGTTCATCACGGGCGGCTTGCAGACGTTCCGCAAAGAAGTCGACACTATCAAGATCAACCGGCGTTATTGACAAGAGGCGTACGGCAATAAGAGACTGATGGTTAAGGTAACCAAAACCTACCGATTTGCCGTGAGCATCAAGAACGTGGCACGCCATGCCGGCCACCGGTGGCAAAGACATACTCGCGATCTCATTACTGAAAATCCAAGGATGTCCATTACGAACCCGGCGATCTTCATGTTTTTTCAGGGTGATAATTTGCACAGATATGCTCCTAAATCGGCCAATGCGACCCGCTCGGGCCAGTGCCGTTCGTCATGTTTTACAAACATCAGGTTAATGGCGACCAGCAGTTGATTAATGCGGGCAAGGTCGAGCATCGTTTCTTTGGGAAATGATTGCATCCCCGTACAGTTCAAGGGGCATACAGCTACCGTTGTGGCCTGGCCAGGTTCCTGGACGAGCAATGGCACACCATGGGTTCTACAGATCACAGGACGGAAGCGATAGACAAGACAGAGGTCATGGTGAAGTAAGGCACATGAACCACCCTGCGGACTTGCCAAGGCCTGCTGAATTTTTAGCTGTTCATCAGCAGGAAGCGTCATAATTCCAGCAAGCATAGCGGCCGCTTCCACGGGAAAAACTGATATGGCCTGACAACAGGATGAGCAACCGGCAGAACAGGTAAGGGCATCACCCAAAGCAGCGGTGATGCCCTTACATAGTTCGTCAAGTCTGGCTATAAGCTGATGATACGATGCGAAAGCCTCAGACATGTCAAAAACGTCAGTCTTGAATTTTCAGGACGATTTTACCGAAATGTTTGTCTTCTTCCATCATGCGATGGGCTTCAACCACATTGTCAATGCTGAAGACCTGCTCAACAATCGGTACGATGGTGCGATCGGCAAACTTCGGCAGTGCCGTCTTGGTGAATTCAGCAACAATAGCCGCCTTGTCCTTCACCGGACGGGAGCGTAATACGCTACCGATAATCTGTTGGCGCTTAACCATCATAAGCGCCAGATTTAACTCCGCCTTAATGCCGCTAATGACACCAATGATGACCAGGCGACCGGCGTACCCCAGTGAGTTCATGTTCGGAGCCAGATACTTAGCTCCAACGTGATCGAGAATGACATCGACCCCCTTCTTGTTCGTGAACTCTTTGACAGCTTCAGAAAAATCAGGAGTAGTGGTAAAGTCAACCGCAAGGTCGACACCAAGCTCTTTTACCCGATCAATTTTTGAAGGATGTGCCGTGACGATAATCTTAGTGTTCGGCACCAGCGCCTTACAGAGCTGGACACCAGCCGTATTGACGCCACCACCACCACCATGGATGATGACGGTGTTATTATCCTTAAGCCCACCAATCATGAAAATATTGGAGAATGCGGTAATGTAGGACTCGCAGACACAGGCAGCCTCTTCAAAGCTCATGCTGTCAGGAATCGGCATGAGATGGCTGGCATAGGCCACCGCAAATTCTGCGCAGGCACCACCGCCAACCAGCGACATAACCCGTTGGCCAACCTGCCATCCTTCAACGCCCGCCCCAACCACTTCGATGGTTCCGGCAACCTCAAGACCAAGGATTTCAGAATCACCCATTGGCGGCGGATATTTTCCTTCACGCTGCACCAGGTCGGGACGGTTAATGGTCGTGGCCACAACCCGTATCAAGACCTGCCCCTCAGCAGGAACCGGCTTTTCAGCCTCACCAACCTTGAGAACCTCCACGCCACCAAAACCATCCATTAAAACGGCCTTCATAATCCCCCCTATGTGCGAAATACTGTTTGATTTTTGTAATAGGTTGTCAATCTACCGACTTCGACTAGATTTGTAAATCAAAAAGCAGTCTGGACACCTTGATTTTAGGGACTTTTTACAGTATGAACGTAACAGGAAATGAAAGGGAACCCCATGCACATTCTTGTAACCAACGATGATGGTATTGGCGCACCTGGCATCAAAGCGTTGGCAGCTACCCTTGGCACCTTTGGAACCGTTACTGTCGTAGCCCCTGACCGGGAGAGAAGTGCTGCTGGACACTCTCTAACACTCCATGCCCCCTTGCGTGTTTTCGACTTACATCCCGGTTGGTATGCAGTAGACGGTACGCCTACGGACTGTGTAAATATGGGCATCCATAGCCTGCTTCCTCAACGCCCAGACTTAGTCGTTTCTGGTATCAACCATGGTGCCAATATGGGTGATGACATCACCTATTCGGGCACGGTCGCTGCTGCCATGGAAGCAAGTTTAATGGGTATACCCGCACTTGCGGTTTCCCTGGCCACCTATGGTCCAACGGAGCACTTTAACGATGCTGCCCAGGTAACGGCAGATGTCGTCAAAATACTGATAGATGCAGGCATACCCAAGGAAACGTTCTGGAATATCAATGTCCCCAACCGCCCCTACCGGGATATGGGGGTTTTACAGCTGACCCGCCAGGGAAAGCGTTCTTTTGTTGGTAAAATTATTGATAAGGTTGACCCCAGGGGGCGAAAATACTTTTGGATCGGCAGTGAGGAGCCAAGTTTTCTTGACGACGAAGGAACCGACTTTCATGCCGTTGGCAACGGTCACCCGTCTCTAACCCCCCTCCACGTCGACTTAACGGATCATGCTGCTTTAACACAGCTTAGGCGCTGGGATTTTAGCACTACTGGACACCCCTAGGTAGTTCTGGTATGGTGCGCACAGATGTACCCGAGATGAGGCCATAGATTGAATTTTGACATTGCACGAAAAAGAATGGTGACTGAGCAAATTGAGGGGCGCGGGATAACAGATGCCCCGTTGCTTGCCGCCATGCGTCGAATTCCACGTCACCGTTTTGTGCAGGAAGCAATGGCATCTCAAGCATATAATGATCGTTCTCTCCCCATTGGTGAGAAGCAGACCATTTCACAGCCATACACCGTCGCCTTAATGACAGAATCACTACAGCTGACCGGAAATGAACATGTCTTGGAAATCGGGACCGGCTCCGGATATCAAACAGCTATTTTAGCCTCACTTGTCAGAAAAGTTTTCACCATCGAGCGTATACGTCCACTGGCTCTTGAAGCGCGAAAGGTTCTCGATAGCCTCGGGCTCTTGAACGTGAATATCAAGATTGGAGATGGCACATTGGGTTGGCCAGAAGAAGCACCCTTTGACGCCATCATCGTCACGGCCGGAGCGCCAGCAATCCCCGAGTCATTAGCGGCACAACTTGCGCCCGGTGGACGGCTTGTAATTCCTGTTGGTGATGAAAAGGGGCAAAGCCTTCTGCGTATAACCCGACAAGAAGATGGTACTCTCCTCCAGGAAACAGGTAAGGATTGTAAATTTGTACCACTTATTGGTGCACAAGGTTGGTGCTGTTCGCACTGAACGTAATAAGGGAGATGAGTATGCAAGATCTCAAAGACAGCATTCGTGACATACCGAACTTTCCAAAAGAAGGTATTATATTCAAAGACATTACCACGTTACTACAGGATGCTTCCTCCTATCGTAAAATGGTCGATTTAATAACGGCTCATTATGCTACAACACCCATTGATAAGATTGTTGGCGTCGAAGCACGAGGTTTTATTATTGGCTCAGCCCTGGCATATACGTTAAATGCTGGGATTGTTTTAGTTAGAAAAGCCGGAAAGCTTCCTGCTGAAACCTATAGAAAAACCTATGATTTGGAGTATGGAACCGACACCCTAGAAATTCATAAGGATGCCATAAAACCGGGTGAACGGATCCTCATAGTGGACGACCTATTAGCAACGGGCGGAACAGTAGCCGCGGTTGTGGATATGGTACAGCAACTGGGGGGTGAACTGGTTGACTGCTGTTTTATGTCTGAGCTAACATTCCTCCATGGTCGTCAACGCTTACCAGAGGGGAAGGTTTACTCACTACTCCAGTTTTGATACAAAAAATACCTACCATAAGTCCCCGTAGCTCAGCTGGATAGAGCACTTCCCTCCTAAGGAAGGGGTCGGACGTTCGAATCGTCTCGGGGACGCCAATAAAACAAGAGGTTACAGGCTAGTGCTGTAACCTCTTTTTGTTTGAGTGACCTTTTGAGTGACCTTTATACCAAAAGTGAAACCACTTGGGCGCAGCATGGTAGCGGTTCCGGTTCGTGTATTCGCCCGCAATAAAACTTTGCTCGGGCTCTCCACTCCCTCCCTTAATCGTGACAGAGCTTGAAAGGCATTCACATCACCCACACTTCATTCCACTACAGGCACCTGCCACGGTGGAATTACCACGCCAGGCATCCCTTCGTATCATTCCATCGACATCATGCTCACCAAACATAGACCGTCCCGCAAAGTGCGATCTGACTACACCTTGCAGAACAGAGGCAAGATCAGTTTTATAAAATATTGTTTTTTAGACAATTCACGTTTAATTGTGAATTAAGCTGGCAAATTGTAATAACCTCGAATTGTACTGTCTATTTTCTAGAAAAATGTATTGCCGTACTTACAAATTGAACCATTTTTTATTGGGAACCCTACCAGCAACATCTGCAGCACAGACCTCCAGCAACAGTGGGAAAAGGAAGTGTTCTGTAAATTTTTTTTGACGTTTTGTGAGTATTTGCCCGGATTTTAGATTCCAACTCAATTCATACTGATGATGCTTTACAAGCCATGCGACATCAACTGCAACCTTACCGTCTTCTCTGTCGGTTCATCCCCTCGCATGCGGGGAATACTCACGAGATCCTATTGGGCCAACAGTGAGATACGGTTCATCCCCGCGCATGCGGGGAATACTGCCCACCAAATCTTGCTGAATTTCCATAAATCGGTTCATCCCCGCGCATGCGGGGAATACGGGAACTCATCGTGTCCTGACTCGAGCAGGAACGGTTCATCCCCGCGCATGCGGGGAATACGAGTATCCTGCCATCTCTCCGTAGTCTACTACCGGTTCATCCCCGCGCATGCGGGGAATACTTAGTCTACTTCACACTCTCCACAATCAACCTCGGTTCATCCCCGCGCATGCGGGGAATACGACTACTTTGAGTTGTACCGCTGCAAACTACTCGGTTCATCCCCGCGCATG
>CAYVYW010000029.1:0-13281 GCA_964456065.1 uncultured Geobacteraceae bacterium
TAAAGCCGGTGTTCCCAAGAATCCTCCTCTTTCAGAGGGGGAGAACGTCAAGAGCGCAATGTCTTTATCTCGATTGTACGTACTGATGAGCCGTTTGGGTTATCATCAGAACTTATACGGGATGTCACGCCGGGACTAGATGCCTTCCAGATCAGAGTAGGCTACATGGAACACCTTGATATTGAATCAAAGCTTCTTGAGCATGATATTAAAGAGAAAGTCATTTTCTATGGCGTGGAAGATATCAGTACGGCTAACCCCATTTGGAAGATTTTTACGACCATTAAACGTCAAACACCCAATTTTGTTCAGTTCAACAAGCTCCCTACTAGTAGATTGCAGGGTGTTATAACCAGAGTCGAAATGTAGTCCCCATGTGCACCACCCAATTAAAGAGGCCTCCACCGTCTTCGGTTGAGGCCTCTTTTTTCATCACATGTATCTTGACACAGATCTACTTACTGCTGAACAGCTCCTGAAGCACGGGCAGCTTGACCGACCGCCTCAGCCACCGAGGCATGCACCTCAAGGTTCAGAATACCCGGAACCAGTTCTCCCTCTTCAGCATGACGTGCTATCGCCTCTGCAGCAGCAATCAGCATCTCATTATTGATGCGACTGGCCTGCGATGCAAGGGCCCCCCTGAAAATACCAGGAAATGCGAGAGCATTATTGATACTTTTACCGTCTGCAGCAAAAGAAGCGCCGGCATCCATAGCATGCTGCGGTTTTATCTCAGCATCGGGGTTAGAGAGCGCTAAAATGACTTGGCCCGGTTGAACCATTTCAGGCTTAATGAGTCCCGGACAGCCTGTCGTTGCTACAACAATCATTGCATCCTTCATAACACCAGCCAAGTCCGTAGGCACACCACCATTTGCGGCATGCATGTCTTTTGCAAACTGGCTTAAATCCGTCCCCAGCACTTTCTTAACACCATAGGCCATCAGCAGCTTGGCAATTCCCGTACCGGCGGCACCAAGACCGATAATACCAACCGTGGCATCCTGAAGACGTGTCCCGGTGAATGCTGTCGCATTAATCAGTGATGCAAGTACAACCACTGCCGTCCCATGTTGGTCATCGTGCATAATGGGTATCTGCAGGGTGTCCACTAAGCGCTGCTCAATCTCAAAACATTCCGGTGCCGCAATATCCTCCAGTTTAATTGCTCCAAAAGTTGGGGCAATATGGCAAATTGTTTCCACAATTTCATCCGTATTTTTACTGTTGAGGAGAATGGGAACACCCGAGATGCCGACTAGTTTATCAAATAAGACTGCTTTACCTTCCATAACCGGCATACCCGCAACCGGCCCAATATCACCAAGCCCTAATATGGCCGTTCCGTTTGTGATGATGGCAACCGTATTACTAATGGCCGTATAACGCTGTGCCAGTTCTGGCTTCTGCTGAATCTGGCGGCAAATGGATGCAACACCAGGAGTATAAATTTTACGGACATCACCAAGCGTATTGAGCTCAACGCGGCTTTTTACCGCGATTTTACCTCCCTCATGTACCTTCTGCACCCGGTCGATGACCTCTTCAACCGTAACTCCCTGAATGGCACTAACCGACTTGAGTATGCGATCGAGCTGCTGTTCACTCTCAACATACACGGTTATTTCTCGAACATTATGGGTTATACCCGAGCGTATGAGGCGAATATCCCCAATGCTTCCACCTTCAGAACCTATAGCCGTCGTCAGCTTACCCAGAAAGCCAGGTTGGTCGGTAATAACAACCCGCAGAGTTTTAACTATTTTGTCGAGACCTTTTTCTATGTTCATAAGGTTCTACTTCCTCTCCTGTCCGTACATGACACCTATTAAATACGCTATCGCCAACGTTTGACCTTTATACGCTGGAATGTTTCAATCCGTTCGTAACAAAGATGCTGAGATGCTGTAACTGAAATGTGGCCAGCCCCCTGTATAGTGCTTACACTATTTCACCGCAGATGTCACGATGGAGCATGCTGAAACAATGGAATAAATACTTCCAGAATACTCAGCGCTATGGAGAATCGCAACATGAAAAAGACCACCATAAAACTATGCAAACACACACCAGACCATGCACTGCTTGCAACCGAAATCACTGAGGCTATCAAAGGCATCTCCGTAAAACGCTCGAAATGCATTAAACGCTGTTCCATATGCAAAAAGAAGCCAGTAGCCCTTGTTGGGACCACGAGCATTAGTGCTAACAGTACAAAAGAACTAATAAAAAAAATCAAACAAGAGCTTGCCCCTCTTGAGGCCAAGACAAAGAACACATCCTTAAAGGCAGTCCCAAAAGGATTGGACACGTCTTCACTAACCACAACGGTTAATCAAGACGGAGTTGCCACTATCATGTTAAGCAACTCCACAACGCGCAACAGCCTTTCTGAAGAACTCCTCAAAAAACTTTATGCAGCATTGGAGCTTTGCAAAGAGCAGCAGGTACGCGCCATCATATTGCGGACCGAAACGGTCAAAGGTGTCTGGTCATCCGGTCTTGACATCAGAGAGCTCCCCGTTGCTGGCCGAGACCCCCTCGCCTATAATGACCCACTAGAACAGGTCCTGCGGGAGATCCAGCACTTCCCGGCACCAGTAATTGCCATGGTTGATGGCTCAGTCTGGGGAGGCGCCTGTGATCTGGTATTGAGCTGCGACCTGACCATAGGAACCGCTGCTGCCTCTTTCGCCATTACGCCAGCCCACATAGGGATTCCCTATAACTCCGCGGGTATCATGCATGTGGTAAATGTTATAGGTCTTCGCCTTGCCAAAGAATTATTCTTCACGGCAAAACCGATAACCGCCAAAAGGGCATTGCAAGTGGGTATCCTTAACCAACTGGTGCCCAAGAATACGCTGGAGGAAATAACCTATGGAGTTGCACACACCATTGCATCAAACGCTCCTTTAGCAATTAGAGCGATGAAAGAGCAACTACGCCTCTTAGGGGATGCCCGTCCTTTGAGCCCGGAAACATTCGAGAAAATTCAGGGTTTACGTAGAACGGTGTATGACAGTCACGATTATGCAGAAGGCAAACAAGCCTTCCTTGAGAAGCGTAAACCTGTTTTTTCAGGGACCTGAATATTTTTACTATTGGGGCACCCTTGCCATCAACATAACAGAACGTACAGGTACTGTAGCTAGCACGATAGCCACCCCCAGAAAAATCAGCTGATAAAAATAGACTGCCCAATTACTTTTTCTCTGTTATGATTTCACACCTATGTAGAGCATTTTAAAATAACAAGGTTGTGAAACGATGCTGAAACAATGTCGCATGCTCCTCATTGCGCTTTCTCTGGTACTACCCGCTCTAGCAGCTGCAGCTACACCGGCTGACGTTGTTGAGACTATCGTTAGCGGCGTCGGAACCGATATTGAGCGTGCAAAATATAATGCGGCACGTAATGCTATCGAATCAGTTATAGGCACTTTTATCAGTGCTGAGAGTATCGTCAAGAATGACCGTCTCATTAAGGATGAACTACTCTCCCATAGTGCAGGATACATCAATACCATGGATATCATCAGTACAGAGCGTAGTAACGACGGCCTCATACACGTAAAAGTAAAAGCCTCCGTTGTCAGGTCCAAACTCAGATCTCAGGTACAGGCACTGCGGCTAACTGACCGCTCGGTGAAAGGGGAGCATCTCTTTGCTGAAGTGCAGAGTAAAATTGATCTCCAAAAACGGAACAGCAGCTTGGTGGATCTTTTTATGCGCGGCTATCCTGAGGCTGCATACAACCATTCGCTTTATGCACCAGTCATCATTAATACTAACCCCTCCACCGGTAATGCACAGGTAAAAGTGCAGGTTGATGTGGCATGGCAGAGTCGCTATATACAAAATTTCAAACAACTGGCAGCACAGGTCACCTCAGTTAACCGAGACAATCTTATTAACGTCTGCTTTCGTACATCTCACGGACGCTCCGAATGTCATAAAATTGATCAAACTCTTATTCAAGACACCCATTTTGGCCAAATGTTTAAACCATCAAAACTCCTTCTCCTTTTAAAGGACAAAGCAGGTGTTATTGTTCACCGGCAGTATATTGAGCGTCGTAGACTGCCTAATCTTCATCACGACAAATATTCCCAGAACTCTCAAGCACGCTATCTTGAAATTGATGCTGACGGGGTAACAAAAGAGAGTTTTGAATTCTCGCTCCCCGCTGAAAAACTACGTTTCATAACCTCTATCCAAACGCAAACGATTTTAGGCGACTGGCCTCGATAACGTCTGGAATAAGGCTTCACCAAGGGAGAAAAAATGCTACGGGCACTGCTATTTGCTACCTGTCTACTCTTAGTAAGCTTTCCTGCAGGGGCAACCACCGCAGAAGAGTATCTTGACGGCCCTTCGGGTGTCTCCATTTCATTTCATCAGGATGGTTCACTGAGGAAACTTGTTTCTGTCGCAGAAGCAGGTCTTGAAGGCAGGGAACCTCATGACATACATGATGCCCTGGAAAAGGCGACCATTAAGGCCAAGGCACAAATCGTGCGTTTCATGAATGAGCGGGTTATAACCGAAGAAGTCCTTGATGGCATCAGTACGCTTTCGCCCGGCACCAATGCCATCGAAAAACGCCAGCAGGCAAAAACACGGGTAACAACCATACGCTCACACGCACAAGCACTGTTACGGGGAGTTGTGGTTGTCGCAACCCATATTAAGCATTTCGAAAAAAGAGTGCAGGTAATCGTTGCGACAGACCCTTCACACATACATGCCGCACAGTCTCTTCAGCAGATGATGCAATAGTTCCACGATACATTAAAGACGGGCTTTACGAAGGGCAGTAAGACTATAGAAGGTCCCTCGCCACCAGATGCCACCTTGTAGCAGATTTAAGATCATGGTACGCAGCATGATAAATGAAAATAGCAATGATGCCAGAGGGTACCCCAGACTATACCACCGGGGGATACGGTGGAAACGTGCACTGTCATAAGCCATCCACAAAAGCACCAGCACCACGAAGCAATACGGCACTTTGGCCATACCAGGGAGAAGCACAACCGCGAGGAAAGGCCAAACATTAGTGATAAGGTGCATCGCGACACCGCTTACCACGAGTGCGATTGAATACTCAGCTCCTGCAAAGGCATTTTTTTCTAGTCCCCTCACCAATTCTGGGGTGGAGGCATACCACTCCACCTCCAGAAAGTCGGAACCATAAACAACTTCTTGGTGGTACCCCCTACTTTTCATGAGCTTACCAAGTTTGACATCATCATCAGGACGCATGGCTAGGGCTTGATGTCCCCCTACGTCCCGATAAGCCGCTGTCCGTACCAAGTTGAAGGCGCCGACCCCCACATGGGCACGGCTGTGGGGGTTCCGAGCCTGCCATGGCCGCATATATAAAGAAAATACTATCGTAAAAACAATACTGAACATCCCTAACACGGGGCTCGGCAGACGGAGTGCCGGAGTAGCAACCAGATGGTCAGCTTTCGTCTCTACGCAACACCCGACCGCTCGGGAAAGGGTATCGCGTGCCATCACCACATCCGCATCGGTGAAGAGGAGAAAATCCCCGCTCGCTATTAGGCTACCCTGCCAAAGCGCATGATTCTTACCGAGCCATCCTTCAGGTAAGGTTTGCACCGTCACCACGTGTAGAAACGGAAATTCATCCTGCATCGCAGTAATAATAGATTCTGTACCATCATCGGAACGGTCGTTCACAACGATAAGTTCATACCATGGGTAGTCTAGGTGGACAAGCGAGGTCAGTGCTTCGCGAATATTGCGCTCTTCATTACGAGCTGCAACGACAACAGAAACGCTAACTGCTTTTTCATCAGATGGCCACGGGCTGTAATCTGACAGCCTGTTGATAGAGCGGCTCCCACGAAACAGGTATACTCCCATACCAGTTGTCAACCCGAGCAGTACGATACCAAACCAGAATATCATGGTGATGAAACCTTCTTGAGAGCGGCACATACCGCACGATAGAGAATCTCTAGATTAGGCTGCCCCTTCATAAGTGAGCAGACGACACCATCCTGTCCTATTACGTAGGTTACCCTTCCAGGAGCAAAATGGCGTTGGAGTACGCTATTACCATCACAAACCAGAGTATAACCGAGGCCTTTTTCCTCAGCAAAACGTTGGTGCGTTTCACAACGGTCACTGCTCACCCCCAAAACCTGCACCCCCCAGGGAACAACACGCTCGTGGAGACGCTGCAACTGCAGCGCTTCATGATTTCAGCCCGGGGTATAATCTGCATAATAAAAAGCCAAAACCACCACACCCCTTCTTAAAAGAATATCCATGGTTGTTTCGCCCTGTGTCGTCATCATGCGACAGGCAGGAACAACCTGCCCCACACGCAAGCGAGGGTACCCCAGCATTACACCCCAGAGCCAGACAGCTTGCATAATACGCCACAATCTCGAGAGCACCACGAACAACCTCCTCTGTAAATCAGTATGTTTGTATACTGCATCAAAGGCTTAGCCTTAATAGCGAATATAACAAAGACTCAACCACTGTACATACCTTTATCCTAATCCCTCACCCCATAACTGTTGTACGTGGTTTGCGACCGGCTATTGCTTCAGCATAAAATAGCCCGTACCGGTTCAAACGAGATATACCGACCGTTCTTATCTTGTAAAAGCAGTACAAGTAACATCTGGCAAAGCCCTACAAGCTCTGCTACTATCTCTGCCATGCTACTTATTGGCCTGACAGGCGGCATCGCCACTGGGAAAAGTACCGTCGCAGAGATGCTTGCGCAAAAAGGGGCGGTCATCATCGATGCTGATCAGATCGCCCGTGATATTGTGGCACCTGGTTCCATGCTTCTTGAAAAGATACAATCTCTATTTCCGCAACCGATACGCTTAACGGATGGCTCCCTTGACCGAGCTGCCGTCAGACGTCAGATTTTTGAAGATCCTGTCTTACGAGTACGTTACGAAGCGCTTCTGCACCCTGCCATAGCTGAGCAGGCACAACTCCAGCTTGATGCAGCGCGTCAGCAAAACGTCGTACTGGCCGTCTACATGGCTCCCCTACTTTTCGAGACCGGGGCTCATCAACGGGTTGGGACACAGGAAAACTGGGTTGTCAGCACATCTTTGGAGGTTCAACGTGAGCGTCTGTTGCGGCGTGACCGTTGTTCACAAGAACAGGCCGAGCAGATTATGGCAGCCCAAATGCCACTCGCCGAAAAAATACGACGTGCCGACCTTGTCATTGACAACAGCGGCAGCTTGGATGAAACACGTCAGCAGGTCCTAGATGCTTGGGACGAGAGGATAGCCCCCTATGTCAGATAAGGTCACACTGATTCGCCGTCGACCAGCAAACGAACGACCAGCCATAGATCATGTAACCGGCCTGCACTTCGCAACCGTACCCCTCGGATCGGAGGAGCTCACTGCTGCAGAACTCAGCACTCAAGGGGCTCAGCATTGCATCGTCAGTAGAGGTGGCGTCACCTTTCATGCTGACCAAAGCACACTTTACCGCTGCCTGCTGACCGTTCGAACAGCAAGCCGCATCCTCGTCACCCGAGGTAGTTTTGATGCTTCATCACCCGAGGCATTGTATGATGGCATCCGTGCAATGGACTGGAGCACCATCCTCGATGAGCACATGACTTTAGCGGTTGACGCCACGGTGCGTGACTCCGTCATGACCCACTCCCACTTTGTTGCCTTAAAGGTTAAGGATGCCATTGTTGACCAAATTCGGGATTTACGAGGGGGACGTCCCAATATTGATACCAAGGACCCTGACCTTCGTATCAATATACATCTTGCCAAAAATCGCTGTACCGTGTCCCTTGATGCCAGTGGGGCACCCCTTGACAGACGGGGTTGGCGATTGGACCGCAACCAGGCTCCCCTACGTGAAACACTGGCTGCGGCAATTATAAGACACACCGGTTGGGATGGTAGCATTCCGCTTTTGGATCCGATGTGCGGTTCGGGAACTATTTTGCTCGAAGCTGCCTCCATTGCTCTCAATAAGGCAGCCGGGCTTGGGAGAAGCTTCGGCATTGAGCGCTGGAAGAGTTTTGACCGCACCTGCTGGAATAGCGTTAAAAAGGAGTTGGGACAGGGAGAACTCTCACAACTGGCCGTGCCTGTTATAGGCTATGATCAGGACCCTAAAGCCATCATTGCAGCGCGAGAAAATGCTCGACGGGCAGGACTTTCTTATGTGGTATCATTTGACACCCGACGTTTTGCAGACGTCGAACCGGTTGCACCACAAGGAGTGCTCGTTATGAATCCCCCCTATGGTGTCAGGATGGGAAGTTCAGATGATTTACCAGAACTCTACCGCTTGATGGGAGAGATCTTTAAAAAGCGTTTTGCAGGCTGGACCGCCTATGTTCTCGCTGGTGATTTAGAGTTAGCTAAAAATATCGGCCTAAAACCGGCACGTCGTTTTGTACTTTTTAACGGCCCCCTTGAGTGCCGACTCCTGAAGTTCGAACTTTACTAACAATCTTCATGATGTACGGCGGTAATAAGCACTGAAACTCCGATCGTTCTTTCTAAAAGATCTTTTTTAAGCAGACCTCCTCGTATTTCAAGCGAGAGGTCTGCGGCCCCTGAGACGTCAATACGCACTTCTTGCGTCGCCAGCTTACAACGAACCTTCCTGACCGATGAGCAGCGCCCTCTATCAAGTCCATCGGCAACACGTAAAATTCCTCCAAGGGCATCAACACGGCACCTGTCTGCGTCTGTCAAGGAAGCGTAGGATTGGTGCTTAAGCTTTGGCAGCGACTTTCGGTGATAACGGGCAACCTGTGCTACCAACTCACGCTCCTCAGGGGAAAAACCAAAAAGCTCCGCATGCCGAACAAGGTGATAGGAGTGTTTGTGGTGACTGCTGTAGGCAATAAAATACCCTACATCATGTAATAAAGCTGCCGCTTCTAAGAGTATCCGGTCTCTTGCTGAAAGCTTGAGGGGGTTTTTTAGGGTATCAAAAAGTGTAAGAGCAATACCTGCAACATGTTCAGCATGGCCAAGGTCAGACTGACAAGCTACTGCGAATGAACGTACTGATTCACGCCATGACCGTGGTGGGCTGCTCATGGGAAGCAAGCCATGACGTTCCATCGCTCGCAAAATTAAGCCCTCCCGAACTCCGCCACCATTCACAAACAAACGATTAGCCTTCAACACAAGCATCATGGCATCAATGACTGCAACACCTGCGATAATGATATCGGCCCTATCACTGCTTAGTCCCGGCAACTGACGCCGTTCTCGTACGTTTTTTCGCCCTAACATACTTAACACATGGATAACTTCAGAACGGAGTATTTCACTGCCGTGTAAACTTGCAAAGGCGGCTCCCCGAGCATGTACCGCTAAGTAACCGAGGGCCGTGACCGTCCCCCCTGACCCAATTACCGTCTGGACAGCATGTGGACTTGGCAACTCATTTTTGAGCTGTTCTTTTACATAACTTTGGAGACGCTTGAGAGACGTGGGGGAGACAGGATCTTCGGTAACAAACTGCTCTGTCATAAAAACTGCGCCGAGGTCAAACGAATGGGAGGATTCCACAACACCACCGTTGACGATGGTAATCTCAAGACTACCTCCTCCAATATCAAAAACGGCATAGCGGTTCTGATCCATATCGAAATGACGTTGCGCAGACAATACAGCCAGAGCAGCCTCCTCGAGTCCTGAGATAACTTTGATGGTGTGACCAAGTCTCCCAGAAAGAAGCTCTATCATCCGGTCACCATTACCAGCCCTTCGTATGGCACTCGTGGCAATCGCCTCCACAACATCAACACGCATACTCTGTATGAGTTTTTGAATAAAATCTATAGCCTCTACAGCACGCTCAATCGCTTCTGGTGCAATATTACCATCGCGGTTTAAATCCTGACCAAGGCGTACCGTACTTTTCTCATCATCAAGGATACGAAAAGCCCCCGTTTCATCTGCTTCGACGATGATACAGCGAATTGAATTCGAGCCTATGTCCAGTGCCGCAATTCTTAGGGTCTTCATGGCATTTCTCCATTACGCTGGTAGCAAATACCAAGACGATCCGCGAGCTCATACCAAAGAGTACGATATGCCAATGCTGCACGCCCATGGGGAGCTACAGACCCAACGGGTGCACGATAGACCCCCATAGCCTCAATAACAGAAAGGGCAGGAATTGGTGTTGTCAAAATAGCAGCATTGTCAGACTGTAAACTTTCCATGGTATCAACATGAATTTTCTTGCGCATGTCTACTTGTGAAAAGAATGCCCACACATCCAGACTATGTTTCCTATTGTCAGGTAATTGGGCCATGACCTGTTCATGGGTTCTCAATGAAAGTGGTGATGGAATAACTGGTATCAAAAGGCAGTCCACCGCATGGAAGATATTATCTGCCAAACGGGACAGATTTGGTGGACAATCCAGGAGAACGACATCATAGGTGTGCGTCACTGTCGAAAGTAATCGTGCCAACTGTTTTTTAGGCTTTTTACAATCATCAAGAAAAAGGTCGAGGTTTCGATATGACATATCAGATGGTATAAGGTCTAATTCAGGAAAAGCAGTCCTGCGTATTAATCGCTCGATATCATCATGAAACGTTTTTTCAAGGGTACGCTCATGCCGCTCATCATAACCAAAGTAGAAGCTCGCTGCACCTTGTGCATCTAAGTCCCAAACCAAGGTTTTTAAACCAGACCTACTTGCCTCGTAAGCGATATTGACACAGCTGGTTGTCTTACCAACCCCACCTTTAGCATTGTACACAGCAATAACACTCATGGCACAACTCCTTGGAAAACACCCGATAGTTTTTATTCTACCTAGCACAAGTGCTTGACACCTCTGTTACCACTTCTTCACAGCTCTGTGTCAAATCGACACAGGGACGTCCGTCAACAAAACGTTACGATTCCGCCACCCCCATGTGACAGGCAGAGGATATAACAATCACCATAAAGAAAAATACAGTGGTAGTTAGGTACACCAAGACTAACAATGGAGAGACGATGACTACAGAGGCAAAGGAAAAGCCCCTTGCGGACGTGGTACACCAGCGCGATATAAACCTGACACACCCGAAATGGTATTTAAATCGTGAGCTAACATGGCTCAGCTTTAACAGCCGTGTGCTGCATGAAGCTACTGACGAGCGGAATCCTTTGCTTGAACGTCTCAAATTCGTCGCCATTGTCAGCTCTAACCTCGACGAGTTTTTCATGAAACGTGTTGGCGGCCTCAAGTTACAGGTAAGTGCACGCCTTCGTGCCTTAACGGTTGATGGCATGAGCCCCAAACAGCAAATAGATGCCTGTCGTGAGACGGTAGTAGCTCTTGAAAGCAAAAAAACTGAAATCTGCAATAATATTCTGCAGCAATGCTCCCAGCATGGTATCTGCATCTGCGGCTATAAAGACCTCAACATTAAAGAGCGTAAAACCCTTAAGGATTTTTTCATACACAACGTTTACCCATTACTAACACCGCAATCCATTGATCCGGCCCACCCACTTCCCTTCATCTCAAATAACTCGCTGAATATTCTCATAACCCTTGCAAGTCCTAAAGGCGCTGGTATTACAGATGGCGCGCATCAAAGTACCCGTAGGGTCAGGTACCGCGCGCTTCATACGAATTCCTGGGAAAAAAGAGCGATTCATCCCCCTTGAGCAATTACTGCTCGATAATGTGGAAATACTTTTCCCGGGGGCCACCGTCATTCGAAAAGATCTCTTTAGAATCATACGGAATGCTAACACTGAACAGGACGAAGAGACGGCAGACGATCTGCTTGAAATGATTACTACTGAACTAGTTGAGAGGAAATTCGCTCCTGTAGTACGCATGGAAATCCATGGCGACATGCCAGCAGCCCAACGAGGAATTCTGGCCGCAGAATTGGGAATCGATGAAAATCTTGACGTCTATACCACTGAAGGGCTGCTCGCCATGCGCGACCTCTTTCAAATAGCCGGACTTGACTATCCAGCACTTCGTGACCGGCCTTGTCACGCAGTAACGCACCCCCTTCTAGATTCCAAACGAAATGTTTTCCATATCATTCGGGATGCTGGTGCACTGCTTTTACAGCACCCCTACGAATCCTTTAGCACCTCCGTTGAACGTGTTCTGCTTGAAGCTGCAAGTGACAATAAAGTTCATGGCATAAAGATGACTCTTTATCGCACTGCTCGCCAGAGCAATATTATCGAGGCATTAATAAAAGCAGCTCAAAATGGGAAACAAGTGACTGTAGTGGTGGAACTAAAAGCCCGTTTTGATGAAGAAGCCAACATACGTATCGCCGAGCGCATGGAACGTGCAGGCATCCATGTAACCTATGGTATCGTCGGCCTTAAAACACATTGTAAGGTTTTTATGATTGTACGTAGAGACTACGATAAGCTGAGACGCTATGTACATATCGGCACCGGGAATTACAACGCTGATACAGCGCGCATCTATACCGACCTAGGTCTGTTGAGCTGTGATGAGGAACTCTGCAATGATGTTACTGAACTTTTTAATTATCTTACCACCGGTTTAAAACCCAATCGCAAATACCACCAACTGCTTACAGCCCCACGTTTTTTGAAGAAGGGATTGCTAGCACGTATAGAACGAGAAATCCGCCTCCATACAGAGACCTCGCACGGTCATATACAATTTAAGGTTAATACACTTGAAGATGCCGACATTACGCGAGCCCTCTATCAAGCATCACGGGCAGGCGTCAAAATTGATTTGCTTGTTAGAGACTCCTGCCGTTTACGCCCTGGTATTCCCGGTGTTTCAAATACAGTCCGCGTCATTAGTGTGGTAGGGAGGTTTTTAGAACACTCTCGGGTATATTATTTCAAAAATGGCGGCGATGAAGAGTATTTTATCGGTTCTGCAGACACAATGCGCCGCAATCTTGAGGCACGTGTTGAGGTGATCTGTCCCATTAAAGACTCTTCATTACGGAGTACGCTCCGCGAACAGCTTGATGTGCTCTTTAATGATACCCGCTCCAGTTGGTGTATGCATGCTGATGGCAGTTATGAAAAACAGGAAAAAGCTGATAGCCGCTTTCTGGAACCGGTTCATAGCAGAATAATCGATATGATATCCGAACGGCATTACGTTGTACGAAAAAAACAGGACAAGAAAAAAATCAAACGTTAGTTTGGCTGTTGCGAGAGGTATCCACTACCGATGGCCGAAAACGTTGACGTTCTCCCCCTCTGAAAGAGGAGGATTCTTGGGAACACCGGCTTTAC
>CAYVYW010000030.1:0-13183 GCA_964456065.1 uncultured Geobacteraceae bacterium
ACGCCTACCATCCCCGCCCAAAGAGCGAGGCTTTCCCGGCGGGGGGTTATGTAAATCTGAGAGCGTGTATTGGAATACTACGGGCCGACTGTGAGTGCAGTCGGCCCGTAGTGCTTTATGGCTGGTTAATCGCTGAGAGTTTCCATTCGCGCGTTCCAACGTTGCGGGAGAAGGTCCAGTACTCTTCAAAGGTTGTAGGACTGGTCATACTGCCATCAACAACGGTTTGCGTTGTATCATCGATGGTATAGTCCAAAAGACTGGCTTTTATCAGGCAGGTAATGAAATCAGTGCCAAGTTCCTGCCACGCTTCAGCTACCTCCACACTCCGTACGGCGATGTTTTCAAGCCGGTTACTGCGCTTTTGTTGAAGAAGCGAGTTGATATCGTTTTGAAACTGTTGTGCCATTTCTGCCGTAACCAGTGGCTGCAGTACCGCCATATCACGATGCATCCATCCCCCCTGAACTTTAAAGAAGATGTCCATGGCTAGTTCTTTAAATTGTTCAAGCGAGAAGCCTGGGTCAGCTTGACGAATATGTTGCAAGCCTGTTTCTAGCTCATCAACCGCCGTGACCGGTACCTCTTCATATACTTCGCGATAGGTCGGTCCACTTACGGCCTCTTCAGGTGCGCGCTTTTTTTTTACCATGCGGTAAATTAAATAGCCGATACCAGCCAGTAGGATAATGTCTAGCAGACCGATACCGCCGCCCATAAAACCAGCATGGCCAGCACCAGCAAGGCTACTAAACAGCATACCACCTAACAGACCACCAAGCATGCCGCCAGCCATACTACGGAGAAAACCACCCCCCGCTGGTGCTTGTGGCCGTGGGGTTGCCATTGGTGCTGCTGGGCGTTGCTGCATTGGCTGACGGAAGCCAGGTTGTGCAGGCCTGCTGAAGCTTTTTGAACCACGACTTCCAAATGAACGGCCGCCTCCTGCCTTTGCGTGGGCAACCTGTTCTAAAGCCGGTACCCCGACGAAAAGGGCTGCTATGGCAAGAATACAGATACGACTGGTGAGACGAATCATTTATGACTCCTTTCATCGCTATGAATGATGGATACAAAAAAAGACCAGTATCCAAAAGCGCAAGAACGTTCGGATAAAGGTCTTGTTGACAGAAGCTGCCCTTATGCCGGGCCATGGGCCGTATTGACGACATAAGGTCGATCACATGTGTGATCGATAACTACTCCCCTTTACTTATTAAGAAGTATAAGTACGCCCATGGCGCATGTCAATGGATATTTTTTCTTCTGTCAGTGAACTGATTTGACTTGTGTCAAAAAAAGGGCTGCTGTTTTTGATTTCAGTCAAGTACCCGGTTCCTATTCACCGGTACGGTTGGGGTAATAATAAACGGCTCCAGCGAGGCCATTTTTTTATATCGAACGTAATAGGAGATAGCGCCATGAAGTTCCAGTTTAATGCCAAAACGATACGTACGGCAGTCATTATCATTCTTGCCGGGGCTCTGCTAGGACTTTTTGTGCTACTCGGGCCGCCGAAGTTGCTTGAAAAAAGTGAGAGCCCTGAGTTCTGTGCCAGTTGCCATGTCATGGAGGTTCAACATACGGCCTTTATGCATAATGGGGCCCATCGCCGTCTGCGTTGTGTTGATTGCCACCTTCCCAATGGCAATGCCCTCGTTCATTACGTCTGGAAATCTATCGACGGCATGAAAGATGTGGTGTTCTTCTACTCCGGGCAGGTCCCTGACCCGATTAAGCTTTCCGACCATGGTGCAAAAGTGGTCAAAGCGAATTGTATCAAATGTCATAGCACGCTCGTATCGCAGATGGATCAGTCCCGTGACTGCTGGAAATGTCATCGTCGTATTACCCATACCGGAACCGGATCTATCGAGACCAGATAATATTTGCACGTAGAAATACCAAGGAGGAGATTATGAAACGTAGATCGATGGTGACACTGCTGGCTACGGCTACGGTGGGGTTGATGCTTGCATCATGCGCCCCAAGTAAGCCTGAGTCCGTTCGAACCGTGGCAATCCCTGACGGGACTATCGACCCTGAAGTTTGGGGTAAGGCGTATCCAGAAGAGTATGAAACCTGGAAAAAAACAGCTGAAGCAACACCGGTTGGCAAGAGTAAATATAAAAAAGGGAACGACGGCGGCGAGACCTTTGACAAGCTCTCAGAATACCCCTTCTTGGCGTTGCTCTTTAATGGATGGGGCTTTGGTGTTGAGTACAATGAACCACGTGGTCACGTCCATATGATGAAAGACCAAAAGGAGATTGACCCTTCACGTCTCAAGGGTGGTGGTGCCTGTCTGACCTGTAAGACGCCCTATGCGCCACAGCTGGCGGAAAAACATGGCACACAGTATTTTTCCATGCCATACAACGATGCTGTTAACCTGATTCCTAAAGAGCAGCAGTTAACTGGTGTTGCCTGTATTGACTGTCACGACAACCGTAGCATGAACCTCAAAATCTCTCGTGGCTTTACTTTAATCAAGGCCCTTGATGCCATGAAGGTCGATCAGAGCAAGCTGACAAATCAGGATAAGCGCACACTGGTGTGCGCACAGTGCCATGTGACGTATACCATTCCGAAGGATAAGGACATGAAGTCTCAGGATGTCTTCTTCCCGTGGCAGGGGAGTACCTGGGGGAATATCACCATTGAGAATATCATTAAAAAGATGCGCAGTGATAAATCGTATGGTGAATGGACTCAGGCAGTAACGGGTTTCAAAATGGCCTATATCCGTCACCCTGAGTTTGAGATGTATTCTAATAACAGTGTGCACTGGATGGCTGGTGTCTCTTGTGCCGACTGTCATATGCCGTACACCAAGGTCGGTAGCAAGAAAATATCTGACCACCGTATTATGAGTCCGCTTAAGAATGACCTCAAGGCATGTCAACAGTGCCATACGGAGACACCAGAGTGGTTACGCAAGCAGGTCTTTGCTATTCAGGACCGAGCCGTATCACAGTACATTCGCTCAGGGTATCAGTTGGCTACCGTTGCTAAGCTGTTTGAGTTGACCCATAAACAACAGGCTGCTGGTAAGAAAATCGACAGTAAGCTCTATGACCTTGCGAAGAATCATTATGAAGAAGGTTTTTACCGCAACCTCTTCTTTGGTGCTGAGAACTCAATCGGTTTCCACAATCCGACAGAAGCGATGCGTGTCCTTGGTGATGCCAGTATGCATGCCGGAAAGGCTGAGGCGTATCTCCGTCAGGCGCTGACGCAGGCAGGTGTCGTGGTACCCGTTAAGGTTGACCTCGAATTACCGAAGTATCTCAATAATCGTGGCGCAAAGAAGTTGATGTTTAGGCCAAAACAAGAGTTCAAAGACCCGTTCGGCTCTGCTCACTAGCAGGGAGGACAACCGGGGCGGCGCCCATGCCGCCCCGGTTTTTTTGTGCGCCAGGTATGGCGCGTGGCGGGTATACATCATCCGATCAACCGTATGTATGGTATTGGGAGAGGGGTGGGAGTAATCCCGCCCCCTGTCTGTTTTCATCATAAACACTATAAAAAAAGTCAACTTTGACCTCAGTCAATGATTTTATCGATAAGTCAGGTATAGTGGCATCATCACGTGTCTGAAGAGTAAGGAGATACCTCATGCAAACGACTTTAGATAAAACAATGACAATACAGCAAGTGACGCAGGCATGGCCATGCACCCTTGATGTGCTGGTAGCTAATGGCTTTGATAACCTGAAAGATGCCAGTGTACGTGCTGCTGTTGGCCGTGTACTGACACTGGAGCGTGCGGCGGGTATGAAGGGGTATGCTGTTGAAACCTTTATGGGGTTGCTTCAGCAGCGCATTGATGAAGTTGCGCAGCAAGCAGACGTTACCATGAAGCAGACTGAGCGTGCGACCAGTGATATTAGTGTTGCTGGACTGCTGCCGTGTCCAGTGCGTATTCCCCTACTGGAAGGTTTTGATCATTTTATTGAAGGTTATACGGCTAAGACCGGCCTCACGGTAAGTTACAAGCTTGAAGCCGCCGCTGTTGGTGCCGACTGGATGGCTGAACACGTGGCAGGTTTGCAGGATGAAGCGACACTGCCGGATATTTTTCTTTCCGCAGGGTTTGATACTTTTTTTGACCGGAATACGATTGGTCGTTTCAAGGAGCAGGGTATTTATTGCGATATCACACCGCCAGCAGTGAACAAAGATTTCGCTGGACTTGGGCTCAAGGATCCCAAGGGTGATTATGGGGTGTTGTCGGTTGTCGCTGCTGTATTTATGGTAAATCATGACGTTTTGGGTGATCGTCCCGTACCTAAGACCTGGGCTGATATACTCGAGCCGGAGTACGCCCAGAATGTTGCGCTACCTGTTGGCGATTTTGACTTGTTCAATGCTATTTTGCTGACGATTCACCGCAAGTTTGGTGATGAGGGGATTCGTAAGCTCGGTAAAAGCATGCTGAAGTCTATGCACCCCTCCCAGATGATTAAGAATGCTCAGCGGGTTGCTGATGAGAAGCCGATTGTTACCATTATGCCGTACTTCTTCACTAAGATGGCGGCTATGGTCAAGAGCCTCGAGATTGTATGGCCGAAGGACGGAGCAATCATCAGTCCAATCTTCATGCTGGCAAAGAAATCGCGCCAGGCAGTACTGCAGCCGATAGGTGATTTTCTCGCAGGCAAGGAGGTTGGGGAGATTCTGGCACAACGGGGGCTCTTTCCTTCGCTCCACGAAGATGTCGACAACCGCTTGCCAGCGGGAACTCCTTGGCAATGGATTGGATGGGATTTTATATACAGCCATGATATCCCCGCATTGATTAAGCACACGACCCAGCTGTTTGAAACATCAATGAATGAAGCGTAGGGAGAATACCATGCGATTTATCACGGTTTCCGGACCACCATCATCAGGAAAAACATCTGTTATTTTGAGGGTTATTGAGGCTTTACAGGCGAAAAGCCATACCATCGGTGTGGTTAAATTCGACTGTTTGATGACAGAGGATGACCTGCGGTATGCCCAGAAGGGGGTCTTGGTTCGGAAGGGGCTTTCCGGTTCACTCTGCCCGGATCATTATTTTGTTAGTAACGTTGAGGCCTGTGTTGATTGGGGCAAGGAGCATCACTGTGACTATTTGATTAGTGAGTCCGCTGGTTTGTGTAACCGTTGTTCTCCCCATATTGCCGATATTACAGCGGTCTGTGTTATCGACAATTTAAGTGGTATCAATACTCCCCGCAAGATTGGTCCGATGTTGAAGTCTGCGGACATCGTTGTCATCACCAAGGGCGATATTGTTTCACAGGCTGAGCGGGAAGTCTTTGCTGCACGGGTAAAGCAGGTTAACCCCAAAGCGGTTATCATGCATATCAATGGAATTACCGGCCAAGGGGCTTTTGAGCTTACAAGTCTCTTTGAAGAGGCATCAGATATTGAGACGCTGCAAGGACGTAAGCTACGGTTTTCTATGCCGTCAGCATTATGCTCATATTGTCTTGGTGAAACGCGTATCGGTGAGGCCTACCAGACCGGTAATATTAGAAAAATGGATGTCTAGAGGGACATGAGTATGACCTACCATGAGATTATAGCGTTACGTACGGCGGAGATACACGACCGTTACCCCTATTTTGTCGATTTTTTTAGTTCGTTTGGTCTGTCGCTCCCCAGTGATTCGACAACCATCGCAGATTATTTGAAGGAGCTTGATCCCGATGTTCTTTTAGACCTCGGGGTGTCACGCGAGCAGATTAGTACCTCTTTTGAAGAGTTTGCAGCGGCCATGTTAACGCTGGAGCAACCGGCAGACAAAGTTCAAAGTCTCACCATTATTGGTGGTTTTAATAAAAGTGGCCAGGCTGAAGCGTTTGAGCTGACCCTTACTCCTGGAGAAGTTATTTGCATTGTGGGTCCAACGGGATCGGGGAAAAGCAGGCTGCTAGCAGATATTGAATGGGTCGCTCAGGGGGATACGCCGACAAAAAGGCAGGTTCTTATCAATGGAAGTGTCCCTGATACAAAGTGGCGGTTTTCGACTGAGCACAAGCTGGTGGCACAACTTTCACAGAACATGAACTTTGTCATGGATGTAACGGTTGAAGAGTTCGTTCAGATGCATGCTGAAAGCCGTTTGGTTCCGAATCCTGAGGTGATAACAGCACGGATTATTGAACAGGCAAACCGTCTGGCTGGTGAACAGTTTCGGCCGGATACACCGGTTACCTCGCTGAGTGGCGGCCAATCCCGGGCACTTATGATTGCTGACATGGCCCTGCTCAGTAAGTCACCTATTGTACTTATTGATGAGATTGAGAACGCCGGTATTGACCGTAAAAAAGCTCTTGAGCTTTTAGTAAAGGAAGAAAAAATCATTCTAATGGCAACCCATGATCCCATCCTGGCTTTAATGGGTGATAAACGTCTGGTTATTGCCAATGGAGGCATTGCTGCCATCATTACGTCAAACGATGCAGAACGGCGTAATCTTGCGGCCCTTGAGGAGCTCGATAATACCCTCTTAGCACTGCGTAATAGAATTCGGGCTGGAGAAACACTGGAAACGCTGTAGGACATAGAAACATGATGATAAAGGAGCTGCACTATGCACCAGGGATGTGATGGAGGATTTGGGTCTGGGACTCAGATTGTTGACAAGTTGAGAATGATGGGGTTTAGCCGTATGGCAATGCCCGAGGAAACGCCACTTGTGTGTGAAGGGTGTGGTACGGTGTTTCAAATGGCAACTCTCGAGGATCACTGCCCCAGTTGTGGTATGACCTATGGAGTAACTCCCTGTCATGCCACGGACCGTGGTTCGATAAAAGCTGCAGGTGTCGATTACTAAAAAAGTGCGGCCTTGGTTGGTGGCATGCCATCAGCCAAGGCCAGGTCCATAGTCCCCTGGCCTCGGCTGACATGTCATTACAGATTTTTCTTCTCAAACCAACGGAAGAGCGCTATGACGCCTACTACAAAGGGTACAATGATAATCCAGTGATTTATACCCAGCAGCTGGGGTATCGTCACCTTGCCAAGGTTCCCCCAGGTTAAAATAGTAGCTTTTACACTGGGGAAAACCTCTGCATAAAGGCCGGCTCCAACAAGCATGCCGGCAACTCCCCACAGGGCATCCCAGCGTCCTTCAGCGACGGCTCCGATTGATGTGCCAGGACAGTAGCCTAAAGCTCCCCAGCCAAGTCCAAACAATAATCCACCGATAATATTCGCTCCAAGAATCGTCGGCTTAATAGAAAGTTTTGCTAAGCCAAGGTCGACAAGCAGATGGGTGCCAACAATGGCCACAATAATACTGCTCAACATGAACTTCAAAATGGTCATATCCTTCAAAAGGAGAGCACGTACTTGCTTTTCATAGCGAAGAACTCGTCCCTTTTGCAAGAGAAAGCCAAAAAGAATACCCGTTATCAGACCGTACATGAGTTGGTTCATTGCTTACCTCCACCGTACAGAATGCGGGCCATGATCATGCCACCGACAAAGAAAAAGATTAATGAGATGTAACCACTCAACGCTAGCTGGAGCGAACCGCTCAGCCCATGACCACTCGGTCAGCCATCGGCCATGCGTGCTCCAAACATTGCTACGGTGCCGCCAATAAAGGCGATTATCCCTCTCAGGGCGATATTACTGCCAAAGCGATCCTGCCATAGTGGCGGCAACGTCTGTGAGCGGAACGATCCATCTGAAAACGCAGCGATTAAAGCCCCTACCAAAATACCAATTAGGAACATTCCCTGCCAGTCGAGCTTTGCAGCCTCTTTGATGAAATACTCCATCTGTGCGACCCGTTCGGGGGCATAGATTTGCTCGATGCCGGCTGCTGACCTGACGAAGGTGGTGGAGGCTCCAAAATACTTCCCCGCTACCCAGACAGATCCGATACTGACCAGTCCAGACAGGGCCCCAGCAAGATAAGGGCTCCAGGGTTTTCCATCCTGAGACATATCATCTCCTCCTTCCTTATACATTGTCCTCCAGATAAAGAGGTTGCCATAAGATTAGTAATCGTTAATGCTTATGTCAAGATAAGAATGATTCTGATTGCGGGTGTGGCCTAAAAACGTCATGATCGTTGTATTTTTAAAAATCTTTTTTACGGGTATGGCTGTTAAATCTGTCTAAAACATGTATGCCTGCCGATACGTTGCTCCGGGAAAGGGGTTCCGAGAAGCTCACCTACCAGCAGGCATACAAACGCTACCTACCATACGGCCGATGGCTTATTTCTTCATGCCAAAGCGGCCACCAACGCGCATCGGGTCACCCTTGTATCCGAGGGCTTTCCAGTCCATGCGTTTCGAACCCATATGGCAGTCACCGCACTGTAAAGCCTGTTCTTTCGGTGCAACTTGATGCTGTGCGGCTATGTAGGCAATGGTTTTGACAAATTGGTATTTGCCACTATAGGGGAGGCCTTCTTCTTGAGCCCCATCCTTTAGGGCTTTGTCCCAGTTATAATGTACCCAGAGCGATTTATATTGTTGGAAGGTGCTGAGGTATTTATGCACGCTATCCATTGGTTGATCACCCGTATGGGTTTTATAGGGGTAGATTTTTGCTTTTTTGTCTTGTATGGAGCCTACTGGTTTTGTCATGGCGACAACTTTTGATGGATCTTGTATTTTGTCGCCGACCATATAACGCTCAATAGTGCCATTGTACCAAGCATAGACCGGCATATAATTCATATTCCAGGTGAATGAACCTTTACGCTTCTGGAAGGTCTCTTGATCGAACTGCTCTTCTGGTGTGATATTTTTGCCGACATCGGACCATTTCCATGAGGTTTTGGTTGCTTGTCCCCGTGAAAGCATAGGAATGTGGCAGGTCTGGCAAGCCACGGAAGCCGCATGGGCATCTAACATAGCTTTGTTTCTCGACTTTTGATGGGGAGCTTTTGCTCCACTGTGGCAGTCTTCACACTGAACCCGACTGGCATAGTGCGCCATCATACTGGAAGCACCCGCTATTTTGTGTTGTGGTGCTTTGTGACAATCGGTACAGACAAGACCAGCACCTCCACGTTCTTTTTTAGCCATGTGAACATCAAGTTTACGGTCTGCTGCTTCAAGGGTCGAGTCTAATCCTGCATGCTTAACGGCATCACCACCACCACCATAAAAATGGCAATAGCCACAATTTTTTAAAGTCGGCTTTTGGCCAACACTTTGTGCTGCCGCCAGCAGATTCACCTTGCCGGTTGTGACTCCTTGCTGGTCGACATCACAACCAACACTTGCACGGTCATACCCTTTCGTCGCATGGCAGATGAGGCAGTCTACGCGTGTAATATCGTTGTGATCGAAATTGTTGCGGTTCCAGCCGTAGCCTGCATGACATCGTAAACAGGACTCGCGTGGTAAGCCTTCTTTAGCGGCAAAAATGGTGGTGCAGTAGTTATTAGTCATGTTGGTTTTGCCATAGAGCTTGGTACTTTTCTCAAGCCCTTTGACATGATTGGGAACACCTTTCAGGTTCCAGTGCTGCGTCTTAATAAAATCTTTTGCCTGCTTTTCATGGCATTGTAAGCAAGCCTTGGTTACATCTCGCCCTTCCTTGAACGGTCCGGAAATAAATTCCTTGTGGTCGGTGCCGGCCTGTCCTGTCCCTGATGTGAGGAGCAGTAGACCTACGCATAATGCCCAGTGCACATGTCGTCTCATGAAAACCTCCTGTGGTGGTATGGTAATCAACGGTCAGCCATGGCGCGGGAAGTCTGTCCGATGATACATATTAATAAATTAATATATATCAATAACTTGCTGTATTATTAATATATGCTAACCTAGCATGTGCTCGTTATAGAGACAAGGGAAAACGTATCCTAGATAAGAGTGCTGAAGGACAGGATTGGTGATAAAAGGTGACTTTTTGATGCTACTAGAGGGGATTTAGGTATGAAGCATGACTCGCTTTACTGCCAAGCGCCACTGTTCAAAACGTGCCTGCGTCTGCCGCTGGTCTCCTGTTGGTGTGAAAACATCACCATCACTATCCGCAAAGGGGAGCATATTTGTGGCCCCCCAGTAGCCGCTTGCCTGACCTGCAAGGAGAGCAGCCCCAAGAGCAGTGGTTTCTGTTAGCCGAGCCCGTATGACCGGTATTGCTAAAAAGTTAGCTTGCATTTCCAACAAGAGATTATTTTTAGAAGCACCACCATCAACCCGTAATAAGGATAGGGGACTGCCGGTATCCTGCTCCATGGCCCGCACTAAGTCGACGGTCTGTAATGCAATGCTTTCCAGTGTGGCTCGTACGATGTGAGCTGCTGACGTGTCGCGGGAAATGCCGGTGATTGCTCCTTGGGCATAGGGATCCCAATGGGGGGCTCCGAGACCGGTAAAGGCCGGTACGACGATGACACCGTTTGTGTCCTCAACAGAACGTGCTACCGGCTCAGCATCGTCTGATGAACTGAGGATGCCGAGTCCATCACGGAGCCATTGGATAGCTGAACCTGCAACAAATACACTGCCTTCAAGGGCATAGTGCACAATGCCTTGACTTTTGAGAGCGACCGTTGTCAGCAGGCGGTTCTTTGATTGTACGGCTGTTTGCCCGGTATGAGTAAGCATAAAGCAACCCGTACCGTAGGTGTTTTTACTGGCCCCAGGCTCAGTGCATCCTTGGCCGAAAAGAGCAGCCTGCTGGTCACCAATCATTGCCATAATCGGGAGATTCCGGGAGAAGAACTCAGGCGATGTCATGCCAAAAAGTCCTTGTGAATCGACAATGCGAGGAAGCATGGCTTGCGGTATTTTGAAGATTTCGAGGAGCTCAGTATCCCAACAGCCCAGGTGAATATTACACAGAAGGGTGCGTGAGGCATTGGTGAGATCCGTTTGATGGCACCTGCCCCCTGTGAGTTTCCAGAGCAGCCAACTATCAACAGTACCAAAAAGCAGTTCCCCTTTTTCAGCACGTATGCGGGCGCCAGGTAGCGTATCAAGTATCCAAGCAAGTTTTGTTGCAGAAAAATATGGATCGAGAAGCAGTCCTGTGCGCTCATGGAAGAGAGCCTCTAGACCTTGCTGCTGCATGATTTTACATTGTTCAGCGGTACGGCGGTCTTGCCAGACAATGGCTGGGTAAATTGGCTTTCCGGTAAAACGGTCCCATACAAGGGTTGTCTCTCGTTGGTTTGTAATGCCAAGAGCCTGGATATCTGCTGCAGTGATCCCGGCTCGTTTTATGGCTTCGCGAGCAACATGCACCTGTGTGTCGAAAATAGTACACCCATCTTGCTCAACCCACCCGGGCCGCGGGTAGGACATGGGTATTTCCTGCTGGGAAACCGCAAGTATGGTGGCATCATGATTGAAGATGATGGCACGTGAGCTTGTGGTCCCTTGGTCAAGAGCAAGTATATATGACATGCTGAGTCCTTGCAGCGTACTCTGCTACGCTTTTTTTACAAAGGATGATTTGAGCTGCATGGCACCAATGCCCTCAAGTTTACAGTCTATATCATGGTCGCCATCAACCAACCTGATGTTCTTAGCTTTTGTCCCAACTTTGACCACAAGTGATGAACCTTTGACCTTGAGGTCTTTAATCACGGTGACGCTATCACCGTCCTTGAGCTCCGTACCGAAGGCATCGCGTATAATGCGTTGCTCATTCGTGTCATCATTACCACTACTTGGTGCCCATTCGTTACCACACTCAGGGCATATCAAAAGAGGACCATCTTCATAGGTGTAGCTCGAGGTACATATGGGGCAGGGGGGTAGTTCACTCATGGAAACTCCTTCTGATAATGGTCTAATGAAACAACAAAAAAACCGCTGATTCGGATACGGCATATACTAAACAGAATTAACAGCAGTAGTGCTTTCAGCAGTTTCTTGGGAGCAAAGGAAGAACGACCAGAATCGGCATAGATACTGTCAAAGAGCCCATTCTCAACATCAGATCTACGCATAACATCCTTTAGTTCTACTAATATATTGTGAGTAATCAGTCTGCTAAAGTTACGAGATATTCCCAGTGAATGCGGATGCTATATATTTGTGAAAGCCGGGGCAAAAAAGGGAATCCCTAATGATTTCCTTTGATTAGCTTGGAGCGGGAAACGGGATTCGAAAATCTCAGGTAGCTTTAGTAATATTTTATTACTGTATTTATATTTAACAGTTAGGTTGCATTTCGTCGATAGTAAGTCCAATCCAGTCTAACAAGTTTCAATCAGTTTTAACCTGTTAGGGGGCCATGTAGGGACAGTGTTATCCGTTCAAACCACCGCTCAGTTTTTTTGTACGACCAGTTGAATGCGTTGTCAGATGTGAAGGGGTTTCAACCAACCGTCCACTGACGTATTTGTGAAGAACGCTGGCAATCAGCGTCTGATATGGAACGCCATCTTCAAGTGCCCGTGCCTGAATGTCCATTAAATCAGGTGACGACAAACGAATATTGACGCGACGGTCTTTAAGGAAGGTGGATTGTGCAGCAGCCTTAAATCCATCCATATCAGCCTTGGATGGTGCAGTCGAAATCAGCTGGCCTTTTTCATATGCATCAAGAATGTCTTCTTCGTACTGATCAAGCTTTTTCATTTTCCACTCCTCCCAGATACTCCTTGGTTGCTTTACGGCTGGGAATAATTGTTTTCAAAAAGTAGTAATCTGCTTCTTCAACAAAAGGCACAAGGTAGATGTAATCTTCTAAAGCAACGACAAGAATCCGCTGGTTCGGATATTTTGACTCGTTCGGATGCTGTAAGATATCACGAAGTCCATCCCCCACCAGAGCAAGCACAATCTGCTCAAAAGAAATCTCTCGCTCAATCTTCAGCTGTTTATTCTTATCGTGGTTCCAGCGAAACGCTTTCATGTCTTGATAATAACCAAATGTGTGCCTATTGTCATCACATTTTCCAAAACCATTTCAAAACACTTAAAACAAAACCAAGAAACTGCCTGTGGTGATATCATCTGGTAGTAAAAACATTACCTCGCATAAATCCAACCCTTTCTACACCTATTACTTTGATTTTCTTGCACTATTATCTTGCTCGACAAACCGCTCACAACGGCAAAATGCAAAAAACAAGTGCAAAAAACAAATTCAAAAAACTACACATAAAAAACGACTTCAAGAAACAGTCGGATGGGCAAGAAACTATAATACTCCCGCTTTTTCGGACAGGTAGTTAAGTTTGGTTTGCTCATGATTG
>CAYVYW010000031.1:0-12946 GCA_964456065.1 uncultured Geobacteraceae bacterium
AAATAATATCAAAAAACGGCTGTTTTTACTACTTGTTTTTCAAAGGGCTGTTAAAGGGTGATGTAAAAAGTTACACAAGTGCACCACTTATCTTTTCTACAGTCTACAAAAACGCACTTGTTGGCACCGCCGGCTATACCTTGCCAGGTTACTATACCTTGATGAACTCGGTTAGTGCTGTTAAATCCTATTCGCAAGCTGTTACCACATCAAATGCATTAACGGATAGTTTGGGTGGGATGATGCCTCTTGGTACGGTTGCCGCCTATGAACCAAAAAACAACACTATTTACACCAATAAGTTCAGCATAGATCTCAAGGCACAGGCAACTAAGGACGTAACGGTTAATGCTCGCCTTGGTATGTATAAGGTATTTGGTTCCCAAAATGACGATGCTGTGACTTCCAATGCTTACTTTGCCGACCGCACTGGTGTTTTCGACGGTACACTTGGTCATATTCCTTCCGATAGCAAGCTGAACGTTGACCGTGCCTATGCAACCTGGAACAATATTGGTGGCGAGCCAATCTGGTTCTCCGTTGGTCGTCGTCCTTCCACTGATGGTGCTCCTGCCAATTTCAAAAACAACGCAGAGAAGCCAGGTACCGGCGGAACCCCAGCTATCCTAGTTAACTATGCTTTTGATGGTATGACCCTTGGTTATGCTCCCGATATCGATCAACTCCCCGGCTTTTACGCAAAAGTTTGTTATGGTCGTGGTTTCGACTCGGGCTTTACAGGGACAACGACAAACAGCTTGAAAGATACTGACATGGTCGGTGTTGCTGTAACGGCTGTTGATACGGATCCGCTGCGTGTTTGGTTCCAATACAACCGTGGTATGAATATTTTCGACTTCCCCGTCATGGAAAACACAGCATTTGGCACAACGGCTCCTTCAATCAACCTCGGTAATATTGATTGGTACGGAATGGGTGCTATGTCCACCATCAAAAACGTAGGTCCTGGTAGCCTGAACGTTTTTGCTGATGCAGCGCTGAGTATTACGCATCCAAACCAGAATGTTTCAGCTAATGCCATGTTCCAGGGGCTCTTAACGGGCGCACCGTTTAGCCCAGAAGCCCCAAGTTCAAAATCAGGCTACAGTGTTTTGGTTGGTGCTCGTTACGACCTCCCTTCCAAAACCAAGCTTGGTTTTGAGTTCAACCATGGCTCTAAAAACTGGATTACCTTCGCTCCAGCTGCTGACGATATGTGGACCAGCAAAGTTGGTACCCGTGGTAATGTCTATGAACCGTACATTATCCAAGAGCTCGACCTGAAGCCAGTTTCTTCACGTCTTGCGAAAGCGTACTTTAAAGTTGGCTATCAATACTATGACTTCGAATACACTGGTAGCAACAACTGGGTAGGTGCTCCTATCAAAATCTCTGATATCACAGCAAGTACGATGTTGCTCCAAGCCCCCGTTTCCAAAGCTCACGACATCTACGGTACTTTCACTGTCGAGTTCTAGAAAAACGGTTTGTCCCCGTTTGCACAAAAGGGTGGTCTTCGGACCACCCTTTTTTATTGGTGCACACTTCATTTATATTTAAATTTCTTCATTCCTGCTGTATAGATTGTTCTTATGATTCTTGATTGGAATACTCTGGATACTGTTCTGCTCGATATGGACGGAACAATTCTTGATCGTCACTTTGATGATCACTTTTGGTTACATCATGTACCGAAGCGCTGGGCAGAAAAGCATCATGTGACTCTCGAAGAGGCACAACATAAGCTCCACGCCTTGTTTCGCTCCCAAGAACGCACGTTAAACTGGACAGACCTTGATTACTGGTCAGATCGTTTATCCCTTGATATTCCGGTTCTTAAATTAGAACTCGAACATATGATCCAAGTGCATCCAGGTGTGGTCGAGTTTTTGCAGTACTGCCGTCAGCATGGCAAACACCTTTGGTTGATTACCAATGCCCATAGTAAGACTTTGGACATTAAAATGAAAAAAACCCGGATAGGGCATCTTTTTGATGGTGTTCTGTCCGCCCATAGCGTGGGGCTCCCCAAAGAGGACGCAGGTTTTTGGGAAGCGCTTCAGTCATTTGTTTCCTTTGATCCCAGCCGAACAATGTTGGGTGAAGATAGTGAAACCAACTTAGGCACGGCAGCCCAGTACGGTATCCGTTATCTTTTTTATATCAGTCGCTATAGTTCAGCCATAGTGCCGCAAGGTTCCAAGCAGTATCATTCGATAGAATATTTTACCCGTCTAATTCCCACAGAGGGGACCGCTGTATCCATTGCGGACCCAGGAGTCGTGTAACCATGTCAGCAACTACCTATGATGTCATTATTATCGGTGCAGGTCCTGCCGGTCTCTCTACGGCTTACCTTTGCCATAAAAACAATCTTTCCTACCTGGTCCTGGAGTCGGGCAAATCTGCTTTTCAGGGCATAGCCAATACGTACCCCCAGGGTAAAATGGTGTATGCTTCAAAACCAAAAGACGCTCCGGATCCCTTTCTGGTTGATGAGTTGCGACCACCTGATAAGCCGGTAACGGTTGAAAGCTATATTCAGTATGTCCAGCATTTTGTTCAGCACGAAAACCTCAATATACAAACAGATGTAAAGTTTGAGACCATTGAGGACGAGCGAGACGGAATGGCGGTCGTTACTGAGCGGGGCAGGTTCAAAGCTAAAAAGGTCGTACTGGCATTTGGTAGTTCAATTCCCCGTGAGCTGTCGGTCTATGGTGACGCCAAGATGGTGGCAAAAAATGTAGACGATCCCAATAAGTATATCGGGGTCAAGACACTGGTCATCGGGGGAGGCAATACCGCGGCCGACGTCGTTATTGCTATTTTGAAGACTAAGCGGGAACATAACGACAGCCAACCGGTCTATTGGGCGCACAAATCAGAGAAGTTTGATGTTAACAAAGAAACGGCCCAGCGTCTTGGTGAAGAGATTCTTTTGGGCGGTAACATTCGTCTCCTACCCGGCGCACAACCACGTATCGGTGAGGTGGATGACGAAGGCGTTGATCGTCTGGTTATCAGGATTAACGAATTCAAGCAGACGGATGGTATTGATCTCTACCATGCATTAAGCTTCCCGATGCAAAACGTTATTGCTTGTATCGGTTCACAGGGGCCGGTCCCGATCTTCGATAAACTGGGTATCCAAACTATTTCCTGTACGGCCAATGTCTGTAAGGTGGCAAAAGAAGGTGACCGTCTTGTGCTGTTGACAGCATCTTTGGAGTCGACCCGTAAAGGCGTCTTTTTAGCAGGTGGTGCAATTTCACCATCCTATATGAAGATAAGTGAGGGGTCTATTCATGAAGAAAAGCACCCGAACCTTATCTACACAGCTATTAATGATGCCTATCATATTGTAGAGGCAATAAAGAGTCAGCTTGGACGACTATAACAATACACAAAGAATTAGCCATGTATGAGTCAAACAAGAAAGCCCCGGTCAATCGACCGGGGCTTTCTTAACAGCAGGATGCGTGCTAACTACTTCTTCTTCGTTTTGCAGCCACCTTTTTTGCAGGAGAGGTCTTTAAGAGCCTTACCCGGGGTGAACTTGCCGGAAGTCTTAGCAGCAATTTTGATTGCCTTGCCAGTTTGGGGGTTACGGCCGGTGCGTGCTTTACGGCTAACGGTGCCGAAGGTACCGAAACCAACCAGCGTGACCTTGTCGCCAGCAGTCAGGGCGCCGGTTACTTCTGCGATGAAGCAGCCAAGAGCTTTTTCAGCTTGGGTCTTGGTGAGACCTGCTCCTTCAGCAATTTTTGCAACGAGTTCAGACTTGTTCATTGGTGCCTCCCTGTGGAGTTTTGAATTGGTGCCTTACTTATACCACACGTTTTTCAGAAAAAACAAAGTTTTTTATTAATTGAGAGATTTTTTATCGAGGTGTTATCTAAGAGAAATATAATTTTATTAAGGGTAGGGTGGTGCGGGTGGCCGGACTCGAACCGGCACGGGGTTGCCCCCGAGAGATTTTAAGTCTCTTGTGTCTACCATTCCACCACACCCGCGCAGGACGGTATGTATAGCCCACTCCTGAGATTTTGGCAAGGAGTAAAACAAGCTTTTTTTAGCGCTGTGGCACAAGAAGTATGTCACGACACATAGTTATGAGATTCTTCTCATGCGTAGAGTTGCAATCATGCGTATGCTGTATACAAAATTCTTGCAATTTTCAAGGCTGGCGATTAGTATGCCAAAGGTTTCAGAACTCTACTCTACGGTACACTACGTCCAGAAAGGAGGCACATTTGATACGGTTGCAATCATTACTGGCGGGGTGCCGTTACTAACCGCTACCCAAAACGTTTCGGCATCTTTTTGTTAACAGATTTAGGAACAGCATCACATCACCACACAAAGGAAGGGAGTTTATGGAATTTCTGAGCACATCCATCGGTAGGAAGATCGTGATGGCAGTAACAGGACTGAGCATGGTTCTGTTCACTGTGATCCATCTACTCGGCAACAGTTCCATCTTCGTCGGCCCAAGCGGGATTAACGCTTATGCCGAGCACCTGCACAGCATGCCGCTGCCCATCATTATGATTTTCAGGGCAATCATGTTGGCGCTGCTTGTTGTACACGTTGTCTACGGTATCCAGTTAACCTTGGAGAACCGTGGTGGACGTCCGTCCGACTATGCAGTCAAGTCGACACAAAAGGCAACCTTCGCCAGTGAGAACATGATTTGGACCGGCCTTCTTCTGTTGGCCTTCATCGTGTATCACCTGCTGCACTTCACCTTCCGGGTAACCCCGGGCCTGACTCTGGTAAATGACGCAAGCGGCCATTTCGACGTATTCAAAATGGTTGCTTCAAGCTTCTCGTCATTCGCTGGTGCTGGCATCTACGCCGCTGCTATGGTCGTGTTGTTTATGCACCTCTACCATGGTATTCAAAGCCTTTTCCAGACCTTCGGTTTGGCCAGCGACAAGTCCCTCCCGACCATCACCAAGGGTGGGGCACTGGTTGCTCTGGTCCTGTTCCTGGGCTTTGTGGCTATCCCGATGTCCATTTTCTTCGGAATCATTAAATAAGGGGGGTACACGTGATACTCGATGGTAAATGTCCTACCGGACCGATTCAACAAAGTTGGGACAAGCACCGCTTCGATCTGAAGCTGGTCAACCCTGCTAACAAGCGTAAGTACAACGTTATCGTTGTAGGTACCGGCCTTGCCGGTGGCGCTGCTGCTGCCTCGCTGGGCGAGCTCGGCTATAACGTTCAAGCTTTCTGCTATCAAGACAGTCCGCGTCGTGCCCACTCCATTGCTGCACAGGGTGGTATCAACGCTGCTAAAAACTATCCTAACGACGGCGACTCCATCTACCGTCTGTTCTATGACACCATCAAGGGTGGCGACTTCCGTGCCCGTGAAGCTGACGTTTGGCGTCTGGCTCAGGTGTCGAACAACATCATTGACCAGTGTGTTGCCCAAGGCGTTCCTTTCGCCCGTGACTACGCTGGCTATCTGGACAACCGTTCATTCGGTGGTGCTCAGGTTTCCCGTACGTTCTATGCCCGTGGCCAAACTGGTCAGCAGCTCCTACTTGGTGCATACTCCGCTCTGTCCCGCCAAATCAAGGCCGGTACCGTTCAAATGTATGCCCGTCGTGAAATGCTTGACCTGGTCGTTGTTGACGGTGTAGCTCGTGGTATCACGGTTCGTAACCTGGTAACTGGCGAGCTCGAGTCCTATGCAGCTGACGCTGTCTGTCTGGCAACCGGTGGTTATGTAAACGTATTCTACCTCTCCACCAACGCAATGGGTTGCTCCGTAACCGCCAAGTGGGCTGCCCACAAAAAAGGCGCATACTTCGCAAACCCTTGCTACACCCAGATTCACCCAACCTGTATTCCACAGGCCGGTGACTATCAGTCCAAGCTGACGCTGATGTCCGAGTCTCTGCGTAACGACGGCCGTTGCTGGGCGCCGAAGAACAAGGCTGACCTGAACAAGCATCCGAACGATATTCCAGAAGAAGATCGTGATTACTACCTCGAGCGTAAGTACCCTTCATTCGGTAACCTCGCACCCCGTGACATCGCTTCCCGTGCTGCTAAAGAGCAGTGTGACGATGGCCGTGGCGTAGGACCGGGTGGTCGTGGTGTTTATCTTGACTTCGCTACTTCCATCAAGCGCCTTGGCGCTGACAAGATTAAAGAGCGTTACGGTAACCTCTTCGAAATGTATGAGAAGATTACCGACGAGGATGGCTACAAGCGTCCTATGCGTATGTACCCGGCACCGCACTACTCCATGGGTGGTCTGTGGGTCGATTACAACCTGATGAGCAACATTCCAGGTCTCTTCGTTCTGGGTGAGGCTAACTTCTCCGTTCACGGTGCAAACCGTCTCGGTGCTTCAGCTCTGATGCAAGGTCTGGCTGACGGCTACTTCGTCATCCCGTACACCATCGGTGGCTACCTGGCAACGGTTAAGCCGACCGGTACAGACACCAGCGCTTCTGAGTTCGCTCAGTCTATTGCTGAAGTTAATGGCCGTGTTGATCAAATGCTGTCCATCAATGGTACCAAAACGGTTACTGAGTTCATGCGTGAGCTTGGTGGCCTTATGTGGAATAATTGCGGTATGGCTCGTTCCAAGGAGTCCCTGGAAGAGAACCTCGCAAAGATTCCTGCACTGCGTGAGGAGTTCTGGCAGAACGTTAAGGTTTCCGGTACCGGTGCCGAGTTTAACCAGGATCTCGAGAATGCTGGTCGTACCGCTGACTTCTTGGAGTTCGGCGAGCTTATGTGCCGTGACGCACTGCAGCGTGAAGAGTCCTGTGGTGGTCACTTCCGTACTGAGCACCAGTATGACGACGGTGAGGCCAAGCGTGATGATGCTAACTTCTGCTATGTTGGCGCTTGGGAGTTCAAGGGTCTCAACAATGAGCCGGAGATGCATAAGGAACCGCTTAAGTTCGATAACGTCCATCTCGCAGTAAGGAGCTACAAATAATGAGCGATCACAAGACCATGACAATCAACCTCGTCGTGTGGCGCCAGAAGAACGCCACCGACACTGGCAAATTTGATAACTACACCGTCAAAGGTATTACCGATCACCACTCCTTTCTGGAGATGCTTGACGTCCTGAATGAGGACCTGATCAAAGCCGGTAAAGCTCCGGTTGCCTTTGACCATGACTGCCGCGAAGGTATCTGCGGTATGTGCTCCCAGGTAATTAACGGCATGCCTCACGGCGGCCAGGAGCGCACCACGGTCTGCCAGTTGCATATGCGCAAGTTTAAAGATGGCGACACCATCTATATTGAGCCTTGGCGTGCACGGGCATTCCCAATCGTTAAGGACCTGGTTGTCGACCGCGCAGCACTTGACACCATTATCCAGGCTGGTGGTTACACCTCCTGTCATACTGGTGGGGTTTCCGATGGCAATGCCATCCTGATCCCGAAGCCGGCTGCAGACGAAGCAATGGACGCTGCCGAGTGTATCGGTTGTGGCGCCTGTGTTGCTGGTTGCCCGAACGGTGCCGCAATGTTGTTTACTGGTGCAAAAGTCTCCCAGATGGCAGTTCTGCCACAGGGTAAGGCTGAGGCAAAAGAGCGCGTCCTTAATATGGTTCAGGCCATGAAGGATTGCGGTTTCGGTAACTGTACGAACCACTACGAGTGTATGGCTGCCTGTCCGAAAGGTATCAACGTTAAGTTCATCGCACGTATGAACCGCGAGTACCTGAAGGCTCAGTTTTAATCATACGCTAAAGAGGTATGGAGACGAGGCGGCCGTTTACGGTCGCCTCGTTTTTTTATGGATCTTTTATTCTCAGAAATACGTCTTCATTTCCCCACACCGGTTGCTGAACCGTTTTTCGCTTGTTTCAAGGGGACGGCCGCTCCCTATGAGCAGGCGCTGTCAGCAGTATTGACTGAACACCTTCATGGCGTGGCACTTTCAGATGCGACATCACTGCTATTGACTCGCCCTGTTTCTTGTGATGTAGACATCAGCAAATATCATCAAAAACCTTCACCACCATATCGCTTTAGTTATCCGCATGCCTCTTCAATGGGGCCTGTGGTGTATCTCCTTGTGGCTTCGCCAGCGTTGCCATTTTGGGGGTTACTCATTAGAGCCCTTATCCGTGTTATGGCTTGTCAGCATCACAATCTCGTGGTTACGGCACGGTGTGAAGATGGTTCATATCTGCCGGTCGATTATGAACATCATCAGGCTGTTGGTGATCTTCCTCTGTGTTCTTTGGCTGAAATGTTTCATCGTGAGGACTACCGTTTTAACGAAGCACGGCAGGTTCTGCTTCAGTTACGGTCGCCACTGCGACTTGTGCACGGGGGAAGGGAGCTGTCGCGACTATTGCTAACGCCCTTTATTGCAACATCACTGCGTCGCTTGAGCTCCTTTACTGCTTATTATGGCACTTCCTGCAATCGTGATCAGATACGTAGTCTTATACTCCTAAGTGATGAATTCAGCATGGAACGAGTAGCTGCCCAGACTGATCTTTGTGGTACTCAGCGCGGTTTGCGGGGAGCGTATCGACTTAGTGGCCCTTGTAGTCGTCTTATGCCCTGGCTGTCACTGGCCGGTTTTCTTCAAATCGGCAAAGGTAATAGCTATGGGATGGGGAGCTTCACCCTGTCGGCGCTCCTTGACACTGACCGGTAGATACGGTAATTTTCTTCATACCTTGAGAAGGAGTTTTCTATGCGTCGCTTTGTGTTTATTCTCATAATCATAAGTATTACCTCTGCACTTACAGGCTGTAATACGATGCGTGGCTTCGGTACTGATATCAAAAAAAGTGGGGAGTTTTTAGAGAGGGTTGGCCGTTGAGGCTCACTGCTTTTCTGATCTGTGTTATATCTGCGGCACTTTTCTTAGGCGGGTGCAGTTTCAGTCGTGGCACGATCCCTCCTTCTGCTGAATCGCTCGATCGTTCAGCTCTGGTGAGTCGTACGACCCTCATGAGTGAGGTAGCCATTGGTTATCGTTTTGGCCAAGACGAGGGTTCAGTCAATGGTCTTATTACTAGTGACGGTAAAGACCGGTTACGCTTCATTGTGTTGACACCCTATGGTTCACCCTATCTGGAAGTTTTAAAAGTGCGCGAACAGATGACCATCTGGTACCCCACAAAGGGGCAGGGTTATCAAGGCGTTGTTACACAGGGTGGTCCGGTGGCATCCATGCTTGCACTCGTGGAGTGGTCGCTAGCTCAGGATCTTGCTCCCTGTCCCGATGGCGAGGCACGTCTCTTTATTGAAGGAAATCTTCGACAAAAAAGTCTCCCCAGTGGTGCCAGTGTACGCTATGACCAGTTTTCAGTTGTTTCCCATGTTCATTTAGCCCACGAACTGCTTCTGCAGCTTCCTGATGGCAGTCGTATACGTATGCAGATGCTTGAACCGAGTGTCAATCAGGCCTTGCCTGATGATGCTTTTGTTCTGTCAGCCCCTGCACAGGCACTCCTGCCGCTCAAAAACCTAGAACGAATCCTGTAACGGAGAGCTTCCATGGCCACCGATAAATTTGAAGTGTCACTTAAAAAACTGGAAGATATCGTAGCGAAATTAGAGGCGGGTACGCTCCCTCTTGATGCATCGATTAAAGCTTTTGAGGAGGGTGTTCGCCACGCTGCTTTTTGTAACGAACGCCTTGGTGAGGCAGAGCGTACTGTGGAGCAGTTACTACGGAAACGGGATGGGTCCTTTACAACATCTGCGCTTCAGATAGACCCGGATGACGAGGAGTAGGCGTGCCATTTGACCTGAAGCAATATCTACGTGAAACCATCGCCGTCGTCGACCAGGCTTTAGAATCTTATTTGCCTGCCGAGTCTACCGAGCCAGCTGATCTTCACAAAGCAATGCGTTACTCTGTTTTTGCTGGTGGCAAACGTGTGCGTCCTGTGTTAATGCTGGCGTCCTGTCAGGCAGTCGGTGGCAAGCGTATCGCTGCTCTGCCGGCTGCTTGTGCCATGGAGATGATTCATACCTATTCCCTTATTCATGATGATTTGCCTGCCATGGATGATGATGATTTTCGCCGTGGTCGCCCAACTAATCACAAAGTTTTTGGTGAAGCCTTGGCCATTCTTGCCGGTGATGCCCTGCTGACAGAGGCGTTTCGTCTGCTTGCCGACCAACAGGCCGTTGCCGGTATAAGCCCTCAGGCGACCTTAGCAGTCCTCGGGTCAATAGCCACTGCCGCTGGTAGTACGGGTATGGTGGGTGGACAGGTGGTCGACATGCAAAGCGAGGGTGATGAGAGTATTACTATCGAAGCGGTAACCGGTATCCATCGTCGCAAAACTGGTGCATTAATCGAAGCCTCCGTCACCACCGGTGCTCTCTTAGGGGGAGGGACTGCTGATCAGGTCGAAGCACTTGGCCAGTATGGTCAGCACATCGGCCTGGCATTTCAGGTTGCAGATGATATTCTTGATGTTGAAGGGACAACAGAGGAGCTGGGTAAAGATGCCGGCAGCGATGAAGCTCGAGGTAAAGCAACCTATCCTGCGCTGCTGGGGCTTGAATCTTCAAAAGAGTATGCTCAGGCACTGGTTGTGTCAGCCTTACAGTCGCTGGAGTCCTTTGGCAGCGCTGCTGAACCGTTACGTGCCATTGCCCGCTACATCATTGAGAGGAAGCATTAATCATGTCTATCCTGCAAAGGATTCAATCACCTGCAGATCTACAGGGGTTGTCCATGGAAGAACTTGCCATGGTTGCGACCGAAATTCGGCAGATGATTATAACAACCTGCGCTGCCAATGGTGGTCACCTTGCTCCATCACTGGGTGTTGTTGAGCTGACCTTGGCGCTCCACCGATCTTTTCGCTCACCGGACGATGCGTTAATCTGGGATGTAGGCCATCAAGCGTATGCCCATAAGATTTTGACCGGCCGCCAGGACCGCTTTCATACACTGCGACAGCTGGATGGTATCAGCGGCTTTCCGAAGCGCTATGAGTCCCCCCATGATGTCTGGGAAGTCGGTCATTCCTCGACATCCTTATCAGCTGCGACAGGATTTGCTGTGGCACGTGACCTCGATGGGCGCTCCTCAAAAACGGTGGCAGTTATCGGTGATGGATCCATGACCGGTGGTATTGCCTTTGAAGGCTTAAATCATGCCGGCCATCTTAATCGGGACATGATTGTTGTCTTAAATGATAATGAGATGTCGATTGCTGAAAATGTCGGGGCTTTATCCGGTTTTCTTTCCCGTACCTCCAGTAGTGAGTTTGTTCATCGCATCAAGAAACAGACGGAGCATTTCCTTAAGCAGGTTTCCAATGATATGGGGACCAGCCTTTTGCGGATGGCTCGTCGTGCAGAGGATTCATTCAAAGGGCTGTTTACACCGGCTATGCTTTTTCAGGCCTTTGGTTTTGAGTATATTGGCCCGGTCGATGGTCATGACCTGCCGCTTTTGCTGCAGACTATGGAACGGGTTAAAAAACTCGACAATGCTGTTTTGATCCACGTTATCACCACCAAGGGTAAAGGGTATCCTCCGGCAGAGCAGAACCCCTCATTGTTTCATGGGGTTGGCCCTTTTGACATCGCAACCGGTAAGGTTTTGAAGGGGAAGGGGGGAGCCACCTCCTATACGGCACTCTTCGGGACAACCTTAGCCCGCATGGCAGAAGAGGATGAGCGCGTCGTGGCCATAACAGCGGCCATGCCAGACGGAACCGGTCTTACTCATTTTGCTAAAGCACATCCAGAACGTTTTTTCGATGTCGGTATTGCTGAACAGCATGGGGTTACCTTTGCGGCGGGTTTAGCTTCAGCTGGTAAGCGGCCGGTCTTCGCAGTGTACTCCACTTTTTTGCAGCGGGCCTTTGACCAGGTTTTGCATGATGTTTGCCTACAAAATCTCCCCGTTGTCTTTGCCCTTGACCGGGCTGGTGTTGTTGGAAATGATGGTCCCACCCACCATGGGGTCTTTGATTTATCCTATTTGCGTCTGATGCCTAATATTACAATTATGGCACCGAAGGACGAGAATGAACTGCAGCACATGATGAAAACCGCCCTTAATCATGCGGGCCCGGTAGCCCTGCGCTACCCGCGGGGAAATGGCTATGGTTTGCCCCTTGACCAGGAACTGCATGTTCTGCCCCATGGCCAAGCTGAGGTTCTGCACACTGGAGATACAGCAGCCCTTTTAGCTGTAGGTTCCATGGTTTACCCCTGTCTTGAAGCGGCTCAGATTCTTGCTGAGCAGGGCATCCATGTCATGGTTGTCAATATGCGCTTTATTAAGCCGCTTGACCGTGCCTTGCTCTTACATTGTGCTGAAAAGTTTTCGCTGCTCGTTACTGTTGAGGAAAATGCCATAGCTGGTGGCTTTGGCTGCGGTGTGCAGGAGTTACTCGCTGATGCCGGTTGTAACAAAACCCGGGTCGTGCGCATTGGATACCCTGACACCTATATTGAGCAAGGGGAGCAGGATGAACTGAAGCAACGTTATGGCTTGACGGCTGCTGCTATAGCTGAACGTGTACGTGCAATCACGGGAGGTGAGGGGGCATGACTTTTCAGGAACTTAAAGAGGCGTTACATCTCTTCGGTTTCCACGAGAAGGACCTTCTGACTATCACGAAGATTAAGGAGCGGCATAGAGCACTTGTACGAAAAGTACATCCTGACCTGGTTACAGATGCTGACCCAGCTAAAATCAGGGAATTAAATCAGGCAGCCCGTACCATTATGGATTATGTCATGTCCTATCGGTTCTCGTTTTCACCAGAAGAATTTTATCGGCAAATTCCTGAAGAACATCTACGTCATCAGTTTGAAAATGATCCGGTTTGGGCGGGTCGTCTTGAAGAAAACAAAAAATAACTTGCTTATTAAAAGTCTATGTCGTATAAATAGAAATTCACGGAGCGTAGCGCAGCCTGGTAGCGCACCTGCCTTGGGAGCAGGGGGTCGAACGT
>CAYVYW010000032.1:0-12790 GCA_964456065.1 uncultured Geobacteraceae bacterium
TATGGCCGGCATTATGGATCAGCATAATATATCAGGAATCGTGGCGGTGGAGGATGGCCGTCCGGTCGGGCTCGTCTCCTTACGGGATTTACGAACGGTTGTGGCCAAGGATGTGACGGCCCTGACCACCCTGACGGTCAAGGATATCATGCGCACCAACCTGATCACCATCGGGCGCCATGATTATCTCTTCAAAGCAATTTTCACCATGGCCAAGCATAATATTCACCGCCTGGTGGTGGTGGATGATGACGGCAGTATGGTGGGGGTCATCACCAATAGCGACTTCATCCGCATTCAGTCCCGGTGTCCGATTTATCTGAATCAGGCCATCACCTCCAGTGAAACATATGAACAGCTGAAGGCAACGGCCAACCGTTTAAACGAGATGCTGCAGTTTGCCTCACAGGCTGGTGCTGATACCCAAAGTCTGATTTCCCTGATTACCCATTTTAACGACTCCTTAAATGAGCGGCTTTTTGTCCTGATGGAACAACTCGACGGGATTGTCCTGCCGGCTGGTGCTGCTTTTTTGGTGCTGGGGAGTGAAGGACGGGGTGAGCAGACCCTAAGAACTGACCAGGACAATGCCATTGTCTATGACGATGAGTTGAGTGCCGCAGACCTCCAGATGGTACAGCGTTTTGCTGAACGGGTGGTGGAGCGCATGGAGTATCTGGGGATTCCCCGCTGTCCTGGTGGCACCATGGCCAGTAATCCAGCCTGGTGTCGTAGCCTCTCGGGTTGGAAAGAGGCCTTGAATGGCTGGATTGGTACCCCTTTACAGGACAATATGGTTTCCTTTGGCATGTTCCAAGATATGCGTCTTGCCCATGGCAACAAAGCCTTGGAACACAACCTTAAGGAGCATATCATCACCACGACACACCAACAGGAGCTCTTCTTCACCTATATGGCCCATAATATCATTCGCTTTAAGCCACCCCTTGGCATGTTCGGTCGTATCAAGACCGAAAGTGTCGGTGAGGGCAAAGGGATGCTGGACCTTAAAAAAGGGGGGATTTTTGCGTTGACCCTGGGGGTCAGTCTGCTGACGCTTTACTATGGCTCAACGGGGGGTACCACCTGGGAGAAGATTAATCGTTTGCGCCTCGATAAACGGGTGGCTGCTGCTGACCTGGATGTTATTGAGGAATCATTCACGTTTCTCTTAACCCTACGTCTGGGTAATCAGCTGCAGGCCGTGAAAAGGGGGCGTACCCCCACAAACCTTATTGACCCAGGGCTCCTTTCGGATAAAAAACAGGACCAGTTACGGGATGCCCTGAAAGGGGTTGGCCTGATGCTGCATATTCTGCAGGGTACCTTCCAAACTTCATCGGTTCGCACCTGAGGTAAGCGGACTCGTGGTCTGGTCCGGCAATGGCAAACGCCTGTTAGTAGCCTGCTGCACCGACAAAATAGTTTGACATACTCCGTGTATCATATTATTTTTCTAAGGTTTATATCGTACGGCTTTTTCATGGGCCGATCCAATACCTACGTTTGAGAGGGGAAGAAAGAGTATGGAACAGTATGCAGTAGCTTTTGCACTGGTCTGCGCCGTTGCGGCCGTTGCCTACGGTCTGATTTCGGCACAATGGATTCTGGGGCTACCCCAGGGGGATGATCGTATGCGTCAAATTGCCGCCGCGATTCAGGAAGGTGCCAGTGCCTACATGAAGCGTCAGTACACCATTATTGCGGTGGTTGGTGTCATCATGTTTGTGGCTCTCTTTGCCTCCCTCGGTATGAAGACCGCCATCGGATTTGCTGTTGGTGCGATTTTCTCCGGTCTCACCGGCTTTATCGGCATGTTCGTCTCGGTACGCGCCAATATCCGTACCACTGAGGCCGCAAAGTCCGGTATTCACCGCGCACTTGACGTTGCCTTCAAAGGGGGCGCCATTACCGGCATGCTGGTTGTTGGTCTTGGTCTTTTGGGTGTTGCCGGCTACTACTATATTCTGCAGCAGCTGATGCCAAATGCCACCACCAAGGAAGTGGTCAGCCAACTGGTTGGTCTTGGATTCGGTGGTTCGCTGATTTCCATCTTCGCCCGTCTTGGGGGCGGTATCTTCACGAAAGGTGCTGACGTCGGTGCCGACCTGGTGGGTAAGGTTGAGGCTGGTATTCCTGAAGACGACCCCCGTAACCCCGCCGTTATTGCCGACAACGTTGGTGACAACGTTGGTGACTGTGCCGGTATGGCCGCCGACCTTTTTGAGACCTATGCGGTTACCTTGATTGCCGCCATGCTCTTAGGGGCCATCACCTTTAATAACTTCGCCGGAGCGGTCAGCTATCCGCTGATCCTGGGTGGTATCTCCATTATCGCCTCCATTATTGCAACCTTCTTTGTTAAGCTTGGACCAAGCCAGAAAATTATGCCTGCCCTCTATAAGGGACTGATTGCCTCCGGCGTACTGGCAGCCATTGCTTTCTACTTTGTCACCGTGCAGATGTTCCCGGCCGGTAACCAAACCGGTTACAGTGCCATGGCGATCTTCGGGTCTGCGCTGGTCGGCCTCGTGGTGACCGGTGCCATTTTCTGGATTACCGAGTACTACACAGCGACCGAGTATGCCCCGGTTAAGCATATTGCCCAGGCTTCCACCACCGGTCACGCCACCAACATTATTGCTGGTCTTGGTGTTTCCATGAAGTCCACCGCCCTGCCAATCATCGTGATTGCCGCCGGTATTATTGTGGCATTCCAATGTGCCGGTGTTTATGGTATCGCAATCGCTGCGGTCTCCATGCTTTCTTTGACCGGCATCGTTGTTGCCATGGATGCCTATGGTCCGATTACGGATAACGCAGGTGGTATTGCTGAGATGGCAGAGCTGGATGATTCCGTTCGTGCCGTTACCGACCCGCTGGATGCGGTCGGTAACACCACCAAGGCCGTCACTAAGGGGTATGCCATCGGTTCTGCCGGTCTGGCTGCTGTTATTCTCTTCACCTCCTATGTTGACGAACTGAAGGCTGCCGGTAAGACCATCGACTTCAGTCTTGCTGACCCATATATCATTGTCGGTCTCTTCATCGGCGGAATGCTGCCGTACTACTTTGCCGCCCTGTGTATGGAAGCGGTTGGTAAGGCAGGTGGATCGGTAGTTGAAGAAGTCCGTCGTCAGTTCCGTGAGATCGCCGGCATTATGGAAGGAACTGGAAAGCCCGACTACGCGGCCTGTGTTGACATCGTCACCAAGTCAGCCCTGCGTGAAATGGTTATTCCTGGTATCATTCCGATTGCGGCACCGGTTATTGTTGGCTTTACCCTGGGCCCAAAGGCTCTGGGTGGGGTTATCGTCGGTTCAATCGTAACCGGTATCTTTGTGGCCATTTCCATGACCACGGGTGGTGGTGCATGGGACAACGCTAAAAAATACATTGAAGACGGCTATTTCGGTGGTAAGGGTGGCGAGGCTCACAAGGCTGCCGTTACCGGCGATACCGTTGGTGACCCGTATAAGGATACCGCTGGTCCGGCCGTTAACCCCATGATCAAGATTATCAACATTGTCTCACTGTTGATTGTACCACTCTTAAGTAAAATGTAACTACTGACAGATCTGTCAGGCCTTACAAGGCGGCTCCGCATAAGCGGGGCCGCCTTTTTTGCGTTCACGTGGAGAAATTTCCGATTGATAGATTCTTGTGAAAAACCAGGGTGCTGCTCTGGTGAGGCAGTAAAGCTCCTGCCCACACCCTTAGACGGTCCCGCACAATAGATGCCCTGACGGCTATGACATCACCTTTGGGCAAAGACCATGGGTGATGCATGGCTAGCGCTGTAGCCGGGTTCCCAAGCCTGTACATGATGGTAAAGCCCTTAGCATCATGAGTTGTTTGCTTGGGCATGCGCCATGCAGAACCTCACCATTTTTAAAGGCTCACGGTACATCAGCAAGAAAAGAGCAGCCATTTTAGAAAAGAGCCGTTTTAAATACGCACGCCAGCTGGTCGGCTGATTGCTGGGGATTGTCGTGCACTATGGGGTTTTGGTGATCGGTCTGCTCGTTTTGTGCGGGTATGCCCTTCTCTGTTTGACTGGGCAGTACACTGTCACGAAGAGAGAAGAGATTGTTGGGTATGCTGCAGATGATGCGCAGAAAAAGCGCATTTATAAGACTGTGTATAACATACTAATTTAATTATAAAAAACAAAATAAAATCACAGCAAAAAAATATTGTATTGACTATTTTAAAACAACGTACTAAATAAACGTGTCCTTAAGGTTTTTGTTGTAGCTAAGCTCTTTGTCAACTGCATAGAAATTCAATGCTTACTGTGTGTTAAAGCAACCTATTGATTTATTATGTTTGTTTTTCACTTTGGTAAGCACGTATCGATAGAGGTTTTTCACTTCCCACACAGACTTCTAGAAAGGAGAAACATCCATGGCGGAAAAGACGTATGATTGGGCTTCGATAGCCAAAAACCCGAAGTTCATTGAGCTTCACCACAAGAAGACAGCCTTCCTGTTCGGTTGGTGGATTTTTTCAACGGTGTATTACTTCCTGCTGCCGATCGGTGCTGCCTATGCTCCGGGTCTTTTCAAGATCCAGATCCTTGGTCGTATCAACTTCGGCTACCTGTTTGCACTGTCACAGTTTTTTGTATCCTGGGCACTGGCTATCTATTATGCCAAGGTTGCAAACCGTGACTTTGACCGACTGACCCGTGAGCTGGTCAGCGAACTACACTAAAAGGAGGACACCCATGAAGAGATTGATCCTTGCACTCGGTTGCGTGCTCTCCCTGAGCTTCGCTGCCTATGCTGAGCCGGCTAAACCGGCTGTTGACCAAAAAGCTGCTGTTGCAGCTCCTGCTGCTGAGAAAGCTGCTGCTCCTGCAGCTGTTGCTCCTGCTGCCGCCCCTGCTGCTAAGCCAGCTGCTGCTCCGGCTGACGCCAAAGCAGGCCTGAAGGCTAACCCTAAGGTTACCATCCCTATCTTCTTAATCATCATCGGCGCCACCATGTCCGTTGTTGTCTGGTCGGCAAAGCAGACCAAGTCAGCTGCTGACTTCTACACCGCTGGTGGTGGTATTACCGGTACCCAAAACGGTTGGGCGATTGCCGGCGACTATATGTCCGCTGCATCGTTCCTCGGTATTTCCGGTATGATTTCGCTCTACGGTTATGACGGATTCATGTACTCAGTCGGCTGGCTGGTTGCATACATCACGGTCCTCCTGATCGTTGCTGAGCCGTGCCGTAACGCTGGTAAGTACACCCTTGGTGATATTCTGTCTTTCCGTACCAGCCCGAAGCCGGTTCGTGCGGTTGCTGCTATCTCCACGGTTGCTGTTTCCACCTTCTACCTGACCGCTCAGATGGTTGGTGCCGGTAAGCTGATGCAGTTGTTGCTTGGCATCAACTATCAGGTTGCTATCATCGGCGTTGGTATTCTGATGGTTGGTTATGTTGTTTTCGGTGGTATGACTGCAACGACCTGGGTTCAGATCATCAAAGCCGGTCTGCTTATGACCGGTGCATTCCTCTTGTCTGTTATGGTCGCTGCCAAGTCAGGCTTTAACCCAATGCAGTTCTTTACAGACATTGCCACCAACGAGAAGATTATTGACCACGTCAAGCTGCTGCCGATTTACCTGAAGGAAGTTCAGGCTGGTACGGCCACGGTTGATGCCGGTCAGCGCTTCTTGGAGCCTGGTCTGTTCCTTACCAACCCGCTTGACCAGATTTCCCTTGGTATGGCTTTGGTACTTGGTACTGCTGGTATGCCGCACATTCTTATGCGTTTCTTCACGGTTCCGACCGCACAGGAAGCTCGTAAGTCCGTTATTGTCGCGATGTTCATCATCGGCTCTTTTTACATCCTGACGACCCTGCTCGGTTTCGGTGCTGCCGTTAACCTCTCCCCGCAAGGTATCAAGGCTGTTGACGCCGGTGGTAACATGGCTGCCATGATGCTGGCAAAAACACTGGGTGGCGAAATTTCACCGTTCATTGGCGACCTGCTCTTGGCCTTCCTCTGCGCCGTTGCTTTCGCAACCATTCTGGCGGTTGTTTCCGGACTGGTTCTGGCAGCCTCTGCTGCGATTGCCCATGATATCTATGTTAACGTTATCAAAGACGGTCACGCTGACCAGAAGCAGCAGGTTCTTGCTGCCCGCGTTACCTCCTTCGTGGTTGGTGCCGTTGGTATCGTTATCGGTATCGCTGCTGAGAAGCAAAACGTTGCCCACCTGGTTGCTCTGGCTTTCGCCGTTGCCTCTTCAGGTAACCTGCCGGCTGTTGCTCTGTCGCTCTTCTGGAAGAAGTTCAACACCGCTGGTGTTGTCTGCGGCATGGTTGTCGGTACGGTAGCTTCCATCGGTCTGGTTATGGTTTCACCGAACATGACCTATCCTGATCGTGTTGCTGACAACGCAAAAGCTGCTTACACCAAGCTTGAGGGTGACATTGCTGCCGGTAAGGTAGCTCCTGAAGCAATGGAAAAGACCATGAAGACCATCGAAGCCAAGAAGGCTGAAGAAGTGAAGAACCGTGGTGGCAAGTCCATGATCGGTCTCTCCAAGCCGCTCTTCACCCTCAAAAACCCGGGTATCGTTTCTATCCCACTGGGCTTTTTGGCTGCCATCATCGGCACCCTGGCATTCCCATGCCGCAAGGCAGAGGAAATGTGGGACGAGATCTATGTTCGTCAGAACACCGGTCTTGGTATGGCCAAGGCGATCGACCACTAAGTCGCGCGTCTTAAGTAACCGTAGGACCTCGTGGGAAAGGCGGGGGGCATATGCCCTCCGCCTTTTTTTTGCCAACGGTTATCTGGTGCTTGTATGATTACTGCTGTGGAAGACGGTTGTTATGGCATGGTATGCAGTGCCAAAGGAGTATCATCTTTTGTAAAACCATATAATAGCTCAAAAAATGGTGTGAGAAGCAGTCTCTCGTGCATGCAGGGACGTTTTAAAGAGCTCGGCATATACAGCAGAGATGCTGCTGTGTTTTTATCTATGATATACTGACATTAATAGGGATTTGCATTCAGATTGGTTCAATCATAGATTGTGTCATAGATTGTTTTGTTACTCTCGTTTCTATGGTAGAATAAAAGAATAATGCGTAGGAGGGTACAACGGTGATAAAGCAAGATAGCTTGCCTGCGGTATCCGATATCAGCAGGTACTGCGGTAGCTTTTCCATACAGGCATTATTACAGCATCTGCTCAGCGAAACAGCTACCGCTAAAAAACGTGTTGTGGCGTTTGGTAAGGAAGAGCATGACCTGTATGCCCGTATACCGCATGCTGATTTTGCTGAACTGGCAACTCTGCACACACAACTCACCAGGCTGGAAATGGAGCGTTTTCTGCTCTCATCCGCTGTTATTACTCTCCATGATCATTGTACCGATTATCGTGATGTTCTGGTTAACCGTACCTTAGAGCTTTTAGAAGAGGAGTGCCGGGTAGGGGAGGCGGGGCCACCGCCGTGCCGTTATGCCCTGATAAGCATGGGCAGTGATGGTCGCAAAGAACAGACCTTGATAACCGATCAAGATTATCTTTTGGTTTATGAAGATGGCGGTGATGCAGCTACCGATGGTTGGTTTGAACAGTTTGGGACCCTTCTAGTCGATCGTCTGGAAGCAGTTGGTTTTGCCCGCTGTAGTGGCGGTATTATGACGTCCAATCCCACCTGGCGAGGCTCATACAGTCAGTGGCGCAAACGGCTTTTTGCGATTATGCGCTATGAAGTTGAAGATTTTGCGAAAAATATGATGGATTTGATTGTGTTGTCAGATGCCAGATATGTTGCAGGTGATAAAGGCTTGGGTGATCGTTTAACCGAACTCATCAGAGATCTGGAACGGGAACACTTTCAGGTTATGTGGGGAATGGCCAGGGCTGCAACTGAAATGAAGCTGGCACTCGGTTTTATGCGTAAACTCTGGGTAGAACCGACTGGCGAGCATAAGGGTGAGTTTAACGTAAAGCTGCTCGCCTGGGCACCTTTGGTTATGAATGTTCGTATTCTGGCTATTAGTCTTGGTCTTAAAGCGACTAACACCATTGAGCGGATTTGTATGATAGAGCAGGAGGGGAGCTTCTCGGCAGATATGGCGGAAGGGCTTCGGCAAGCATACATCCTGCTCACCAGGCAACGAGTACTCTTGCAGATTAAGCAGATGAAGGGCATTCAAAAGGATTCCTACTACCTTGATCCTTTGCTGCTTTCCCCAGAGGAACGGGAAGATATCCGGCAGGCGGTTATTCGGGTCGAAGAGTTACAGAAAATGATACACACCAATTTTAATATTGTTTGAGATGTTCTTGTTTGCTGATGGCAGGTAAGGCTGGATGAAATACTCGTAAAATATTGAACTTGCCTATACAGCAGTGCAGGTTATGCATAGTTGTGGATATAAAACAGTACCTCGATGGATAGATGCTTGCCCTGCTTGGATGGGTACGAACTAACAATGGTGGCTTCAGATAAAAAATGCCTAGAGCCCTGATTTTTGAAGAATCTTTTTTAAATGCAATGTTACCAAGTGTTGCTGAACACTTTAGACAATCCCATTATGTCTGGGAGCATTGGGGAAATTATACACAAGTGTCGACATTAGTTGAAAAATATAAGCCAAATATCATAATAGAATTGTCCGTAGAGCGATATGTTGATACGGATTTTGCTCTCTTTTCTAAAAATATTTCATCGTATCTTTTAGAATGAAACTTGGAGTATTCGCTAGTCTAATGATATTTAATTCTACTGCTGAATTGCTTTTCGAGAGTAGAATGGCCATACAATAATTTTTCTAGGTGCCCTTTCAAGTTATTTGCTATTTTCTTTTTATTACGATTAATTAACCTGTCTAAGAATGAAAAACCCCATTTACTATTAAAATACTGACGATTATTTATGATGTGATCACTTTTTATGTTGTCAACTTTCATAGCTTTTTGTGTGATTGAACCAAAGTGATGGATAAAAGATCTGCCTACAGTACCAGATGTAAAGCCTGCTTTTTCTATTCTTAAGAAAAGATCAGCATCTTCAAATTGTCCGAGCTTGAAGTTTTCGTCGAATAAACCAACGGTGTCAAAAACTTTCTTTTTTGCAGCAAAACAGATACCGCTTAGAACATTTTTTCGCACAGTATGAAACATTGTTGCCATATATTCTTTCGAGTACGTGGGAAAATCGTATAGAAACTGTCCTTCACGTATGCCCGGCGTAACACAATCTAAGTTGAACTGTTCTGCTGCGCTGAGTAATCCATCAATCCAGCGGTTAGCAACAACTACATCATTATTCATAACGATGATCCATGGGGATGAAGCCCTCAAAATTCCTTGATTGCAGGCTCCAGCATACCCCTTGTTCTCAGTATTATGTATTACTATTGTTTTTGGACTGACACCACTCAAGTAATGAGAAGTCTCATCAGTTGATGCATTGTCGACCAAAATAAGCTCTATTGAATAATTAGTACTGTTTTTCAAAATGCTGTCAACGCAGATCTTTGTGTACTCGACCTGATTATAAAGCGGTATGATAATGCTAATATTCTTTTTCATATTTTCGGCAGTCAATTCTATACCAAAGTGAGTTTTCTTCGTAATTATATACGAAATATGCTGCGCTGAGAAGTGGTTTTTGTGAGATTTGTTCTTGTGTTTTTGGTTCGGTCTGCTAATTTCTTGATGCTATATTGAAAAGTAAAAATAGGGAGGGAACATGGGCAGACATCTGGATCTTGGTTGTGGTCTGCGGCCAAGAAATCCATATAAGCATCAAGAAGTATGGGGGCTGGATATTAGTGATGAGGCCACGAAAATATCAAACAATATCATTAAATGTAATGTCGCTATCGAAGCGATACCGTTCCCCAGCGACTCGTTCGACTCTGTTTCTGCTTACGACTTTTTGGAGCATGTGCCGAGGATACTTTGTGTAAATGGTGTGCTTATTAATCCATTTCTTGATTTGATGGATGAGGTATACCGTGTTTTGAAGCCGGGAGGAAGGTTCTACGCAATTACACCAGCTTACCCTCACCATGAGGCTTTTGTTGATCCGACACACGTCAACATTATTACTCGTAAAACGCACAGATATTTCACCTTACCGTCTTTGATGGCAAAGGCCTATGGGTTTAATGGCGTTTTTGAATGCGATAGATCGGTGTGGGTGCGGATGGGTAGTGATGATTACATTGCTTCACAACAATCGATCGTTTCTTTTTTGAAAGGGATTAAAGATGGAATAACAAGAAAGAAAACCCATTTGTTATGGGAGTTTACTAAACGGTAACGTAGGTATCTGATATTACTCCAGCAAATATATAGATCGATTTTGTCGTATTTATGATCTCGTCTTAGTATGGAAAAGACCGACGCAAGGACATTGACTCAAGACGCCCAGGAGGCTCTTCATAAACAGATTGTCAGACTGCGCAAAGCTGGCCGACCTAACAAGGATATCGCAGAAATTGTCGGTGTCAGTGAATCGCATTGCAGCAGAGTCCGGCAACGCTACCAGAAAGACGGCGCACCTTGACTGCTGATCAGGAAGCTGACATCAAGCGCCTTTTGATTGACAAGGCCCCTCATCACAATTAAATCTTTCATTTGTTCTTTGGACTTGCGAAGCAGTCTAGTTTCTGATTCAACAACAGTGCGGCTTTAGTATGCCTATCTTGACTGTTGGCGAATACTTGATGCGTTAGGGCTTTACTCCTCAGAAACCAGCCAAATGGGCAAAAGAACAAAGCACACCAGCGTTGCTAAGTGGCTGATCAGAGACTATCCGTCAATAGCCAAATGAGCAAAGCAGAAAAAGGCTGAAATCTACTGGGGCGACGAAACCGGCATTCAGGCTGGGGCTAATGTGGAGAAGGGGTACTCTCCCAAAGGCAAGACGCCAGTTCTTCCCAAACAGCACAGAAACACCGGATCAACATGATCTCAGCCATCAGCAATCAGGGCAGAGTCCATTCAGGGTTACGAGCAAAGAACAAAGAGCAACTGGAATCAAAGGTCAGAAAACATATGCGGCATCTTCAAAATAGACCGACCAAGGTTATGAAGTTTTTCGAGCATCGCTACGTGAGCTACGCAGCATAATGTAAGTGTTTAGTTGCCGAAGCAATAATTTGACGTGGTTGGGTAGCAAGCCCTATAATGTCAAGCTTCTCAACTGAAAGTGTTCCGTCTAACAGACTGCTTATTGTATCTATCTTGCTATACGACCCACCTTATCCTTGCAATTTGAAAATATAAATATCAATATCCAAGAATGATTAGCCGCTTCCAGAAAAAAACATTGTAAAATCGTTGCTATCCTTTCCTGTGGTTGCACTTATGGGGCCGCGACAGGTTGGAAAAACGACGCTCGCCAAAGAGTTGGCGCGAGAGTGTGGCCGATCCGTTATCTACCTTGATCTTGAGCTCTCCTCTAATCTTAACAGACTACAATCCCCCGAACTGTATCTCCGTGAACATGCTGACAGTCTTATAATAGTTGGTCGCTCTTGAAAAAGTATAATTATTTGTAATTATTGATTTATACTCACTTTATTCTTTGATAAAATCGCCGGAAATAGTAGTTCATCCTTCAATTTTCGGTGATTTCATGCAACCCAAACCACAGATTTCTGACCAAGGTGACCTGTTTCGCTACCGCCTTGATCAGATGCTCGATCGCCAGCATGAACTGTATCGTCTGGCAGCTTAGATCGACTGGTCGTTCTTTGAAAGAGAGTTTGGCCCCCTGTATTCGGTCAAAATGGGCCGTCCCGGCGTACCAATCCGTCTACTGGTCGGACTGCACTACCTGAAGCACGCTTTTATCGAATCTGATGAATCAGTAGTTGCTTGATTCGTCGAGAATCCGTACTGGCAGCACTTCTGTGGTTTTGAATTCTTCCAGCATCGTCTGCCCCTTGATCCCACCACCCTGTGGTCAAATGGAGAAAGCGGATCGGTTTCAAAGGAATGGAGAAGCTCCTGCAGGCAACCATTGCAACCGCCGTGCGCAGAGAGCACCTTAGGCCGCAGTCCCTTGAGCGAGTCAACGTAGACACACGGTACAGGAAAAGGCCATTGCCTATCCAACAGATGCGAGACTGTATCACAAGGCGCGGATGGCTCTGGTCAAGCTGGCCAAAGTACGTGGCATTCAATTACGTCAAAGCTACGAGCGGCTTGGCAAGAAAGCCTACATCAAGCATGGCCGATACAAACATGCCCGTCAGATGAACCGGGCCAAGCGGGAACTGAAACGTCTTAAGATCTACCTGGGGCGGATCATCAGAGACATCGCCAGAAAAGTAGCAACACCGGATCAGGCACTAGCAACCCTGCTTGAGCGGTCCAGCGGGATTTTCGACCAGAAGCAGCCTGACAAGAACAAGCTGTACAGCCTGCATGCTCCAGAAGTCAGTACCTTGCCTGAACCAGTCAATAGTTCACCCCCGCGAAATGCGTTCAAAAGTGCGATTCTGGCCAATGCCGCAGCAGTTATCCTGGCCCATAACCACCCATCAGGAGACACCACGCCAAGCAGGGAGGACAAGGAAATTACCAAACGGTTACGAGAGGCCGGGGATATTCTGGGAATTAAAGTCTTGGACCATGTGATAGTGGATACGGATTCCGGCATTTCATTTTCATTTGTCGAGTCAGGGCTGCTGTAAGCTGGACACACCAAAGCGAAACGGGCGGGAGCAATCCCGCCCTGATGGCTGAAAATATCAGCGGCCCGCCTTCGGCGGGCTGCCGGGTGATGTTATACTTCGTTGATCCTAA
>CAYVYW010000033.1:0-11471 GCA_964456065.1 uncultured Geobacteraceae bacterium
ATCCGGTTCATCCCCGCGCATGCGGGGAATACTTTTAAAAATAGGAGGAAACATTATCTCTTGCCGGTTCATCCCCGCGCATGCGGGGAATACGTTTGACGGCTACGTTTCCGACTTCCCCTTCGACGGTTCATCCCCGCGCATGCGGGGAATACTTTTACATTTGTTAAAGGAGCAATCATCTTGCCGGTTCATCCCCGCGCATGCGGGGAATACACTTACTGTACTTCTTCAAAATAATTGAGCAATTTCAATTGCAAGTTTTCTACCCCAGCGAATTGCTTAAAATGGGGCTCCAGAGCTATGAGGATAATTATCCAGAGGAAGATAGGATACCAATTTGATTCCGTCCATTTCAACAGGAATACGCCGGTTTGCCCCTAATGTATCGAAGTCGAATCCGGATTCATTATTTGATGTCCATACCATTACTGCATTACCATCCTCCACGCCTTTCTGAAGATTGCCCCAAATCATCTCTCTTGTCCTACGGGAGACATCGCCAACATACACCCCAGCCCGTACTTCTACTAGCCATAGGCCAAGTCGACCTCGCAATCGAGCCGGCACGTTTTCAACCACGATGACCAGCATCCCCGATCCCCTCCTTGTTCGGAATGACCATATCAACCGCTTCTGTGTGAGCTTTAGGTCTTTCAACACCTCCTGCTGCAAGCACCTCTTCAATAGCAGGTATAATCTTATCCAGCAGGCGCGACTGCCGGAATGCGTCACGACATGCCAGACGAACCTCCCGCTCAGGATCTCGCGGCTTTTTGGATGCAATACGAAAGGCTACTGGCACCACTGTATCAAACTTAAAAATATCACCGATGTCATATACGAACGATTGCGGCTTTCCTGTATGGATGAATCCAACTGCTGGGGCATATCCAGCAGCCAGGATGGCAGCTTCGCAGATACCATAGATACAAGCGGTAGCAGCAGAAAGACAACGGTTCGGCAGATCACCGCTACCCCATTCTGTATGGTCGTAATTGCGATGTTTCCATTCAACACCATACTGACGCGCCAGTAGTTCATACGTCTTCCGTACCCGTACTCCCTCGATGCCGCGCAACTGCTCAACGCTCCGGCGCTCCGGCGGCTCTTCCCTAAAGCGCATAGCGTACATCTTTCTCACCACCTTCAAACGTGCTGTGTCATCCAGAGCCAGTTTTGCCTGATACAGCAGATGGTCAGAACGTGCCCCACCCGGTTGGCCGGCAGCATATAGACGCACACCGGCCTCGCCAATCCAGATTAGAAGACAGCCTACCCGTGCTGCCAGTACCACTGCAGCGTGGGAAACTCGTGCACCCGGCTCAAGCATGAGGCAGGCAACCATGCCTATTGGAATGTGGGTGCGTACACCAGTCTTATCCACCACTACAAAAGCACCGTCGATTACATCAAGATTCCCCCTATCCACATAGACAACAGAGATGCGGTTTTTTATAGGAAGAGGCTTCAACGGTGGAAGATTAGGCACCACAATTCCCCCCAAAATGGGTTTTACCCATAATAAGCACAAATGACATAGTTTTGTCAGGAGGCACACCAACCATGCTACTGCAAACAGACGCCAGACACCGCATCACTCTCCCGTCTAAGGTTGGACCTAGACCGGAAGACGGCATTGAGCTTGAGATTCTTGAAGATGGGCGGATAGTGTTAATACCTGTTGAAACGGTCTCCAAACATCAACTGCGGGCCTGAATGTGCAGCATATAGAGCGTATCGGCAATAATTATTCCCCCGCCTGCAACGTCTTAACTCGCCTTGGAGCAAACACCCTTCTCTCTGATGCAAACGACACCGGCATATCAGGCAGGCTGTCACGGCCATCGGCAAAATTCTCGACATCTTCCTGACGGGTGTATGCTTCGAACGGCTTATTCAATTTGAATAGCTTCAGCGCATCATCCTTGGTATTCCGCAAACCGGCCAGAACAGGAGCAGACGGAATACACGCCTTGCGCCCCAGACAGACACCCCAGACCGGATCTGCCAGGGCTTCGGAAATCTGCTTGAGAAAAGAAGGTGCACCTTCAAGCAGGATGCCGAAAGCAGCGTCGGCAAGATACTGGCGGTGGGTCAGAACACAATCGTTATTGATTGCACCGTTCGCCCTCCGGGTGTTCTGCACTGTTTGATAATCCTGCAACCGCCTCACCGGCAGCTCCTTTCTACTGTCAGCTCGAGGGATGGCAATTGCCGTCATCCGCACGTTTTGAAACAATTCAAGGAAGTTTTTCTCAGCAACACTACCGCGAGGCAGGCCAAGGGCGGCACAGCACATCCCGGCAATGCCGCTTTTTGTCGGCATCAGACCAGTATTGCGCCGGTTATACTGGCTGTCAAATCCCCATGACTGGAGCGGTCCTTGCAGCCGTAGAGCCAGACAAGACCAGTCAGATGACATGGGACACCATCCCTTCAATCAAAGCATCAAATGAACATGTTTCCACCGTGCAAAGGCTGTCTTTTATCTGTTCTTTTAATCCACTTTTTACAACTGCTTTGGAAAATACAGAATCAACATTCCATGTTTCCCTGATGTCAGCATATTCCATATTCATCCGAGTGACTGATTCTGCAACATAGCCTTTTTCAGTACGTCGAACCGGATTTTCAAATGCATTCACCAACTGGATTGGGTGCCCTTTTTCTCTCACAATGCCAAGCACATATGTCGGCAGCGTGTTACCATTCATAGTGTTTTTTCGGGCACTGGGAATTGCCAGTATGGTTGCCCTGATAAACGCCTCTACAATCTGTTTTCTCGTTTCAACAGAGCGTATTGTCTTGCCATCTCTGGAAATGTCCCCCAAATGGCTATCTTTTGCCAATTCATCAAGGTTGAGAGCAGCAAATCGGTAATAAGTTGCCGAATTGAACTCAAGTGTACTGGTCATTCCGGCACCAGTTTCATCTTTGTTCAGATCATCAACTGCAGTAAAAAAATCAATTTCATTATCAGCCCTGTGTGTAGAAAGGATATGAGCAAACATTGATGCACCATCCACTCTCAAAGAGGGATCGTTTGCCACCATCCTCCCGAAAAGAGCAATGTCCGCTGCATCCAACAACTGAGCAGATTTTATTGCTTTGGCAATAGCTCCTTTTTCAAGAACTTTGCCCATTGTTTTCAGGGCCTTTTCTTTATCTTTGTCATTATTAACTGCAACGGCGCTCTCTAAAGCACTGACGGAGTTTTGCACATCATCAGAAGCAATAATTGCATCAGTTATCGCATCATATTCTGCGTTAGAAAAAAACATGACTGTTTTGATTTTTTTGTATCCACCGGAATCCGTTTTTGAATCCAGTGTTTCGACGATATCCGCAACCTGTTCTGCTATAGCGATTGCAACATTTACTGAAAGCCCCTTTTCAACCAGGCGCGTTGATAATGCATAAACCATACGCCGGGTGCGCTCACCCTTGAATTGCTCCGGTGCCAGCTCCTTTGCCATCTCCCTGATCGCCCGCTTCCACGATTGGCTCGACACTCGCGCCCGCTGGACGCCACCGAATACAGCAGTTTTGGGAGAGTTAAGATCGTCGCGGTTAAGGCAGGAAACAGGTACGGATTGAATAATGTGCAGTTCCAGATGTCTCATAAGTGGTATCTCCTTTTTGTATGTAATTGACTCTCATATGTTGACTGGTGCAAGCAGCATCAGGCCGAAACCAAACCCCTTGGCGCTACCGATGCCGGATTGATAGGACTGGATAAAACGCTCTCTGTCGGTAACTTCCAGAACACCGCGAAACTGCACTCCGCCGTGATAGGCCGAATGCTCCTTCTTGCGGAAATAGCTCTCAACCATCGGGCTAATTTCCAGTGGGCGTTCCTCAACTATTCTGAATCCTCCCGGCATCGCTTCACCGCTCTTCTGATCGCGACAACGGGTATCGCCCTTGCGGATCAACCACTCCCGCAACTCATCCTCCTTTACCAGCGGCACTCTCTTTCCCCTCTGCCGTTTGCCATTGGGCAAGATGATCTGCTGACCGCTCTCATCTCGCTGAATAACAGCCTTTACGGGATTAGCTTTCAGGTCGAAGGCATAGTATTGGTGCGAGAGAAACGAATCCGCAATCTGCTTGACGGCAAAGCAATCATTAGTACACCACCGTGGACAAACCGGTTTAGTCCGGGAGAGAACCCATAAACGGTATTCACCCTCCAACGGGTCGATCCTGGTCAGGAAGTCGCGCTGTGCTTCAGGCTCTCCGGGGAAGCACTCCCACAGTTTCCGGTGCCAGGCATAACTGTCCAGAATCCGTTCAGCACGGGCGGTTTCCGCTTCAACTTCCAAACGGGCAAGCCAGTTCATTCCGCCTCCCTCTCCGCAGACTCGACACCCGGCGTCCAGAAAGCAGCTGCCCATTTGGTTTTAACGTACTCCCAGTTCTTTCGCTTTGGATCAAGGTCGTGTAGCAGTTTGCCATAGTTGACAGCTACCCCCTGCGATTTCGCCAGCAGCACCATCCGCATAACACGATCCTGAAGTTCGTTCCGATCTGCCGCCAGCAGATGCTGAAAACGCCGCTCGGTGGGAGTCAGTTTCTTGTCATTGTCAGTACTACTGGCTGACTCGTTGCGTGCCCGTTCAATTGCTTTACAGGTTGCGCCGAAATTTTTGCTGTTTTCGGAATCTCCGTCCGGATATGTTGCAAAGAGTCCTGCAACAAAGGCGGCGACATCATCGTCAATTGCCACACCAACCCGGCTCAAAATCGGCCAGGCACGGTGTTTCTTGTTCTCCACAAGGATGCAGCGGAGATTGGCCATCATCCCCCGGTCGTCCTTATTCTTGCGGAGTCTTTCAAGTAGACTGCTCATAGATCTCCCCCCTCTGTTGCAGTGGTATCTGTTTCCGCATCATCTTTTGTAGACTTCAATTTCTGCCACCCTTTGGCAAAAGCTTTGATCTGCCGGGATGTTTCCTGACCACAGGCAACACGGTAGGCATCACGGGCAGAGCTGAACAACATCCGCTGCCACTCCTCCTGCGAGGAAATCGCTTTGTCTGTACCGATAGCCTCTATGTGCGCCATGAGCAGTCCAAGATTTTTCTCGACGGCTGTCCAGTAGTGCGACGTGGCGACTGAATGGAGTTTCGCTTTGAGTTTGCCAACATCCTTACCAGCACTTTTTACGCGGCCTTCCCAACCTCCATCAATTTCTCTTCGATAAGTCTCAATAGCCCGTCCGACTTTCCTTGAAAGATTTTCAGCGTATTGAACCTCCGACTGGTATGCTGGCATATTCCCATAAAATGCTGGCGATACGTGAAACACTGATTCTACCGCAATGTCCATGGATGCTTGATCTCTTGTAATTGCACAGACATGAAAATCGAACTCGATATCATACGGTACATTCTCAATGGTTAATGGCCCACCAATCCCAAATGCGCTTCGCTTTACCAGTAATGCTGAAAGTTCTCGCCATAAAGCTTTTGACGGGTTTACAGAAATAACTGCTCGATCTACAGTCTCCACCCCTCTGTCATCTTTTTTACTGACCAGCCTTACTGTAGCCATCGGTTCCGCCGGAAACCCATCTCTGAATGTGTCGTATTTGAAACCGTTAGAACAGTACATTTCGGACTCATTCAGCAAACGGACCCACCGGGATATTGGCACCAGTCGTCCAAGATATGACCTTGTTGCATTGACACTTTCAGGAAGACTACTATCCGGAGTACTTGGAAAAAACGCCCAAACAGGTTTACCTACTTCTACGTCGTAGAATTGAATACGTTTCCATTCGTTATTAACCCTGTCGTCTTTATACAGCTGCGTTGATTTATAATTTCTGCGGATTGATTCAATCGTTGGCAGATTGAGGTGAATAGTTTCAGCAATATTTTTTCCGCGAATAAGCGAGTGTGCCATTGATTGTGACAGGCAAGGTGCATCCGGATTACCAACCTGGGAGGTCTTAACATGTTTCCATTGAGCAATCGGCGAACCTCCACCAGAAGAAAAGTTTTGAAACGTCAGGAGAGTCAATGCAATCCTGGCACTTGTTACCGGGCGATTGACCAGTTGCCCTTCATGATCATTCAACGTCGAGGTATTTCCGGTTGCCAACTCGAAATCAAGTAGTGCTACCGGGGATGTTTTGTCACCAGTCAGCTCCGCCACTTGCAACCATGGCCTTGTTGGATGGAACAGTTCAAAATGATCCCTCCATGTCTCCAGATATTTCTGCGCTGCATCCGGCAAACTCTGTGGAACTGCCTCCCACTCGTCGTAATCCTTCGGGCCCTCAAGCGCTGCATGGGCGACACAGAGAAACAGCCGCATCAGGGCAACCCGCTCATGCGGTCGAACTGCCAGATCAGCATACTTCGCTCCTTCAGTGAGTACATCGCGCAGGCTTGCCTTTTCAGGTGTGCCTGTGATGGTCACAACCGGTATCCACCGGTCAAAGGCAACGTTCATACCTCCTCCTCTCCAGATATTTTCTCGACAAACAAACCCGCTTCAACCGTGTATGTAAACTTCACGCCTTCCTTTAATCCCTCGACCGAGACAGTGCCACCATCACCTACTGTCCCGACGCACTGACTATCGTACAGATACTCTTCAAAAGCCGGACACTGTTCGAGCTGCTTGAAATGATGCAGCGGAACCTTCACCAGGTTACGGTGAATGGCGCGTGCGGTATCAAGCCGATAACTGTCACTTATGAGATCCACCGTTGTTCCGTCCAAAAATGTGGCTTGTTCACGATCAATTCTGCTACAAAGGATCAGCGAAACCGTTTTCAATTCATTTAATCTGGTTTGTACTCCTTCTCTGTCATTAAGCGCATCCTGCCATATGTTGCTACTCATTAGTGCGCGCTTGCGATACGCCATGGAATTACCATCCATTTCCACTCGTAGTACCTGCCATGATTCCGGCTCGTCTTCCTTTTCCCGATATGTCTCTTCAATCAGCAGCCGCACCTGTGATGGTATCTCAACTTCTGTTCTACCCTGCCATACCTCTAGGGAGCGGAGCAGGATGTACGGGTCGTAAACAAATGCCTTGCTGCCCAGTTTTTTCTTGATCTGCGTAGGCGTAAGGACACGCAGTTCATCAATCGTTGCTGACTCCTCAATGATGCAGATGCGCGGACCACCTATCAGTCGTTCCCCTCGTTCATGTCGCCAGAGACGACCGATCCTCTGCAGTAGCATGTCAGTCGGCGCAAGCTCAGTTATAAGAATATCGGCATCAAGGTCGACACTCTGCTCGACGACCTGTGTCGCCACCAGTATCGAGCCGCACCTGGTAGATGCACTCTTGCCGAAACGGCCCATCCATTCGGTTTCATGCGCTTCACGATGATTGTGGGTAAAGCGAGAGTGCAGCAGGCCAAGCGGAAACGCACCTCCGCAATGTTCCTGAAAATATCTGAACTGTTTCTGCGCTGCACCGACGGTATTACAGATCCACAACACAGTTCCGCCTAAACGCGCAAGATCTATCGCTTCGTTGGCTGCTGCTTCTATTTTTACAAACTCGACTGCGACCACCCGTGACGGAGGCGCTTCTGTAGCAACCGGTTCAAGCGGCACTCCTTCAGCACGCCCGGTAATGAGCGGATACGGTTGAGCTGAACCGTCACCGCCATTGCCAGACACAGAGAGGATCTGATTGCGACGTTTTTCGGTAAGTGTCGCCGAGAGAATGATTACCGTGCAGCCAAGCCCTTCAAGCGTAGCAATAAGATTGTCGATGAGCGTGCCGGTGTAGATGTCATAGGAGTGAACCTCATCAAGAATTACCACCTTGCCGGCTAGTGCGAAGTGGCGAACAAAGAAATGTTTTGCGGCAACCACGCCAAGCAGCGCCTGATCTACTGTGCCGACACCGAAGGGAGCTATTAGCGCCCGTTTTGCCGATGCAAACCAGTCTCTGCCGCAGCGGGCATCCTCTGACGACTTTTCACTGTTGCCGCTTGATGCAGGTCGATACAGCATAGTTTCTTGCATTAACCAGGAATTGCCGTGAATCAGGCGACTCTTGCTATGTTCCGGCGAAATGCACTGAAGAAAATCATCCATACGCAAATGAATGCGATTACTGGTGGCCTGTGTCGGCAGGGCAAAGTAGATACCGTTCGCTTTCCCCGCTGCCAGTAGTTGATATGCCGCCGCTAGTGCTGCCTCGGTTTTACCCATCCCCATTGGTGCTTCGACCACATACACGCCAGGTTCTGTTATTGCGGCAACAGTTTTCTCCTGCATCTGGTTTGGAGGAAAACCGAACAGCTGTTCAAACGTTAGATTCTTTGTAAGAACTGGGGATGTAAAACCGATGGAATCAAGGGCATAGCGCGCCAGAAACGGAATATCTTCATCTACCTTTCGTGGTGTCGGAGAAAAATAGTTTTCGTCAGAGCCGATCCAGTCTGCGACCGTTGTTAGGCCGGCAAGCCACCAGATGGCAGGGGAATCACAGGGAAAAGATCTAAAGTCACCCGAAACATCGAAATGAGCCCAAATCTGTTTCGCACACGATTGCCGTTCTGCATCCCAATCAATACCGCTTTGGCTATCTACGGTCAGTTTTATGATTGGATATTTTATTCCGCGTGGGTTAGGCAAGAACTTCAATCTGCCATGATGTGCGCCAAGAATTGCCGCAAGGTATATGGCAATGTCTCTCGATACTTCCTGATGTCGTAAAAAATCCTGAATGGCTGAATGGGAAACCTTGCCATGATCAGGTTCGCAATCTCTTTGCCAGAAATTTCTTGTTGCAATATCAGCCAGGTTATTCTCTGTTAGCCACGATTCACATTTTCGTTGAAATCCGGGGGAAATCTTGCCGAGATCATGCAATGCCGCCAGTGCCGCGATTTCAGGCGCCATCAGGTTGAATCGCCCCAACAAAGCAGGCGATGATTCGGCAATACATCGCGCTACGCAGCCGACATTAACCATATGGTCGTACACCGAGAGTCCCGGTTTGCCATCTTCAGTTGTTTTAGCCCAAAAGTTATATTGCCCAAGCATTATGTTCGTCCTCTTCTCCTCTCCATCTCCACCCAAACCATAGCCGCCAGCCGTGCATCTACCAAGGCACGATGCCTGGTGCAGTTTTCTGGAACTTTACCCAGCAGGTGACGGACTACCGAATCCAGGCTGTAGCTGGGGAGGTGTGGCAAAAGACGGCGTGATTGCTGAAGCGTACATATTGAAGGATTGGTAAGGGAAAGCCCTAAGAGAGTGAGTTCATGACGTATAAAAGGAATGTCAAATTTGGCGTTATGAGCTATGATTGGATAATTAACAATCAGTGTTTTGAAGTGCGGCCACACCTGCTCTGGTGGAGGTTGATTCTGCAGCATCATTGCTGAAATGCAATGTACCTTTTGTGCGCCAAGACTGATAGTGCATGGCGCATCAATCAGAGTTGAATATTCTTCAACAATCTGAAGCTCAGAAAGTACTAATGCAGCAACCTCTATTACCCGACCGCCTGCCCCCAGGCTTATATCACTGGTTTCAATATCTATGGCAATATGCATAGTCATGAGGGCCCTAACAGACCGTTGAAAATTGACTCAATTTGAGGCCATTTCAACTAGCCGATTGTTTGTGAGTTCGTTTTTGCTGTTCAGGTGCTACTCTTTTCGGGTTTATTGCTCTTCTCAACTTTGTAAGCCCTTGATTACGATGCCTCACAAGGCCAATTATTACTCTTGAGTGACGCCACGCCCAGTTTTTTTATATATACCAAGTTGTAAGCCACTGCATAGCGAACAATCTGCCAAGCAATCTTATAAATGCCTCAGTAAATTTGTCTTTTCTCAGCCTGCCAATGGTATTAATCAAGCCAAAGCATTCTTCGGCTCATTTTCTGTTTTTTGGGCTTATGATGTAGTTCGGATGAACAGTGATTCTGCCATCAAGGGCTGATTCCCTTCTAATGCTGTTCTGAGCCACAATTGACATGGGGTTGAATTTCCTGAGTTCTTCTATAAAACCCTCTGTATCGTGTCCCTTGTCTATACGTAATGCATCGGATGGTACGAGGCAGCTACTTGATTATGCCCTTGGCTATTTCACGCTCTCCGGTACCGGCTGCTGAATAGAATCATCAGCAGCTTCTATGGAGCAAGAAAGAATGACCAGAATGGGCATATATACATGTCAAAGAGCTGGCTCCTCTTAAAAAGTGTTGCATCAGCCATACCGCGAATGGCACGCAATAGATGATCCTTGAGTATAAATGATTCAGGTGTCATGTAGGCAGAAGAGCTTCATTCTAAAAAACAAACCGCACACAACATCCCTCAGCAATACAATCGTGTTACGAGCAAATTCACACTACAAAAAGGTTATTTTCTACATCAAGTTCAGTACCCTGCTAAGTTCAAGTTGCAACGCAGATATTTGTTCTTCAGAAAAGGCTAGAATGGGGAAAAGTAGATTTATTAATAAAACCGTTGTTATAGTTATAATTGAGATGTTCATGTTGAAAACTCCTCAAAAAAACAATACCTCTATTTTTCTATTAACACACTGTTTTTTTAAACTTGACACATTTAGTATAATTTGGTGGCCTCCAAAATCTACAACTTGGTCTATTAACCGTATGCCTCCTGTGTCTTGTCCACCCCAGTGAATAGAGTATGGATGATAGGACCTTTGGTGTTGTATTGAATTGCTTTGCTAGTGTTGTGAGTGAATATTCGTTGTGTTTAAATAACTCTGAATCCCACCATGCTATGAATCGATCTTTCAGTGGCAGCTCAATCATAACAGAAAAGACTCTTTGAGAATCACTAATCTTCCTTAACTTATTAATATAGTCTTCAAGCATTTTATCCTCTGTGTGCTGGCTACCCATGAGCTTCATTCCGAGCAAGGAGAAGGGGAGAGGCCTTCTAATAACATAGAATACGTTAGTGCACCTGAAAATGACGATAATATGTATCGATTGCTACATCTAGTTGCACCAACTAATCCAGATAATTGCATTATGCGGTCAGAACTATTTAGAGAGCTCGGGTTATTTGATGACTGCTTGCGGGAACTTGAAGGCATAACGGTATATAATGATAGGTACTATAATATTGATGTAAGATATTCAAAAATCATAAAGCGTCTCGCACTCAAAAAGTGGAGAATGGTCTCCGTAATTACAAACACCTCAACTTTCTAATGACATATGATTGTTACTACCGGTTCAATGATTCGGGAAAAATCAAAAGGGCTTGGGAATTGGGGAGGACGAAGGAGGCAGTAGCCCGAAGGAGGGCTTGAGGGAACTGATGCGGATGATCGAGAAACTTATAGCTGATGGCAGAACCTAGTTACACACGGGGCGATACCGATGCACATTTATGAAGGATATTCACCACTACGGTTAGCAGATTGAGGTTGTGGAATTATATAATACTCCCGCTTTTTCGGACAGGTAGTTAAGTTTGGTTTGCTCATGATTGC
>CAYVYW010000034.1:0-11237 GCA_964456065.1 uncultured Geobacteraceae bacterium
GACTGCGAACTGCAGTCGACTAAGGGCTAAAATATCCATGTCGCCTCCTTATGGAATGGTCTGACGGCGTGTCTTGTCGTCAATTGGAAATAATACACGGAACTGCACGAAAATCAAGAACTAAAAGATCCTATTGGTCCCCTTTCGATCTTAAAGGGCTATCCCTGACTGCGGTACGGTAACGGATCGCACAGACCAGCCTCGGCAAATCCTTTTAAGCGCAGACGGCAGGAGTCACAAACCCCACAGGCAAGGCCATCCGCACCTGGGTCATAACAGGAATGGGTCAGACCATAATCAACGCCAAGCGCCTGCCCGGCCATAATGATGTCAGATTTGCGCATGGTCAAAAGCGGTGTATGGATAGTGAAATGCCCCGTACCCTCGACACCGGCCCGTGTTGCCAGGTTTGCCAGGCGCTCATAGGCAGCAATATAATCTGGCCGGCAATCTGGATAGCCTGAGTAGTCAAGGGCATTGACGCCGATAAAGATATCAAATGAACCAAGAACCTCAGCCCACCCAAGGGCAAAGGAAAGGAAAATGGTGTTACGCGCCGGTACATAGGTAAGCGGGATATCAGCCCCAACGCCTTCTTTGGGCACATCAATCGTGGAACTCGTTAAAGCACTCCCCCCCACCTGCCGTAAATCAAAAGCAACAACAAGGTGCTCAACCGCCCCAAAATGCTTGGCATATTTTTGAGCAAGGGCCAGCTCATGGCGATGACGCTGCCCATAATCAAAACTAATGGCGTAGGGTGCGAAACCAGCGTCCCTGGCCATGGCAAGACAGGTTGTCGAATCAAGACCTGAGCTGTACAAAACCACCGCTTTTTTCTGCATATTTTTCCCTTCTCGATGTGATACCGCTCGACTTAGAGCCGCTCCCGTAAACGACCAATCAACTCACGAGCTGCAGGGTATCGCATCTGGGCAAGGCGCGAGAAAATCTGTTCATCATCAACCAGAACCTCAAACTCACTGCGCAGAGGCCCCTGCTCTACGAGAACCGTTATACCATCGAGGTTTTTTTCAAGTTCGGCAGCAAGACTTGCCGCCAATGGAGCTTGACCTCAGGAAGCACAATATCGAATACGAATATCCATAATTCCCCCTATGATGTTAATGCCGTTTGACAACAGGCCTCACGGTAATCAACCCTTAGGTATCTATACCACTAGGGTGCGCTTCCTTGCAATGCCTTGCACCAGTATGCTACAAAGCAGTATGAGTACCGTACGCTCCACACCGATGATGCGCCAATATCTCGAAATCAAAAAAGACCACCCCGAAAGTATTCTTTTCTTTCGTATGGGCGACTTTTACGAGATGTTCCTTGATGATGCCCTTACGGCATCACGCATACTCGATATTGCCTTAACCTGCCGTAATCGCGGCAGTGACGACGAGATACCGTTTTGTGGTGTTCCCTTCCACTCAGCCCAACCGTATATTGCCCGCCTGATTGAAGCCGGCCACCGTGTGGCCGTTTGTGAACAAGTAGAAGACCCCCGGCAGGCAAAAGGGCTGGTACGTCGTGAAGTGGTCAAGGTGCTCACCCCGGCCCTCGTAACGGAAGCCGAAAGTCTAACCCCCGACGAAAACAGTTTCCTGCTTGCCCTGTGGAACGATCAAAACGACCGCTATGGCGCCGCATGGCTCGACCTCTCAACAGGGCACTTTATGGTTGCCATGGAGGAAGGGCTCCATGCCATTGCTGCTTTGACAGCATCCATTGCACCACGGGAAGTACTACTGCCGGAACGGCTCCGTGCCACCCTGCCTGATGAACTTGCCCGACTCCTTGATGGTAAGCCACGGGCTTTCGTACCCGACTGGGTACTTGATCGTGATTATGCTGCCCGTTCTGTCTGCGAACGTTTTGGCGTTGTATCACCTGATGTTTTTGGTCTCGCGGATGACCTCATGACGCTCATAGCCGCCGGGATGGTTATCTACTATCTCCAGGAAAACAGGCATGTCAGCATCCCCCATCTGCACGATATCAAGGTTGTAAGTCGTAACGACTATCTTGCCCTCGATCCAACAACCCGACGCAACCTTGAACTCACCGCCACCATGCTGGAAGGGAAAAAACATGGTTCCCTCCTCGGCTGCCTCGATCGCACCAAGACTGCCATGGGGGCAAGACTCCTGAAACAATGGATTTCATATCCTTTGATTCGCATTGAGCCAATACGGGCACGGCTTCATGCTGTTGAAGAACTGCTGGAAGACGGCCAACGTCGCCAAGCCCTTTATGATGCACTGGCCGGTGTACACGATCTTGAGCGTTTGAATGGTCGCATTGCACTTGCGGGAGCCGGCGCGCGGGATCTTCGAGCACTGGGAGACTCCAGCAGCCGCCTCCCGGCTTTTGCAGAAGCACTTAGCAGCACAAACAGCACACTCCTCCAGGATATGCTGCTTAGTCTCGATCTTCTGGCGGACCTTGGAGCCCTCATCGAGCGCGCCATCGTTGCTTCCCCTCCTTTCTCCTTACGAGAAGGGGGCATCATTGCCGATGGCTACCATCAAGAGCTGGATGAACTCCGGAGTATAAGTCGTGAGGGAAAGGGTTTTATTGCCCGCCTTGAAGCCCAGGAACGTGAGCGAACGGGTATTACATCCCTCAAAATCAGATATAATAAAGTTTTTGGGTACTATATTGAAATAACAAAAACCCATTTACAACAGGTACCTGAGCATTACATACGGCGTCAGACCATTGCCAATGGCGAGCGGTACATCACAGAAGAATTAAAACAGTACGAAGAGAAGGTTCTTGGAGCCGAGGACAGGATTGTTGAACTCGAATATCGGCTCTTCCAGGAAGTACGGGAAACCATTGCGCAGGCTGGACCTCGTATTGCCCGGACGGCTCATGTACTGGCAACCGTCGATGTCCTGCTCTCGCTTGCCACGGTAGCCCGTGAACGTTCGTACAGCAAACCAGATGTCCATGAAGGGCTGCAGCTTGTGGTGAGCGAAGGGCGCCACCCCGTTGTCGAGGCAATGCATCTGGGGGAACCCTTTGTACCAAACGACACCCTCCTTGATGACACCGCCAACCAGATTCTGATGATTACCGGGCCGAATATGGCCGGCAAGTCGACCTATATGCGTCAGGTCGCTCTGATCGTCCTCATGGCACAAATAGGCTCTTTTGTACCAGCAAGCCATGCATCCATTGGTATTGCCGACCGGATTTTCACACGGGTTGGTGCCGGGGACAATTTAGCGAAAGGACAGTCAACCTTCATGGTTGAGATGATGGAAACCGCCCATATCCTCAGAAATGCCAGCGATCGCAGCTTAGTCGTCCTTGATGAGATTGGGCGCGGGACATCAACCTTTGATGGACTCTCCATTGCGTGGGCCGTTGCTGAACATCTCCACGACAACAGTCATGCCCGACCGCGGACACTTTTTGCAACCCACTACCATGAACTGGCTGATCTTGCAGCAACGCGTGAAAGAATCAGTAATGTCACGGTTGCCGTGCGAGAGTGGAACGATCAAGTCATTTTCCTACGCACCATTATACCTGGAGCAGCCTCCCACTCCTATGGTATTCAAGTCGCGCGCCTCGCTGGTATGCCACGGGTCGTCATTGAACGGGCAAAAGAAGTACTTACCACACTTGAAGCCGGTGAGTTTCATGACGGTGCTCCACGACTTGCCCGAACAGAGAATCCTGCATCACCGGATATTGCACGCCAGTATGCGCTCTTTGATGTGCAAGACGATCTCCTGCGCGAGCGGTTGAAAAAAACCAACATTTCTGTTATGACACCCTTAGAAGCACTTAACCTCTTAGATGAATTAAAGAAAATGATCTAATGTCGACCAAACGTCTGATCTCGTATCTCCTTTTACCAACCCTTCTGTTCTGGTTCCTGCCAGGACTTTTGTGTGCTAGCCCCAAAAAGCTAGCGCCAAAAGAGCCTGCAGCACCAACACAGGTCACCGATATCCGTTTCTGGTCTAACCCCGATTATACCCGTGTAGCCATTTCTTTGGAGAAGGATATTACCTGGGAGCGGCAGGAGTTGATGCGCCCCAGTCCTGGTGGCGGGAAAATAGGCCGGATTGTTTTAGATTTACACAACACCCGGCTCAGCAGCAGTGTGAAGGACATCACCATCGGCGACGGTCTCTTAAAGGGCGTCCGTATTGCCCAGAACCGCGCCGGCGTTGTGCGCGTTGTTCTCGATACCGAGACCTATCGCAGCTACACGGTTTTTCCCCTTTCAAACCCATCACGCATTATCATCGATGTTCGTGGTGACCACCGGGCCGAATTGCGTAGCGCAGAACCAGAACTAACCAGCCCCACCCATGAGCGCAGTAGCCTAAAACCAGTAGCTCCAACGCCAGGTCTGCCTGCTATCACGCGGGGAGAGCGCCCGGCAAAGCCACTCACCATCGCAAAAATCAGAAGAATTGTCATCGATGCCGGTCATGGCGGCCATGATCCAGGTGCCGTCGGGCAGACCGGTCTTCAAGAAAAAGATATCGTCTTACAACTTGCTCTCAAGCTCAGAAATGCCGTACGGGAAACCCTGGGGCTTGACGTGGTGATGACCCGCGCCAGCGATGTTTTTATACCCCTTGAGGAACGCACAGCCATCGCAAACAAAGTAAATGCTGACCTCTTTGTCTCCATTCATGCCAATGCAGCCCCCAATCGGGCAGCAAGTGGTATCGAAACCTACTACCTCAACCTTGCCAAGACAGAGAAGGTTGCTCAGCTTGCAGCAAAAGAAAACGGTACCAGTCTCGAAAAAGTCAGTACCCTCCAGGCCATTTTGTTTGACCTGATGGCTAATTACAAACTTAATGACTCAGCCCACCTGGCTGAAGACATCCAACGCTCCCTCGTCAAGTCGGTTCGGGCAAGCTTTCCCGACACGCGCAATCTTGGTGTCAAACAAGGTCCTTTCTACGTTCTGGTTGGTGCCTCCATGCCCAGTATTCTAGCCGAGGTTGCTTTCATAAGTAATACCGTCGAGGAACAACGGCTGCAGGACCCTGTCTTCCAGAATCTTTTGGTGGAGGGGCTGCTCAACGGTATTACCGCCTACGCGCAGTCAGTGCATTAATGGCAGGGACCCTCTACATTGTTGCCACTCCGATTGGTAATCTTGAAGATATGACCTATCGGGCGGTCAGTATCCTGCAACGGGTAGACCGCATAGCAGCTGAAGATACGAGACATACCCGCAAACTGCTTCAGCACTATCATGTTACCACCCCATTGCTTTCCTACTACGACCACAACCAGGAGCTTCAGGGTGATCGCATTCTGGCGATGCTGCACCAAGGACTTTCCATAGCCTTGGTCAGCGATGCCGGGACCCCCTGTATTGCCGATCCCGGCTATTGTCTTGTTCGTGATGCACGGGCCCAAGGGGTGACGGTTGTACCGGTACCGGGTGCAAATGCTGCCATAACGCTCCTCTGCGCAGCCGGACTGCCAACAGACCAGTTTAGCTTTGCCGGTTTTGCTCCTGCCAAAGAAGCGCGCAGAAGAAGTTTTTTACGCTCTCTCATGACCTATCCCGGCACTGTTGTCCTGTATGAGGCCCCCCACCGTATTAAAGAAACCCTCTCTAGTATTGAGTTTATCTTCGGTCCGCAGCAAAAAGTTGCCCTTGGGCGGGAACTGACCAAGCTCCATGAAGAAATACTCAGCGGAACCGTGACAACGGTCTTGCAACAACTGGACACGGGTGACCGTGAACGGGGCGAGTTTGTTGTTCTGATAGCCCCACGGGACAACGCACCAAGCCAGGAAAGCACAACCGAAACGGTGGAGCAGCTTTTACGGTTACGGCTTGCAGAAGGCATACGCCTGAAAGAGGCCGTTGCTCAAGTAGCAGCGGCAAGCGGTATTAACCGCAAAGAAGTCTATGCACGGGCACTGGCCCTGTCGGAGCCGACTGAAGAACACACAGGAGAGACCCCATGAAAGTCGCTGTCTTTGGTGCTGGCTATGTTGGCCTGGTCGCTGCCGCGTGTTTCGCAGAGAGCGGTAATAGCGTGATTGCCGTCGACATAAATCAGGAGCGAATTGACAAGCTGTCCCAAGGGATTATACCGATTTACGAACCCGGCCTAAAGGAACTTATCGTCCGTAATATGGCTGAAGGCCGCCTCAGTTTCACCAGCGATGTCGCCCGTGCCGTGGAACAATCACTCGTACAGTTCATTGCCGTTGGTACACCTCCGGGTGAAGATGGTTCTGCCGACCTTGTTTATGTGCTCGCTGTTGCCCGCTCCATCGGCCAAACCATGCAGGGATTTAAAATTATCGTCGACAAATCAACCGTGCCGGTTGGTACGGCCGATGCCGTACGGGCGGCAATTCAAGAGGAACTCGATGCCCGTGGAGCATCTTTTGAATTTGATGTCGTCTCAAACCCCGAGTTTTTGAAGGAAGGAGCCGCTCTCGACGACTTCATGCGCCCTGACCGCGTCGTCATCGGAACGGATAATGTTAGGACCGCCGAACTGATGAAGGAACTCTATGAACCGTTCATGCGAAAACAAAATCGTATGCTTATCATGGACGTCAGAAGTGCCGAGATGACCAAGTATGCCGCCAATGCCATGCTGGCAACACGCATTTCCTTCATGAATCAAATCGCCAATCTTTGTGATGTAGTGGGGGCAGATGTTGCAGCCGTACGGGAAGGGATTGGCTCGGACAGTCGAATTGGCTATGATTTTCTCTTCCCGGGTCCTGGCTATGGCGGTTCATGCTTTCCCAAAGACGTCAAGGCGTTGGTGCGCACCGCCGATGAGTGTGGCTATGATTTTGCCATACTGAAGGCGGTTGAAACGGTAAACGACCGTCAAAAAGAGCTACTGGCAACACGGGTCATCGAAGAACTGGGCGATGGTAGCCCTCAACCTTTAGTTGGTAAAACCATTGCTTGCTGGGGGCTCTCCTTTAAACCACGTACCGATGATATGCGTGAAGCCCCCTCCATCACCATTATTGAAGCACTATTGGAGGCCGGGGCCAGCGTTGTGGCACACGACCCTGAAGCCATACCTGAAGCGAAAAACATTTTTGGCGAGCGCATTCGCTACGGTAAGCATCAATATGATATTTTACAGGGGGCCGATGCCCTCGTGGTCATTACCGACTGGTCGGAATACCGCAACCCTGACTTTGACCAAATGACAACAGCACTAAGGACCCCACTGATTATTGATGGCAGAAACCTCTACAATCCACGCCGCCTCAGCACACTCGGCATTCGTTATCGAGGTCTTGGCCGAGCGGCACAGGGGCTCAAAAAGGATCTACCATGCGTATCCTAGTTGCAGGTGGGGCCGGTTTCCTGGGGAGCCATCTTTGTGAGCGTCTCCTCCAGCAAGGCCATGATGTGCTTTGCCTTGACAACTTTTATACCGGCTCAAAGGATAACATTATCCACCTGATGGACAATCATCGCTTTGAGCTGATTCGCCACGATATTGTAGAGCCGATTCTTTTAGAGGTGGATCGCATTTACAACCTGGCCTGCCCTGCCTCACCGGTACATTATCAGCACAACCCTGTGAAAACTGTCAAAACCAGCGTCATGGGGACGATAAACCTCCTTGGCATGGCAAAACGCGTCAAAGCCCGCATTCTGCAAGCCTCCACTTCAGAGGTCTATGGTGACCCCCAGGTACACCCACAGCCAGAGAGTTATTGGGGAAACGTTAATCCGATTGGTATTCGCAGTTGTTATGACGAAGGAAAGCGGGTCGCTGAAACGCTTATGATGGATTACCATCGTCAAAACAAGGTCGATATTAGAATTGTGAGAATTTTCAATACCTATGGCCCGCGTATGGCACTTAATGATGGTCGAGTTGTCTCTAATTTTATCCTCCAGGCACTTAACGGAAGCCCTCTAACGGTCTTCGGCGACGGCTCTCAAACGCGTTCTTTTTGCTATGTATCTGATCTTATAGATGGTTTCGTTGCAGCTATGGAGTCAGACCATGTCGGCAGCGAACCGGTCAACCTCGGGAATCCGGTTGAAAATTCAATACTTGCGTTTGCTGAAAAAATCATTACAATGACAGAATCGGTTTCTACGATTGATTTCAGACCTCTTCCTGCTGACGACCCACGTCAGCGTAGGCCTGATATCACCCGTGCGCAGAAGCTGCTTGGCTGGCAACCGCAGATTGATTTGGACAGCGGTTTACGCAAAACGGTTGAATATTTCATGGGGAGACGCATACTGACCTGACATGAACAATGCACCTGTCACAAATCGTTCATGGTTGATTCCAGGCATATGCCTGTTGATGATTCTTTCTTTCACCGTTTTCGGCGAAAGGGGGCTTTTGCGTATCTATGAAATGAAACGGGAAATGCGTACCATTAAGCAGAAATCCGTGCAATTAGAGCAGGAAAACAAGCGTTTAAGCCTCTCCATCGAGGGACTACGTTCTGACCGGGGACAACTGGAGCGGATTGCCCGTAAGGAATTGGGGTTAGTCCGTCGCAATGAAGTTATCTATCAGTTCCCCGCAACCGACAGGAAGTAGGAACCGCCATGTCACGTCAAAGCTGTGCCATCTGCGCCTGGCGCGAGACCTGCGCAAAGCGTTTTTGTGTAACAGACGGCGGCGCTCGCTGCCCTGACTACTCACGCGACATCTCCATAAAAAGTGTAGAGGATGATGCCGATACCACTCGAACAACATCGAAGGAACATGCTACTCCATGATTCGCCACCAACTTGCCGCGCTGATCGTCAATGCGCTTAATACGGCACGCACCGCCGGTGCACTGCTGTGTGAGACCACCCCTACCATAACCCTTGAAACCCCGGCAAATGAAGCCCATGGGGATTTTGCCTGCACCGTGGCCATGCACATGGCAAAAGCGGAAAGAAAACCGCCCCGTGCCATTGCAGAAGCTATACAGCACCATTTGCATGACCCGGACGGCATCATAGCGAAAACCGAGATTGCCGGGCCAGGATTCATTAATATCACCATTGCTCCAGCTGCCTGGCAATCCTGCCTTCATCGTATCCAGACACAAAAAAGTGCCTATGGTACAAGCAATACCGGCGCAGGACGCAACCTACAGGTTGAATTTGTCAGCGCCAACCCCACCGGCCCGCTCCATATCGGTCACGGACGCGGGGCAGCGATTGGCGACGTTTTGTGTCGCCTGCTCGAGGCAACCGGCTGGCAGGTCACCCGTGAATTCTATTACAATGACGCCGGCAACCAGATTGACAACCTCGTCAGTTCTGTGCATGCCCGCTGTAAAGGATTAGGCCCCGAATCCCCAACCTGGCCGAAAGATGGCTATCACGGCGACTACATTGTAGAATTGGCGAAAAGTTTCCTGGCACAGCAGAGTGTCACAGCAGACGGCCAAACCGTAACCGGCAGCGGCGACAGTGATGACCTTGAGGGAATTCGCCGTTTCAGTGTCGCATCCCTTCGCCATGAGCAGGATCTGGATCTCAATGCTTTCGACGTCCGCTTCGACAACTACTTCCTGGAATCAAGTCTCTACCATGATGGCAAAGTAGCTGCGGTAGTGGATCGCCTTATTGAGAATGGTTACACCTATGAGGATGAGGGGGCACTCTGGCTACAAACTACTGCCTTTGGTGATGACAAAGACCGTGTCATGCGCAAGAAGGACGGTGGTTATACCTATTTTGTACCCGATGTTGCCTATCATCTTGATAAATGGCAGCGGGGATTTGTGCGTGTTATTAATGAGCAAGGCTCGGATCACCACAGCACCATCACCCGCGTACGGGCAGGACTGCAGGCCTTAGGGCAGGGAATTCCCAAAGGCTGGCCTGAATATGTTCTGCACCAGATGGTAACGGTTATGCGCGGCGGTTCTGAAGTCAAGATCTCCAAACGCGCCGGAAGTTATGTGACCCTACGGGATCTGATTGATGAAGTTGGCCGGGATGCAATCCGCTTCTTTTTTGTTATGCGCCGTCCTGATTCTCAACTGGTTTTCGATATTGACCTAGCCACCCAGAAAACCCTCGACAACCCGGTCTACTATGTTCAGTACGCCCATGCCCGTATCTGCAGTATATTTGCACAGGCAGCAACCCGAGGACTCACACTCGATGAACCTATTGATGTATCGCTTTTAACAACCCCTGAAGAGTTGCGTTTAATCCGCTGGTTGGCTACACTACCAGAAACGATTGAGCAGGCAGCCCACGATTTCGAGCCCCATGCGCTTGTCTACTATTTAATGGAGCTTGCCGGTCAGTTCCACAGTTACTACAACAAAACAAAAGTAGTGACTGAAGATGCAGCAGTAAGCCGTGCACGCCTTTATCTATTACAACAGACCCGTCAGGTCCTGGCTAATGCCTTAGGACTGCTGGGGGTTTCAGCACCTGAGTCAATGTAGGAGTGTTACCATGCGTCTAGACTACAGCGAGCCAAGACGAGCACAACGCAGTCCAAGCTATCAAAATTATAAAACAACTGAACCCCGCAAAGGAAAAGGGAAGATTGTGATCCTCCTTGTCCTTGCAGGCGTTGTTTTTGCGGCAGGTTTCGGTTCGGGCTGGGTTCTCTCTGAAAAAGCAACCAAACAAGCCTTTCGGGCGGCAACAGAAATCAATAAAGTGGAGCAACCACCGCAGACAGCGCAAGAGGCACAGACCCAACCAGCACCGCAAGGAGCTGGAACGCCACCACCTGCTGCAGGCCAAGTAACTCCGCAAAATGCTCAACAGGGTTCTGCTGGTCACCCCACCAACCAAGTGCCACTTTCATTCTTTGAGACACTGCCAAAAGGCCAGAAACATACTGTGCTTGGTAGTGGCATCAACGAAAAACAGCCAAGTGCCACACCAGCGAAACAGGAACCATCAAAAGCGCCAGGGTTCTCCGTTCAAGCCGCAGCTTACCTCACATCAAAAGACGCAGAGGCTATGAAGGGCAAGCTGATTGCAAAGGGTTTCCAGGCAACCGTATCAGAGACAACTATCAACAATCGAGTATGGTACCGTGTCAGAGTAGGCCATCACCTCGAGAAAGAAGCAGCAATACAGCTAGCGGCGAAAGTGGGTAGCGGCGCAAAAATAGTCACTGACGAATAGAACCCAACTAAAGGGTTGACAAGCGATACTTTAATTTGTTATTTATCTATTTCACTTTATCGCGGGGTGGAGCAGTCTGGTAGCTCGTCGGGCTCATAACCCGAAGGTCGTAGGT
>CAYVYW010000035.1:0-3950 GCA_964456065.1 uncultured Geobacteraceae bacterium
CAGCGACAAAGGCCCCGGCTGCGATCCGCGCGAAGAGCTTGGTATCCATGGCATTCAGTCCCGATAGAGCTTCGTGCTCACCGGCACGTAGCCGCGGCCCGGCGCCATGAAGCGGCGCAGCTGCTCGCGGGCCTGGGCCTTGGCGGCAGCTTCATTGGCGGCATCGAGCGCCTGGGCCCGGTTCATGGCCGCCATGGTCGCGATGAGATCGGCCAGCTGCTGCGACTGGAGCGCGAGCAACTGGTTGCCGGCCTGGGCTGCCTGCAGCGCACCGGTCGCTGACTGGCTTGCTGTCACGAGGCTTTGCACAGCGGTGCGGGAGCCGTCGAGGTTCTGCACTGCGCCGGCCTGGACCTTGAGCGCATCCTCGAAAGCGCCGACGCTGGTGCGCCAGCGGTCCTCCGCGCCGCGAACCATGTCGCGCTGCGAACCGGTCAGGCTGGCAGGCGAATAGTTGCGGGCGAACTCGCGCTCGATCGCCTGCACGTCATAGGCAATTCCCTGGGCCTTGCTCAGCAGCTGCTGGGTCTGCCGGATCTGCTGCTGGATCGGCTCGAGCACGGTTAGCGGCAGACTTTGCAGATTGCGCGCCTCGTTGATCAGCGACGTCGCCTGGTTTTGCAATGAACGGATCTGATTGTTGATCTGCTCGAGCGTGCGGGCCGCCGTCAGCACGTTCTGGGCGTAGTTGGTGGGATCGTAGACGATCCCGCCGAACCCGAACTGGGCCTGGGCCGGTGCGGGCGCGATCACGGCTGCACCCAGCGACAGCACAGCTGCGCCTGCCGCGAGGATCGGCCGGAGGCTCGGGGGTTTGAGCGGCGATTTCATGGGCACTACTCCTTGGGTTGGCCCGCAGCTTGATTGCTGCGGGCGCGGGGAACAGGATCGGAGGGAAGCATGTCGGCGGCCCACGCGAGACCGCGATGCCTGAGCCAGGCCCGGGCGAAGCAGGCGGTGCCATGGGCCTCGGTCAGTTCGCTGATCGCCAGTTGGTCGGTCTTCGAGGAGGCGGCGGCAAAGGCGAGAGCAACCTCGCCCAGACCCAACTCGAACAGGCGGTTGCCGCGGGCCGACTGGCAGTAATAGTCCCGCTTCGGAGCTGCCCGTGCGATGATCTCGATCTGCCGGTCGTTGAGGCCGAAGCGGCGATAGACCGACAGGATCTGCGGTTCGACCGCCCGCTCGTTGGGCAGGAAGATGCGGGTCGGGCAGCTTTCGATGATCGCGGGCGCAATGGCCGAGGTTTCGATGTCGGCAAGGCTCTGGGTCGCAAAGACGACGCTCGCGTTCTTCTTGCGCAGGGTCTTGAGCCATTCGCGCAGCTGGGCGGCAAAGGCTGGGCTGTCGAGGACCAGCCAGCCCTCGTCGATGATGATGAGGGTTGGCGAGCCATCGAGGCGGCCTTCGATGCGGTGAAAAAGGTAGGAGAACACGGCAGGCGCGGCGGCGGAACCGGTCAGCCCTTCGGTTTCGAAAGCCTGGAACTTGCCTGCGCCCAGCTGTTCGGCCTCGGCATCGAGGAGCCGCCCGAAGGGCCCGCCGATGCAATAGGGCGCGAGCGCCTGCTTCAGGGCCTGCGACTGGAGCAGCACGGCAAGACCGGTGAGCGTGCGCTCGGCAACCGGCGCGGTCGAGAGCGAGGTCAGGGCCGACCAGAGATGCTCCTTGGTCGCCGGATCGACGGTTACGCCCTCGCCGGTCAGGATCGCCTGGAGCCATTCCGCCGCCCAGTTGCGCTCGGCAGGCTCGTCGATCCGCGCAAGGGGCTGGAGCATGACAGCACCAGCGCCATCGCCTGCCAGGCTGGTTCCGAGATCCTGCCAGTCGCCGCCGCAGGCGAGCGCTGCCGCCCGGATCGAGCCGCCGAAATCGAAGGCAAAGATCTGTGCGCGGTCATACCGCCGGAACTGCAGCGCCATCAGCGCGAGCAGCACCGATTTGCCCGCTCCGGTCGGTCCGACGATCAGCGTATGGCCGACATCGCCGACATGGAGCGCAAAGCGGAACGGGGTCGAGCCTTCCGTGCGGGCATAGAATAGGGGCGGCGCCCTGAAATGGGCGTCCCATTCCGGCCCGGCCCAAACTGCGGAGAGCGGGATCATGTGGGCGAGGTTCAGGGTCGAGATCGGGGGCTGGCGGACATTGGCGTAGACATGGCCCGGCAGCGAACCGAGCCATGCCTCGAGCGCGTTCATGCCCTCGACGATGACCGTGAAATCGCGACCCTGGATAACCTTCTCGACGAGGCGGAGCTTTTCCGCCGCCATGGCGGCATCCTCGTCCCAGACGGTGACCGTGGCCGTAACATAGGCCATGCCCTGGAGGTCCGAGCCCAGTTCCTGCAGCGCCGCATCGGCATCGGCGGCCTTGTTCGAGGCATCGCTGTCGAGCAGCGCCGAGGCCTCGTTGGTCATGACCTCCTTGAGGATCGCGGCAACAGACTTGCGCTTGGCGAACCACTGGCGGCGGATCTTGCCCAGCAGCTTCGTCGCATCGGTCTTGTCGAGCATGATCGCCCGGGTCGACCAGCGGTACGCGAAGCCTTGCGAGTTGAGCTCGTCGAGGATTTCCGGGAACGTCGCACTCGGAAAGCCGACCACGGTCAGGGTGCGCAGATGGGCCTGGCCGAGCCTGGGTTCGAGCCCCCCGGTCAGCGGTTCGTCGGCCAGCAGCGCATCGAGATGCATCGGCGTCTCGGGAACGCGCACCCGATGGTTGCGGGTCGAGACGCAGCTGTGGAGGTATGTCAGCGTCTCACTGTCGTCGAGCCAGGCGGCTTCGGGCACGAAACCTTCGATGAGGCGCAGCAGCCGGTCGGTGCGATCGCTGAACAGCTCCAGCAGTTCACGCGCCTGCACGCCCTTGTGGGCCTTGCCTTCATAGAGCCAGCTCTCGGCCCGCGCGGCATCCTCCGCGGGTGGCATCCAGACGAGGGTCAGATAATAGGCGCTCTCGAAATGGGCGCCTTCTTCGGCGAACTGGGCTGCGCGCTCGCGCTCAACCAGGGCCGAGGCCGGATCGGGGAAGTCGCTCTCCGGATAGTCCTGCGCCGCCCGGCGGACCGCTTCGACAAAGATCGCCCAGCCCGATCCCAGACGGCGCAGCGCGCTGTTGAGGCGCGCAGTGGTCGCAATTAGCTCGGCAGGGGTCGCGCTGTCGAGATCAGGCCCCCGGAAGCGGGCAGAGCGCTGGAAGCTACCATCCTTGTTGAGCACCACGCCGGGCGCGACCAGCGCGGCCCAGGGCAGGAAATCGGCAAGACGGTCAGCCTTGTTCCGGTATTCGCGCAAGCTGAACATGGCTCTTCACACCCTCAGGTAGTTGGGGAAGCGCAGATGCCGCCGCGCGACATCGACGAATTGCGGATCGCGCCGGGCCGCCCAGACCGCGACCATGTGGCCAAGCGCGAAGAGCACGAGCCCTGCGATCCACAGTCGCAGGCCAAGCCCGATGGCTCCGGCGAGCGTCGCATTGGCGATCGCCAGACCGCGCGGCGCGCCGCCCAGCAGGATGTGCTCGGTCAGCGCCCGGTGGACGGGCACGGCGTAACCCAGCGGCAGTCCGGACGGCGCGCCCTCCATCAGACCAGCGCTCCGCCGCCGAACGAGAAGAACGAGAGGAAGAAGGACGAGGCCGCGAAGGCAATCGACAGGCCGAAGACGATCTGGATCAGGCGCCGGAAGCCGCCAGAGGTGTCCCCGAAGGCGAGCGCAAGACCGGTGGCGATGATGATGATCACCGCGACGATCTTGGCGACCGGCCCCTGGATCGATTCGAGGATCGACTGAAGCGGGGCTTCCCACGGCATAGAGGAACCGGCGGCATGGGCCGGCATGACCGTGACCAGCGCAGCGGCGGCGGCGAGCACGATGGCAGACGCGCCATTGCGGGCGCGGGAAAGGGCTTGGGTCACGGGCATTCTCCTTCGGTTGCAGGGACAAGGGGGA
>CAYVYW010000035.1:4050-10900 GCA_964456065.1 uncultured Geobacteraceae bacterium
ACGGTGACCACGCTTTCCTGGATCAGCTGCTCGAGCCGCCGCAGCGTGCCGAGCGCAGAGCCTGCATGGATTGTTCCGACCCCGCCGGGATGCCCGGTGCCCCAGGCCTTGAGCAGGTCGAGCGCCTCGGCGCCGCGCACCTCGCCGATGGGGATCCGGTCAGGGCGCAGGCGCAGGGCCGAACGCACCAGATCGGAAAGCGAGGCCACGCCATCCTTGGTGCGCAGCGCCACCAGATTGGGCGCGGCGCATTGCAGCTCGCGCGTATCCTCGATCAGCACCACCCGGTCGCCGGTCCGGGCGACCTCGGCGAGGAGCGCATTGGTCAGCGTCGTCTTGCCGGTCGAGGTCCCGCCCGCGACGAGGATATTGGCCCGCGCCGCGACCGCGGCAGCAAGAGCATCGGCGGATGCCGCCGGCATGATCCCGGCCGCGACATAGTCCGCCAGCGTGAACACCGCGCCTGCCGGCTTGCGGATCGCGAAGCTGGGTGCTGCCACCACCGGCGGCAACAGCCCCTCGAACCGCTCCCCCGTCCCGGGCAATTCCGCCGAGACCCGCGGCGCGCCTGAGTGCGCCTCGGCGCCCACATGATGCGCGACAAGGCGGATGATCCGCTCGCCATCGGCGGCGGACAGCACCGCGCCCGTATCGGCAATCCCAAGCCCGAGCCGGTCGACCCAGAGCCGTCCGTCGGGATTGAGCATGACTTCGATGACCGCCGGGTCTTCAAGCCAGGCCCCGATCTCGGGCCCAAGCGCCGTGCGGAGCATGCGCGCACCGCGCGTTGCTGCCTCGGACCGGATCGGAATGACGCTCATCGCCGCCTCGCAATTGCGCGCACCGACTACCGGCCCGCGTGACGAGGCGGATCAAAAGGGCATCAGATCACGGCAGGGCAACAAGCTTTTGACGCGAGCAAAGCGCAGCGTGCCCAAAGTAGTTCTGGCGTAGGGGACCGTTCAGCCAACCGCTCTGCCCGTCGGAATCGCACCGGGCTACCGCGATGAACTCGTCCGATTTCAATAAGCTCGATGAATGCCGTGGCAGCGTAAGTCGCGTTGCCGTTGCGAGGCGGCTGTGCTTTATCGTGAACCCGATGACCAGTCCTGCCGATATCGACAAATTCATTACTCATTGGCGCGATACCGGCGGCAGCGAACTCGCCAACACGCAGAGCTTCATCAACGGCCTGTGCCACCTGCTGGGCCTGGAACCGCCCGCGGGCAGCCGCACCGACGATGCGCACAACGATTACGTGTTCGAACGCCGCGTGTTTCAGGACAATGGCGACGGCACGCAAAGCTTCGGCCGGATCGACTGCTACAAGCGCGACGCCTTCATCCTCGAAGCCAAGCAGGGCAGCGAGGCGGACCGGGCAGCCGCCGACAAGGGCGAGGACGATCTCGACATTTTCGGCCAGACCGCCAGCGCCCGCGTCAAGCGCGGCACCGCCCGTCGCGGAACTCCTGGTTGGGCCAAGGCGATGGTCCAGGCCAAGGGCCAGGCCGAACGCTATGCCAAGGCGCTTCCCGTCGACCATGGGTGGCCGCCGTTCCTGCTGGTGGCAGACATCGGCTATTGCATTGAAGTCTATGCCGACTTCACCGGCACCGGCAAAGCCTATGCCCAATTCCCCGACCGGGCGCGCTACCGGATCATGCTGGAGGATCTACGCGATCCTGACGTGCGCGACCGCCTTCGCGCGATCTGGACCGATCCCAAGAGCCTTGATCCCACCGCCCGCGCCGCCCGCGTCACACGCGATATTGCCGACCTGCTCGCCACGGTTGCCCGGCGCCTGGAAAAGCGCGGCTACAATGCCGAGACCACCAGCGGCTTTCTGATGCGGGTGCTGTTCACGATGTTTGCCGAGGACAGCGGCCTCATACCGCATGGCAGCTTCACCACCCTGCTGAAAAACCAGCGTGCCCATCCCGAACATCTGGAGCACCAGCTTTCCGCGCTGTGGGCGGCGATGGACAAGGGCGAGTTCTCGCCCGCGCTGGGCGTGCCGCTGAAGAAATTCAACGGCTATCTGTTCAAGGAACGGACCGCGATTCCGCTAGATGCGGAAGAGCTGGAAGTGCTGATCAAGGCGGGCGAACATATCTGGACCGAGGTGGAGCCGGCCATCTTCGGCACTCTGCTGGAACGCGCGCTCAACCCCAAGGAGCGGGCCAAGCTGGGTGCGCATTACACCCCGCGTGCCTATGTCGAGCGCCTGATCGGCCCGACCATCATGGAGCCGCTGCGGGCCGACTGGGATGGGGTGCGCGGGGCCGCGGCCACTCTGATCGAAGAAGGCAAGGCCGATCAGGCCAAGGCCCACGTCGAGGCGTTCCATGCCCGTCTGGCGCAGACGAGAGTGCTCGATCCCGCCTGCGGCACCGGCAACTTCCTGTACGTCGCCATGGCGCGGATGAAGGAACTGGAAGGCGAAGTACTCGACCTGCTGGTCGAACTGGGCGACGATCAGTACGTGGCGGAATTGACCGGCCACACCATCACGCCGGAAAACTTCCTCGGGATCGAGATCAACCCCCGCGCCGCCGCGATTGCGCAACTGGTGCTGTGGATCGGTTACCTGCAATGGCACTTCAAGGTGAACGGCGCCGACCGCGCCCCGCCCGAACCGATCCTGCGCGATGTGCGCACCATCGAGAACCGTGACGCCCTGATCGACTATGACGACAAGGTGCTGGAACTGGACGAAGCCGGAAAGCCCGTCAGCCGCTGGGATGGCGAGACGATGAAGCTTCATCCCGTCACGGGCAAAAAGGTGCCTGACGAGGACGCGCGGGTTGAAGTCTACCGGTATATCAAACCGCGCGCGACCATGTGGCCCAAGGCCGACTTCATCGTCGGCAATCCGCCGTTCATTGGCGGCAAGGACGTGCGGGATCGGTTAGGCGACGGTTATTTCGAGGCGCTGTTCGCCACCACCGATGTTCCCGAAAGCGCCGATTTCGTGATGCACTGGTGGGACAAGGCGGCAACCGCCGTGCGCAAGAGCGGCACCCGGCGCTTTGGCTTCGTCACCACCAATTCGATCACCCAGGTGTTCAGCCGCCGGGTGATTGCGAAACATCTGGATGCGAAAGACCGGGTCAGCCTGCTGTTCGCGATTCCCAACCATCCCTGGGTGGACGAAAAGGATGGCGCGGCGGTTCGCATTGCCATGACGGTGGCGGCGAAGGGCAAGGCGGTCGGCCTGCACTGGTCGGTGGCCGATGAAAGCCGCGCGCCCGATCATCTCGTTTACACCGAGAAGGTCGGCCAGATCAGCAGTGACCTGCGCACCGGCGCGGATGTGACAGCAACGGTGGCCCTAAAGGCGAATGATGGCCTGTGCTCGCCCGGTGTGAAGTTGCATGGCGATGGCTTCATTGTCACGCCGGAACAGGCCATGGCGCTGTCGCCGGGTCAAATGGCCGGCACGCCATCTGCGTCCATCCGCACCGGCATCGGCGACGACGACGTGGTAATTTTCGACTATCGCAACGGTCGCGATCTTGCCTCGCGCCCGCGCGGGGTGAAGGTGATCGACTTTTTCGGCCTGAGCGAAGCCGAAGTGCGCGAGCGGCATCCGGCGGTCTATCAGCACGTGTTGGCCAGCGTTAAGCCACACCGCGATCAGAACAATCGCGCCAGCTATCGCGACAATTGGTGGCTGTTTGGCGAACAGCGCTCGGAATTGCGCAAGGCCCTGCGCGGGGTGAGCCGCTACATCGCCACCATTGAGACGGCGAAGCATCGTGTATTCCAGTTCCTGCCCAAGTCGATCCTGCCGGATAACATGTTAGTCTGCGTCGCATTGGATGACGCCTATGCGATGGGCGTTTTGTCGAGCCAGTTCCACGTGCCTTGGGCACTCGCATCTGGCGCAAGGCTCGGTATGGGCGACGATCCACGTTACAGTAAGTCCCGCTGCTTCGACCCTTTCCCATTCCCCGTCGACGTCCCAGAACTGCTCAAGGACAAGATCCGCGCCCAGGCCGAAGCGCTCGACGCGCTGCGCAAGCAGGTGCTCACCGAGCACGAGGACCTGACCCTCACCAAGCTCTACAACGTACTCGAAGCCCTGCGCGCAGGCCGCGCGCTCACCGAGGCCGAGCGCGACATTCACGATCGCGGGCTCGTCACCCTGATCCGCCAGCACCACGACGCGATCGATGCCCTTGTCGCCGAAGCCTATGGCTGGCCTGCGGACCTTTCCGACGAGGAAATTCTCACCCGCCTGGTCGCGCTCAACAAGGCTCGCGCCGCGGAAGAGGCCAAGGGGTTGATCCGCTGGCTTCGCCCCGAATTCCAGGCGCCGGACTACAAGGCCCCGGTTACCCAGACGCTCGATCTGGGCGAGGCCGCTGCCGTGCTGCCCGACAATGTCATCCCCTGGCCCGGCTCGCTTCCCGAACAGGTCAGCGCAGTGCAGACCATCCTGTCTGCCGCCGGCTCCCCGCTCGCCCCGCAGGACGTCGCCCGCGCGTTCAAGGGCAAGCGCGCCGCCACGGTCCGCCCGGTGCTCGATGCGCTGGCCGGGATCGGCATGGCCCGCCGCCTGAAGGACGGCAGATACGCGGCGTGATCTTTATGTGAGATACCGCGCGGGTTTCTGACATTGGCGGCCCGCTATGTCAGAAACCCGCCCAATGCCCTCACCGCGCCAGGCGCTGTTCGCTCTCCATCCGCCGCGCGAGGGCCGAGACGAAGGCCGTAAACCGCTCCTGCGCCTGTGCCTGCGCTGCCGGAAGCTGGCTGTCCGGCAAAGCCGGGTTGGAGATGAGCCAGGTCCGCACGAACAGGGCGATAGCTTCATTGCCGACCTCGACATGGTAATCCAGCTTGTCCAGCTGCCGTGAAATGCGGTCCAGACGGCGGCTGAAGGCGGCTTCCATCCGTTCGGAACTGTCTGGCGAAAGGAACGATGCCAGCGCCGCTTCGACGACGGCGGCCTGCGAAACCCGCTTGCGCGTCGCGTAGTCAGCCAACTGATCGGCAAGCTCGGGCGGCAGGCGGAAGGTGTGGCGAGTGCGTTTCACAGTTCGATCCCGTCGCCAGGGTCAAGCGCCGCCTGCCGGGCAACGGTCCGCATCCGGTCTGCTTGCCGCCGGCTTTGCGCCAGGTCTTCCTCGATCATGGGTTCCTCGAACTCGAATTCGTTGACCACGCGCGGCGGCGGTACGATTTCCTCATGGTCGGGAAGCTCCGGTTCGCGCCTGATGCCGCCGTTGTCCGTATCGCCCTCCTCGTCATCTTCTGCAGGCAACGGCTTGGGCATTATTTGCGACTGGACGATCATGTCCGCCCAAGCACCTGCATTTGCGGTGTTGGGCTCGGCTTTCCGGCACTCCGGTGGTGGCAGAACGCGGGCAGTCAATCGCTGGTCCTTGAAGTAGCGCGCCTTCTTGGCCCGGATCGGATGCAGCCCGGCCAGCATCACGATCTCGTCGTCGACGGGCAGCTGCATGATTTCGCCCGGTGTCAGCAAGGCCCGCGCCGTTTCCGAGCGCGACACCATCAAGTGCCCCAGCCAGGGAGACAGTCTGTGCCCGGCATAGTTTTTCATGGCGCGCATTTCGGTGGCGGTGCCGAGCGAATCCGATACCCGCTTGGCAGTACGCTCGTCATTCGTCGCGAAGCACACCCGCACATGGCAGTTGTCGAGGATCGCGTTGTTCTGGCCATAAGCCTTCTCGATCTGGTTCAGCGACTGGGCGATCAGGAAGGCCTTGAGGCCATATCCGGCCATGAAGGCCAGCGCGCTTTCGAAGAAGTCTAGCCGCCCCAAAGCGGGGAATTCGTCCAGCATCAACAGGACGCGGTGCCGCTTGCTGTTGGCCTCCAGTTCTTCGGTCAGGCGCCGCCCGACCTGGTTGAGGATCAGGCGGATAAGCGGCTTCGTCCGACTGATGTCGGAAGGCGGGACCACGAGGTAGAGGGTGGCCGGCTGCTTGCCCGTCACCAAGTCCGTGATCCGCCAATCACATTGCCGGGTCACCTCCGCGATAACCGGATCGCGGTAGAGGCCAAGAAACGACATGGCGGTCGACAGGACGCCGGATCGCTCGTTCTCGGACTTGTTGAGCAGTTCGCGGGCAGCACTGGCGACAACCGGATGAACACCGGCTTTTCCCAGATGCGGCGTTGCCATCATGGCAGTCAGAGTCGCCTCGATGGTGCGGCGGGGGTCCGATAGGAAGGCTGCCACGCCGGCCAGGGTCTTGTCCGGTTCAGCATAGAGCACATGCAGGATCGCGCCGACGAGCAGGGAGTGGCTGGTCTTTTCCCAGTGATTGCGGCGTTCGAGCGAGCCTTCGGGATCGACCAGAACGTCGGCGATGTTCTGGACATCGCGGACTTCGGTCACGCCGCGCCGGACTTCCAGCAAAGGATTGTAGGCCGCCGAGTTGGCATTCGTCGGATCAAACAGCAGCACCCGGCTGAACGTCGAGCGGAAACCGGCAGTAAGGTTCCAGTTCTCGCCCTTGATGTCGTGGATGATGGCCGAGGCCGGCCAGGTCAGCAGGGTCGGGATGACAAGCCCGACACCTTTGCCGCTGCGGGTCGGCGCAAAGCACAGGACGTGCTCTGGACCGTCATGTCGCAGATAGCTGTGTTCGTAATGGCCAAGGACAGCGCCATGGTCACCCAGCAGCCCGGCGGCAGCAACCTCGGCCCGATCTGCCCATCGCGCGGAGCCAAAGGTCTCGGTCCGTTTCAATTCGCGCGCGCGCCAAACGGACATGGCGATCGCCGCAGCCACGGCAACCAATCCGCTGGCAGCAGCAATCAGTCCGCCGGTGTCGAAGATCTGCGGGGCATAGGCTTCGAAACTGAACCACCACCA
>CAYVYW010000036.1:0-8108 GCA_964456065.1 uncultured Geobacteraceae bacterium
GGTTGATTCATAATGTGTATTCGCATTACTTTTCACAATGATTTTATACCATGAACGGCTTAATCATACAAATATACTCAAAGGAAGACGCCTACCATCCCCGCCCAAAGAGCGAGGCTTTCCCGGCGGGGGTTATGTAAAGGTGTTACTGTTGGGGCCGGGAAAAAGAACATAACGGTCTGCCCATGGGTAGGAACGGGCTGCACGCCCAATAGCATCTATAACACGATCAACATCAGCCCCACCCTGCATTGCAACAAGAAGGCGGGGACGCTCCCCAAACCACAATCTATCCGGTACATCCTGCTCTATACGCACCACTGGTTTGTCTGCATACTGCCGCCAACCAATCACTTCATACACCGTATAGTTTTCAGCATTACTTTTTTTCGTCGCCACCCAGGTGTGTATAGCAAACCATCCACGCCAACCCCAGGCTTTGGCACCATAGACGTGTACAACAGCAGGGGGTGTCACTGCAGGTGAAGGAGCGATGCCCGCAGACTCGCGACTGGCAGTGCGCCAGTCGCCTGAGCTACAGGAACAAAGAAAAAAAAGACTACTGATGAGAAGTAAGGTGCGCATCAGGTCACGGAAGGTAGAAAGGAGCCTAGTTCAGCTTATGGCAGAACAGGCAGCGGTGCTTAGGAGGATGATTTGCCGGAAGTACAACATTGTACTGTTGGTGACACGGCTCACAACTTTTTTCAGCTTCTTTCTTGTTCGGCTTAAAGAATGCACGTTTGAAAACAGAAGCCTCCGGTCCAGGTGCATCCTTATAGGCTATATCGTAGACCGTCTTGTGCATCTCATTTTTAGGGACATGCTTAGTGGTTTCCTTACCTGAAATAGCGAAAAAAGTAACAACAACCGCTACAACCAGAGCGACAAAAAAGCCATCACGTTTATCGAATCGCATGTGCGAACTCCTTCTCTATGGAAGCCAGCAATCCATTACTAACTAATAAAATCCATCACTTTATCGAGAAAGCTCTTTTTGATAGGATGGACGTCCTCCCCGCTGATTGTGGCGAACTCCTCGAGGAGCTCTTTCTGGCGTTTACTGAGGTTAATGGGAGTTTCAACTTTGATAACCACCATCTGATCACCACGGCCATACCCCTGGAGTGAAGGAATTCCTTTACCCCGCAATCGGTAGGTTTTACCGGACTGTGTCCCCTCAGGAATCTTCATGGCAACTGAGCCGTCAAGGGTTGGGACTTCAATTTCACACCCAAGGGCTGCCTGAGTAAAACTTATCGGGAGGTTACAAATGACGTTAGTATCCTCACGCTCGAAAATCGGATGGTCCGCCACAGCAATAGCAACAAACAGATCGCCGTTTTGTCCCCCCTTCACCCCTTGGCCACCTTCTCCACGAAGTTTTAAACGGGATCCGGTCTCTACACCAGCCGGTATCTTAACTGTGAGCGTTTTATGATCTTTGACACTCCCTTTTCCGCGGCAGGTTGGACAAGGGTCCTCAATTATTCTCCCTTCACCATGACACTGACCGCAGGGCTTACTGACACTAAAAAAACCTTGTTGATAACGGACCTGGCCGCTGCCTTTGCAAGTCGGACACGTTTTAGGCTCAGTACCTGGTTTCGCCCCCGAACCAGAACAGGTCTCACACCGTTTATCGTAGGGGATTTCGATTTCCTTCTCACAGCCAAAAGCAGCTTCTTCGAATTTAATCTCAAGGTTGTAGAGCAGGTCATCACCACGGCGTCCTTGACTGCGTCGCCCGGTGCCACCGCCGAAAATGTCTCCGAAAATATCACCAAAGACATCACCAAATGGTGAGCCGCCACCAAAACCGAATCCACCACCTGAAAAGCCGTTGCCACCAAGACCTGCATGGCCGAACTGATCGTAATGAGCACGTTTTTGATCGTCCGACAATATTTCATATGCTTCTGAGGCTTCCTTAAACTTATCTTCAGCCTCTTTATCACCAGGATTTTTATCCGGATGGTACTGAATGGCAATTTTACGGAAGGCCTTTTTTATCTCGGACTCGGATGCATTCTTATGCACGCCGAGAACCTCATAGTAGTCACGTTTTTCTTCGTTTGCCACGCCCGCTATCCCTTCACGCCTGTATACGACGGTAGGGGCGTACCCAAAGGCAGCCCCTACCCAATCACCGCAATCACCGAACTATCGGCATTACTTGCCGTTTACTTCTTAACTTCCTCGAAGTCAGCATCAACGACATTGTCGTCTTTGGGCGCACCACCGGCAGCTTGTTGCTCAGCACCGGCCTCACCAGCTTGTTGTCCTTGAGCATACATCATTTCAGCCAACTTATGGGCAGCCTGGCCTAGCTCCTCAGCCGCCTTGTTGATGGCAGCGGCGTCATCACCTTCCATGGCCTTTTTCAGGTCAGCAATCTTGTTTTCAATAGCGCCCTTATCAACGGCCTCTAGCTTGTCACCATGTTCTTTCAGTGACTTCTCCGTTGTATATACGAGGGAGTCTGCCTGATTACGGGCCTCAATGACCTCACGCTTCTTCTTGTCATCGGAAGCATGCATTTCTGCATCACGCACCATCTTATCAATCTCTTCCTGACTCAGGCCAGATGATGCCGTAATCTTGATTGATTGCTCTTTACCGGTTCCAAGATCCTTAGCTGCGACATGGACAATACCGTTTGCATCGATATCGAAAGTAACTTCAATTTGTGGTACGCCACGTGGTGCAGCCGGAATACCGGTCAACTCGAAGTTGCCCAGCGTTTTGTTGTCACGAGCCATTTCACGCTCTCCCTGCAAAACGTGAATGGATACAGCCGGTTGATTATCCGCTGCCGTAGAGAATGTCTGGGATTTACGGCAAGGAATGGTGGTGTTCTTCTCTATCAAACGTGTCATGACACCACCGAGGGTTTCAATACCAAGGGAAAGCGGAGTAACGTCAAGCAGCAGGACGTCTTTAACATCGCCGCGCAAAACACCACCTTGGATAGAAGCACCGATTGCAACGACCTCATCAGGGTTAACCCCTTTGTTCGGGGTTTTACCGAAGATTTTTTCAACACACTGCTGAACAGCCGGCATACGGGTCATACCGCCAACCAGAATAACCTCATCAATTTCAGATGCGGACAGGCCAGCATCCTTCAGAGCCGTACGACAAGGTTCTTCAAGGCGACGCAGCAGGTTGTCACAGAGTGACTCAAGCTTCGCCCGTGTTAGCTTCAGGTTGAGATGTTTCGGCCCACTCGCATCAGCAGTAATAAAGGGCAGGTTAATATCTGTTTCGACGGAGCCCGACAGTTCACATTTGGCTTTTTCAGCAGCCTCTTTAAGACGCTGTAGTGCCATTTTATCACCACGCAGATCAATGCCCTGGTCTTTTTTAAACTCATCAGCAATCCAGTCAATAATATGCTGATCGAAGTCCTCACCGCCGAGGAAGGTGTCGCCGTTCGTTGACTTAACTTCAAACACGCCGTCACCAAGCTCAAGGATTGAAACGTCAAACGTACCACCACCCAAATCGAATACCGCAATCTTCTCATCTTTTTTCTTATCAAGGCCATAGGCCAGAGCAGCTGCCGTCGGCTCGTTAATAATACGGAGCACATTTAATCCAGCAATTTTACCAGCATCTTTCGTTGCCTGGCGCTGTGAGTCATCAAAATAGGCTGGTACCGTGATAACGGCATCGGTGACTTCTTCACCAAGATAATCTTCAGCGGTTTTCTTCATTTTCTGCAAAACAATCGCAGATATTTCTGGTGCGGAATACTTCTTGTCCCGAGATTGGACCCAGGCGTCACCGTTATCAGCCTTAACAATCTTAAAGGGTGAAATAGCAATATCCTTCTGTACAGCCTCACTCTCAAAGCGGCGACCGATCAGACGTTTAATTGCAAAAAGGGTATTCTCTGGATTGGTAACAGCCTGACGCTTTGCCTGCTGTCCAACCATGCGCTCACCGGACTCCGTAAAAGCGACCATCGATGGTGTCGTACGACTTCCTTCAGAGTTTGCTATAACAATCGGCTCACCACCCTCCATGACGGCAACACAGGAGTTGGTCGTTCCGAGGTCAATACCAATTACTTTACTCATTGTTCTATCTCCTTTTATAAATTGACGGTAAATGTCATGTTTAAACAGTAAGTAGCGTCGGCCTTTTTTACAAGGGCCCCAAGAAAAAATTATGGTTTTTTAGCAACAGAGACCATTGCAGGACGTAAGAGCCGTTCTTTCAGGAGGTAACCCTTCTGCAACTCATGGACAACCGTATTCGGCTCCTGCTCTTCAGTTTCGACCTGATTCATTGCTTGATGGAAGCAAGGATCAAAAAGAGTCCCTTGGCAGGCCTCAACCGGTGTTGCACCAACCTTTTTCAAGGCATTCAGCAGCATACCGTGGGTCATGCGGATTCCCTCAAGTAACGGTGATTTCTCATCATCACTAACATGCAAAAGAGCTCGCTCAAGGTTGTCGACAACGGGAAGTATCTCTTCAACAAAGGATGCAACCCCGTAGGACAGGATTTCTTCCTTTTCACGGGAGACCCGCTTTCTGAAATTTTCAAGGTCTGCCCGCTCGCGCAAGAGCTTATCCCAGTTTTCGAGCGCTTCCTTGGTCTTTTGCTCAACCTCAGCTTCGAGGCGTGCTATACGTTCTTCAAGCGTATCTTCGGTTACTTCATGCTGTACATCTTCTACGACGTGATTCTGGTTCTGTTCCATGGCCACAAATTCCTCTCGTGCAACATCCGGCTCATGCCGGTCGATAGTAGTATCGTGTTATTTTTCGCCTAATAGTCTGCTAACAAGTTGTGCGGTATAGTCAACAATAGGAATGACATTCGAATAGCCCATACGTGTCGGTCCAATGACACCAAGCAGGCCAATAGTGTTCCCCTCGCTGACATAGGTTGATGTAATCAAGCTCATACCAGCCATCTCTTTAAGGGGAGTCTCAGCCCCAATGAAAATCTGTACTCCGTCAGCCTGCATACATTCATTCAACAACTGAACGAGTCGACCCTTCTCTTCAAAAGCCTTGAATACTTCCTTCATTTTTGTCGCATCGCTAAACTCAGGATGCTCTAAAATATGTGATTGGCCGGCAATGAAAACCTCATCTTGCTCCTGAGGCATAACTTTTTCAGACAGTCGTAACGCCTGTAATACCAATTGATCGTATTGGTTTTTCTCTGTTTGCATCTCGGCAAGAAGGCGCTCGCGTACCTGGCTTATACTCAGCCCCTCCAAGGTCTGGTTCAGATAGTTGCACATCCTGACCAAATCATCACTGGCAATAACCTGATCAAGCTCGATGATACGATTCTGGACTGAACCGTTACAGGTGACCAAGATGGCAAGTAAACGGGTTGGAGCAAGCCGAATAAACTCAATCTGGCGAAAGGTTGCATTATTTAAGCGGGGAGCAACCACGAGGCCGGTATAGTTTGAAAGCATGGAGAGGATACTACTTGCCTCTTTCAGCAAATCAGTTGGTGTGCCACCTGTCTCGCGACAACGGCGTAAAATTTCCTTTTTTTCAGAGTGCCGAATAGTTCGCAGTCCGACGAGGGAGTCAACATAGAAGCGAAAACCCTTATCCGTAGGAATGCGACCGGCAGACGTATGGGGGGATGCCAGCAAACCCAGTTCTTCGAGGCTTGCCATAACGTTTCTAACGGTCGCAGAGGAGATCTGGAGGGCATGTCGTCGAGCGACCGTACTACTTCCAACCGGCTCTGCTGTAGCAATATAATCCTCGATAATTGCCTCAAGGATCTGCTTGCTTCGTTGTGACAAGGTAAGGTTTACCATAACCCACTCGACTCCAGTCCTTACTTTAAACGACACATGCTAGCACTCTTACATACTGAGTGCTAATATCGTAACCCTAATCATAGCGGGGGATTTTGTCAAGGTGATAGTCCACCTCATCAATCTCCGCACTAAGGCTTGCCAGAGTTATTGAAAAACGATAGAGTGCTATAATTACAGCATGAAAGAAGGAGTACCAGACGTGTCGTGGCAAGCTATCGGTATTTTTGACTCCGGCGTTGGTGGACTAACGGTTCTACGGGAGATGATGAAGGTTCTTCCGCAGGAAGATACCATCTACTTCGGTGATACTGCCCGTGTGCCGTATGGGACTAAGTCCCCCGATACGGTCATCCGGTACGCCAAAGAGATTGCAACATTTTTAACCCGTCGAGACATTAAGCTTTTAGTCGTAGCCTGTAATACAGCTTCAGCAGTCGCATTACCAGCACTCCAGGAAATGCTCCCTATTCCCGTTGTCGGCGTCATAGAGCCAGGAGCAGAACGTGCTGTAGCAACAACACGAACAGGAAAAATCGGCGTGATCGGCACAAGTGGTACCGTACGTAGTAGCGCATATACACGGGCCATTAAACGACTCAACCCGGCCCTGGAAGTTCTTGCAACCCCCTGCCCACTCTTCGTCCCACTTGCTGAAGAGGGATGGACCGATAATGACATCGCCCAAAAAACCGCAGAGGTCTATCTAAAAGAATTGCAAGAGGCAGGAATTGACACATTGGTGCTTGGCTGTACCCACTACCCGTTATTGAAGAAAGTAATCAGCTCCGTTATGGGGCCAGGCGTGACCTTGGTTGACTCCGCGGAAGAGACGACTCGAACCGTAGCGGCTATTCTACAAGAACGCCACATGATGCGCCCAGCAAATGAAGCCGGTAACCACCACTATTATGTCACCGATGTCCCAGCGGGATTTATACGCGTTGGAAACCGCTTTCTTGGAGGCAAACTAGGAGATGTCTATCAGGTAAGCCTTGAAGACTGCAGGGCACCAGGGGAGGAGGGATAACTATGCATCCCCGACCACCTCGCCGCATCGGCGCAAACATTATCATTCCTTTCCTATTGATTGCAGTCGTTTTTGGTGGATTGTTCTGGCAGAAATATCAAGCCACACGCATTATGCCAACTGTCCCCCCATGCAAACAGGAAACTGAAGTGAAAACCGTCGTACTCTTTTTTGCCAACAGCCAAAACCGTCTCGATCGGGAAGCCCGAGAACTGGACAATTGTGGCAGTAAGGAGACCTGCCTGCGCTCACTGGTAGACGCCCTTATTTCAGGCCCCATTAGCGAATTAGACCGTATCCTTCCTGATAGAACGGAACTTCTCAAAGCGAGCATTACAGGTGACACAGCCGTACTTGATTTTTCCTCAGACTTTAAAAACGACCTGCCGTCCGGTAGCGCTGCCGAGATGAACGCAATATATAGTTTGGTAGATACTATCTGCACAAATATGCCAGAAGTAAAACAGGTCAAAATTCAGATTGATGGTAATCCTAAAAGTAGATTACGCCACCTCGATTTACGTGACACCATTCGCCCAGATTATAGTCTTGTCGCTCCATCTCACCCCTGAGATTAAAAAAATATTGACACCACTACCACAGCTTTGCTATAAGTTCCTTCTCATCACGCGGGAATAACTCAGTGGTAGAGTGCAACCTTGCCAAGGTTGAAGTCGCGGGTTCGAATCCCGTTTCCCGCTCCAAAACAACATAATCAGTTCAGTAAGTTATGTGAGCTGGCAGCAAACTGGCCCCGAAACTGTCCCCATAGGATAGATTCGGGGTTCTTCTTTTTGCGGGTTTTATCAAAAAGTCCTGCCCGAAATACCGGAAAGTATCGTCCATATCATCTTCCAGATCTTCCACATACTCACCATACGTCTGACACACCATTTCTTTTGACGAATGCCCCATCAGGGTGACCACCTTCATCAGATTCATGCCAATAGTTAGTGCCCAGGCGCAGAAAGTGTGGCGGATGCTGTACGGCGTCTTGTAGGCAGCCTGTGATTCCTTCAGCGCCTTGTTCCAGACAATCTTCCTGAAGGAATTGCCGTCAACGGTCGCCCGTTGTCCATCGGGAACTGATAAGGTGACTCCGGAGCCAATGACTGCATCAGGCTAATCACATTCCTGATTGCTTCGGTCATGGGAATTCTTCTGTACATGAATTCATTCTTTAGCCGTTCCTTCTCTTTGCCCAGAACAATTGACCGTTTAACAGCCCTTTGAAAAACAAGTAGTAAAAACAGCCGTTTTTTGATATTATTT
>CAYVYW010000037.1:0-7379 GCA_964456065.1 uncultured Geobacteraceae bacterium
TCAAAAAATACTGACTTTGATGTTATACAATTTACTACTCGAATTGCTTGGCCCGCAATTCATTACACCTTCTGCTATTCGGTTATCAAAGATCGACGTTCCTTACTGCTTTTCTGCTTCGCATTTGAAGTTTCGTTGCGTGCAAGGAATCCCGTTTATACACAGCCACGAATCAGACGTCAAGTTTTTTTTATCATCTAATCTTTTTTTTCTGCAACCTACTGAAATCTCGCTTGCACTGTTAAGCTTTTTGCTTTATAGAAGCCTGCATGTTACGAAGAGAACTTATAAAATTAGCCCCCTGGCAGCAACACGTTGTCATGTACGCCATGGCCGTTATGCTTTGTGCGGCGACGCCCCTTGCTGGCTGTGCATCTACAGCCCATAGCGTCTTGCCAGAAAAACCTTTACCCATTCTGGCTCCTGAACAGGCAGCACCAGCTTTACCACCCGTTAAATCAGAAGCTCCCGCTGTTCAGCCCCCCCCAGTGGCACCCCTACCCACTGTGTCACCAGCCCCAGTACAGCCTTTAACGAATCCAGCACCGGTGAGTCGCGACCTCAAGCCGCTTGTTACTGTTCCTGCTCTCGTCATCGGCACAGAGGGCGTTTACACCGTTAAGCGCGGAGATACTATTCGATTGGTTTCCGCTAAACTTGGGGTTCCCTCAAGCCATCTCATACAAGCCAACCGCTTGGCACCACAAAAGCAACTCAGCAAAGGGCAACCGTTACGTTACGACAACCGCCGTATCGTACCTATGCCCCCTCTACGTAACGGCATTCTTATCAATATACCAGACAGGACCCTATACTATTTTGATGAAGGCGCACTGACATTCAGTACCCCCGTTGCACTCGGTACACCGGTCAAAACAGATCAAATGATTTGGCATACCCCAACGGGACGCTTTAAAATTGTTAATAAGATCAAAGACCCGACATGGACCGTACCACCTTCCATTCAGGAGGAAATGCGTCTCAACGGGAAAGAAATCATCACAGCAATACCTCCTGGCCCTGAAAACCCGCTTGGCAAGTTTGCCATGAGAACCTCCTTACCCGGCATTCTCATTCACAGCACCACAAAACCTTGGTCGATCTACAGCTTCGCCAGTCATGGCTGTATCAGAGTATACCCTGAGCGTATGGAACAACTTTTTAATCTGACCAAGGTTAATACGAGTGGCGAAATCATTTATCACCCCGTCAAGATAGCGACCACCCCCGAGGGGAAGATTCTCCTTGAAGTCCATGCTGATATTTATAACAAGAGCAAAGGGCTCCAAAGGGAAGCAAAAGAATTAATTCAGCGCTATGGCCTTGACGAGTATGTCGACTGGGAGAAAGTAAAGCTTGCCATCAAAAAAAGGACCGGTATTGCCGTTGAAATAACAAAACCGCAACCGCCTGCACACCAAGACCAAGCTCAAACAGAGGCATTGCCTACTAAGCAGGTTTCCTCAGGAGTCTAGCAGCTTAGCGAGGTTATGGCTCGACGAAACCGATAACCGGCATGCCTTGTGTCGCTTGCATCATATAATCTGCCCAGATTGGTGCAGCGGCTTGCCCGCCTGAGCCACCACCCCCCAAAGAGCGCGCCTGATTATCGAAGCCAACCCACACACCCGTGACAAGTTGAGGGACATACCCAACAAACCATGCGTCCCGCATACCATTCGTCGTACCAGTTTTTCCTGCAACAGGTCGGCGAATAGCCGCAGCCCGAAAACCAGTTCCGCTTTGAACAACACTTTGCATTAAGCTCGTAATCATATGGGCGACATGGGGGCTTGTCGCTTGATAACGCTGGAGTGGTGCGGCCAGCGCGTCTGGTAGCGCACCACCTGCTGCCGTTTCTGAGGTGCTTCCTATTTCAGGTGGAGGCTGGTATTCCTCAAGAACCCGGCCCGCCCCATCAACAACCTTTAAGATGTAAAACGGCTTCGTATAAATCCCGTTGTTGGCAAATACCGTATACGCGGACGTCAACTCAAAAGGAGTTACACTTGCAGCCCCTAGAGCAAGAGACAGGTTGGGTTCAATAGTCGAAGTAAAGCCAAGCCGCTTTGCGAAATCAACTGCAGTAGCCACACCAATTTGATCTAAAAGTTTAACACTCACTATGTTGATTGAGTGGGTGAGAGCCTCCCGCAACGACACGGGGCCACGGTATTTATTGTCATAATTTTTAGGAGCCCACGTGCGTCCAAAACCTGCGGAATACTGAACTGGTGCATCCTCAATAATGGTTGTGGGGGGCAGGCCTTTTTCCAATGCAGCGGCATAAACGATAGGCTTAAAGGCAGAACCCGCATTACGACGGGACTGCATCACGCGATTAAACTGACTTTTTCTGAAGTCGTAGCCACCCACCATGGCCTTAACAGCTCCATTAGCCGGATCCAGCGAGACGAGGGCCCCTTGTACTTCTGGCGTCTGCTCAAGCAAAAAAACAGCCCCGCGCTTATCACGATCCGGTGTCAAGACCTTAACCTCTAGGACCGTCCCAAGGCGTACCGTTTTGCTCGGCTTTTCTGGTTTGCCGTAAAGCGCTTCAAGGGCGAGACGTCCCGCCCAACCATATCCAGTGCGCTCAATGGTACCTGTCCGCTCACCAACCTGCACCTGCAGGACACCCGTGGCCGGCTGAACAGCCGTCACAACTCCCTGGTAAACCTCTCCAGCCCTAAGTGCAGATGATTCTATACCGTCTTCAGCTTTTTCACAGAAACCTGCAATCTCTTCTTGGCTAAGGAATTTTAACCCACCCCGGAAACCCTGCTGCTTATCAACCGCCTTAAGACCAGTCCTGATAGCCTCATAGGCGGCCTTCTGCATCGGTGCATTCATCGTGGTATAAATCCGCAAACCACCCTTTAACACCATTTCTTCGCCATATTTCTGCTCAAGGTAGATTTTTATCTGCTCAAGAAAATAAGCGACCTGGTCGTTCATAACTCGGCGATTGGGCTGGATGGTAAGTACCTGCTGACGCGCATTGTCCGCCTCGGCCTGTGTAATGAAGCCTTCTTTAAGCATGCGGTCTAAAACATAGCCTTGTCTTTCTTTGGCCCGGGTGTAGTTTTTGATGGGAGAGTAAGCGTTTGGTGCTTTGGGTAGGCCAGCCAACATTGCCATCTCAGCCAGATTCAACTGGCCAATCGACTTACCAAAGTAAGTTTGAGACGCGGCTTCAACACCATAGGAACCGGATCCTAAATAGATTTGGTTGAGATAGAGATACAAAATCTCATCTTTCGTCAACTTTTTCTCAAGCCTGGTCGCGAGGATAGCTTCTTTAATTTTACGTGAAATTTTTTTCTCTGACGTAAGCAGCATCGTCTTCGTAACTTGCTGGGTTATGGTTGATGCCCCCTCTTTTTTCCTAAAGGCAATAATATTTTTGATCATGGCACGCACAACACCAACATAATCAATACCTCGGTGGGCATAAAAGCTTGCGTCCTCTGCAGCGATAAAAGCCTGAACAAGGCGACGGGGAACCTGTTGGATAGGAACAACAATACGCCTCTCCAATGAGAAGTCGCCAACAAGCACTCCATCATCACCGTAGACCTGTGTAACCACCAGTGGCTTATAATCTTGCAAGCGGTCGATGCGTGGAAGCGTCACGACAATATAGGCACCATATCCAGCCAAAGCCAGCAGCACTAACACAATAGACGTCATTACCACAAGACGGACATCCGCGGACTTTCTAGCCGGTGCCTCTTTAAGCACACGCTTATGGTTCTGATAACGCTTCATCTTCTCCCTCTCTCACACCATCTGCATGCAAAATACGCTATCCGGTAACCGTGTCAAGGACTTCGCTCCAGGCAAGAAGTTTGGCTGGCTATGGCGACAAGGACATGCTATGAATACGCTTAGTTGCCTGAAGGTATGCCCGATAGTTCCCTAAGGAAGTGGTCATGCGCATCACAACAAAAGTAACCGTTATCATAGCAGCACTCTTTTTGCTGCTTGCCGCGACACTCGGTTGGAAAACCTACCATGACGAGCGGGAGTTAATACGGCAACTTGCCACTGAAAAAGCCCGAATCATTGCACGCCAGATTATAACAACCCGTGACTACCTTTCCAAAACAGGTATTGAAGCATCTGAGAAAAATTATAACCTCGTCCCGCAGGTCGTCGCCACAAAAATTGCTGAACGTATTACCCAAGGATCTCCCTATTACGTTCGGCAAGTCTCATTGCGGCAGCGCAACCCTGCCAATGCGCCTGACTCCTTTGAAACACAAGTCCTCGAGGGGCTGAGTAAGCCTGGTGGCGCTGCCGAGCATGTCACCTTTACATCGCTAGATGGCAAAGAGGAATTACGCTACCTTTTACCAATGATCACCGATGAGTCTTGTCTTGCCTGCCACAGTTCCTATGAAAAAGCTCCTCCATTTGTTCAGAAACGCTTCCCCGCCGGACATAGTTCTTATGGCTACACCAAAGGTGAGGTGATTGGTGCTATTTCAGTGCGGGTGCCGCTTCGCGAGCTCTATCGACACGCGGGGAACAACCTCTTGCATGGCATTCTTTTAGAAGCATGTATTCTATTGTTGCTCGTAGGTGGCACTGGCTATCTTTTACGCCGAGCCGTCATACAACCGATTATGACCGTTGCAAAAGGTATAGAAAGCGTGTCAGATACCGGCGATTATGCACAACGCATTACCTATCAGGGCAAGGGGGAAATTCGGCATCTTGTTGATTCTTTTAATGAGCTGATGGCCGAACTTGAGCGGCGCACACTTCAACGTGTTGAGTCTGATGAGCGCTATCGCAATTTTATTGAAATAGCACAGTCACCGATTGTCACGTTCCTGGCCAATGGGAAAATTGTGATATCGAATCAGAAAGCAGAACGCTTATTCGGACTCAACAAAGAGGAACTGCTTGGTCAAAGTATTTTCGATTTTATGGAGAATCCTGACATTCTGCGTCAAAGCATACAAGACTACTTCGCGGCGGGAAGTAGTTCCTTGATAGGGACTACCAGTGAACAGATGTTCAGAGACGTCTGCGGCCGCCCCCTGTCTGTTGAACTGGTCATTTCCGTTTCCCAATCAGAACACGAGGCTATGTTCACAGCCATCCTGAGGAGTAGAACCATTAATAAATAATGATATAGCCGTGTTGTTTTTCAGCTATTTCACGAACCTCATCGCGGTCTTTAATGCAATATTCTTTACCCTCGAGTTTGAAAATATAGCCGTCATCCTTCTCTTCTAACGAGTCCAGCAAGGCCTCAAAAGTCGCTGTTTTTATCATATCAGCCTCCTTGAGATAGGTTCTCACGCTGCATAACGGTAATTAATCGGACTTGACGCTCATGGAACCAGTAATACCAGGACCAATTCAGTAGCACGACAATACGGTTTCTGAACCCGATCAAATAGTAGAGATGCAGAAAGAGCCAGACAAGCCAAGCACTAAAGCCGGAGAAAGAGAGGCCAAAGGCTGAAGCCACGGCACTTTTACGGCCTATGGTTGCCATACTGCCTTTATCAACATAGGAAAATGGTCCGACTGAACCAGAACGGATTTGCGCCAGTAGCGCCCGCGCCACATAGCGTCCCTGCTGCATTGCCACGGGAGCCATCATCGGCAATGCGCTGTCGGTAAAGGGTGGACAGGCCATGTCACCAATGACATATACCCGCTCATCCTCCGGCAAACGTAACGAATCGGAAACAAACACTCTTCCGTGGGGGCCTGTTCCACTTTTCAAACTTTCCGCAAGAGGATTTGCCTTAACACCTGCTGACCAGAAAAGGGTTCTGGATGGGATAACTTCACCACTACCTAACCGCACCATTGTATCACTCGCATCACTGACAACCGTATTGCAAAGGACCTCAACCCCCATGGACTGCAACTTGTCAAGGGCGTATGTTTGAAGTTTGGGAGGTAGCGACGTCAGGATAGAGGGAGCGGCCTCAATAAGGAGTACTCGACACTCTTTCATACGAATACTTGGGTAGTCTTTATGCAGTACATATCTGATAAGCTCGATTAAAGCACCAGCGAACTCAACCCCGGTTGGACCACCACCGACAACAACAAAACTCAGCATCTCAGTTCGCCGCAGATGGTCCTGTTCCTGAACTGCAGCCTCAAAGATATTAAGAACTTTATTTCTTAAACACTCCGCATCAGGTAGCCGTTTAAGTTCATGGGCGTGGGTGGCAATAGCATGATTACCAAAAAAGTTTGTTTCGCTCCCCCCCGCCACAACCAAATAGTCATAAGGGACAATCCCGGTTGAGGTCATGATCTGGCGGGACTGTCTGTCAATACCGGTGACTTCAGCCATCTTAAAGGTTAGGTTATTCCAATTCCGTGTGAGGGCGCGAATAGGGTAAGCAATTGACTCCTGCTCAAGGCCAGCTGTTGCGACTTGATACAGAAGAGGCTGGAACAGATGATAATTGTTCCGGTCTATCAGTAATACCTCGCATTCGGTTCCAGCGAGCCCCAAGGCCACATTGACACCGGCAAATCCCATCCCCACGACTACTACACGCTGTTTTGACATGCGTCCCTTTCCATTACAGCATCTTACGTAAAAAACGCCCCGTCCATGAATCCGTACAACGAGCGACCTCTTCTGGGGTACCAATAGTGACCACCTGCCCCCCGCGGGCCCCACCCTCAGGACCAAGGTCGATAATCCAGTCAGCTGTCTTAATTACATCCAGATTGTGCTCAATAATAACAACCGTATTCCCCGTCGCCACCAAGCGATGAAGAACCTCAAGGAGCTTGCGGATATCCTCGAAATGAAGCCCTGTTGTCGGCTCATCCAGAATATATATCGTTCGCCCTGTGGCCCTGCGAGCCAACTCTTTAGCCAGCTTAACCCGTTGCGCCTCACCACCGGACAGAGTTGTTGCTGATTGGCCAAGCGTAATATAGCCAAGACCAACCTCCTGCAACAACAAAAGTTTGTTTTTAATCTTAGGTATAGCCCCCAGAAAATCCAAAGCCTGCTCAACGGTCATGGCAAGCACATCAGCAATGGAACGTCCCTTGTACTTAACTTCCAGGGTTTCACGATTATATCGCGCCCCGTGGCAAACATCACACTGCACATACACATCAGGTAGAAAATGCATTTCAATTTTAAGGATACCATCGCCGGAGCAGGCCTCACAGCGCCCCCCCTTCACATTGAAAGAGTAACGACCTGCTTTATAACCGCGCGCTTTTGATTCGGGAAGTCCGGCAAAAAGGTCGCGAATATCAGCAAAAACACCCGTATAGGTAGCAGGGTTACTGCGCGGGGTTCTTCCAATGGGAGACTGATCAATGTTGATAACTTTATCAAGATGTTCAATCCCCGTAATGTCGCCATAGGC
>CAYVYW010000038.1:0-7339 GCA_964456065.1 uncultured Geobacteraceae bacterium
TTGCGGAAAGCCGCCCACAGTGCGAAACCGTAGGCCAAAGCGCCCAAAAGCGCCCGGGGGTGTCCGTGGGTCGTGACACCGTCAAGGAATATGTTGGCGGCGATCTCAGGATACTCTTTTTCGCCCAAGCGCAAGACATGCGGCAGGACGCGCATCGCGACACCGTTGCCGCCCGCGTCGAAATAACGCTTCACATCCTGGGGCTTCCGGTTCGGACTCCATGGTGCGATCCCATCCAGCCACGAATCGACCGCTCTCTTGGTTGCGCCGCCCCCGCCACGTTCATAAGCAGACCAAAAGGGCAGCTCCACCTGAGTGAAGTAATCCCACCATTCTTCCCCTTTTAACAGCGACCGGCAGAGGCAAAGAATAAGCTGGGTGTCGTCGCTGTACTCGCCAGCCTCAATGGTCTCCTCGTGAGGGAAAAAACGCCCACCCGAACTGCGGGTCCAGCTTCTGAAATCATAGAGACGGCCCTGTGTCGGTTTTGTCACCTTCGACTTACCGACCCGTTCATTCGGCCAGCCTAATGCATCGCCGCAAGCCGCCCCCAACATAGCACCGGCGGCCTTGCTCCCCTTCAGTTTTATTGTATTGTTATTGGTCATAAAGACCTCCGTTCTCATATAGCGTTTCCGTCGCCCGGACTCCGCGTTGAATCAAACCTGTACCGTACGCATTTTGTAAGGTTGATCTTTGAAAAAACTCCGGAGCGATGTAAATCGGTTTGTCAATCGTAATTCCCTGCAAACGCAGACGGCAAATCTCCCGATGGGCCTGATCTTCTGTATGAACAGCTATCCCGGTAATTGAATCAAGTGGAATCGGGTCCTTGAGAAGAACTTCCGCCTGTATATCAGTCGGTGCAGCGGGAAGATGTCTCGCGGACCGACTATAAGCGGTGAACCCGGGAGATATCGGGGCGTAGAGGGAGAGGAACCCCTCAATCCCCGTTCGGATATACCCGCCACAAGAGCGTGCCGCGTTGCACGGGCAAAAACAGGTCTCAGGGTGCCACAGGTAACTGGGATCGATCATTAACACGACCCAGTCCTTGAAAAGAGGCTCACGTTCCCGGACCTTGATGAAGTAATAGGTGTTCGGGTACTCAATGGAGCAACAGATTAGATCGTTCCTTCCGTCAAACCGTTCTGTGTCGGTCGGATTGTGCGGTAAATCATGTTCCTGTAGCGTCCTGGTCGAACAAAGCCCCAGCGGATCGTCAAAGATATGGGCGAGGTTCCGCGACTGCGTGAAATGGCAGATCCGGGTGATCCCACGACTGGCGCACTCCTGTCGGATCAAGTTCATGGCTTGACCCTCTGGTAGAGTGACTCGTCTGTCGGGAGCAGTGGCGTGAGCGCACCGCTGTAAAGCAGGATCAGGTTCGTTTTCGCCCGGGTCGCCGCCACATAGAGAAGTCTGCCGTCGTGGGTGAGGGCGTCTTCTTCCCCGTGGGACGCTATGTAATCCTTGTCAGGAAGGTTGTCGACGTCCAGAAAAGGAACTATCACCACATCAAACTCAAGCCCCTTAGCCGCATGGTAGGTGCCGTGGTATATGCCGGGGCCGTCGTTCCAAACCTTAAGGTCGCGATGAAGCCTGGTCGCCTCGCCCCCGAGGGCCGCGCTGAAGACCTTCTCCTGCGCCCTGTCTCTTACGAGGATGGCAACGCTCAGTGTTTTGGCGGCGCTCCTTGCTGCCTTAAGGGCGATCTCCACCTGCTGCTTCCTGTCCCCGCACTCGACCAAAGTAGGCAGAGCGCCATCAGCTCTTGGGGAGGTCGGCTCAACCAGATCAGGGATATCGTGAAAGAAAGGCATCCTTGAGATTGCCAACCCAAGCTGGGCTATTTGCTTGGTGTTTCGATAATTTTCTTTGAAGAACCATTGCTGGGGGATGTTCAGCCCGGCGGAGCGCCAGCTCATTCGCTGCCCGTAGATTTGTTGGGCGACATCCCCGAAGAACGAAAGAGAACCGTCCTCGGGAATCGCCGCTACCAACGAGCGGATCATCTCGGGGGAAAAATCCTGCCCTTCATCGACGATTATGTGTTTATAGCGCCGGGGTGAAGTGTCCTCCTCGAACTCTTTCCGCACAGAGATTGCGATATCGTCCCAGTCGTACATTTTTCCGTGACCGGTTCGAATCTCGACATACTTCTCAAGGATCTCGTACATGACAGGTCTGAGTTTGCGGGAGAGGTTGGTGCCGAATCTGCCGACGCGCTCCACTTCCACATACTCGTCACTGGAGATGATCCCATGACTGAAAATCCACTGGATTTCATCCTCGAAAAACTCAAGGGGCCGTTTAAAGAATTTTGAAGGCTCGTAGCCGGACTCTACCGCCCTAACCGCCTGAGAAATGTAAGTCTTCCGCTCCTTGGGCTTGCAGATACAGCCGTAACCCCCCATTTTGCCCCGGGCGTTCAGGTACCCCCGGGCGAAGGTATGGTAGTTTTCAACATGGACATTCCGCAGCTCGATGGGCTTGAGGTAATTCAGGTACGTGACCAGCATCGTGTTGAAGGTCAGCAGCAGGGTCTTTCCCGAGTGCGGCATCGACCGCTCGGAGAGATAAGCGGCCCGGTAGAGAGCGAGGGTCGTCTTGCCGCTGCCAGCGGTACCGAGAACGGCGGTGTGCCCCTCCACGGGCATATACAACACCTCGCGCTGTTTCTTGATTGGCTTTGGCAGAGTTCCCTTCATCAATTACTCGCCTCCTGCTACAAATTCCTCATCAATTTCAAACAAGTCGGGCGTCGAGCGATGGACGCCGATACCATGTTCCATCAGGAGCATCACGAGTTGTTCACCGTTCATCAGGGCGATGGGGGTCTTGTCAGACTGAGCCGCTTCCTTGATGGCTCCGGCACTGAAATCGCTGGTTGTAATGATCAGCCCTTGCTCGTGTGCTCCGAGGCTGCCGCGCACCTGCTGAACCACCGGGGCCAGGATGTTGTTCTTGAGCTTCCACTTCTTGACCTGGACGGCCATCTTGATTCGGACCACGTCACCAACCACCAAGGTGCCCCGGACATCGATACCGCCGTCGCCGCTGAGCTTGGTCACCTCAACCATCTCGAAACCCATCTCTGCCAGCAAATGTGAGATAAGCTCCTCGAACTCGCCGGGTTTCATCGCCAGCAGACGCTCACGCAGAGCCTTCCGAACCTGGTTGTTGTGTTGCTCAATTTGAAATGCCAAGCCGCGTCCCATCCATTGGCTCAGACCGATATAGCCACGGCCGTGCTGAACGAAGCGGGGCCGCTCACCGCGTTTCTGCTGGCGCTTGATCTCGGTGATCACCTGGGCGTACATGGAGGCTTCCGGCGTTTTTCCGCTCGTCACCAACCATCCTTTTTCCAACGCCTTCTCGGTGATTTCCTTGTAGTGCATCGGCTTTTTGCCGCCGAACTCCTCAAGCACCTTCTGAGCACAATCGATGAAGGAAAATCCCGCGTTTGTGGGATGAGGTTTTGAGGGTTTTTCGACAGGTACAAGAACCGACGCCGTGTCATCCTCTATTTCTGTGGAATCACGAAGTGCGAAGGTCTGAGGGCCTACCTTTACAAAGGACGACTTATCCCCGTTGCTCTTGATGTCGGAGTAGAGCCGGGCGCTAACGGTGGCCTCCGGTGTCTTGCCGTCAGATTTCCAGAGCCCAGCTTCGACGATCAGCTTGGCGATTTGACTGGCATGAAGCGGATTTCCAGCTTCCTTTAATATCTGAATGGCTGCGTCTTGAACGTTCATTGCGATTACCTAACTCGAGCGCGTTCACGCAGCTGTACTTGATTAAGTGTTCTAATTTCGGAATATAGCGATGCATGCTCGCTGTGATAAACACATAGGCTTATACAGTAGTCCTGTTTAAAGTTATCGTCGATCACTTTTACCCATCTGTTTCTATTGATTAGAGCGATACACAGCGATGTAAATGAATTATTACTCCAGTAAGTATGCGTGAAGTTCTTGACTGCCTTTTGATGACATCCTTTACTACGTAATGTTACTTTCGGCTCAAAGTCTAAATGATATTTGCTGTCAATTTTTGATTCGCCTTGTTCATCATCAAGAGCAGAAATTTTAGAGATTACGTCATCTGGAGATACTGTATGAAATACTTTGAACTCCAGCGTGTTTCCAAGATAGTAATCTCCTCGACTCCTTCTTACAGGTGGGTTATAGGTCAAAACAATTGAAAATATACGATCACCTTTGGTCGCAAAGAAACTATCTGGAAGATCTATTTTAAATACTTTGGCCTGATCGACTTGTATCGAGCTTTCATCGAAAAATAAAACTCTATTGTTAAACGAAGAGATTGCCTTTGCATGATTAGGAACGCCATAACCAATTGACATCAGCCTTTTTAACTCAGCTTCATCTTTTTTCTTGGCTTGCCAAAATGTTTTATCAAGTGGTTCAGGATAGTGAGCCGATTGGAGGACAAGGTTTTTTATGAAATTTGCGCTCTTATCAGGATAACTATTGGAAACAAGAGCGCAGCTTCTCGCGACTTTAGGGGCGGAAAAACTGCTACCCAGATCCATAGCGAATAATTTATCGGGATATTGCCATGAAAGAATCGGCATTTTTCCACCATTGTTTACACGCACACGCCCAAACTCTTGGCTTAGAATAAGATTGCCGCCGTAATCAACGAGTTCCGGTTTAACCATGCCGTTAATCCCTGGTCCTGTACGAGTAAAGGGTGACGGCTGGTGCTCGGCTGCAACCGATGTGAAAATATCACTTTGAGTTCCAAAAGAAGAGTTTGGTGCTATTCGAGGGCTATTGGCTATAGAACCAACAGTAATGGCTAAAGCAGATGTGGCTGGATTTATGAGATTAAAGTCGGAAATGTTTTTATTAAATAGGTACTCTGGGTAGTGATCGACTACGCCAGAAATGTCGCCAAACTGTTCCACTGGATCAATGTTGCCCGATGAAACGACAAACACAACATCATCATATTCTCTAGCTATCTCATCAATTAGAGAAGCAAGAGGAGGCTGTCTAAATTCGGATTTGTGCCATACTTCGAATTTATTGCCAAGCGATACGTTGACGACGCGAATTCTGTTATCTTTATTTCCAAGAAAGTATTCAATAGCATCTTGAAATTGGTGCTCCATCAATTTTTCCGGATCGTATTCAGAGTAAATCCCTCCTCTGAGATCCTGAACCGCATACATGACCTTGGCAGAAAATAGCCAGTTATGCGCATGAAACTGTTTCTCATTGATGCACTTTTCTATATCACCATACAAAGCACACCCCGCAACTGCGGTTCCATGACCAGCCCTATCGACTGTTTCAGCTTCAACTGATTGAAAGTTGGCTTCATCCCCCAGAGCATTTTTAATTAATGGATGCCCAGCAACTACCCCAGAATCGATAATCAGAATGCCGGTCGCAGATTCTGCAGGAGATAATATTTCAAAACCCTCGACGTCTTGATTGAAAATTTCGAAGGGGTTAAATGTTGGCAAAGGAGGTCTGCTAACACGTGCTACCTCTTTCAGCTCGATAAGCTGTTTGAAAGCCGCATGGTCTAATCTCACTCTTAGGAGGGCAAAGGAATTTCTTATTAATTTGTCGGTAACTCTAAGCTTTTGTATAGCCTGTGGCAGTTTGGTGATAAAACCTTCTAGCTGATCATCAGACATCCTCCACAATTCCACATCGATGTAAGACTCTTCATCCTCTGGCAATGGGGCTTCAGCAATAGATGGTGCAATTTTTTTTCCGATAGGTATATCTTCAATCTCACTAATTGCATTGAAGAAATCGTACCTAGTGGCTCCGCCTTCACCATCTTTACCATGGGATTCAATCCTAGCGCGGAACTCTTCCAGATGCTCGTCAGATGCAAAGACAACCCAGTACCCCTTTTTGTCTTCTGCAACTGACAGCACGTCCAGTCCCATTTTGATAAGTTCATTCTCAAATGTGGTGGTATCGACCTTGTCATTAACATTGATCTCAAATATAAGGTGTGGATCAAGACGCCCTTTATACTGCTCTTTTAACTTGGAAAAGTTATGTGATATAGCCTGAGCTTTCCTAATTTGAGTCTGGGCGTAAGCCTTTTTTGATCGCCCCTCTGGCAATGTATATCCACTGCCTCCGCCACTTTTCTTGCGCTCAAGATCGGCTCTAAATTCAGGCAACGGGAGGTGATCGAGTCTATCCATTTTTTAGCCCTCCCTGCTGCTTTTTATTGATTTTCTGTCGATAAAACGCTTTGTAGCGACTTCCATGTCAGACTTTGAGAGCTTCGATCTTCCTTCCAATATCGATTTCTTCATTGCCTCATGGGCAACCATTTTGATCTCCGATGGTGCAAGATCCTTCATTTTTGTGGCAATTGATTCCAGTTGAAAATCATTTTTTGGTATTGGCTTTAGAAACAGATCGAGCAACTTCAAACAATCTACTGGAGTAGGGTTTTTGTATAAAACTACTTCGTCGAACCTTCTCCATATAGCAGGATCAAGGATATGATGGTGGTTAGTTGCTGCAAAAATAAGGCTTTCGCCTTCAAAGGAGTCTATCATCTGAAGGAAGTTGTTTACGACTCGTTTTATTTCTCCATGCTCATAATGGTCATCTCTATTTTTTCCAATAATATCGACCTCATCAAACAGAGCCACCCATGTCCCACTCTTTATAAAATCGAAAACTTTTCGGAGGTTTGTAGCTGTCTCACCGAGGTAGGAAGATATAATTGCATCGAATTGAATTTGAACCAGAGGCAGCCCAAGTACTGAGCTGATGACTTGCGCAGTAAAGGTTTTCCCTGTGCCAGGAATTCCGCACAACAGAATCTTTGATTTTGGTAAAAGATTGTAGCCTTTCAGTATATCTGCTTCTCTAAATTCCTGAACAATCTGCTTGAGTATAGATTCTGTTTCAGAAGGCAAAATAAGCTCTTCCCATGAATGATCATACGTCTTTATCGACAACAGTGGGAAACCACTTTCGTTATCGCGTGGGATAGGCATGTCCGTTTTAAACCGAGTGCATCCATTCCGATGTGAAACCGGTTTACTCTCGAAATTTAAGGCCTCTTCAAGCTGCTTTGCCAGAACATGGTGATTTTTTCGCTTTTCACGCTCGATATACTCTTGAGCTACCTGGATAAACTCATCTCGCTCGCCTTTGTTAAAAGAGAGGAAGAGCTTTTTTAGTATTTCTCCTGATGAGTTCATTTATTTACTCCTCTCGCTCTTATTGGACCAATTTCGTTATTCATACTCGCGCCCCTCCCATACCGACAATCTCCATCAGCTTTCCATAGCTGGTCACCACGTCGTATTTCACGTGTT
>CAYVYW010000039.1:0-7338 GCA_964456065.1 uncultured Geobacteraceae bacterium
GTCGCTATACCGTATACCTAAAAAACAGTTTCCCCCATGAATACGACCTGTCCGGCCTTAAAATCGTCTTAGATTGTGGAAATGGCGCTGCTTACAAAGTTGCCCCAGCCGTTTTCGAAGAACTCGGTGCTGATGTCATTCCATACGGCGTCAAACCGAATGGAACCAATATTAATGCCGGTTGTGGCTCCCTCCATCCGGAAGTCATTAGTGAAGCAGTGCGGGCCAATCGCGCAGATATTGGTATTGCCCTTGATGGTGATGCTGACCGCGTTATTGTTTGCGACGAGTTTGGCAATGAGGTTAATGGTGATCAGATCATGGCTATTTGCGCCATAGACATGCTCCAACGTCGATTGCTGAAAAAGAAGACTCTCGTTGCAACGGTCATGAGTAATATGGGACTGGACATAGCCATCCGTGCCGCAGGAGGCAAAATCATCAAAACATCGGTTGGCGATCGCTATGTCGTGGAAGAAATGCGACGTGGTGGTTACAACCTTGGTGGTGAACAGTCCGGCCACCTCATATTCCTTGACCATAACACCACCGGTGACGGTGTAATGGCAGCCTTGCAGCTCCTCGCGGTGATGCGTCGTCGGAACCAACCTCTATCGGAATTGGCGGGGATCATGATTCCCCTACCCCAGGTTCTGGTGAATGTTCGGGTACGCTCACGGGACGATGTCATGACTATTAAACCAATAGCAGACGCTATTCACGACATCGAACGTAAGCTCGGTGATACTGGTCGAATTTTAATCCGGTATTCAGGGACTGAGCCTTTACTGAGGATTATGCTCGAAGGACAGGATAAATATGAAATTACAACCTGGGCCAACCAATTAGCGGACTTGGTGAAACAAATCATGGGAGAAAAAAACTAACGATGGCAACACTTGGACTGAATGTCGATCATATAGCCACCGTGCGTCAGGCACGGGGAGGTATAGAGCCGGACCCGGTCGCTGCTGCAACCATCGGTGAGCAAGCCGGTGCCACCTGTATCACGATTCACTTACGAGAAGATCGCCGCCATATTCAGGATCACGATCTGGAGACCATGCGTACAACGGTGACCACCAAATTAAATCTTGAGATGGCGGCCACTGACGAAATGCTTACCATTGCCTGTCGTGTCAAACCTGAGCAGGTCACCTTGGTACCTGAAAAACGCCAAGAATTAACCACAGAAGGAGGGCTGGATGTACAGGCACTATTGCCCCAGATCCGCCAGGCAGTCACGAGACTGCATGCAGCCTCCATTGTGGTCAGCCTCTTCATCGACCCTGACCGCACTCAGATAGACGCCTCGGTTGCATCCGGTGCCAATGCCATAGAAATCCATACCGGCCGCTATGCTGAAGCAGAAGGGTCAGAACAGCAGGCCCGTGAGCTGCAAGCCATCACAAAAGCCATAGACTATGCCCGCTCCTGTGGTCTGACGGTGCATGCCGGACACGGCCTCAACTACACAAATATCATACCGTTAGCAAAGCACCCTGGTATAGATGAGTTTAATATTGGTCACAGCATTATCTCACGGGCCCTCTTCAGTGGGCTTGATAGAGCGGTACGTGACATGGTGGCACTGCTGTCACCATGATTGTCGGCATTGGCGTTGATACGGTTGATAGCACACGCTTTGCGACCCATCTCGCTCACCGCAACATGGCACTGATTGCGCGGCTTTTTACGCCGGCCGAGCAAACCTATTGCCTCGCCAAAGCCAGTGCCGCCGACTGCTTCGCTGCCCGTTTTGCTGCAAAAGAAGCCTTTCTAAAAGCACTTGGCACAGGACTGCGGAACGGCGTATCATGGTTAGAGATGGAGGTAACCAATGACCAACTGGGTAAACCATCACTAACCGTTACCGGTGCAGCGGCCGCTGCTTTAGACCAGTACGGAGCGAGTACTATTCATCTTTCACTCAGTCATGACGGGGGTCATGCCGTTGCCATGGTGGTTGTGGAGGGGACATGATTGCGGTATCAGCGTCAACCATGCAGCAACTTGATCAGCGTACCATTGCAGCGGGCACACCAGGGATTGATCTGATGGAGCGGGCAGGCAGCGGTGCTACCCACATTATCGTGCAACAGTTTCCGACACCCTGCCGTGTTGCAGTACTGTGCGGTAAAGGGAATAATGGCGGTGACGGCTTCGTTGTTGCTCGTCTTCTTAGCCAAAAAGGGTATCACGTCAGCGTGATTCTTTTGTCTTCCCCCGACGACCTGAGCGGGGACGCCCGTACCAACTTTGAACGTCTTGATCCGGCCATTGTTCATAGTGTGACCGGGTGCCAAGACCTTTCGTCGGTACAGGGTATTGTTCTCAATGCTGAGCTCGTGGTCGATGCCATACTTGGTACTGGTCTCACAGCTAGCGTGCGTGGTCTCTTCAGGGAGGCTATTCTCCTAACAGCGCGCATTCCCCGCGAAAACATCATTTCTCTCGATATCCCTTCCGGGGTAGATGGTACCAGCGGTGCCATACACGGCTGTGCTGTCGCTGCCGGGCATACCATTACCTTTGGCTTTCCCAAAACGGGCCTGATCTGGTACCCAGGTGCCCTGCAGACCGGTACAATACATACGGTTTCCATCGGGATTCCTGAACACTATCTCCAACAGGTAGCAACGGTTAACTTTCTTGATCAGTCCACCGTCGCAGCACGTTTAAAAGAGCGCCCCCTAGATGCCCATAAGGGAACCTTTGGCCATCTTTGTGTGATTGCCGGCTCCACCGGTAAAAGCGGTGCTGCTGCCCTCTGCACCAATGCAGCCGTTCGAGGAGGCTGTGGCCTCGTAACCGCAGCGGTACCCCATGGCATTCACCAGGTAATGGAAATGAAGACCACAGAGGCCATGACCGTCTCGCTCGATGGGCCTGATGTATTGTCAGACACAGCCAGCACAGCACTTATGGCCCTTGTCGAGGGTAAAGAAGCCTTGGCAATCGGTCCTGGAATAGGAACAGCCCCCGTTACCCATCAACTGCTACGGCTGCTTCTAGAAACAATCCAGCAACCGGTCGTGCTTGATGCGGACGCGTTAAACCTGATTGCCGATGACCAAACACTTTTAGCCTCATTGTCCGGAAAAGCTCTCGTTATGACCCCGCATCCTGGCGAGTTACGTCGTTTAACCGGACAGGAGATACCAATAGCGGACCAAGAGCGTTTTTCCTTTACCCGTGCTACAGCGCAACGGCTTGGTGTCACCCTTGTTTTAAAAGGAGCCCACACGGTAATTGCGAGCCCTGACGGTGCTGTTGCCGTCAATACCAGTGGGAATCAAGGTATGGCAAGTGGCGGTATGGGTGATGTATTAACGGGGCTGACCGGAGCTCTGCTGGCACAGGGGTATCAGCCTTTTGATGCCGCCTGCATTGCGGCCCATGTCCATGGCTTGGCTGCAGACCGCGTTGCAAACCGCCAGGGGATCTGGGGTATGGCTGCAAGCGATCTTTTGTCAGAAATTCCCTACATTTTTCAACAACTCATGACACAAAGGAGATTACCATGAAAACCGTTGCCGACTGTATGAGTACCGACCTGATTACGGTTACCCCCTCCTGTACCGTCAAAGAACTTGCTGAGCTGTTTGTCCGTCGCCGTATTGGTGCTATACCGGTAGTTACTGATGATGGCCGCCTCCTTGGCATGGTTACGGAAGCAGACCTTGTGAGCCGTGGCAGGAGTATTCATCTCCCACGGGTTATTACTCTGTTCGATTGGGTGGTGTACCTCGATTCTGAAAAAACACTTGAAGATGAGCTGCTTCAGATGAGTAGTCAGACCGTCGAAGAAATCTACCACCGTGACGTTACAACCTGTAACTCCAGTGACCCCGTAAGCCGGGCTGCTGACATTATGTCAGACCAGAGTATTACCGCCGTTCCGGTTGTTGATTGCCAGGAATTGAAGGGAATTGTTGCACGAATAGATATCATCAGGGCACTATTGGCAGATGGACTCTGAGCAAGCTTTACTGACCTACACCTGTTGTGGTGGCACAGCAAGTGAGATACTGGGAGCCTGCCTCGGAGGTTTAGCATACCCAGGCATTGTAATTGCCTTGAGTGGCCCTTTGGGTGCTGGAAAGACCACGTTTGTCCGGGGTTTCATGCGCGGATGGGCGCCTAACGAGAGTGATCAGGTCAGCTCCCCCACTTTTGCCTTAATGAACTGCTACACAGGGCCACAACCGGTTTATCATTATGACTGTTATCGCCTCCATAGCTGTGATGATGCCCTTGCCCTCGGCATAGAAGAGCACCTGGGCACCCATGGCGTTTGCCTAGTCGAGTGGCCTGAGCGGATTATTCCTTTACTGCCGGTACATCACTGGTGGTTAACCTTCGTCTACGATGGGGAGGACTGCCGTACCGTAACGATTAGTGGCCTACAGTTGGAGGAACAGCAGCGACTGCAAGAGTGCTTGGCAGGCATGAAACGGAACATGTTGCTGTAAAACCACATCATTTAGCGTGAAAATACTTGTCTGGCACGTAGTTATCTGCTAGAAAAAATATTTACGATGTATACCGTCCAAGAAGGAGCCCCGTATGGCATTGGTCGTTCAGAAATATGGCGGGACCTCGGTCGGCACCACCGACCGGATCAAGAATGTCGCCAAGCGCATTATTAAAACCTATGAAGCAGGTAATGAAGTTGTTGTCGTTGTCTCCGCGATGTCAGGTGAAACCAATAAACTGGTAGCATTGGCCAACGAGATGATGGAAATTCCTGATACCCGTGAATACGATGTAGTCGTAGCCACTGGTGAGCAGGTAACCATTGGCCTCCTCTCCATGTATCTCAAGGCGCTGGGCTATAAAGCCAAGTCCTATCAGGGGTGGCAGGTACCTATCATTACCGATAACACCTACGCCAAAGCACGCATCGAAGAAATCTCCGATGTAAAGATTAAAGCAGACCTTAAGGCTGGCAATATAGTCGTCGTTGCCGGTTTCCAAGGTATGGACCGTGAAGGGAACCTCACAACACTTGGTCGTGGTGGCTCTGACACTTCCGCCGTTGCACTGGCTGCTGCCCTGCAAGCTGATGTCTGTGAAATCTATACCGACGTCGATGGTGTCTATACCACTGACCCGAACGTCTGCCGTGAGGCGCGGAAGACCGAGAAGATTTCCTATGACGAAATGCTTGAGCTTGCAAGCCTTGGTGCCAAGGTTCTGCAGATTCGTTCCGTTGAATTTGCCAAAAAATATAATGTGGATATTCACGTCCGCTCAAGTCTTAACGAAAACACCGGTACTATGGTTACCAGGGAGGATAAAGAGATGGAAGGTATTCTGGTTTCTGGCGTCGCCTATGATAAAAATGAGGCAAAGATTGCAGTACTTGGAGTACCTGATCGCCCAGGTATCGCTGCTAAAATTTTAACCGCACTGTCTGACGCAGCTATTTCTGTTGATATGATCGTCCAGAATGTCAGCCATGCCGGCACAACTGATTTTACCTTTACCGTAACCAAGGCAGATCTGAAGCAGGCCCTTCTGATCACTAATGAGACGGCAAAGTCGATTGAAGCTGCAGAAGTGCAATCCGATGAGAATATCGCAAAAATCTCCATCGTCGGCCTCGGTATGCGTAGCCACGCCGGTGTCGCAACGCGAATGTTCACCGTACTTGCTGCAAACAACATCAATATCCAGATGATTTCAACTTCTGAAATCAAGGTATCCGTTGTTATTGACGAGAAATACACTGAACTAGCTGTCCGTTTGCTTCACAGTGAGTTTGGCCTGGACGGCTAAGATCTTCGACGCAACAGTTTGTTGCTCAACTATCAATGCACAAAAACAAAGAGAGCCTCGCTATGAGGCTCTCTTTGTTTCTAAACTCAAAAAAGTATCATCTCAATTTAACAAACCTTAAATCAATACTCTGTCCACACGCTCCCAAAACTCACCGATCGATACGGGGCACCACAACGATGCCTGAATCTGTGACCGTATAGCCCCGGCGTAAATCTTCGTCCCGGTCATAACCGATCTGTGTGCCATCGGGGATAACGACCCCTTTATCAATAATGGTCTTGCGAATTTTTGCATGCCGCCCGACATTGACATTTTCAAACAAAATGGAGTCCTCAACAAGGCTGTAGCTGTTAATCTTACACATCGGTCCAATCAGGGAGCGGCGTACAATACCGCCACTGGTTATACATCCACCACTGACATATGAGTCAATATTCATGCCACGACGGTCATCCTGATCGAAAACGGTTTTTGCTGGCGGTAGATTCCCCTGATTGGTCATAATCGGCCACTTATAGTTATAGAGGTTCAACTGGGGTGAAACACTGATTAAGTCCATGTTAGCTTCATAGTAGGAATCGAGTGTTCCAACATCACGCCAGTAGCCCCGCTCCTCGGCTTTCATGCCAGGAATAAGGTTCTCGTTAAAATTATAGGCAAAAACACGATCACCCTTTTCAAGCATCATAGGAATGATATGCTTACCAAAATCAAGGTCCTCATAAAGTTTTTTACCTTCCTGCAGCACCTCAATCAGTTTACGGGTCGGAAAGATATAATTCCCCATAGAGGCTAAACAGGTGTCACGTCCGGGTATGGAAATGGGGTCTTTAGGCTTCTCATGAAACTCGGTGACACGGGAATCATCATCAACGGAGAAGATACCGAAACGGGAAGCCTCTTCTTTTTCTACCTCGAGGGATGCAATGGTAATATCAGCCCGGTTCATACGGTGGAAATTAATCATCTGGCTGACATCCATTTTATAGACGTGATCACCACCAAAAACAGCGATGTATTCTGCATCTGATGATTCAACGAACCGAAGATACTGCAAAATAGCATCGGCAGTACCCTTGAACCACTCTTCACTATCACTGGTGGTTTCAGGTGAGATGGAAACAATAAACTCACCAAGACCCGTCCATTTACTCCAGGACTCACGAATATGTTTACTGAGGGAGTAGGCCCGATACTGGGTCAGGATATACATCCTGCGGATGCCGGAGTTGTAGAGGTTACTGAGGACGAAGTCGATAATCTTATACTTGCCACCGAACGTAACACTCGGTTTTGCGCGACGCATGGTAAGCGGACTGAGACGCTCACCCTTACCACCTGCCAAAACCATTGCGATCGTGTTGCCTGAGATGCTGTTGGTACCACCGTACATACCTGTCCCTCCCAGTCATAATATTTTTTGATCTTCAACATTATGAAACTAGTCAGCTTTTTTTGCAAGTGGGATCATTACAGCCATTAGTTTGTTTCAAAAACTTGACGTTCTCCCCCTCTGAAAGAGGAGGATTCTTGGGAACACCGGCTTTACAC
>CAYVYW010000040.1:0-6404 GCA_964456065.1 uncultured Geobacteraceae bacterium
GTGTAAAGCCGGTGTTCCCAAGAATCCTCCTCTTTCAGAGGGGGAGAACGTCAATTACATTGCGGTAATGAATCCTGCCAACAAGCCGCCGCATGAGAAGATGCCTGGGAAAAGTACTTCCGGATTTATTCAGGACGTCGATTGCAGCGATGTTTTGAACAGTAGCATTGAGTATGACCATGACCTTGTTCGTGCTTCGTTCTAAGCGATAAATCCATAAAAACAACCTTAACTTTATAAAAGTTACATTTTGTATCGTTATGACAAAGAAACGTATTGTTATGTACCCAGCTTCCATGAAAGAAGTGGATGCCTTGGGGCAACGGCTCAAGAATGCGCGGCTTTGCCGTTGTTTTCCATGGAGACGGTTTGTGCCAGGGCAGACATTTCACGTCTGACTCTTTCAAAGTTGAGAAAGGCGCTCCCTCAGTCGCAATCGGGATCTATGTCAATGTGTTGCGTGTATTGAGGCTGGTTGAAGACTTGGGAATGATAGCCAAGTAAGATGCTATAGGCTGGCGTATTAAGGATGATGCGATGCCCCATCGGAAAAGAGCACCGCGCAGAAAGGCACTAGAGACAGAGATTGATGCCTAAAGGAAAGTCGTTTTCACTTCATGCTGAGAAGGTGTCCGTAACTCCCTCATTCCAGGCGGCGAGCATCCGGCTGCCCATGTCCCGGAACTCCGGGTGCTCCTCCATGTACGCAGACAACATCCCGCGAGTATCGGTCACTCCCTCGGCAACCTCTTCGAAGATATGTCCGACTTTTCCGACCGGCAAAGCCAGGTGAGTCAGAGCAAATTTCTCCAGAATCTTCCGTGGCCACCACTTCTTGGTACCTGCCAGGGAAAGCGCGGGAACATCCCGAGGAATGTAAGCCACGGTTGTTACCATATCATAAACCGGCGCCAATCGGACCGGTTGCCCGGGCCGCTCGTATAGTACCCCGAAATTCTTCAGATGGGCATCGCCATTTCTAATCATGCAGGAAAGCACGAGTGAAGCAAAAAACTGCTCCCGGGCTGACTGCAGGAATTCTCCCGACACGAAATCCTTAATGGTCCGCGCCACCCGTTCATTTGTGCTGCTGTACTTCTGGGCGGTACCCAATGCCTGCAGAGAACACATATCTTCAAAGCCAAGGGAATTCCCGCCCAATGCGGTTAGATCGAACCGCTTCATTACGAACAGCCCGCCGTTTTCCGAAAGATGGAATTCCGGTACCGGCAAACCGGCCCGCTTGGCTGCGGTCATACAGAAAAATTCATTCGCCGCCAGTTGCGGATATTCTGCGCCCCAGGATTTCACAATATACCCGCCAACAGCAGCAGTTCCACGTTCGGTTGCGTCCAGCATGACCTTCGGCTGTACACCGGACACTCCGGACCGGAGAGCATACTTGGAGACCAGGTCGTGAAACAGCTCCTCGGTGTCCGGGTAGGACAACAGCTCATCCAGCGATTCGGCAGATTCCACAATACCGGCAGACGTTTCTTCCGGCAGGGAAAAGCGGTTCCGTCCGATCTGATTGCCTCCGGTAACACGGAGAATGGTCAAATCATCTTCGCCGGCAATTTTTGAAATGGCATGCCGAATAGCCTCAAGCAGCGCCCCTTCCGGCAGGTTCATCTGGAAAATCGGGTGGAGATCCCGGCTCAGCCAACTCTCCAGGCGCACCGGCATGGTGAGTGACACCTGGGCATCCGGTGACTCTGTGGCCTGATCGTAGGCAAAGACATACTGGCGCTGATCCAGAGTCCGGCCCAGAAGACCGGCTCGGTAGTCGCCAGACCATACGGCCAGGGTATTGACACTCATTTCTCGTCCCTCAGCTCATCTAACGTTGGCGGCGCCCCCGCAGGTCGCACGCGAAGCTCAAGATTTAAGTACTCCAGTATACGGATCAGCTTGCGGACACCAATTTCCTGAACAGTTCCCGATTCGATCTGGCTAATCGTGGCACGGCTCATCTCCAAGTCCTTCGCCATCTTTTCCTGGGATACCTTCCGGAGCTTGCGCTCTTTGCGTATTTCTTCACCTATATCGAAAAGCATGAATGCATTATATACGATACAATTAGCTCAATCAACAATAAAATGTTTTGCATACAATACTGTTTATGCAGTGTAACTTTTCATTACGCACGCAAGCGACGAAAACGGGTGATCCTTCCGGGCGCGGCTCTTGTCATGGCGGCGTGTTGCGCTGGCCTCTGTTCTGCAAGGTGTAGCTTCATCACACTTTGCGGGACGGTCTATGTTTGGTGAGCATGACGTCGATGGAATGATACGAAGGGATACCTGGCGTGGTAATTCCATTGTGGCAGGTGCCTGTAGTGGAATGAAATGTGGGTGATGTGAATGCCTTTCAAGTTCTGTCACGATTAGGGGAGTGAGTGGAGAGCCCACGCAAAGGTTTTTTGCGGGCGAATACACGAACCGGAACGGCGACCATGCTGCCATCAAAAGGTTTCACTTTTGTCAAAAAAAGGTCACTCAAACAAAAAGAAGCTACAGTACTCGTCTATAACCTCGTAATTTATTGGCGTCCCCGAGACGATTCGAACTAGACACCCTTGTTGCCCCTAGATGTTTGGCGGACATACCTGTCTTACCCCTTGCCTTTTTAGAGCTTGGGGTCACAACATTGTAATGGATCAGTTGTGTGGGGGAAGGTCACTACATCTATACGATCAACGAGAAACGCAGACAACTCAATCTTGGTAACTACCCAGACATAAGTCTGGAGGCAGCACATAAAACGTATCTCGAATCAGCTGCTCTCGTAAAGAGCGGCATAGATCCCATGGCCAAACCAGTTGAGGAAACCGCCGAGCCGGCGCAACAAGAGGTTGAACTGACCGTAAGGCGGCTCGCGGTTGATCTGTATCTCGACGAATGGTCCAAAATTCATCACTCGGAAAGATGGCACTACAACAACAGGAAAGCACTGGAGGCCGATATATTGCCGGTCTGGGGTGACCGACTGGCTGTCGATATTCGACGAAAAGATGCAGTAGAGATTCTGGAACTGGTGGCAAAGCGGGCACCCGGTCAAGCCCGGAATGTCCTGAAAGCCGCACGGGGAATGTACTCGTACGCTGTCGACCGTGAACTGCTGGAATACAACCCATTCGCAGACATCAAGATATCCAGAACCATTCCCGTGATGCAGCCCATGTCCCGGGACCGCGAACTTTCAGAGGATGAGATAAGGCATCTCTGGAAAGCGATTGACGAAGGTGGTGGAAGCGAAAGCACCAAGCGGGCACTGTGCCGGGCAGAAGGCTGTCGAAGAGAAACTTACCTCCATCCTGCGGATCAAGGGCGAACGTGAGTTGAACCAGATCCGTGATCTTGAACGCACCATTGCAGCGGATATTGGCCTTGAGAAAGAGTTTCAACTGCTCGACCGTCTGATCGGCAGCCTGCTGCAGACACGGGAAGCAGACTTGAAAAGTCCGGTCGCACGGGCATATTCCAGCGGTGAACCGTATGACCCTGCCCGTCTGGAACAGTTTGAAGCCCTGCGCAGCGCACTTGCCCGCACTGTTCTTCCAAGCCGGAACCGCACCTATGAGCCAGGACCGGCGTTTTACAACGAGAGTTTCTTTGACGCATACTTCTCAAATTTCATCGAAGGGACCGAGTTTGAGGTGGACGAGGCCTTGGGGATTGTCTTCTCGGGCGTGATCCCTCAATCCAGGCCAGAAGATGCCCACGATATTCTCGGCACCTGGCGTGTTGTCGGCAATCTTGCCGAATTACAGAGGACGCCATCGGATATCGCTTCATTCATAGAACTTCTGCGGAGCCGGCATACGTCGATTCTGGAAGGCAGGCCTGACAAACGGCCAGGGGAACTGAAGGAGAAGGGCAATCGGGCCGAGACTACCTACTTTGTCGCACCGGAACTGGTAAAAGGTACGCTTGCCCAGGGCTTCTCCTTCTACAATTCACTGTCAGATCCACTGGCGCGAGCGCTTTTCATGATGTATCTCGTTTCTGAAGTCCATCCCTTTGACGACGGCAACGGCAGAACGGCGCGGGCGATGATGAACGCTGAACTTGTTGCGGCCGGAGTCTGCCGGATCATCATCCCGAGCGTCTATCGCAACGAATACATAGCATCGCTGAAACTGCTTTCAAACCACAAGGACCCTGCAGAATTCCTTCGCGTCATGGATCTGGCTCAGGATTTTGTCAGCAGAATAGATTTCAGCGATCTGGCGTCTGCCCGGCACATTCTGGAGCGGTGTAACGCGTTTGAACGACCTGCCGATACCGTCAAACTGATGATGCCGTCATCATGACATCCTTCGTGGTTTGCGAATTGAGAATGCTCTCACAGCATGTTTAACGGAGTGGATTGACATCTGAAAGTTTCAACATATCTATGCCTTGGCACTGCCAAAACCGCCAAAAGCCCTTCTGGCAGTTTTGACAGTGCCGTCCTTCAGGAATCCATCATAAATTTATCCCTGGATTCAGCCGTATCCGTTCCGTCGGCCATTGACGGTTCTAAAATCTACCCGAGACATAATACACTCCGCATAACAGCACTTCAGACAGGCTCCATGTTCAGCAGATATTTGAAGGCCGGGATCAGCAGTATAGTTTTACCGTCAAGCGAAAGTTCTTCCTCATCCTCATTGGTGATGATTTCACCCCGACCCAAACCGCCATAATCCGAACTAATATCATTTAGCTCGGAGCATAGCGCGAATAATAACATATCAAACAGAATAATCAGCCCATTATCAACCTTCAATACGGGCCGACCACCCCATAAAAGGAATACTTTTCACAACTACAGCCCTGATCGGCGACGGGTGAACAATTACGCAATCTTTCGTAAGGTCTTCTGAGCCTGTTCTCCCATTGTCTCCATCAAGCGGTACAACGCGTCACACGTATATTGAGCAAAGGGCCCCTTGAAAAGCTGCAAGCGGATGTCCTCAATCCTCTTGGCTAGTTCAGCCACACGAGTCAGCACCAACCGAGGCTTGATGCCGACTTCTTCTGCAAACTGTTCCCAATGCTTTTTCTGGAGTGAATCCGGATCACAGATCCCGCCGATTTTCATCGCAAAACCGGATGCCAGGCCGTAATGGGCATAGATCCTTGTCGAAAGCAGATCGTAGAACGGGGCCAGTATCGGCCCTTCCGGCAGCAGCAACAGGGAGATGTTCTTTCCGTGGGCATCAGAGTTACCGATCAGGTAATTGAATATCACCCAGTTCAGAAGCGACATCACATCTTTCCCTGATCTGATGCTGACGTTACGCACCAGGTTGAAGCATGCAGCCAGCGACGGGCCACCTTCGGACTCATATTTGAACTCGGGCGGAATCCCGAGCGCCTGGCAGAAATCCTCCTGATGTAGTCTTTTTATTCCAGCTGCTGTTGTGACACGGTCATACCGCTTGATGACAAATACCCTGGTCTCCTTATACTGATGAATGAATGTCCGGGGCACATCCAGGCCAAGCGCGTGGGCCAGGGCCATGCAGAACGCTTCGTTTTCAACCGTGCCGTCAAGGTCTTCGATTGCCGGTTTGATGATGTAATTGGAAGGGAAAGCGCCGTACCCGAGATGATAATTTTCGTCATCGTAATAAACCGGCAACTTCTTCTGTGCCCCGGCCAGGGAGAGCCGTATCCCCTTCTCACCGGCAAGAAGCGGTCGCTGTGGGAGTTCCCTGATGATGGCGTCAAGTTCATCGGGCGATAATTGACGATATCTGCCGGGCTCCCGTTGCGGACCGGCATGTTCCCGAAATAATGAGACCGCACCGGCACAATCACCGCCGATCCGCTCAAGGAGGCCATAGTCGTTATTCAGGGATACGCCGAGATTCCGGGCGATCACGGCCCGGATTTTTTCTTCGGGCAGGAGATTCGCGAAAAAAGGATGTGACTCGTCGTCAAGAAAAGATTCCGGCCTGAGCGGCAATGAGAGCGACAAAGGGATTTTCGAGCACTCCAGCCACTGACTGTCATACTGGAAGCAGAATCGTTTCCTGTCATCCAGCCAAAGCCTTCCCACCATAGTATCATCAATCCTTACCGATAGAGCAGCAGTCATGCTTCATCTCCCGGCGACGCCCAGGTACGGATGCTCGCCTCCAACTCGATTCCCAGGCATTTGACAACCTGCAGCACCTTGTTCAGCCGAACCGTTTCCTTGCCGTTTTCCAGGGCCGACAGAAAGGCATAGCTGACGCCACAAATTGCAGCCGCCTCTTCCAGGGTGAGGCCGTCATCCTTTCGCTTCTGCTTGATGATCCGCCCGATGTCTTCCGCACTGGCAATCTTCATTTTGCCCTCCCCATCAACATCTACGTTCTTGACGTTCTCCCCCTCTGAAAGAGGAGGATTCTTGGGAACACCGGCTTTACA
>CAYVYW010000041.1:0-5346 GCA_964456065.1 uncultured Geobacteraceae bacterium
CGATGGTCTTCGTTTTGCAATCCGTGAAGGTGGCCGTACCGTAGGCGCCGGCGTCGTCAGCTCCATCATCGAGTAAGGAAAGGCGAACATTACGATGCAGAGTCAGAAAATCAGAATCCGCCTCAAGGCGTATGACCATAAACTTCTCGACGTTTCGGTTGGTGAAATTGTAGAAACCGCTAAGCGTACGGGAGCACGGGTGGCTGGTCCGATTCCCCTGCCGACCGTTATCAACAAGTATTGCGTTCTACGTGGACCACACGTTGATAAAAAGTCCCGTGACCAGTTCGAGATCAGAACCCACAAGCGCCTGATCGACATTCTCGACCCAACTCAGCAAACTGTCGATGCGCTTATGAAGCTCGACCTTTCCGCCGGTGTTGATGTTGAGATCAAGCTGTAAGCTGTAAGAATATTCAGATAGGATGTCTGCTATGCATAAAGGAATTATCGGTAAAAAACTGGGTATGACCCAGATCTTCCTCGAAGACGGTACCTGTGTTCCGGTTACTGTTGTTGAGGCCGGTCCCTGTGTCGTACTGCAGAAGAAGACAGTTGATAGCGATGGCTATAGTGCCCTTCAAATCGGTTATGATTCGGTTGATGCCGCTAAAGCAAATGGTGCTGACCGTGGTCACTGCATCAAGGCTGGCAAGGGCGTGTTTCGCCACTTGCGTGAACTTAAACTTGATGCTGACCTGCAGGTCGGTGATGAGTTAAAAGTTGATCAATTTGCTGCTGGCGATTTGGTTGACGTAACCGGTACCAGTATCGGTAAGGGTTTCCAAGGCGTTATCAAGCGTCACAACTTCAAGGGCGGCCGTGCTTCCCACGGTTCACGCTTCCATCGTGCACCTGGTTCAATCGGTTGTTCTGCGACCCCATCACGGGTTTTCAAGAACAAAAAGATGCCCGGCCAGATGGGTAATGAGCGTGTAACCGTTCAACGTCTGCAAATTGTTCGTGTTGAAGCTGACCAAAACCTGTTGCTGATCAAAGGGGCTATCCCTGGTTCACGTAACAATGTGGTCATCATCAAAGACAGTATCAAAGCAATCAAGTAACTAATCGGAGTACACGACGTTATGCCAACTATAGCTCTGTATAACATGAATCGCGAACAGGTCGGCGAGGTAGCCCTCGACGAGCAGATCTTCGCAGGTGAGGTCAAAGAGTCCCTCATCCATCAGGCACTTAAGATCCAGCTCGCGAACCGTCGCGCAGGCACGGTTAAAACCAAAACCCGTGGCGAGGTATCAGGCGGCGGCAGGAAGCCCTTCAAGCAAAAAGGTACCGGTAATGCCCGTCAAGGTTGTTCCCGTGCACCGCAGTATCCTGGCGGCGGAACGGTCTTTGGTCCTTCACCAAAGACGTATGCTCTAGCCATCAACAAGAAGGCCCGTAAGGCCGCACTGCGTAGCCTGCTGGCAATGCAACTCAAGTCTGAGCGCATTACCGTGCTTGATAACCTGGATTTCGCTAACATCTCAACGAAGGACTTTGCCGGCTTCATGAAGCGGTTCGACCTTGAGCGCTCACTGATTATTACCGATGAGCCTTCAAAGAACCTTTCACTGTCAGCTCGCAATGTTCCCTATGTCAAGCTTCTGAAAGCTGACGGTCTGAATGTTCATGATGTGTTGAAGTATCGTAACATTGTCATGACCCAGAGCGCAGTGAAGCTGGTGGAAGGAGCGCTCCAGTAATGAACATTTATTCAATCATCAAGCGTCCGCACGTCACGGAGAAAACCTCCTTGACCTCTGAAGCTGATAACACGATTACGTTGGTTGTCGACCGTGACGCCAACAAAATCGAGATCAAGCAGGCTGTCGAGAAGCTGTTCAACGTCCAGGTTGCCTCAGTGCGCACCGTTAATGTCGCTGGCAAGGTAAAGCGCTTTGGCCGTAGCTATGGTAAGCGTCAGAACTGGAAAAAGGCCTATATTACGCTGCAAGAAGGCCAGACCGTCGACTTCTTCGAAGTATAACGGATCTAAACATTACTGAATCGGGGTTCAGGTATGGCAATAAAGAGTTATAAACCGACATCAGCAGGTCGTCGTCACCAGACATGCTCCACTTTTGAGGAGATTACCTGTACGACACCTGAGAAGTCCTTGATGGTCAAACTGAAGAAGACAGGTGGTCGTAACCATTTCGGTCGCGTAACTGCCCGTCATCAAGGTGGTGGTCACAAGCAGAAGTACCGTATGATTGATTTCCGTCGCGACAAGCGCGGGATCCCTGCAAAGGTAGCTACGATTGAGTACGATCCGTACCGTTCGGCGCGCATCGCCCTTTTGCACTATATCGATGGTGAGAAGCGTTATATTCTTGCGCCACTCGACCTGAAGGTTGGTGACACGGTGTTGTCCGGACCAGAAGCTGATATCAAGCCAGGCAACTCTCTGCCGTTACGCTCGATACCGCTCGGTACCATCATTCACAACATTGAGCTAAAAATCGGCAAAGGGGCCCAGTTGGCTCGTAGTGCCGGTACCTTCGCCCAGCTGATGTCGAAAGAAGGCAAGTATTCCCAGGTTAAGCTTCCCTCCGGTGAGGTTCGCTTAATTCTTCAGGACTGCTACGCCACCATCGGCCAGGTCGGTAACACTGACCATGAGAACGTCTCCCTCGGTAAGGCTGGTCGTTCACGTTGGCTCGGTAAGCGTCCGAAGGTTCGTGGTGTTGCAATGAACCCAGTCGATCACCCCCATGGTGGTGGTGAAGGGCGTACATCCGGTGGTCGTCATCCGGTTACGCCATGGGGTATCCCTACCAAGGGGTATAAGACCCGTACCAATAAGACGTCCGATCGCTTCATCGTTAAAAAGCGTACTAAATAACTGAGAGGATCGCGCAGATATGGCACGTTCTATCAAAAAAGGCCCCTTCGTTGACGGTCATTTGGCTAAGAAGGTTGAAACTGAAGGGCCAAACTCAAAGAAGATTATTAAGACCTGGTCACGCCGTTCCACCATCACCCCCGATTTTATCGGTGTGTCATTGGCGGTTCATAATGGCAGGAAGTTCATCCCGGTCTTCGTAACGGAGAACATGGTTGGTCACAAACTGGGGGAGTTCGCTCCGACCCGTACTTTCCATGGTCACGCTGCAGACAAGAAAAGCAAGGTTAAGAAGTAATAAAGGAGTGATTCATGGAATCCAGTGCTAAGCTGACATTTGCACGCCTGTCCCCGCGCAAGACGCGGACCGTCGCTGATTTGGTCCGTGGCAAGGGTATCCAGGAGGCGCTGCAGACCCTGATGTTCCTGCCCAATCCATCGGCGCAGATCATTGTTAAACTGCTCCGTTCGGCAGTCGCCAATGCTGAGCAAAAGGGTGTCAACGATATCGACAAGCTGTTCGTAAAGACCATTTTTGTCGACGGTGGAGCCGTCCTGAAGCGTTTTGTACCCCGCGCTATGGGCCGTGCCAGCAAGATCCGTAAACCGACAAGCCACATCAGTGTGGTTTTGTCTGACACGAAAACACGATAGTCCGGAGGTGTTGTCTTGGGACAAAAAGTAAATCCGATAGGTTTCAGACTCGGCGTTATCAAGACCTGGGATTCTAAGTGGTACGCAGAGGCTGACTTTGCCAAGAACCTCCACGAGGACCTCAAGATTCGCCAGTTCTTGAAGAAGCGTCTGTACACGGCTGGTATCTCAAAGATCGAAATTGAGCGTGCTGCCAGTAAGACAAAGATCAACATTCATGCCGCCCGTCCGGGTCTCATTATCGGTAAAAAGGGTGCTGAAGTTGAATTGCTGAAGAAGGATTTGGCATCCATAACTGCTAAAGAGGTCTTCATAAACATCATTGAGGTGAGAAAGCCTGAACTTGATGCACAGCTGGTGGCTGAGAATGTTGCCCTGCAGCTTGAGCGTCGGATTGCTTTCCGCCGTGCGATGAAGAAGAGCGTCACCTCAACCCTCAAGTTCGGTGCTAAAGGGATCAGGATTACCTGCTCCGGCCGTCTTGGTGGCGCCGAGATGTCACGTACCGAATGGTATCGTGAGGGGCGGGTACCGCTGCACACGCTGCGTGCCGATATCGACTACGGTTTTGCAGAGGCAAAAACCACCTATGGAATCATCGGGGTCAAGGTCCTGATTTTCAAAGGTGAAGTCCTGCCGGGCAAATAAGCAACAGGAGTGATACGCAATGTTATTGCCGAAAAGGGTTAAACATAGAAAGCAGATGAAGGGCCGTATGACCGGTGCCGCCTGTCGTCAGGTAGAGATCTCCTTCGGAGAGTTCGCACTGCAGGCAACCGAGTGTGGCTGGGTTAACAATCGTCAGATCGAGGCTGCTCGTATTGCCATGACTCGCTATATCAAGCGGGGCGGTAAGATCTGGATTCGGATGTTCCCGGACAAGCCCCTCACCGCAAAGCCTGCTGAAACTCGTATGGGTAAAGGTAAAGGCTCCCCGGACTCCTGGGTTTGTGTAGTCAAGCCTGGTATGGTCCTCTATGAGATGGAGGGGGTTACTGAGGAAATCGCACGCGAGGCTTTCCGTCTCGCCGCCCATAAGCTGCCGATCTCCACAAAGTTTATTCAGCGAGGTGATCAGCATGAAGGTTAACGAAATTCGTACCATGGGCGAGGCAGCGCTGAAGCAGAAGAAGGAAGAGCTCACAAAAGAGCTGTTCAACCTTAAGTTTCAGCTCAATACCGGGCGCCTCGAAAATACCGCAAAGATAGGCGCGGTCCGTCGCGATATTGCACGGATCAATACCATCCTTTCAGAAAGCAGGGGTTAGAACTGATGGGTGAGCTTGGACACAGACGGATTCAAACCGGAGTCGTAGTTAGTGATAAAATGGACAAGACAATTGTCGTGCGCGTCGATCGCCTTATCAAACACACCAAGTACAACAAGTACATCAAGCGTAGTGTGAAGTATAAGGTACATGACGAGCAAAACAGCTGTAAAGCAGGTGACAAGGTGCAAATTGTTGAGTGTCGTCCCCTCAGCAAAGACAAGCGCTGGACCCTGCGTCAGATTCTTGAGAGCGCTGCCTAGAGCAGCCACCCGGAGAGGAAACCAGCATGATTCAAATGCAAACGATACTTGACGTCGCTGATAACTCTGGTGCGAAGAAACTCTTCTGCATCAAAGTCCTTGGCGGTTCCAAGCGCAAATACGCAGGAGTGGGTGACATCGTGGTCTGTTCCGTTCGCGAGGCGCTCCCTAACTCGAAAGTTAAAAAGGGTGACGTAGTCAAAGCGGTCATTGTCCGTACGGCTAAAGAACTCGGTCGTCCCGACGGATCATATATCCGTTTCGACAACAACTCGGGTGTGGTGATCAACAATGCCAAAGAGCCGGTCGGTAC
>CAYVYW010000042.1:0-3637 GCA_964456065.1 uncultured Geobacteraceae bacterium
ACAAACTCGAAGGCGGTGCGGTAGTTGAGCAGCTCCCGCGCATCGTCCGGATCGGCCTCCGGTACCGCTTCGCCCTTCCACAGCCGTTCGGCCTGATTCAGCGTCAGCCGGGTGCCTTCGATGTGGGTGGTGTGGTGCGCCTCCCGGATCAGCGCCTGTTCGCCCACCTCGCGTACCCAGTCGGCAGAGAGCTGCGCCGCCTCCAGAAAGCCCCGCGCCCGTTCGATGCGGGTGATCGCCTGGGTCATGCGGTTGGTGATGGTGAACTGGGGCTGGAATGAGGAGGTCATCGGGTGATCAACCTCCCTTGGGCGCGGGCCGCCTGGATAACATTGCGGTTGGCGGTAAACACCTGAATACCGGGTACGGTGGCGAAGTCTCCGTCATCGGTAATGACCTGGACCACGCCATGGCTTCGCATGGATTCGAGAATGAACAGATCGTAGCCATCGACCTTTTCAGTTTGCAACCGGTTCAGAGCGGACGTGGCTGTGGGTGAATCGATGGTGACGGTTAGGGGCTCAGCCAGTGTTGTAACGAGCCCGCAGGCAGCCTGAACCTCTGCAAATACTTGCGCCCTTTCGGCAGGAAGATTATGGCGATATTCCTTGGTGCCGATCTGGCCGTTGGTGGCTTCGTAGATTTCTCGTTCGGCTTTCTCAATCAGATGAGTCAGTTCAGCAAGACTCAGCCCCGATTGGAAAATTCGCGCACCAGCGCCGAGAGCGGCGTTAGTGTAATTGGGGTAATTGGAAGTCTGGTAATAAGCTGGTGGGCGTGCGCTCTGACTGGCCCTGGAATAGGTCAGCCAATACCAAACATTGGTGTCCACCAGAAACACATCCTCGGCCCTCGGAGCGTCCGCAGAGATGTCGACCACCTCGGCCTGCACGGTGTAGTTGATCGCCATCAGTCCGACTCCTTGGCCTGCTGTTCCAGAATGTCATCGACGATTTTGCGGTAATCCTTGTCGCCGTGGTATTTGGCGGCGTTTTCGATGACCCGTTCGACCACCAGTCTGCCGGTCTCGTTGAGATGTTCGATCTGCAGCAGACGGCGCAGGTCGACCTCGGCGATGTCCTTCAGCAACTGGCCGATGGCGAAGTTGAAGAAAGGCGAGGCGAACTGGCTCACACCTTCGAAGTCGAGGGTAACCGTTTCACCGTTTTGCAGCGCCCCGTGGACGGCGTCATAGATCTTTTGCCCGTCCTCCTTGATGATGCATCGTGGGCCGATCTGGTCCTTAATTGATAATCTCATGATTCTGTTCTCCTTATTAACGGCTATTCGGCCTCGTCGCGGAACAGGTAGAGGTTCTCGTCGCAGCGCAGGGTGATGTGCACCACGGTGCCCTCAAAGGCGAGATCGCGGTTTTCGAACCGCTCGCCGTCCTTGTCGACGATGGCATAGCCGTCATTACTGTAAATCTCCAATTTGCCCTGATTGAGCCGGACGAATTCCTTGAGCAGGTCAAGGCCAAGACCTCGGGCAACGCCGCCTGTGCAGGTACTGTTGCCGCGTTCAAAGGCCCATTTCAGGCAAGCAGCTCCTGATAGTTTGGATACCAAAGCTTCTTCAACATACTGACGAAGAAAGGACCGCACGTTGGCAGGTATTCCTCGCCCAAAATCAACAGCGGAAAGGATCAGGTAGTTTTGCCGCCAGTAGTGCTGACCACAGGAAAAGACACCGACCTCAGTACCACTATGTTCAAATGCATTGCTGTAAATCTCCCACATGCGTCCTGCGATGGCGTCACGCAGTCGATCACTGACATGCACCCAGCCTTTGCCGATCCAGTTGTAGGTCAGATAGTCCATAATTCCGTTCATATCGAGGGTTTTATCTTCTCGATACGGAATAGCATTCCCGTCCCATCTCGAAGACGGGTAGGCAAAGGTTCCGGCAAAACCGTTCTGGCAAAGGTTTGTCATGACCGCGCCATGGCGCAGCGTGCTCCAGTCGAAAGTGACCGATCCCATGCGTGACTCGACCAATCGTGCCAGGCCGCCAAGAAAGGCGACGGCGTTTGGTCGCAGGAAGCCACAACGGGAAAAGTCGAAGCGAATATCCTCGAAGTAGTCATTCACCTCGTTCCAGATTCCGAACAACCGTGCGAAATCGTGCGGGCCGTCGTTCAAGGTTGGAATTTGAATGACCTTCTGCGTCATACTCTCTCGCAATCCCCCCATGCGTTTCTAATTTCGGAAAACTCGTCAGGAGACAGACATGCCACACGCCATTTTTCAACGACCTCTGGAACAGGCAAGCTCCGCGAGTTGTAATATGACCAGAGCGCTGCTGCCAGAATTGATGAGATGCGTCGGACTTCCAGTTTTTCGTCAAAATTCAGATCTGGATTGTCGCTATCGTATGCCGTATCGGCAAGTAGTCTATCAAGTCGCCTTTGGGCAGCTGCCTCCAGACTGTGAGAGAAACTGGTTGGCGAGTTTTTCAGGATACGGACGATGATCCACAGCGCCGAGCTTATGGAATGTGTTGGACACCACGTGAGGTATTGGCTGAGCATTGATGCCGGATCAGGTTCCACAGAACTTGCAGCAGCATCGTTGCCATCGAGAATAATTTTGGCGATTGCCCTGAGACCATCTCTTTGGATGTTATCTTGATTCGAAATCAATGCTTCATTGATTCGGTTATAAACGTCAGCCTTTTGGTCGGGGTAGATGTGAAGACACGCCGCTTCAGCTGCAAGGCCAGGCAATCCGTACTCCCGAACTTCCTTAAGAAGTCGACTGAGGGGAGTTTTAATTTCGTCAGGTGAATCTGTGCTGAGCTTGGGGCCTACGACCTCAGCGAGCAGTTCGAGCATACGGGCAAATCTTGCCCGAAACTCCTCTGGTATGGATGAAAAACCTTCAGGCACATTTCCCTTATCACTCAGTCTGTCCTTGTCGGCGTCCCACCATTCGAGCAGGCGTTGCAGAATCTCGGTGGCATCTTCCGCTGCCCAGATGCTTCCGCCATTGCCGTTTGCACCAATAATCTCGTGCACAATGGGGATATTTCCCCCCGTTATGCCGACTCCCTTGTCTTGCTTGTTTTTCTGAATCGGGAAAGGCGCGGCCTTGACATAGTTCTTGAAAAGCTGAGCAGGATCAATGCCCTCGGGATGGGGAAATCTCAAAAACGCAAATTTGTAGAAATCGGTACCATCCGGCAGGCCGTACTGGTCAGTTACACGCCAGATGGCCCCCGCGAGGTTTTGGCTTTGGCTGTCGTCGAGCAACTGCAACTTGTGCAGGGTTACCAGGGATGTTATCGCCCAACGTCGACGATCTGAGTTATCCAACGCTGCTTGCCGGAACAAATGGTCTGCCAATCCGGGCTGAATTTCCACGGCTGGGGCACATTCGGGCTTCTGATTGAGTTCGAGCAGCAGGAAGGGATTCAGAAATTCATCTTTGACGAGCAGATTCAGATCTTCGGGGAAAGGAATTTTCAGTAAGTCCGGAACCAGACTGTATTGCTCCTCTTCAGACATAGAGCTTATGAGCCGGTTGGTCAGGTTCTTCACATTCCGGTAATTCGTTTTGTCGGGTGAAGCATAGATTCCAGTAACAAACTCAAGGACGCGGCGCTTCGTCTCGCCTGAACATTTGCAGCAAAGTCTCGA
>CAYVYW010000042.1:3737-5118 GCA_964456065.1 uncultured Geobacteraceae bacterium
TAGCTGCCGACTCGATATGGCAAGCCGACCTCTTCACAGAATCGAAGAAATGAATAGGCGCTGATCACCTCTTGATCGGCACCGTGAAAATGGCGTGTCCTGGAGACTCGGCCGATATCAAATTCGCGTTTCTCTGTGAGAATCTTTCGATGAACAGGCGGTCTATCCAGCTTTAGCTCGTACAACTTTAGTTCGTTCCACGGATCGCAGCGGAAGGCTTTGAGTTCATCCCAACGGGCATTTTGTTGCTGCAGTTCATTCCTTCGCTGATTATTCCGAATAGTTCTGATGTGCTGATTCCATTCTACCCTTCTGTCATTCAGGCGTTTGCCATACAGGTCATTCCAAGCTTCATCAAAACTATTAAACCCTTCTGGAGGCTTGATCGTGCTATTTGCTTGGCGATCTTGTTCGGGCCTTTGCTTATCTTGTTTCCATTTGTTGTCAAGATAATCCCTTATTAGTTTTTCCTCTTCAGCTGTTGCAGCTTTATCCACAATCCAATCACTGGCATCCCTGACATAACGAAAGAGAAGCATTTGATACGATTCATCGGAGACCGACAGATAGCCTGTTGAAGTATGTTCGTCGTTACTCTTTTTGCGGGACTCGACCAGCGCCAAGCGAATTTGCTCATCTGTATCATTTACTTGGCCAATTTCAGCAAGCGCAGCTGCACGCTTGGCCATCCAGTAGGGCTGTGCTTCGTTGGGCCGCCAGTTTTCAAGCCGCTGTTTGGCGTTGGGCAAATCCAAGGTAAAAAGGCTGAAGAGGAAGCCTTCGTAATTCAGAAACTCCCTTTGTTCCGCCGAAAGATGGTCGGAAAGGGTCTTGAGCCGGATTTCTGCTTCGTTCCATTTATCGAGATATCCCTCCTCCCGATAGAAGCGGAGCATCGCCACCGCGATGGCCAGCCACGCCTGCCGGAGGTCATTCCAAGGCAGGTCTTGAAATTTCTCTTCCCCAGGGTGGATCTGGCAGTTTGCGGGCGGATTTCCGTTTTGAAATGGCCAATACTTTTCGAGGAGTTTTTCGCAGAACTCTGCGATGTTGTTGAAAACCGGCAGCAGGCATCTTTCAAGCCGCCAGATCAGCTCGAAAGCGTATTGAATGTCCAGCCCAGGAGGTGATTTTTCAGTGTCTGGAAGGTAATTAACCCAAGTGTCCGTATATACCCACAAGTTTTCACGGTTGCCATGCGGCAGGATCAGCCAGCCGGGATAGACCTGCCTCTGCCGCCGCCATTCTTCCGTGATCTTCTGAACCTCTTCGATACGATCCGCACCGTGGGCAGGATGCATCGTTTTGGGATTGTAGGGCCAGTCAAGGGCATCCGGTTTTTTAGACCGTATATAATCGAAAAACCGGCTCAACGCCTTTT
>CAYVYW010000043.1:0-4318 GCA_964456065.1 uncultured Geobacteraceae bacterium
TTTGAACTATTAAGTATTGCTTAACAGTTGCCTCCCTCGTCAGTTCGTTGTCGGCAAAAATGCGTTTCAGGTGCTGATTGATGGCGGGCACCGAGACGTCGTAGAGGGTCGCCATCATCTTCTGGGTCAGCCAGATGTTTTCGTCCTCGTAGCGCATTTCCACGCTGGCTTCCGATCCTCCCCCAGCGGCGACAAAGGTCAGATATTCGGCTGCCGAGGAGCGAACAATGGCTGTCTCTTTTTTATGGGGCTTCCGTATTTCTTTATCCTTATTCTTTTTCATTCGATCCCTCCCCAGCCTTGATATCTGTCCCGGGACCAGCGGAAGTATTTCATCAGCTCCCAGTTGATCGATTCGGGATCAAATTGCTCACTGTCAAAGTTGCCCCCGGACCATTCCGTATAGCTTTCATGTTCCTCGTGGTTCGTGTCTTTTTGCGCATTTAAGAATTAAAAGTAACCGGGCACGCCGCCCACATCTTCTAGCGGACAGTCTCGTAGACCATCAAGGCAGGCCAGCTCCGTTCTCAGTTCAGGATTGAAATAGCGGCTTTCTTCAAGAACAAGTTCATGCTCCCAGCCGTCTCCGAAATCATATAGATAGCGGAAAGTGCGCCCTTTTTGTTTGATCAGATCCCCGAGACGCTACCTGCCGCATACCAGTCCGTCTTCCTTCGATTCCGGATATTTCGTGTATCGTTTATTCCCGATGGTGAACTCGTGCAGGTGGCTGTCGGTCCAACCCATGACAATCAAACCTGCTGTGCTTTTTTAAGATCGTCATGCTCAAACGCCGATGCCATACGATCAACTTCACGCTTGCCAAGATAAAACTGCTGCGCAACATCACGCCATTGTGACACGCCAACAGCTACCTCTTGTACTATTGTCTTCGCTTGTGCTGGCGATAAGCGGAAGTCGGCAGCGACCGACATGGCTAAGTCTAATGATGCCGTGCCATCATACAGATCAATCATAGTTGTCAGGACGCGCAGCTTGACTTCGACAGGCGTTGGGTTGATGTCATAGGCTGGCGATAAACGCCAACCTCTCTCGCGCTCGTACACAAAACCGTGATTGCGCAAATGGTCATCGACGTTCGAAACCAGTATGCTGAAAACAATCCTGCGCCATAGCTCGGCCATATCCGCATCTGGTGAAGCGCCGTGCTGTTTCAGCGCATCAACAATTTCAAGATAACTGTGTGCCTCGCCATCCTTCACGCCAAGCATGCTCATAGCGGAAAGGAATGGGATTCGGGTATCACCCACGCGATCAAACCGGCGAATAATCAGGACTGGTTTTTCAAGGATTGTGTCCAGCCGCCATGAAGGGAGAGCAAGACCAGCTTTCTTCGCCAACACAAGCGTTACAGCTTCCCATGTCACAACATTAAAATCGTCATCCTTGCGCGGGAATTTTGCAATTGCCAGATTGCCATCCACATCAATGACGGAAGCTTTAGGACGCGCACCACCGAGAGACGATCCTGGCGCAAGTAGCAATCGCAGATCTTCCGCATTCTCTTCATCATCAAGAAATCGTTCAGTCGCAGAAAGCAATCGTGGCAATTCCACAAGTGGGGGAATGGTTTTCTTACCCTTGAGTGAAAGATACGGCCCACCTAACGCATCGGAAAATCGCAATGCACCTTGACGGGCTTCATCATTGACACCGAGCAGGAAATCAACTTCTCCCAGCGTCTTTGGCATTTCCCCCGCATCTCTGGCACGGGCAGCTTCCGCACGGCGCATCAGCACGCGCCCCCAGCGATCCGGCGCAGAGTCGCCAATGGCACCAAAAAGCGTTTGATCTGCCGTGGTATGGAATGCGCCTGGCGTTAAAGATAGCGCTGGTTCCAGAGCAAAACGCTCAGGATGTTTCAGCCATGACGGATCATATTCAAAGGATGCACTTTCACGTCCTTTACGGTTGTGACACCAAAGTTTACCGACAACATGAGTCTCATTACCCAGCGCGATGGATACGATAACTTCCCGACTACTCATGATCGTCTCCATGCTTTTTAGAGGAGCGCGATAAATAAACGCGTTTGGGCAATGCTTCGTCGGCCAGCTCACGACCCGTCAGGTCATGAGCGGCATCCACCAAATCCTGCAACCGTGCCGTTAGCCCCAACACAAACAGGACAGAGGCATATCCGCCCAGCGACACCGTGGGATCGCCTTTTTCAATTTTGGCCAGCGTTGCCCGCGCCATACCCGCTCGCTCAGCCATCAAAGGCGTAGGAATGCGACGGCGACGGCGGGCATCGCTGATATCTTGTCCCAGCTTGCGCAGAGCCTTCTGCACGGGGATTGGAAGATTTGCCTTGTCAGCCATCGCGCATTTCCTTTTACAATGCTCATTTTAATAGGCCTTAAGGCCTATAATGTTCACTGTAGTAGTCATTGCGTTAAAAATCAAGTTAATTCTATACAATGCGCATTAAAATAAGCTTTATCGCGCTTAATGACTGCTATAATGAGCATTAAGATATTGCTAAACAGTCTAAACTTCGGTCAAAACCCCACCTGGATCAAAGCCATTACATTCAAACCCCGTGCGAGAATTGGGGTAGCCCCACTAGATCACAGCGGCCTGCATATTACCTGTGACGATATTATCCGCTTGTATTGGCAGCGATACTGTCAGAGACAATTTGAAAAACTAAATCGCTTTGAGATGTTGCAGATATTGTTGTTTCTGGAAGTGCATTATTGCGGGATATTTTGGGGGAGTGTTGGCGGCGGGCTTGGCGTTCTCAATCTTCTTGTCTGTCAGGGGCACTATTAATTTTGCCATTATGGGTATACCTCCTTTGCCCTTTTAGGTACATTCAAGGAGAGCATACCCAGACGTATACCCAAAGGAAAGGGATTTTATGGTATACCACAGGACTATATTGGACTACAGAAACAGAAAAGCCCCTGATTTCTCAGGGGCTTTTAGACTTCTTTGGATGCTATTAGATTGCGAAATGGTGGAGGGTGCGTCGACCTGGCGCAAACCAGTCTCCATCCTCAACTTGCCCCATAACCTATTGATGTAACATCAGAAATAATGCCTGCCGACATCCGGCGGCGGTTCATGCCCAAGGAAGCGTTTTTCTCCCCCGATTTCCTTGTACCGGACGAGGGTAACGGGTTTGCAGTCCGGCCGGACACCAAAATCGCCCTCCAACTTCCCCGTCTTATGCCTTTCAGAATCCTCTCTGAAGCCATGGTCGAGCTGGCGGTGGCGGAGGGGATCATCGTCACCTGGCGCACCGATGAAACCATCCCCGTGGGCTTCGGCACCATCCAGGTGGTACCGGTCTGGCGGTTTCTGCTGGAGATAAAGGAGGGAACCTAAAATAGCGGCCCACCTTATTTTAAGTTCGTGCCGTTTCCTAAAATAACGGCTTCCATCGGTTTGATCTCATATCCCATGGCCCGGTAGCCGCGTTGGCGTTTGTCCCACATGCGGGCAAGCTGGGGCTGATCGGTCTCTGCATAGTCGTAGATGCGCACATCCTGCTTGTCGGCATGCTCCCGGTGCAGGCGTCCGGCGTATTGCTGCAAGATTCCCTTCCAGTATATCGGCATGGCCAGCACCAGGGTATCGAGCGGCGGATGGTCGAAGCCTTCACCGATCAGGCGGCCGGTGGCGATTAGTACCCTCGGTGCCGACTCATCCAACGCATCCAGCTCGGCGAACACTGCCGTTCGCTGTTTCTTCGACAAGCGACCATGCATGACGAAACAGTGCTCGACCTCATCCCCCAGCGCCTCCTGCAACAGCGGCAGATGATCCGTTCGCTCGGTAAGCACCAGCACCTTTCGCCCTTCGCGGTAAGCGGCCAGCACATCCCCGGCGATACGCCGGTTGCGCGCCGCATCGTTGGCGAGGATACGGAACACATCCTGAATTGGTGAATCCGGCGGGATCTCCGGCGCGGGCAAGACTTTCGGCCAGACCTCCAGTTGCGCCGGAGCAGATTCCGGTCTGGCGGCGCTATGGCGAATCGGCCCGCACTGCATGAAGATGATCGGCTGATGACCGTCGCGGCGTATCGGTGTGGCGGTCAGGCCCACCACGAATTTTGCCTTGGCTTGTTTGAGGATCGCCTCGAAGGAAAAGGCCGACAGGTGGTGGCATTCGTCGATTATGATCTGGCCGTACTGGTCGAGCAGTTCGCCAAGATCCTCCCGACGGGAAAGAGACTGCATGACCGCGATGTCGATCTTACCGGACGGTTTCTTCTTGCCGCCGCCGATGACCCCCAAGCTTCCTTTCGGGAACTCAAGAAATCCAGTCAACCGCTCCTGCCACTGGC
>CAYVYW010000044.1:0-4055 GCA_964456065.1 uncultured Geobacteraceae bacterium
TGGGGCACCAGATGAAGTGGTATGCCAGCAGAAACTTGGCATAACGGGTTGATTCGTAATGTGTATTCGCATTACTTTTCACAATGATTTTATACCATGAAAGGCTTAATCATGCAAATATACTCAAAGGAAGACGCCTACCATCCCCGCCCAAAGAGCGAGGCTTTCCCGGCGGGGGTTATGTAATAAAATTCTCTTCTCAAGGCCGTTACCTGTAGCATTTCTGTTTTTTGATACAGGTCAATTACTTTTCAAGGCATTCCTATATGCTGACATCATCAATAAGCCTACGGGCCCATGCAATGTAGTTAACCCATGTCATTTGATGACTATCACGAAAGGAGATGCACCATGAGTATGTTCTGCTATCAATGTCAAGAGACAGCAAAAGGAACGGGATGTAGTGTTGTTGGTGTTTGTGGAAAAAAAGAGAGTACAGCGAATCTGCAAGACCTTTTGGTCCACGCTGTTAAGGGGCTAGCCGTCGTCGCTGCGGAAGCTAAAAAACAAGGGAAAGCAGATGCTGCAACCGGTATATTTATTTGCCAAGCCCTCTTTGCTACCATCACCAATGCGAACTTTGATGATGAGCGTATTACTTCGCTGATTAAAGAAACCTTTGCAAAGCGTGATACACTAAAGCTTGCCACTGCATGCACCAGTACACTTGATTGTGTTAACTGGAATGACTCAGAGAGCACATTCGCTGACAAGGCAAAAGAAGTTGGAGTGTTATCACAACCCAATGAAGATGTTCGCTCGTTACGTGAGCTTCTGATCTATGGCTTAAAAGGTATGGCGGCCTATGCAGACCATGCCGCTGTTCTCGGCTTCATGAAACAGGAAATTTTTGACTTTATGGTCGATGCCCTTGTATCAACGACACAGGAGTTGAGTGTAGACGAAATGGTTGGCCAAGTCATGAAGTGCGGTGAAGTAGCAGTAACTGCTATGGCACTGCTTGATGAGGCAAATACAACAAAGTACGGCAACCCTGAAATCAGTACGGTTAATATTGGGGTAGGTACGAAGCCTGGTATTTTGATTTCAGGGCATGACCTACGGGATATGGAAGACCTGTTAGCACAAACTGAAGGAACCGGTGTTGACGTTTATACCCATAGCGAAATGTTGCCTGCCCATTACTACCCTGCCTTTAAAAAGTACTCCCACTTTGTTGGCAACTACGGAAATGCGTGGTGGGCACAGGATAAAGAGTTCGCGTCATTCAACGGTCCGATCTTGATGACAACGAACTGTATCGTTCCCGTAAAGGATGCATATAAAGACCGTATCTATACAACGGGCATGGCTGGATGGCCTGGTGTCAAACACATTGCTGACCGCCCAGAAGGCGGCCAGAAAGACTTCTCGGCGATTATTGCTCAAGCAAAGACCTGCCCACCACCGATAGAAATTGAAAAAGGTCAGATTGTAGGTGGCTTTGCCCACAATCAGGTCATGGCACTTGCTGACAAGGTTGTTGACGCTGTTAAATCAGGAGCTATTAAGCGTTTCGTAGTCATGGCCGGTTGCGATGGACGCCACACCAGCCGTAACTACTTCACTGAGGTTGCGCAAGCTTTACCAAAGGATACGGTCATCCTGACCGCGGGTTGCGCCAAATATCGTTACAACAAGCTTGAGCTTGGCGATATTGGCGGCATCCCTCGTGTACTTGACGCAGGCCAGTGTAATGATTCCTACTCACTTGCCTATATAGCATTGCAGCTTAAGCAGGTGTTTGGTCTTGAAGATATTAACGAACTACCGATATCCTATGATATCGCCTGGTACGAGCAAAAAGCAGTTGTTGTTCTCTTGGCGTTGTTGTACCTCGGTGTAAAACATATCCGCCTCGGACCTACCCTGCCCGGCTTCCTGTCTCCAAATGTTGCTAAGGTATTGGTTGAAAACTTCGATATTAAACCGATTGGGACCGTGGCTGATGATGTACAGGCAATTATAGCTGGCAAATAATTACATATGTGGTGGTAACATCATGGTCGCAAGGACAGCGGATAGTATCGTACTATCCGCTGTCCTTGTAATATCATTGCCTAGGTGAGTAAAAGAGCAACAACACCATGGGCTATCAATGTATTGAACTGATTCCTGATCTCTACTCTGGCATTCGCAGTACGTGAACCAAGGTGTAACAACTCAGAACGAGCTTCAAGACAATCACCCATTCGCGCCGGGTGCAAATAGTGCACATTTAGATTCGTTGTTGTACAGGAGCGACCGGATGGCAGTAAGGGGAGCGGAAAAAAAGAAGCTGTATCGATTAAAGTTGCCAAAAGACCGCCGTGAGCACCACCGAAATAGTTGCTATGACGGGTGTCAACAGTAACCATCATAACCGCATGACGTTCACCTATTTCAAGTAACGTGATACCAAGTGTTCGTAGCATACTGATACTGTTTGCATCTTCTATAGAAGCGGGTTTAATAGGCATAGCACTTCCCCAGCACTGCGGACCACCTTTGTTAGAATATCTCAAAAAAGTCGCCGGCACCTAACTTATGAACCTTCATGAGATTTGTTGAGCCACGCGCCTCAACCGGTGTCCCCATAATAATGATGATAATATCACCTTTACGAAGACCTGATGACAGGAGGGTTTGTTCGGCAAGTGACACCTGATGATCCATACTTGACACCGCCTGTATAGGTCTGGTCCTAACCCCCCAGTATAAAGACATCTTTCGCTGAATCGTAGGTGAACCAGTAAATGCAACAATGGGTATTGGTGGTCTAAAACGGGAAATGAGGGCTGCTGAGCTCCCAGACTGAGTAAATACAGCTATGGCCTTCGCTTTTAAACTTGTGGCGGCCCTACAAGCAGCCTCACCGACTGCTTGTGCAATACTTGGCGTTAGCAGTAACGGAGCATCATCACAAACGCTACAGCGAGCAGGTTCTACATCCAGCGCTATTCTAACCATTGTATCTACCGCAGCAACCGGATGGGCACCTGAAGCAGTTTCACCAGAGAGCATGACAGCATCAGTACCATCGAGAATGGCGTTTGCCACATCCGAAGTTTCTGCACGTGTCGGTCTTGGGTTAACAATCATCGACTCCAGCATCTGTGTTGCCGTAATGACTGGTTTACCAGCTTGATTACAGGCATGAATAATTTTCTTCTGAATAAGCGGTACTTTTTCAGCCTGAATTTCAACGCCAAGATCACCACGGGCCACCATGACTGCATCAGTCACCTGCAGTATTTTGTTGAAGTTACGTAAAGCTTCAGGCTTCTCGATTTTAGCAACGACAGGGATATTCTTTCCTGCACTGTAAATGAGGCGTTTTATGTACTCCACATCTTCAGGAGTACGCACGAAAGACAGCGCTATATAGTCAACATCCGCATGGAGGCAAAAATCGAGATCTACCAGGTCTTTTGCTGTTAAGGACGGAGCCGAGACCTTCACGCCAGGAAGGTTAATGCCTTTGTTATTTTTGAGAAGCCCCCCATTTATGACAAGGCAACGCACATCATCACCATGTACCGCAAGGACTTTTAATTCCAAAAGGCCGTCATCGAGCAGGATACGAGAACCAGCAACAACATCGCGGGGCAAGTCAGTATAAATTGTCGGAATGAGACCGTGGGATCCGACTATGTCTGCTGTCGTAATGGTAACTTCTTCGCCCTTAACAAGTACCATGCCATCGCCAGCCATTTTACCCGTACGAATTTTAGGCCCTTGTAAATCAGCAAGAATGCCGATTTCTTTACCTGCCTTGGATGAGACTAGGCGAATACAGCGTATTAAAGCGGCTTTATCCTCAAGCGACCCATGTGAAAAATTCAATCGGAAGAGATCTGCTCCAGCCTGCATGAGCTTTTCTATCATTTCTGCAGAACTACTTGCAGGCCCTAGTGTTGCTACAATTTTTGTTCTCCGACGTTCTTTGTGCATGTAACGCCCCTTTTTAAACAAGAATCAATACAAGCGCATCATTTAATACTGTACAGAACCAATGTATCTATAATACTCCCGCTTTTTCGGACAGGTAGTTAAGTTTGGTTTGCTCATGATTG
>CAYVYW010000045.1:0-3617 GCA_964456065.1 uncultured Geobacteraceae bacterium
GCGGCGACCGAGGCGAGAATCTCCTCCGGCTCGGCGTGTTCGACCGTCTCCGCCTCAATCAAACCAAGAGCGGAAAGGGTCATGTTATAGCCGTTGTCGATGATCCGTTGCGCCGGAACGAGCCAGGCGCGGCCTTCTTCGGTTTTGCGCTCAGGCCACATAGCCAGCAGGTCGGGGAAGTCGTTGCGGTACTGGCTGCCGAACTTGCGGGCCTTGGAAAGGGACGAGCCGTCGCCGTCCACCTTGAAGAACCAGACGTTTTCGGTTGCCCTGCCGGTGTTCCGGAAAATGAAGAAACAGGTGGGGTTGGGGGTGTAGGGCTCGAACATCCCCTTGGGCAGGATCACCACTGCCTGCAGGTCGAACTCGCGCAGCAGCCGCTCCTTGACGGTGACGTGGCTTCCGGTATCACCAAAAAGGATGCCGTTGGGGAAGATGATCCCGGCGGTGCCGCCGGACCGCAGGCTGCGCAGGGCATGGGCCAGAAAGAGAACGTACTTGTCGCCCTTCTCGATGCGCAGCGAGCGCTTGGCGTCGCCCCGCGATCCGGAGAACGGGGGATTTTCAAGGATGTAGTCGAACTGGATTTCGTCCCACTTGTCCTCGCTGCCGCAGATGGAGTCGCGCTGGACCATGGGGCAGCGGTCGAAGCCGTGGAGCATGGCGTTCATGGCGGCCATGCGCAGGATGTCCTGATCGCCGTCGAAGCCGTAAAAGGCCCCGGTCTGCAGGAAATCCCATTGGGCGCGGCTGAGCTTGTCGCCGATGCCGATCTTGCGCACCGCGCCGTCGGGCGACACCTTTTCGTGGACGAATTCCGGGCTGGTGTTTGCCAACAGCAGGTGCTCGTAGGCGGCGATCAGAAAACCGCCGGAGCCGCAGGCCGGGTCGCAGACGGTGCCGCCGATCTTGGGACCGACCATCTGGGTCAGGACCCGGATCAGGTGGCGCGGGGTGCGGAACTGGGCCGCCTTTTTCTGCCCGCCCAGCTCGCTGGCCAGATATTCGAAGAGGTCGCCCTTGACATCGGCATCCATGCCGAGAAAGGAGATGGGCGCGATGATGTCCACCGCCCGCCGCATGGTCGCCCCGTTGGGAATGACGATGGCGGCGTTGCGGAAAATGGCCCGCGCCCCCTGGGAGAGCTCCGGGTGCTTGGCCAGCAGCGGCAGGGTGTCGCGCAGAGTGCGCAGCATGGCCTCGTTGTCTGGATTTGAAGTGAGTACACTCCAGCGCAGGGGGTCGAAATCGAATTCTTCATCCCCTTCCTTGAACGTGCCGAACAGGGTGCGGTAGTTGCCGTTGCGAGCCTCCTGCTGTTCGTGGTCCATCTCCTCCAGCATCTTCAGAAAGAGCAGGTAGGAGATCTGGGTAACGTAGGTGATTGGGTTGGTGACGTTGTTGTCCCACATCACCTTGCAGAGGGATTTGAGGGTGTTTTGCAGTTGACCGCTGTCCATCAGGAATCCTTATCTTTATTACGCCGCAAGCAGGGCGTTCAGTTCGTCGACCATTTCCAGCAGCTGTTCCTTGCCAAAGAGCTGTTCCATTCGGGTCAGTCCGCCCCAGAGGGAGAACGGCGGCTGGCTGAAAAGACGCATGGTGATCTCCTCGCCGGTCATGACCCGCGCCTTGAGCAGGCGAAGCATCTGGGCCTGGGCCGGGTTGATGCTGCTGGAGTGTTCCGAGACCCAGGCGTTGAAGGCTTTCTCGATGCGCTCGTCCTGGGTGAGGAACCGATCAAGCCCCAGGGCCACCCGGATGAAATCGGTGAGTGAGCCGGTGGGCTGCTCGAAGGCCCGGCGCAGGGTCTCTTCGTTGAAATAGTGCCGGGGCGAATTGAGACGGCGGGCGAGCGCCTCCCATTCATCGTCGGCCAGTTCCTCGCCACGGAAGATCTTTTCCACCGCCGGATCGGTGCGTTTGAGCTCGACCACCTTCTTTTCCCATTCCTCGCGGTAGGTCTTGCGGTCCATTGCCAGCCCTTCCGGGCCGACCAGGATGATCTCGCGGGAGCGGATTTCGTCGTCGAGCGATCCCTCGGCGATGGTGAGAAACTCGCGATGACCGCCCTCGGGATAGGTGGTGCCAGTTTCCGGCTGCGGCACGTCGCCTTCTTCAATCTCGCCGGTTTCGGCCGGGCGTGAACCGGGGGCGACACCGACCAGCTTCGGTTTGTCGTACCGCTCGCCGGGGTCGTTGAACCGCTTCGAGTTGCCAACAAAGTCGTAAATGATAAATTCTTCCTTGCCGATCTTCGGGCACAGGCGGCTGCCGCGTCCTCGCATCTGAGCGTATTTGATGGGCGACTTGGTTGGCCGCAACATGATCAGGTTTTCAATGTCCTTCTGGTCGTAGCCCGTGTCGAGCATGTCCACGGATACGGCGACCAGCGGCAGCGGGTCGTACTTGAATTCATCGATAATCGGCTTGGGGTTGCCATTGTTGGTGTAGCAGGTGATCTTCTTGGCGAAACTCTGCCGAACCTCGGATGGCGAACGGTTGATCTGCCCCGAGATGCGCAGGCAGTCTTCGTCGGAAAGTAGCTTGTTGAACAGGCGCACGAGGATCGACGCCTGTTTTTCAGACACCGCAAAGACAATGGTCTTGCGCGGCCTGACCCTGGCCCGTTCAGCGTCAGCGGCGTAGTACTCCTGCAGGATGGTCTTGAGCCGGTCTTCGGATTCCACGTCGCGGCCCCAGGCACCGGGCTTGATCTCTTCATCCTCCCACTCGGCCCCTTCGAAGGTCAGCACGCTTTCGGCGTGGTAGACGCGATACTTGGTCAGATAGCCGTCGTTGATGCCGCGCTGAATGCCGTACTCAAAGGTGGGGCGGCCTTCTTTCTTGGCGGCGTCCCAGCAATCGAAAAAGATGTAGGTGTTGCGAACCAGACGGCGCTCGTGTTCGCTGATAAAGTGCAACTCTCCGGGGTTGGGGGTAGCAGTCAGGCCGACGTGGATGGCGTCGAAGTGACCGAGCGTGGCCCGGTGGGTGTTGTAGATTGAACGGTGGCATTCGTCGGTGACCACCAGGTCGAAATACCCGTGGCCGAAACCGTTGCCGCCGAGTTGGGTGGCAATGGTGTCCAGGGTGCCGACGACGATCTGCCCCTCCAGGCTGCGCTTGCCGCCGTAAAGGATGACCGTCGGCCAGTCGCGCAGGTATTCGTCGAAGGTTTCCTTGGCCTGTTTGGCCAATTCGATGCGGTCGACCAGAAAGAGCACGCGGGAGATGATGGCTGTTTGCAGCCAGCGCTTCATCAGCATGGCGATGGTCAGGGTCTTGCCTGTACCGGTGGCCATTTCAAAGAGCATGCGTCGCCGACCGGCGATGAGCGCGTCATCCGCTTTTTGCAGACATTCAAGCTGGTAGGGACGTGCCTCGACCTCCTCACCCTTGAAATCGAAACGGTGCGGCAGGGGTTGCAGTGAGAGGCTCTGCCGGATGTCTCCCTTGCGGTGAACCTTGATATTGGCCCTCCGTTCGAGATCGGCCTGGCTGGGGAAACCCATCACCGGCCGGGCATCGCCATCGGTGTAATCCCAGAAATAGTGCTCCTGACCATTGCTCAGGATGACAAAAGGCGCTTTCAGCGTCAGGGCATACGCCTTGGC
>CAYVYW010000046.1:0-2946 GCA_964456065.1 uncultured Geobacteraceae bacterium
AAGGAAGAAGGAAAGATCGAACTGACCGATGCCCAGATTAAGGCTGCATCCATCAGCCTGGACAATGCGGTCAAAGCCAACATCAAGACGGCGTTGCTCCTTCCCGGGGAGATACGCTTGAACGAAGATCGCACGTCTCACGTTGTTCCCCGGCTTGCGGGAGTCGTGGAAAGCGTCAATGCCAGCTTGGGCCAAGTGGTCAAGAAAGGGCAAGTTTTGGCGGTGATCGCGAGCCCGACTGCTTCCGAGCAACGCAGCGAGCTGCAGACGGCCCAAAAGCGCTTAACGCTGGCAAAGACCACCTACGAGCGAGAAAAAAAGCTGTGGGAGCAGAAGGTGTCTGCCGAGCAGGACTACCTGCAGGCCAAGCAGGCCTTGAGCGAAGCAGAGGTCGCAGTAGCCAACGCCAATCAGAAACTGAGCGCGATGGGCCTGTCCGCCTCGTCGGTAGCAGGACTGAACCGTATCGAGTTGCGAGCGCCCTTTGATGGCATTGTCATCGAGAAGCACCTCAGTCTCGGCGAAGCCGTGAAGGAAGATACTGCGGTTTTCACCATCTCGGACCTTTCTCAGGTTTGGGCTGAGATCAACGTTCCGGCGAAGGATCTGCCATCGGTGCGCGTGGGCGAAAAGGTCACGATCAAGGCCACAGCCTTTGACGCCTCGGCCACAGGCACTGTCGCTTTTGTAGGAGCGCTCATTGGCGAGCAAACCCGCACGGCAAAAGCCCGCGTGGTTCTTGACAACCCCAAGGGCGCTTGGCGCCCCGGCCTGTTCGTCAATGTTGAGGTGGTGTCCGAAGAAACGGCAGCGCCTGTAACCATCTCGGCCGACGCCGTCCAAAACGTCGGGGAAAAGCCGGTGGTCTTCCTCAAGGTTGATGGAGGCTTTATCGCTCAACCCGTGAAGCTGGGCCGAAGCGATGGCAAGCGGGTCGAAGTCCTCTCGGGTCTCAAAGCCGGTATGCCCTACGCCTCGACCGGCAGCTTCGTCGTGAAGTCTGAACTCGGCAAGGGATCTGCCGAACACACGCACTGATCGCGGAGCGCATACATGTTTGAAAAACTCATTCGATTCTCGATCGAACAGCGATGGTTGGTGCTTCTAGCGGCCCTGGGCATGGCGGCGCTTGGCGTCTTCAGCTACCAAAAGCTGCCTATCGATGCGGTCCCTGACATCACGAACGTCCAGGTTCAGATCAACACCCAGGCCGCAGGCTACTCGCCTTTGGAGACTGAGCAGCGGGTTACATACCCCATCGAGACGGTCATGGCTGGCCTGCCAAACCTGGAGCAGACCAGGTCGCTTTCGAGGTACGGTATGTCGCAGGTGACAGTCATTTTTAAAGACGGAACCGACATCTATTTTGCTCGGCAGCTCGTCAACGAGCGTATCCAGGAGGCGCGCGACAAGCTGCCTGCCGGCATCACGCCAGCGCTGGGGCCCATCTCGACCGGGCTGGGCGAAATCTATCTCTGGACTGTCGAAACCAAGGACGGGGCGAAGAAGCCCGACGGCTCGCCCTATACCGCGACAGACCTGCGCGAGATTCAGGACTGGATCATCAAGCCACAGCTGCGAAATGTTCCTGGCGTGACCGAGATCAATTCCATTGGCGGCTTTGCCAAGGAATACCAGATCGCGCCCATCCCTGAACGCCTGGCTTCTCTGGGCGTGACACTGCAGGATGTGGTCACTGCGCTGGACCGCAACAACGGCAATGTGGGCGCGGGCTATATCGAAAAGCGTGGCGAGCAGTATCTGATTCGTGCACCTGGTCAGGTGAAGTCGCTGGAAGACATCGGTAACGTGATCCTCAGCAGCGCCAACGGTGTTCCTGTGCGCGTTCGCGACGTGGCAGAAGTTGGCATTGGCCGGGAACTGCGCACCGGTGCAGCAACCGATAACGGGCGCGAAGTGGTCCTCGGCACGGTGTTCATGCTGATCGGCGAGAACAGCCGGACTGTCTCGCAGGCGGTGGACAAGAAGATGTTGGAAGTCAACAAGAGCCTCCCAGAGGGGGTGCACGCGGTGACTGTCTACGACCGTACCGTGCTTGTTGACAAAGCCATCAGTACGGTGAAGAAGAACCTGCTGGAAGGCGCGGTTCTGGTGATCGTGATCCTGTTCCTCTTTCTGGGCAATATCCGGGCCGCAGTCATCACGGCAATGGTCATCCCCTTGTCGATGCTCTTCACGTTCACCGGGATGGTCCACTACAAGGTGAGTGCCAACCTGATGAGCCTGGGGGCGCTGGACTTCGGCATCATCATTGACGGAGCTGTGGTGATCGTGGAGAACTGCGTTCGGCGGCTCGCCCATGCGCAGGCGCACCACGGCCGGCCGTTGACGCGGGCCGAGCGCTTTCATGAAGTGTTCCTGGCATCCCAGGAGTCGCGCCGCCCATTGCTGTTCGGACAGCTCATCATCATGGTGGTGTACCTGCCCATCTTCGCGCTGACGGGCGTGGAAGGGAAGATGTTCCACCCCATGGCCTTCACGGTGGTTGCCGCTTTGGTGGGCGCGATGATCCTTTCTGTGACCTTCATCCCGGCAGCTGTGGCCCTCTTCATCGGCAATCGGGTCAGCGAGAAGGAGAACTTTTTGCTGGGCCACGCCAAGCGCCTGTACGGCCCCATGCTTGATCGCGTGATGGGCGCCAAAACGCTGGTTCTCACCATTGCCGCGGTTGCCGTGGTCCTGTGCGGACTGATCGCGACCCGCATGGGCAGCGAGTTTGTACCCAACCTCAATGAAGGCGACTTCGCGATCCAGGCGCTGCGCATTCCGGGCACCAGCCTGTCCCAGTCGGTAGCCATGCAACAACAGATCGAGCGGACCCTGAAGGCGAAGTTTCCCGAGATCGAACGCATCTTCGCTAGAACCGGTACTGCGGAGATTGCCTCGGACCCCATGCCGCCGAACATCTCGGACGGGTACATCATG
>CAYVYW010000047.1:0-2845 GCA_964456065.1 uncultured Geobacteraceae bacterium
GCCTACCATCCCCGCCCAAAGAGCGAGGCTTTCCCGGCGGGGGTTATGTAAATTTATAACAGCATTATCGTGACAATGCCAGCGCAATATACATGATCGTATATATGATGATCACAGATACGCTATGAAACAGGGAAATATAGCCGATTGTAGATGAATCGACAGGTTTTTGGAGAGTTCGAGACACATATTGTCAGCTGCCTGTTGGTCATAGATGCTTGCAGGACCGGACGACGGAGTATGTCTTTCTAACGGGTCTATTCGAGAATGGCGTCATCGAAGGTACCATTTTTGTCCCCAAATATGCGCCATTGTTGAAAGGTGGCAAAAAGCTCCCCATCTTTGGTACCAAATTGGCAGCCAAAACAGCCACCATGCAGTTCGTCATCCGAAACGGGTGACCGGCATGGATGCCAAATATTCCCCTACCACCAGTAGTACCAGCGCCAGTACCACCATGGGGCATAGCAGGGACGGTAATCCGTACTGGATAAGGCGTACTTGATCAATGTCCAGAAAGGTTTCCCCTTCACATAGCCATGATAGAGCCGTACCTGCACCCGGTCCATCAGGATGTACGGCAGCGAGATGCATGCTATGCCGATGGCCACCACCAGATTGACTTCGGGAAAAAGAGCCCGACTAGCAGGCCTGACATCGAACTGGTCAGCAACGGCACGCTTATGGCGACCAGCGCTGCCGGTCAGACGCCCTGGTCGCCCTTGCCGCGCCCCGAGCTGGGCCGCTACAGGTTCAGCCACGAGAGGCACATCTTCCACCAATCCGGGGGGGTGATGGGGCACGGCTACGTCATTTGTCTGCGCTGCGGGCGCTCAGCATCAGAGACAGCCACCGGTGGTACTTTGCCATTAGAACTCCAGGACCACTACCGGTTAAGGGGAGGTAAGGAGAGAAATGGCCAGTCGTTATGCCCTGGGAATGACCAGCAGTGGGCAATCAAGAGAAACCAGTGGCTAGGGTTGGGGGTGTCTACCGATGTCTTTGAACTGCAGCTCTCGGATCCAGTTTCAGGAGTTCCACTCAACAGTGATGTGGCGGCATATTCTCTTGCGACAGCCTTACGGCGGCGCTGGCAGAAGAGTTAGGGATCAACGATCGGAAGATAAGCTGTGCGAGTATCCCGTCTCGTACGCCGACCAACCAACTGGCGCGATCCATTGTGCTCTACGACACATCGACAGGAGGAGCCGGCTTCGTTGCCGCTGCCGCCTCCAATCTTCCCAAATTGCTAGAAAGAGCCAGAGAGATCATAACATGCAAGAAGAACTGTGACACTGCTTGCCACTCGTGCCTGTTAACCTATGACACGCAGCATGATGTGAAACGGCTGAATCGCCATGAGGCCATGGCACAAATTTCCCCACAGTTACTGACAGGCTTAAGTCTGCCGAAAGAGCTGCATTTTTTCGGGCCCCAATCCAGACTTGAGTTCGACGAGTTGCGTATCTATCTGGGGGGAAATCTCGAACACTGGGATTTTCTGGACTGGCCGCTTCGATCCTCTCTTCTCAAATGGGCCAGCGAAGATCGCAAAGTGGTATTGCTGGCGAAGAAAGAGGCCATCTTTTCACTCGACTCATCAGTAGCAAACCCACTAGCCAGCTTAATCGAGGCAGGAGGCATCCAGCTACGCGAGATTATTCCACAAGAGGATGACCTCCATATCCCCAACCTGATTGCAGAGGTAGGGGGTGCCCTCAGGACCGTCAGATGGGCAACAACTTCGCCTGACTGCTTAATCCCATCAGAATACTGGGCAAGGGCAAACCAGGACGACCGGTGTGTGAAAGTTTCAAATGGACTGCCGTTGTCGCCGATCAAGGGAATCATTATTGACACGGGTAAAGTAAGAAGAGCCCCGCCAGGTAGTTTTACCGAGCTGGTTATCACGAAGCAACTGGATGGTCCAATCAACAATTTTGGTGGCCTGTTTTGGCAGCAGTTATGTTCGAATCTTCCGCATCTAAAGGAACGGTTGGAACAGAAAAAACCGATTGCCAGTTTAGAGTTCAGAGACAAGTTTTTCTCGTCCCCGATGAATGTTAAATTATTGGTAGAAGCAGCTAAGGGCCTAAGTGCGTATTTCGGAAAATTCGACACAGCCGTCAAAAACGTTGTCGAAACAGTCGATTTCGTCAAGCAAAATTAAAATCTTCTGAGTTGTTACATGACGATTGGCAAATCCGGCAACACAGGAACGCTGCCATTGAACAGCTGTTAAAGGCGTCAGGTGGAGCAGTAACAGTAAAAGAGGTGCCAAAGTATCAAGCTCAGCATGCGCGGGATATTTCAATTGTCTGGTGTGACGGTGCCAAGTGCACGATACGGCTCGATCACGGCCCCAGCTTTATGAAAAGCGTATCCATCGTTCAGTTCAACTTCAATGCGGATACAACGGCACAAGTTGCATCACTCAAGACGCAATCCTTCAATGCGACGAACAGACTTGCGACTACAGGTACGTATATTTATCTTTCAGATGTACAAAAGTAAGAAAGAAACCTGTACTATTCTCGAACTTTTGATGGATAATGAGGCGCTGAAAAAAGACAACGAAAAGATATTGGAAGCTATAAGATCGAGATACAACAGCGCAGAGGTTACACGAGAGGTTACATAACCCCCGCCGGGAAAGCCTCGCTCTTTGGGCGGGGATGGTAGGCGTCTTTTTTGAGTATATTTACATGATTAAGCCTTTCATGGTATAAAATCATTGTGAAAAGTAATGCGAATACACATTATGAATCAACCCGTCATGCCAAGTTTCTGCTGGCATCCCGATTCCCGGAGCTGAAGAAGCAAGGCTCCATCTGGTCGAGGTCAT
>CAYVYW010000048.1:0-2756 GCA_964456065.1 uncultured Geobacteraceae bacterium
CCCAAGCTTCCTTTCGGGAACTCAAGAAATCCAGTCAACCGCTCCTGCCACTGGCGCAGCAGTTCGGTGCGATGGACCAGCACCAGTGTGCTGACCTTGCGCCGGACGATCAGGGCTGCGGCGGTAACGGTCTTGCCGAAGGCCGTAGGAGCGCAGAGCACGCCGACCTCGTGCTTGAGCATCTCCCGCACCGCCGCTTTCTGGTCCTTGCGCAAGGTCCCCGTGAATTTGGCCGTCACTTTCCGTCCGGCCAATCGTTCGTCCTGCAGTTCCGGACGGATGTCATTCTCCTGCAACAGGTCGAGCACCGCATCGAGGCAGCCTCGCGGCAGGCCGATATGCTGGGAATAGTTCTCGGCGCAGCCGATGATGCGCGGCTTGCTCCACACCGGCAGGCGCATGGCCTGGGCCTTGTAGAATTCGGGATTCTGGAAGGCCGCGAGCCGAATCAAACGGTTAGCCAGCGGCTGCGGCAGATCGGCCTTGGCGATGAAAATCTGGTTGGCCAGCACCAGGGTCAGGGATTCCGGCAGTGGGCCAGCAATCCGGGCGGGTACTGGTGATGGTCGCTGCCAGGGCTTGCTGTCTTCCTCCTCGGTGGCAAAGGCCAAATCCAGGGGATGGCGGCCGCCGCTGGCCCGTAGAATGGCGTCTTCCAAGTCTCGCCGGGACATGGGACGAATGGACGCCAGAAAGGCCCATTGATCGGGAAATGATTGCAGCTGTTCATCGACGAACACACTGCGGTCCAATTCCCTCGGCTGTTTCTGCAGGGGCAAAGCGATCAGGTTGCCGAAGCCACCCTTGGGCATGGTGTCCTGATTAGGAAACAGGCGATCGTAACTGGCCAGTGACAATTGCCGAGTGCGGTCGCAGGTGTGGCTGATGAGTGCGGCCCCAAGCTGCCGTGCCTCACGGGCCGGAACCGGCTCAGTGAAGAATATCCAGGCATGAGCGCCGTTGCCGGAACGGGAAATCTCCATCGCCGCCGGAATGCCAAGCTCCCGGCAGGATTGCATGAAGGCTTGGGCGTCCTCTCGCCAGTCGGCTTCGTCGAAATCGGCCGCAAGAAAATAGCAGCTGTCATTGGTCAGGAGCGGATAGACGCCGATGGTCTGTTTTCCGGCCAAATGGGCATAGACCACCTGATCGGTTACCGTCAGGAGCTGTCGTTGGTTGCAGTCACCGCATTTCACCCGAGGCTTGTGACAGATGCCGGGCTTCCACTCGTTACCGCAGGCCGGTGAGTAGCCTGACGTACCTTTGGCCGACTCCCACCGTTGCGGGTAGACATCCTCACGCCCCCGGAACAGGCGGCGGAACAGGGTGATCTTGTCGTCGGTGGTGAAATGGGCTGGGGCTGGTGCAGATTCGGTTGGAGCGGGGACGGGTTCAGGGATAGCCGGTTCTTCCCAGGCAATACCGTGCTGGGTCAGCAGATCCTTGAGGCGGGCATTCTCCTCTCGCAGCCACCGCAGTTCATCTTGTTCATTCAGGCTCTTGTCACTCTTCGGCAAATCCATACTCCGCCATCAGCCTGTCGTTAGAAAACATTGGCCTCCAAGTCACCCCTCAAGTCAGCCCCCAAGATGTCGCAGCTATTGTCATAGCTCTGTCACAGCTCGGTGTCACAGCTTGTCATAGCTCAGCCAACGTGTAATGGCGGGTCGGGTCGGTCGCTCCCGCGCCAACTTCAACGATCAGATTCTTGTCCAGCATTCCCTTTAGATCCCGCTGCAGGCTGCGGCGGTTGACGGTCGGGCAGAGCGCTTCGAAATCCTGGATAGTCAGCTTGCCGTGCTGGAGGAGATAGCCCAGCGCCTTGCCCTGGCGCTCGTTCAGGCCGTGCTGTTTCACCAGTACGTCGCGGCGGATGACTTGCTCGCTGCGTTCGCGCACCTCGACCATCTGGGTTTCCAGGCCGGTGACGAAGTAATCGAGCCAGACGGTCATGTCCATGCCGTTTTCCCGCACGCTCTGAATCGACTTGTAGAAGGTCGGCCGGTCGCGGTCGTAGTATTCGCTGATGGTGAACAGCCGCTTGAAATCGTACCCGGCCTTGTAGAGGCAGAGGGTGGAGAGCAAGCGCGAGGCGCGGCCGTTGCCATCCAGAAACGGGTGGATATGCACTAGCTGGAATTGGGCGATGCCGCTTACCAGCACCGGGTGAATATCGAGGTCACCGTTCAGCCACCTGACCAGTTCCGACATCATCACCGGCACCTCCACCGCGGTGGGCGGAGTGTAGATGACCTGGCCGGTGCCCGCGTTGACCACATAGTTCTGAATACGCCGGTATTCCCCTGGCGCGGCGCTGCCGCCACGCACGCCTTCCACCAGCTTGCGGTGGATCTCGCGGATCATTCCCTCGGTGATCGGGTCGCCTGCCTGCCGCGACGAACCCGCCAGCCCGCCTCGTTCATATTCTCTCTTCAGCCATTTTCGACCAAAACCGGTCTTGAGCTCTTTCTCTCGTTTTACCGCTGCCTCGCGGGAGTCGAAAACTTCCCAATGGATTGGTTCGACAGGTAATCTGGGTGCTGTCCAAACGACCTTTTTCGCTCGATGTTCAGCCAGCCTCTTCGGGAAGTTTTCCGATTGCCCGATATAGAAAGAACCATCCGAGCATTTGAGGACGTAAATGCAAAATTCACCATTATGAGGGGGCGGCGCAGGCAGGCCGCTGTCCAGGCACTCGGAAACAAACTCGAAGGCGGTGCGGTAGTTGAGCAGCTCCCGCGCATCGTCCGGATCGG
>CAYVYW010000049.1:0-2727 GCA_964456065.1 uncultured Geobacteraceae bacterium
CTGGCCGGTTCCCACTGCGCATTGATGCCGAAAGCGGCGCAATGGGCGAACAGGGCGGCCTGGTCAGCGCCGGTCATGGACAGAAGAGCTGCCCATAGATCGATGTCGTGCTCAGGCAGTTTTGCCTTCCATTGGTCGTGCCGCGCGATGATCGCGCGGGCGCTGACCGAATCCGCGATGCCCGGCGCCTGGTGCGGGAACCCTGTGCGATGCACCGCCACGCCGAGGCAGCTTTCCCGCGCTCCATGGTAGAAAGTCTGCAGGACCATGGCATGAAGGACGGCGGCAAAGGCCACGTCAGGACGGTTCGCAACCGCATCCTGCAATGCCAGCGTGCGCTCGGCGGTCAGTTCGCAAACGAGCTTGTCGGGCAGCGGCTTGAGGCTGCTCTCGTCTTCTTCGGGCTCGCGGGAAGATTCGCTGCCCTGCGACGGTTCACCGCCAAAGGGCCGATCGGCATCGACGCTTCCGGCATTGTGCCCATCTTCGCCGCCAGCGTACCTGCCGTCATCCGGCATGTCCGAGTCAGGCTTCGGCTCATCCTCGGCGCGCATGAAGCCGCGTTCGACATGGAGCGATCCGTCGACATCGACGCTGATGAAGACGCCGGCCATCGCCATGTCCTCGGGCGCGAATACAGGGGGGCGTTCCAGCAGCAGAGCCAGTTCCTCGTCGATCGCGGTCAGCCGCTGTTCGACCTCGTCCGGGACATCGGTGCCGCTCGCACAGTCATCTTCGAGCGTTCCGGCCTCGGCCTGCAAGGCATCGACCCGCGCCTGTTCTTCCTCCGTCAGGACCACGGCAGTGCCGGAAAGCACCCGCATGCCGTCGCGGTAGCCCCAGGGAAAATCAACGGCCGCTGCCGCCCATTTCCACCCGTCAGCCTCGAACCGGGCTTCCTCGGCCTGCAAGCGGTCGGCGACCAGCTTGTCGAGCAGGGCGACGTCCTGCAGCCAGCCCCCGTGGTCATCCTCGAACAGGTCGCGCATGACGCTGCCGCCTGCGGCCACATAGGCATCGAGCGTGACGAACCGGACCCGCTTGTCGGAGGCGCGCACCGTGTCTTCGGTCAGACGCGAACGGATATAGGCGGGCGAGCGGTTGAAGCTGTGCGCCAGCATCTCCCAGACCTGCTCCTGCCGCTCGTGATCCTCGCAAACCGAGAAGGCCATCAGCTGATCGAGGGTCATGCCGTCATCGGCATAGACCGCATGCAACCGGGGCGAGACCGAGGCGAGCTTGAGCCGCTGGCGCACGACAGCCGACGTCACCATGAAATGGGCGGCGATGTCCTCGAGCCCCAGGCCCTGATCGCTCAGCACCTGCATGGCGCGAAACTGGTCGAGGGGGTGCAGCTGTTCGCGGTGGGTGTTTTCCGCCAGCGAGTCTTCTTCCGCAGAAATGTCGCTGCCCTCGCGCACCACGCAAGGGACGGGCTGGGTTTTCGCCATGCGCTTCTGCTTCACCAGCAGTTCGAGGGCGCGGAAGCGGCGGCCGCCCGCAGGCACTTCGAACAGGCCGGTTTCCTGCCCGGCATCGTCGAGCTGGGGGCGGACATTGAGGCTCTGGAGCAAGGTGCGCCGGGCGATGTCCTCGGCCAGCGCCTCGATCGAGACGCCGGTCTTGACCCGCCGGACATTGGCCTGGCTCAGGACCAGCTGGTTGAAGGGAATGTCGCGCGACTGCGACAGGACGATCTTGGAAGCGGCACTTGCCATGTCAGGTCTCCGGTGGCGGACCGCCGGGAGCCTCTCTCCCAGCCCCTGGCCCGTCACGAAGCCCCCGGCTTCCCTTTCCCTCTATGGGGCGGGCGCCGCCTGTCCGGGGACGGCGACGCCCTTGCCCTGATCCCGCCGTTAGCCCGCGCGGCGACCTCACGCCGCCCGCGCGAACTCGGGCGCCTCCTCTTCCCCCCGTCCGAAAGCGAGGAGGAAGTCCGCCGCCTTCGAGGCGGCACTTGCGGCCCGCACGATGGCGCGATTGTCCTCGCGCAGGATCGCCAGCCACGAGCCAAGGTAGTCGGCATGGCGCACGCTGGGCTCGATCCCGAGCGCGGCGCAGACGAAAGCGCTCGTCATCTCGGCGCAGAGCTCCTCCCGGCCATATTCGGGTGAGCCGAAGCGGCCGGACTGATCGCGGGAGAGCCGGCTCGGATGACCCGTCCAGTGACCAAGCTCATGGAAGGCCGTGCGGTGCCAGTTGATCGGGTCAGGGAACGCATCGGGACGCGGGATCTGGATATAGTCGCGCGAGGGCACGTAGAAGGCCTCGCCGCCCATGATGCGGATATCGGCGCCGGTGGCGCGGATCAGGGCATCTGCCTCAGGCAGGATCAGTGACCGGTCGACCGGCGCGACTGGCGCGCTCAAGTCCTCGGGCAAGCCGTCGCACTGGTCGGTCGAAAAGACCGTGTAGCGCTTCAGGAACGGGATCGTGCCGGGCGTCCGGTCTTCCTCGCGGGCCCGTTCGCGCTCCTGCTGCGGGGTGTAGCGATGGGCATAGACCACGGTCATGCCCCGCTCGCCCTTGCGGACATTGCCGCCCAGTTCCAGCGCCTGGCGGAAGGTAAGAAAGCGGTTGGTGGTGAAGCCGCGTTCGATCATCGCGCTCCACAGGATCAGGATGTTGATCCCGCTGTAGCGCGCGCGAGTGCTGGCATTGACCGGCAGGTCAAGGGCTGCTGCGGCCGAATCCCACGGCTGCACCCAGGGCACGCGCCCCTGCTCG